>CAZEAI010000141.1:0-4405 GCA_964510105.1 uncultured bacterium
CCGCACCCACGGCGACCAGCTCAATGCGGTCATCACGACAATCGACTCCGAGGATCCCGAGGCGTACGCGTTTCTTTCGGATGTTGCCATCGACCTCATAGCGGACGCGGCGAACTTCCCGCGGCAGGCATATGGTTCGAACGTGTTCCAGATCGTCGAGGCCGCGCTGTTGGAGCCGCTTATTGCCGACGGCATGGGCTTCGAGGACATGATCCTCAACAACTTCGGGGTGATGCCGGAGGATCTGCCGGAAGACGTGGTTGCGGACTATCTCTCAGTGTATGAGACGCTCCTGCACAACCTCGACATGGAATCCATCGTGAATGCCATGCCCGACATCGGCATACGCAAGATGGCCGATAGTCTGACAACGCTGGATGCCGCGCGTTTGATGGCGGCGAATCCGGACATCGACGAAGCGTCTGCCCGTGAGCAGGCCGTGGTGCGTCCTACGGATATCGCCAGCGATTTCTACACGCTGCTTCACTTCGTGGAGGAGGAAGGGGTGATCCCGCCGGAAGCGCATCCGCTGGTGTTCTACACCATCGTCGTGGACGGTAAGCCGGTATTCGCGTCCGACTTCCGCAACACGGTGATGTTCTACGGGATCACGTCCACGGGCGGACATGACCGTAATCCGACGCCGTTCGAGCCGCGGTATCCGATGGTCGGCATGCATGTGAACATGTTCAACCAGATCATCACGAATCAGTTCCTCCATCGACCGAGCCAGTGGGTTAACTGGCTGATCCTCCTCGCGCTCGCGGCCGTGATGGGAATGGCGGTGCCGCGTTTCTCGCCGACGGCGGGTGGCGGAATCATGGTGGTGATGCTCGGCGGGTACGTAGCGACAGCGGTCCTGCTTTTCGCGAAAACGGGTCTGTGGATCGACGTATACGGGCCGGTATCGGTGGTTGTGTTCAGCTATCTCGGCATCACGGTTCGCAACTACATCGTCGAGGAGAAGGAGAAGAAGTTCATCAAGGGCGCGTTCGCTAACTACCTTGCGCCGGAGGTTGTGGCCCAGATCGCCGACAACCCGGAAGGGTTGAAGCTCGGCGGCGATGACTTCGAGATTACGGCCTTCTTCAGCGACTTGCAGGGCTTCTCGACAATCTCACAGGCGCTCAATGCGACACAGCTCGTCGAACTGCTCAACGACTACCTGACGGAGATGTGCAACATCATCATCGACCATCAGGGGACGGTGGACAAGTTCGAGGGTGATGCCATCATAGCGTTCTTCGGTGCTCCCATAGCGTACACCGATCATGCGACGCGCGCATGCCTCTCGACGATCGCCATGCAGGAGAAACTTGCCGAACTCCGGCCGAAGTACGAAGAGACATGGGGTCAGAAACTGCTCCAGCGCATCGGTCTGAACAGCGACGAGTGCGTCGTCGGGAACATGGGTTCGCGGACTCGTTTCGACTACACGATGATGGGCGACGGCGTGAATCTAGCCGCGCGTCTTGAATCCTCGGCCAAGCAGTACGGGATCTACTCCCAGATCAGCGAGTCGACCTACCAGGCGGCGAAAGATCACGTGGAGGTTCGCGAGCTCGATCGCACCATCGTGGTCGGCAGGGACGAGCCCGTGACAGTGTACGAGCTGCTCGCGCGGAAGGGTGAACTGAATCCCGTGATGACAAGTGTGCGGGATCGGTATGAAGACGGCCTGGCGTACCTCCGCGAGCAGAAGTGGGAGCAGGCGATCGTGCGGTTCCGCATGGCGATGGAAGCCGATGCCGAGAACGGCGATGCCACGTCGGAGATGATGATCGAGCGGATTGGGTCGATTCAGAGCGGCAACGTGGAGATCGCCGCCGATTGGGACGGGGTCTGGGCGCTCACGGAGAAGTAGCACTCCATCCATGGGACGAATCGGAACGAATACGAAACACCGTGGCCCGGCGAACTGTTCGGGTCACGGTGTTTCTGTACGAGCGGCGCTCGCCCTCCTGCTCCTCGTGGCTACTTCCGGGCCGGTGCGAGCGTTCGGATCGGAATTCGTCGGCTCCACCGGCGAATACGGCCTGACAGCATCCCTGCTCGTGAGCACCGCGCTCCTCGAAGCGTTTCCGATCAACGACGACCGACCGCTCATGGGCGGGGAGCAGCGGCCCTACCTCGCGACCGAACGAGTGCCGGACTGGATGCTCGTAGTGGCCCACTGTAGCGCTCTGGGCTCGATCCAGTTCACGCACGACGGCGACGGCCCGGCACCACACGCCCGCGGGTACATCATGGCAGCGAGCATGAACGCGTTCGGTACGTCGCTGACAAAGGCGATCATTGGTCGTCGTCGTCCCAACTACGAGGGCGCGAAGGCGCTGGGTGCCTCGACGAGGTCGAAGAGCTTCTACAGCGGACACGCCTCCAACAGCTTCATGGTCGCCACGTACGCGTCGCTCTACACGTGGCGCCGCACGAAGAGCGTGGTGTGGCGTACCGCGCTTCCGGCCGTTCTCTACAGCGCGGCGGCGTACACGGCGTGGAGCCGGGTCGCGGACCATCGGCACTACACGAGCGACGTCATCGTCGGAGCGGCCGCGGGCAGCACGGTGAGCGCGGTCGTCTTCCATTGGTACGACGGTATGCAGGATGGCGAACGGGCTTCCTCCGTTCGCATGGCCCCGTATCCGGGCGGAGTGTCTGTTGCGTACCGGTTCTGACGGCCCCCTGTATGCGGCCGGCCCGCGTGGCGTATCCTCTACGGCATGACGACAGCCATCCTGGAGTCGGCGCTGCCGGCCATTCTGATCATCGTGGGCGTGCTCTACGCCGCCGCGAGTGTATTCCTCTGGTTCGGCGGGTTGAGGCGCTCAGATCGCGTTACTCGTGGCGCTGCGGTCCCGTTTGTGACGGTCATCGTTCCGGCTCGCAACGAACGGGACAATCTCGGCCCACTTGTCAGGGCGCTTTCCGCTCAGCGATTCCCGTCCGACCGCTGGGAGCTATGGATTGTGGATGACCGCTCCGACGACGGCACCGGCGACCTTGCCGAGAAGCTTGTTGGCGAGATGCCCTGCGCGGCGCACGTCGTCCATCAGCGCGATGTGCCCGAGGGGTGGTCGCCGAAGAAGCACGCCATCACCTCGACGATCCGCGCGAGTGCCGACGATCGCTCGCCGGAGGACCTCATTCTCACCACGGACGCCGACTGTCGTCCGGAGCCCGGTTGGATCGCGTCCATGGTGGCGACTCTGGGCGACGCGGACCTGGTCGCCGGGTATTCCCCGTACGGACACCGGACGAATCCGCTCTTCCGTATGCTGGCGCTGGAGGCGTTTTCGCAGGCGTTCCTCGCGTTGGCGGGCATACGGCTGCGCTGGCCGATCACCTGCACGGGGCGGAGCTTCGCGTACCGTCGCCGCGTGTTCGAAGAAGCGGGGGGCTTCGGCGCGGCGAGCACGATGCTCTCCGGCGACGACCATCTCTTTCTGCAGCGCGCGGTCGGAGCGGGATTCCGGGCCGTCTACAACGTCGAGCGCGAATCGTTCGTGTGGACGGACCCGCCCGGATCGTTCAGAGAGTTCCGGCACCAGCGGATCAGGATGTTCAGCGGCGTCGGGAAGATCACTCCCAGCGTGGCGGTGGTTGGGACGGCGACGTACGTGTGGATGGCGGCGCTTCTGGTGGGAATGGTCGCGCTCCAACCGGTGGCATGGCTCGCATTCGGCGCGAAGTTCGTGCTCGACGGCGTGAGCCTGCTCATCGCGGCGCGGTACTTCGGCGAGAGGAACTTGCTACGCGTGTATCCGCTCGCGGCAGTTCTGTACCTGCCGTACTTCCTGACGTTCGCGCTGCTCGGGACGTTTGGCTCGTACGACTGGAAGGGCATGCGGGGCAGGTAGACGGTGCGTGCCTGATATTGCCATTGGCCGCCTCGCTCCGGTACCTTTCCTTATCTCACGTTGACTGAAACACCCGACATACAAGAGTCCCCTGAAGGAGCTGTTCGAATGCGGGATCTGCGCACCGTCGATCTGGAAGTCTGGTCACTTGCTCAGCAGGAGGAGAGCCGCCAGGCGAAGAAGATCCGGCTGATCGCCTCCGAGAACTACGTTTCCCACGCGGTGCGCGAAGCGAGCGCCTCGGTGTTCACGAACAAATACTCCGAGGGGTATCCCGGCAGGCGGTACTACGAGGGGCAGCAGAACGTCGATCCGCTTGAGGAGCTGGCCCGGCAGCGGGCGCGCGACGTATTCGGCGTGAAGTACGTGAACGTGCAGCCGTACTCGGGCTCGCCGGCGAACCTTGCGGTCTATTTCGCGCTTCTCGACCCCGGCGATACGTTCATGGGGCAGCACCTCACGCACGGTGGACATCTTACGCACGGGTGGAAGGCGAATTTCTCGGCCACGTACTACAACTCCGTGCCGTATCACCTGAACGGCGACGG
>CAZEAI010000141.1:4505-11688 GCA_964510105.1 uncultured bacterium
GGGGCGATGGTGATGACGGACGACGAGTATATCGCTAAGAAGGTGGACCGGGCGATCATCCCGGGGCTTCAGGGAGGTCCGCACAACAACACGACCGCAGCCATCGCCGTTGCGCTCGCCGAGGCGAATACGCCGGAGTTCAAGGCGTACGCTCGGCAGGTCGTGACGAACGCGAGCACGCTGGCCGGCGCCCTCACGGAGCGGGACTACCAAATCGTCTCAGGTGGCACCGATAACCACCTCATGCTCATCGACGTGACGAACAAGGGCATCAGCGGAAAGCAGGCTGCGCAGGCGCTGGATCTCGCGGGGCTGGAGACGAACTACAACACGATTCCCGACGATCCGCGCAAGCCGTTCGACCCTTCGGGGCTGCGGTTGGGAACGCCGGCCACGACGTCGCGTGGCATGACTGAGACGGAGATGGTGCAGATCGCCGAGTGGATAGATCGCGTGGTCCGCGACCATGAGAACGACGCGGTGCTCTCTGAAGTGCGTGAGGAAGTGGTCGCGCTGTGCGACAGATTCCCGGCCCCGGGGCTACCGGGGTCGGAGGTGTGACGCGGGTCGGCGTTCATCGAGGGTGAAAGGGTCGTTCGCGAACGACACTTACGAGACCCATTTGACGGCGCGGGCAAGCTGCCTCTACAGCCCAGTGGAATCGAGCGAATCGAGTGTGCCGATCTGCTCGCTGAGCGTGGCGCCGTCGACGAGGCCGGTGTTGACGGCGTGAACGTTGCCGCCGGCTCCCACCACGACCGTAGTCGGTACAGTGAATATCCCGAACGCGCGTGCTTCTTCCGGCCTCTCCTGCGCGTTCACCCGCACCACATCGACCGATCTCTCGAACGAACCGGCGAGTTCGTCGATGATCCGCGTCTGCGAGTAGCGGCACGCGGCACAGGTGGGGGTCCAGAAGTAGACGAGGGTTGGTCGCCTTACGTCGATGAACCGGTGCGCTCCGCTGGAGGCGCTTCTGTAGGCGTGCAGCCTCATTATGGCGGCGACGGCGATGGCCACGCCGATCACGGCGAGCAGTATGGCGATATTCGCGTCGAACATGTTCATACCTCGCTATGGGCGGGGATGACGCCGAAGCGCTCAAGCTGGTAGAAGATCATGCAACCCGCGCAGAAGTTCGCGAGCACGTTCACAAGCGCCAGCGCCACGACGAGTAGGACCAGCGACCAACCGATCGCCGTCGCGCCGGTAAGCAGCGAGACGTATCCGGCTCCGACGACGATGCCTCCGAATGCCTGGGCGAAGCGGTGTGGCGCCTCACGGTCGGGTACAGGGCGGGGCTTCACGATTCCGAGCGGCTTGACCACGGTGCGGTAGATCAGCACGAAGAGCGCAAGCCCGGGCAGCGCCGATCCGATGAGCATGACCGCTCCGGTCAACGCGACGATGATCGGGGCTTCGATGAGCCAGGCGACGCTCAGCGCCACGATGATTCCGGCCTGGTTGAACTTCAGCGCAGTCTGATCTACCATGTCCGCCGCCCATATTTATGAGTAAACACGTCAACAAACTCAACAATACAAACCGAATATACCACGGAAATGGTTCCCGGCAAGGGCCACGCCGCGCGGGTCGATAGTATCGGCAGGTCTGCGACGCGCTTGTGTGTTGCAGAAACACGATGCGCCTGCATACGTTCTTATGAGCCATGTGGCGGGCATGTGAGCACGGCGCGCCGGGTCCGAGGCGACGCGCGTGAAACGGTGGGAAACAGCAGAAACAGCAGTTTCTCCGAGCAATGAGGCGAGACATCGGCGATGACGGTACTGAACGATATCGCAGGACCAGGAAACGAGCACGAGCTGGAAGCGTGCATGGCTCGACGTCGCAATCTGGAGCAGATTTTCAAGGCCATGGGCGACGGCGTGATCGCCGTGAACTGCGACGGGCTGATCTTCCAGTGCAACGATGCGGTCGCAACGATCCTCGGCATCGACGCCACCACCGCGCGCGACATGCTCGCCGAGGCCAGCGTCGACCGCGTTCTGAGCGAATATGCCGACCAGGAGGTGGATGTTGTCGCCAGGGCGCTGACGTCTGGAGAGCCGATTGGGCCGGAGTCGATACGAATCCGGCCGGTGGGATCTCGGCGGCGCCGGCTCACCGTCAACGTGCGGCCGCTGCGGGAGGAGGACTCGGACGCCGCTGTGGGGGCTGTCCTGCTGCTACATGACGAATCCGAGGTGGATCGGTTGCGCGCGGATCTGCAACAGGTACGCGGTCCGGGCAACATCGTCGGCGCGAGCCGTCCGATGCAGCAGGTGTTCACGCTCATCCGTGAGGTGGCGCGAACCGAGGCGACGGTGCTGATCGAGGGTGAGACCGGTACGGGCAAGGAACTCGTGGCGAACGCGATACACCAGCTCAGCGACCGAGCCGACGGTCCGATGATCACGGTGAACTGCGCCGCGCTCCCCGAGGGGCTGCTGGAAAGCGAGTTGTTCGGCCACGTGAAGGGGGCGTTCACCGGCGCTGTCTCGGATCGCGCGGGGCGCTTCGAGCTTGCCTCGGGCGGGACGTTGTTCCTCGACGAGATCGCGGAAGTGCCGCAGATGGTGCAGGTGAAATTGCTCAGAGTCCTGCAGGAGCGAACGTACGAACGGGTAGGCGAGGGGAAGCCGCGCGTCGCCGACGTTCGGCTCATCAGTGCCACGAACAGGAGCCTGGCGGACGAAGTCGCGGAGGAGCGGTTCCGCGAGGACCTGTTCTACCGGCTCAACATCTTCCCTATTCTGCTGCCTCCGCTACGAGACCGGGTGGACGACGTGCCGCTTCTCATCGGCGCGATATTCGACCGGATGGTGGAGCGCTCCGGGTACGACCGCGCGCCTGCGGTGAGCGAGGACAGCCTGAGCATTCTTCGGAATCACGCGTGGCCGGGAAACGTGCGAGAGCTTCAGGCAGCCATGGAGTACGCGCTGATTCGGAGCCATGGCGACATTATCGAGCCCGAGCATCTGCCGGCGCACTTGCTGCACGCTCCCTCCGGCGCCCCGGCGACGGAGTGCATCGTGAACGAGGAGACGATACAAATGGCGCTGGATCGGTTCGACGGAAGTCGCACGCGGGCGGCGGAGAGCCTCGGGATCAGTCGCGTTACGCTCTGGCGTCGTATGAAGGAGTTCGGGCTCGTGTAGGCATCGGCGGGGAACGCTTCGATGCATTGCCCCGCCGCAGAGCCATGAGTCTACGCCGCGATTTCGTCGAGCACCTGCTGCGTGTGGCCGTCGACCTTCACCTTCCGCCACACATTGGCGATCACGCCATCCGGATCGATCAGGTACGTGGTCCTTACGATTCCCATCTTTTTCTTGCCGTACATGTTCTTCTCCTTCCAGACGTCGTATGCCTGGATGACTTCTCTGTCAGGGTCGGAGAGGAGCGGGAATCCGAGGCTGAACTTCTCCGCGAAGCGCACGTGCGAACTCACGCTGTCAGCGCTGACGCCGAACACGAAGGCGTTCTTGTCCTGCACGTTCGGGAGATTCTCATTGAAGCTACACGCTTCCTTCGTACAGCCGGGCGTATTGTCTTTCGGGTAGAAGAACAGCACGACCCATTTGCCGACGCAGTCGGCAAGGTTGTGTGTCACGCCATTCTGATCTTCCAGTGCGAATGCGGGCGCCCTATCTCCGACTTCGGGCATGTTTCCACCTCTCCGGACAGGTCGATTCGTGGTCAAGTACGGGCGCGGGTTCGCCTGTATCGCGCGCAGTCGTGTACGGCACCACTACCCGTGGTGGCGAGAAAGTGGTTCCAACCGCATCTGGATGAGGTGGGATTCGTTGGGAGAGGAAGTCGCTAAGAGAGCTTGCGGAACAGCGCGTGGTGGATATCGCTTCCGCGTTCGATCGCTTTGTCTTCGAAGTTGGTCGAGGCCGTCCTCCAGACGTCGCTGTCCGCGTCGTCGGCCCGCGTGAGCGCCGCGGCTTCGATGGCCGGGATCATCTCCTCGAAATACTCCGCGTAGTCGGTTGCTACGTGCAGCTCGCCGCCGGGAATCAGGGTACGTCGAAGTTCCGACACGAAAGGCGTCTTGACGAGACGGCGCTTGTGGTGGCGCTTCTTCGGCCAGGGGTCGGGGAAATAGATGTGGTATGAATGGATGGACTCTTCCGTGAGGTGCTCCGCGACGACGTCCTCCGCCGGGCAGCGGATGATTCTGATGTTAGTGAGTTCCGCGCGTGCGGCGCGCTCGGCGACGAGGGATACGCACGGTTGCACGTACTCGATGCCGAGCCAGTTGTAGTCCGGCCACTGTTCGGCGGCGGCGAGTATGAACCGTCCTTTGCCGAACCCTATCTCCACGTGCACGGGTGCATCCCGGCCGAAGAGCGCGGGGAGATCCCATGCGCCGCCGGGCTGGTGAGGGTCGATCGTGATGGCGCGTTCGAGATCGAGGTCCCACGTCGGGTTCTTCGGGCGACGATAGCGGATTGATCGGATCGACATCCGTGCCATGGGAGTTTCCTGGTGCGGATGGATGCCTACAGACGGCGTTCGACTACGTAGTCGAGGAGGCGGGTCATAGACGTTTGCGCGCGGGACTTCGGCAACTCTCTCAGCGTCTCGTGGGCGCGGCTCGAGAACTGCCGAGCGACTTCCTGCGCCGCCGCGATGCCGTCATGCAGCTCGATGAAGGTGCGGATGCCGTTCCATGATTCGTCGCTGGCCACACCGGTGCGGATCATCTCGCGAATCGACTCGGCCTCGCCGTTCGGCGCCGCTTTCAGTGCGAGGATGAGCGGTAGCGTGACGGTGCCTTCCCGCACATCCTGCCCGGTGGGCTTGCCGACTACGCGCGGATCGCCGTTGACGTCGAGAATGTCGTCGACGATCTGGAATGCGACGCCGACGTTGCTGCCGTAGTCGCGCATCCGAGTAGTCCAGGACTCGTCTCCCCCACCAAGGATTATCCCGATTTCCGATGCGAGCGACATGAGGGCGCCGGTCTTCCTTCGGACGATTTCGAGGTACGATTCCTCGGAGAAATCCGGGGCGTTGCGGAGGTCGCGAGCAAAGATCTCGCCTTCGATCAGGAGGCGGGTCTGGCGCGCGGCAGCATCCATGACCTGGAGCGAGCCGGTGGAGACGAACAGCGCGAGCGCCTGGGTGAATAGCACGTCGCCCATGAGGACGGCGACTTCGTTCCCCCACCGAGCGTTGATGGAAGGCTTCCCGCGGCGAACCGGCGACTCGTCGATAACGTCGTCGTGAAGAAGGGTAGATGCCTGAAGCAGCTCGATGCCGACGGCCGCGGTGCGTACTTCCGGTGTCACCTGTCCGATGGCGCGCGCGGCCAGGAGTACGAGCGCCGGCCGCAGGCCTTTGCCCTTGTTTTTCGCGATGTACGTGCTGACGGCGTCCGCCGTGGGCATCTCGGCTCTGAGGACTTCATCGAGCTGCGAGCGGACAGCGTCGAAGTCCTCCTGAACGGGTCCGAGCACGCCGCCCATGGCAACATCGATCAGCCGGGACACGGCCTTTTCCTGCAAAGGTACTTCCAGCATATTCTGCGGCACCGGCCCGCGAGTGTCACTCGCCACACCCGCGCTCGCGGATTGTCGTCGAGCGGCGGGAACATCACGTGAACTTCGACAATACGGGGTCTGAATCCAGGATACGTCGTCAAGATTGATACCCTGATTCGGACGGGTTGGTCAAGGCCTAGGACGCCCTGACCTTCGGGGTGCGTCAGGCCGGACGCGCTGTATGCGTGTGTGCGGATGAGGTCCCGCGTGCGCGAGCGGGATGGCTATATTCGGTAGTGCGGTCTGCGTCCAGCTCACCGAGTGACTGAGCACAGTGGCTCCAGGTACGGAACGAGTGAAAGGAAGTCCGTCCATGTTGTATCGACGTTTTGGCAAGACTGAACTGAATACGTCCGTTCTCACGTTCGGCGCGATGCGCATTCCCGACGGGTCGGAGGACAACGCGGTCGAGACGATGCTGCGCGCCGTCGAGCTGGGCATCAACCACCTGGAGACGGCTCGCGGGTATGGTACGAGCGAGGGGTTGCTGGGCCTGGCAATGCCTGACCTTCCCCGTGAGGATCTCGTCATCACGACGAAGATCGGCCCGACGGAGACAGCCGACGAGATGCGGCTGCAGATCGACGAATCGTTGGAGCGCATGAAGGTCACGCGCATCGACAACTTCGACATACACGGCATCAACACCAGCGAGATCCTTGAGACGACGCTGAAGAAGGGCGGCTGCATGGACGCAGTTCGCGCGGCCATGGACGAGGGGATAATCGGACATCTGGGCTTTTCCACTCACGGCCCGCTGGAAGTCATCATGGAGGCGATCGCTACGGACGAGTTCGAGTCGGTGAATCTGCACTACTACTACTTCAACCAGCGGAACCTGCCTGCGGTGGAGTTGGCCACCGCGAAGGATATGGGCGTATTCATCATCTCGCCGACGGACAAGGGCGGGCAGCTCTTCAACGCGCCGGCGAAACTCCGCAGGATGACGGCGCCGCTTACCCCGATCCAGCTCAATCATCGCTTCCTCCTGGCGGACCCGCGGGTGCATACGCTGAGCCTGGGCGCGTCGACTCCGGATCAGTTCGACGAGCACATGGGCGCGGTGCAGCACGACGGGGCGCTCACGGCCGACGAGGCCGCGGCGATCGCAGGGCTGGAGGACGAATTCCGCAACGTGCTCGGCGCTACGTACTGCACGCTGTGCTACGATTGTCCGCCGTGCCCGGAGAGCATCCACATCCCGGAAATGCTGCGGCTGCGCAACATGGCGCGGGCGCTGGACATGGTGGAGTTCGGGAAATACCGGTACAACCTGTTCAGCCACGGTGGACACTGGTTCCCGGGGAATCAGGCGACGGCGTGTACGAAGTGCGGCGACTGCCTGCCGCGGTGTCCGGAGAAGCTGGACATACCCGCGTTGCTGTTCGACACGCACGATCTGCTTCTGGGCGAGGCAGAGGGGCACATGTACGCGCGGAACGATTAGGCCGCCGGGAGGGCGGAGCGCGCGGGGTGCTAGTGTAGATCGTGCAACAGACTCTGCAGGAGCGATATGGCGTTCGTCAGATGCTCCTGCAATTGCTTCTTCTCCTTTGCCGACGTGTTCCGCAGCGCGACATCGGGCGTGTGCTCTTCGATGGCTTTGACGCGGTTGATGAACATCCTCGTGG
>CAZEAI010000142.1:0-11587 GCA_964510105.1 uncultured bacterium
TCCACCGGGCCAAACATGTGTCGCTGCCCGGTATCGAGGTCGTTTCCGAGGCGATGAACGTAGACGCCGATCTCCAGTGGCGCGAGGGAACGCTCACGGGCACCGTGGCAAGTGAGCGCGAAGCGGAAGTGCGAGTCACATTCGACGCGGCCGGGGCTCGCCAAGAGCACGTGGTGACCACGAACGGTGTCACTTCGATATCGCTGACCGCATGACCAACCCAGCAATGGAGACGTATATGCAGGCCTATCTCGACGAAGTGCGTGACTTCGCCCTCGCCATATGCGACACGTCGCGGAACGAGGACGTGCGCCGCGTCATCGGTAACTCCGCGGAGCGCGGGTGGTTCGCTCTGCAGGGAGACATCGTCTCCTATCTCGCCGCGACGCATGTGTATTTCTTCGACGAGACCGGCGACGAGGAACACCTCGACACTGCCCGCGACTACCTCCGGATGCCGAGTCCTGTCATGGCGTTCGGCGCGAACGCGCTCTGGCACGCCGTGACGGGCCTGCGCCGCGTTCACCGGCTCACCGACGCCGACGAGGATCACCTGAGCCGGGTTGCGTTCAGCGCCATGCCTGGCGCGGTCGAAGCGCACTACACCCGCACACCCGGCTTCCGGATCTTCAACCACGCCGTCACCACGGCCAGCCTCGGAGACGTCATCGCACGGCTCTGGCCCGACCGGCCGGAATCGGACACCATCGCCGCACAGTCGGAGGCCGTCTGGCGGGAGTGGTGGATACTCGGTGAGAACATCGAAGGCGCGCCGAACTACGAAGCGTTCGCGCAGTGCCACATCCTGCACTGGGCGGAGCGTCGCGGCGAGCTTAGCCGGGCCGTGAGCGACCCGCGCACGCTCGCGTGGATGGACCGTGGCATCGAGCATATCCCGCCAATCGGATTCATCCCGGGCTTTGGCGATTCGCACAGCACTGAGCTTTGGCCGGAGTGGTACGGGCTGATGGCGTTCATCGCGACGCGGGCACCCGAGGGAGGCGGCACACTACCGGATCGACGCGGCCGTGCGCGCTGGGCGGCGGAGCGTGTATTCCGCTGGTATCGCGATCACGAGTGGCTCGAGAGAAATCTCGCGCTCACCACGCGAGAGGGAGCGAAGAACGGCTCGTACGCCCGTCGCGCCTGGTGGCACGTGGCGTGGGCGGCGTACTACCTCGCTGAAGGGCGCGACCTGCTGCTCAACCTCGAAGAGGACGTGCGCCCGATCCCGCCGCCGGTGAAGCCGGTTATCACCCACCGCACGATGCCGACGCACGACCTCATACGGAACGAGTCCTGGTCGCTGGTGCCGCCGGCTCCCGGTCAGCGCACGCCGGAAAAGGGCATTCTCCGACTCGGGACACACGCCGAATCGCCGCACTGCATGTTCGATCTCGCGCGGCAGTACTGGCACGATCACATGGATATAGGCGCCATCGACAACTATTCGGTTGACGGTCTCGTGCTCCTGGACGACAACGGCTACGACCAGAAGCTCCCGGTGGACCACAACATCTACTTCGCGTCGCGCGAGCGCGAGCCGTGGCTCGACTACCATCCGGACGATTGGCCGCGCAAACGCGGGAAGGTCGCCAGCTTCGGCCCGAGCGACTACCAGCCGCGCGGACTCACCGGCAGAAACGTCGCACAGCTCATCGCCGCAGAGTGCCGTGGCCCCGATGACATGCCGATCTACCACGAGCGTACGGTGCTCCTCGCCCGCACCGGCGAACTCATCGTGCGGGACCGGGTGCAGCCTTACGCGGACGACGTCGTCGGCTCGCCCATCTGGCACGCGCAGGACGTACACGAGACGGCGTCGCGGGACGGCGTCGCGTGGGCGGTATCGAGCATCACCGATTTCGTTGGCGGCAACGCCATGCAGGCGCGGCAACCCGAGGCGAGACTGCTTATCGTGAACCCGCTCGACGGCGATCCCTACGAGGTCACGGACCAGAGAAAGCCGAACCACGCCGTGCAGCCGGACATGGACGAGTTCACCGCATCCACCTACATGCTGCTCACCGACGCGCACGTGACGCGCCAGTGCCTGTACCAGCGTACCGCCCTCGACCGTGAACGCGTCAACCCGGTGCTCACCGTGCTGATGCCCGACTCCGCGTGGGATCGGAGCCGGCGCGCAACTCCCGCCGCGCAGCTCAGTGGTACGCCCGAGGCGTGCGCGGTGGGCGTGAACGGCCGGCTCGTCGTATTCAATGACGCCGTGGGCGAGGTCTCGGGCGACTGGGGCGCTACCGATGCAGCGGTGCTCTGGGCGGACGAGTCGGGGCTCATGGCGCATCGCGTGCGGGCTATCGACCTGCGATTCGACGGTGTGGCGGAGATTCGTGTCGAGAGCAGCGAGATGCCGCTCGATATCGACATGGTCGACGACGACGACGGCGTGCGCGGTCACATCGCGTCGGAGAAGCCGACGACGGTGACGATCACGGCGGGGGAAGCGTCGCATTCGGTCGAGGTGTTCGGGATCGTGCCGTTCGCGTTTGGAGCGTAGGGGGCAGCCCCCTGTGGCTGCCCTACCGTGTGGGGGCGACCGGTGGTCGCCCTGGTGGTAGTACGCGCAAACAGGAATATCCGCGCCACAGAGTGTCCGGCGAACGCCACGCTTCCGTGCACCACTGTCTCCGCGATTCCTTGACAGCTTCCGGCGACCGTCGTACCGTAGTCGCCCAGCCGGAGGGGGCACGCATGGCATGGGCAATGAACGCGCGGCACGAAGGATCGCCTGGTATCGCAGCCCAATCGACCGCAGAATCCTCGGAACTCTCAATCAGCCGAGCGATCTGAAGGGTCTCCTTCAGACGCTTGGCTACCTCGGGTTGTTGACCCTCACCGGAACAGCCGCGTGGTACACCGTGGGCCGGTATCCCTGGCCGGTGACGGTGGCGATGGTGTTCCTTCACGGGACGTTCTACGCGTTCCTCATAAACGGTTTCCACGAGCTATGCCATCGCTCCGTTTTCAGATCACGATTCCTAAACGCGTTCTTCTTGCGGATCTTCTCGTTCATCGGCTGGTACGACCAGGTTGGATTCTGGGCGAGCCACGCCGAGCATCACAAGTACACGTTGCACCCGCCGGACGATCTGGAGGTCGTGCTACCGCAGACGCTGACACTCGGCGGGTTTCTCAAGTACACGATCGTGAATCCGCGTGGTGTGTACGACACGCTCAAGCGGGCGATCCGGCTCAGCCTCGGAAGAGTCGAAGGCGATTGGGAGAATGCCCTCTTTCCGTCGTCGGACCCGAAAGAGCGGCGTAGGCTGTTCAACTGGTCGCGGGTACTGCTCGTGGGTCACGCCCTTCTCGTCGGCATATCGATCTGGCGCGGCCAGTGGATAGTGCCGATCCTCATCACCCTCGGCCCGTTCTACGGCGGGTGGCTGCAATACCTCTGCAACAACACTCAGCACGCGGGGCTGAGCGACAACGTGCCGGACTTCCGCCTGTGCTGCCGGTCTATCGTACTGAATCCGTTCTTACGCTTCCTCTATTGGCACATGAACTTCCACACCGAGCATCACATGTATGCCGCCGTCCCGTGCTATAACCTCGGCAAGCTGCGCGAGGCGATCAAGCACGACCTGCCGACTCCGTCGAACGGACTGTACGCGGCGTGGAGGGAGATCGCCGCCATACAGAAGAAGCAGGAGCAAGACCCCACCTACCAGCACGCCTTCGAGCTGCCGACAGAATCGGATCCGGTGGACACGAGAGCGTAGGGGCAGCCCCCTGTGGCTGCCCTGCCTGTTGGCGGCGGGTGCGACGTGCGGTAGGGGCGACCGCCCGTCGCCCTGGTCCTGGTACGCGCAGACAGGTATGTCCTGCGGACGCCGCGCGTCCGTGCGCCACTGACGGTAGGGCGGCACACTGCGTAGGGGCAGCCCCCTGTGGCTGCCCTGCCTGTTGGCGGCGGGTGCGACGTGTGGTAGGGGCGGTTCGCGAACCGCCCCTACGCGCATCCTCGCGCGCTACCAGACTGCCTTCTTGAATTCCTCGATGAACCGCGCCGTGAGCCGCAGGTAGCGATCTCCATCCTCGACGGTCGCCTCGATGTGCGAGTGCTCGGCGAGCTCGTTGAAGCTGTTCACGTGCAACCACTCCGGCCGACACGCCATCGCCGCGGCAAATGTCTCCCAGAAGAACTCTGTGCCACGCCGGTAGCGGTAGTGGGCGTAGTCGTCGCGCTCGATGCGCCCGGGAATCATCCGGTCGTCGAAGCCCGGCATGAGCGTGCCGTGGAAACGCTTCGGCACGTCGTCCGGATGTTCGCGATTCCACTCGTCCACCGCCGCGCGCGCCTTCGTGTACTGCTCCATGACCGTCTCGGTGGTTGAAAGCGGCGTGTAGAACTCAAGCGCTTCGAGGAAATTCAGGTAGGCCGGGTCGTTCTGCTGGGACGGGATGTAGAACCCGTCGAGCCCATCGGCGCGGAGGTCGTCGGTGACTTCCTTCCACCCGTCGGGACCGAGATTCTGCGTCGACCAGCAAAGCACAACCGGCTTACCCCGAGCGTGCAGCGCTCGCGGGTCGCCGCTGTAGGTTGACAGATACTGCTTGAGGGCCGCGTGCAGCCTGTCGGCCTTCAAGTTGGCGGCCTCCATATCGATGCAGATGCGCAGGCCGCGCTCGCTACCGATCTTCATCACCGATTCGAGGATGTCGTCATTCGACGCGCCGGTCTTCTGGCCATCGACACCGATATTGCGCTTCCCGTAGAACCAGCTGACCGCGAGCGCGTCCAGCCCAGCGGAGACACACTGGTCCATGTGCGCCTCGATCACCCCCTCGTCGTGCGAGTCTTACGCGCCGATGACGGGATGGATATCCTCCATCGCGCGACGGAGCGAGGGCGTCTGCGAACCGTCGAACCAGCCTTTCGTGAACCAGATGTAGTAGTACGCGAGCGCGATGCGTTCTTGCGCGGCATCGGGAAGCTGCATGATGGGATCCTCCTCCGTCAGTGCGGAGATGTGGATGGAAACTGCCGGCGATTGCGCCGTATCGCGCGCTACGGTACGGAGCCGCGGATGGGGAACCAACGCATGGGACTGACGCGCCGTCCACCTCCCTACGCCCGGCGCACGGCAGCCGCTACATTTACTGGTTGCCAACGCATCGACGGCCCACTCCGAGCTGGAGCATTCATGTTCGAGAACATCGTTCCCCGACCCCGCGACATCGAAACCGCGCCCGGCACATGCAACTTCGCGACACTCACCACCTGCACGATCACCGGCCTGCGCGACGAGAAACTCGCCGTCCTCGCCGAGATGATGCCCGGTGTACGCATCGAAGCCCGGGCAGGCGACACGTTCGCCGCATCGATTTCGACGGCAGGCGGAGTAGCAACGTCATCTGCCGCCAACGTCGCCGACGACGACGAGGGCTACGTCTTGTCGATCGCAGGCGATTCGGCATCGGTGTCGGCAAGCTCGGAGGCCGGCCTGTGGTACGGGCTCATGTCGTACGTCGCGCTCCTCGAAGCGTGTGACGGCTCATGGCCGTGCGGAACCGTGCGCGATCGCCCGGCCATGAGCCTGCGCGGCATTCACCTCGACTTGAAGGGCTACCAGCCGAAGTTCGATCGCCTGCTTGAGTTCTGCGCCATGCTCAGCCGGTATCGCATCAACGCGATCCTGCTTGAGGTGGAGGACAAGTACCGGTACGAGTGCGCGCCGGAGGTCGGGGTTCCGGAGGCGTACACGCGCGAGCAGTTCCGCGAACTCAGCCGTTACTGCGACGCCCTCGGCATCAAGGTTATCCCAAAGCTGCAGGCGCTCGGGCACGTGGACTACATCCTGAAGCACGAGCGATACGCCCGCCTCCGCGAGGCTGATCATCCATTCATGTTCTGCCCACGCAACGACGAGTCGCTTCCGCTGTGGAACGCGATGGCGTCGGAGCTGATCGATTGCTTCGCCGAGCACGAGTACTTCCATATCGGCGCCGATGAAACGTGGGATCTCGGCTCGTGCGACGTCTGCCGCGAGCACTCAAACGCGTCGAGCTACGTGCATCGCGTCGGCCCGTGCATCGACCACGTCGTTGAGTGCGGCAAGCAGCCGGTGATGTGGGAGGATATCCTGCGCAACGCCCACGGCACGCTGAGCGAGGACGAGCTCCGGGCGACGTGGCAGCTCGGCGAGAAGTCGATCCTGAACTACTGGGTCTACGGCGGGCACCCACTCGACATGATGCAGTCGTACCTCGATGCCGGGATGCGCGTGTGGGGCGCGAGCGCGTTCAGCGGCGCCGGCCCGACCATGATCGAGGACATCCCGCCGCTGGCAAGCCGCGCGGAGAATATCGCCATGTGGACGCGCGCCGTGCAGGAGCATAGCATCGCTGGAGTGATCGCGACGAGCTGGACGAAGTTCCGGAGCGGCGATCCACCCGCCGAGAGCCCGGACGCATCCTGGCTCGCCCTGCTCTACGCCGCCGAATCGATGTGGTCCGGGCAGGAGCGACCGTTCGACGAATTCGTCAGCGCCGCGTCGACCTCGCTGTGGGGCGTGGACATCGCCGAGGGCTACGGACGTTTTGTACAAAGCATGGAACCCGGCGACCTGCCGCGCAAGACGCCGCGCTACGACGCTCCACGCAATAGCGACCGCCTGCTGCTCTGGCAGGCCGGCGCCGAGATGAAGCGGCACAAGAAGTACCGTGAGGATGTCCAGTACCTGCTCGGCATGTACCACCAGACATTCGGCGACCGACAGCCGGACTACATTCTGGATCGCACGGTATTCTGCACCGACCTGCTGGCCGACTCCATCGAGCGGTGTCGCCCCCTGTTGGGTGACGCGTTGCGCGTCTTCTACGAGGAGCGCGCGGTCGATGAGGTGCTGGCGTCGCGTTTCGGCCGGGATGGGGATCTCGTCGCGGAGGCGCGGGCGCTCATCGGGAAGACGGCGCTGGTGTAGGAAGGATGCGCGTCAGCCCGGGCAGGCAGGAATGCCTACCTCACTGATCGTGGCATCTCGTTACCGGTGATGGGCTGACGATGGGCGGTATCATGTAGGGGCGGCCCCCTGTGGCTGCCCTGTTCGGCGGCGCCAACGCACGGGGATATGTCATTCCGAGCGGCGAGCCCCGCTTGGGCTCGGCGGTCGAGGAATCCCTTGCTTCGGGATAGCGTCTGACGCGACCGCGTCACCCCGGGCAGGCAGCAATGCCTGCCTCACCAGGATGCCGCAGGGTAGGCACGGGGGCCCACCCCTACACGTGATCGCGCCGCCGATTCGCCTTACGCTCTGATAGTTCCAGCGGCTTCCTCAACCGATGCGCACGTGTGCTGGTCGCCGCTCGTCATGTCGCGCAGGAGCATCGTCCCGGCGGTGGCCTCGTCCGGGCCGATGATGAGCGCCCAGCGGATGCCCTGGCGATTGGCGTACTTCATCTGCTTGCCGAGCTTGCCCGCCTGACCGGACACCTCCGCGTGAACGCCCAGCGCGCGCAGTCCCGTCGCGGCGGCGACCGAGTTGACCGCCGTATCGTCGTCGAAGATCGTCACGAGCACGTCCGACACGCTTGGCGCTGCATCGATCCGGCCGAGTTCGCGCAATCCCGCGAGGAGCCGGTCGATGCCGACAGATATCCCAACCGCCGGGACTTCCTGCCCCGTGAAGACCGACACGAGTCCATCGTAGCGGCCGCCACTCATCACGCTTCCGAGCTGTGGCATCTCCGTAAGAAACGTCTCGTACACGGTACCGGTGTAGTAGTCGAGCCCGCGGATGATGCTCATGTCGAGCTGGACGACGCCCTCGGGGATGCCACCCGCTTCGCAGTAGCGCAGCAGCGATCGCAGTTGTTCGATGCCGTCCAGCGCGTCAGGGATATCGCCGAAGAATGCCGCGGCGCGCTCAAGGATCTCGGCGTTCGTCCCGTCGATGGAGAGGTAGTCGAATACGCGATCCGACGCGCCGTCGTCGAGGCCGACTTCGCTCGCGAGCAGCTCGCGCACGACGTCCTCGCCCTGATTCGGCAGTTTGTCGATGGTCCGCCCGAGCGCGTGCTTGCGGTCGATCTCCTCAATGCCGAGAAGTATCGCCAGCGCGTCGAGGAGCCGTCGGTTATTGACGCGGATGACGAACCCGCCGACGTCCAGCGCACTGAGCACGTCGTAGTCCACCTGCACGCACTCGAATTCCGCGAGCACACTGCTGGATCCGATGATGTCCACGTCGCACTGGTAGAACTCGCGGAATCGCCCCTGTCCGGGACGCTCCGCGCGCCAGACCGGTCCGACCTGGTAGACCTTGAGCGGCTTCGGCAGATGCTGGTACTGCGCCGCGACTCGGGCAAGCGACGCGGTCAGCTCATAGCGCATGCAGACGTCGCGCCCGCCGTTGTCCTCGAACCGGAACAGCAGCTTCTCGGCGTCCGCGCCGTACTTACCGAGTATGACCTCGGAGTACTCCAGCGCGGGAGTACCCAGCGGCGAGAAGCCGTGGCGCTCGAACACGTCGGAGATCGTGTCGAGCATCCGGCGACGCGGTATCATGTCTTCAGGAAGGTAGTCGCGGAATCCGCGCAGGAGACGCGCTTCCACGCGTTGATCGGCCATCTGGGTCACTCCGTCGTGGGCGTGTGCGGCACTACGTATCGAATCCGTAAAGATACGGACCGCGCCCCCCTGGCACTACGCTCGTGTCATCCCAGCAGCCCGACGTAATCCGGTCGCACGGACTCGGGCCGCTCACCCGCCGCGACGACACACCGCCCAGCCGCGGGATCGCCGTAGGCCTCCCCCACGTCCTCGAGCGACACGGGCGCGCGCATCTCGTCCACCGGCGCGACGATCGTCAGCGGGCGCGGAGAGATGAGCTTGGCGACGTCCGGCATATCGCCCCACGTCAGGATGCGTGGCGCAAGCGCCGATGTCGGCCAGGTCGTGTTGTGGCCACGTACGACCGACACGAACTCCGCGATGGGTCCGACCGCAGCGGCCCGCTCGATCCCCTCGTCGAGCGCCGCGGCGATCGTCGCCCAGTGCGCCCCCGCGCCGCTGCCAATGATCGCCGTTGCGATGGCGGGACGCCGCTCGAACGCCCATGCCGCCGCCTGGAGCACGTCGAAGACGCGCTGCCCGAACACCGGGCGGTCGAGCATCTGCCATGTCCACGCCGTGTTCTGGTCGGTGCCAAAGCGCGCGGTGTACTGGTCGTCGGTCTCCACGCGCGAGCGGCATGCCCCGGTGCCACGCGGGTCGACGGATACGACCTCCCAGCCGGCACGGGCAAGCTCATGCACCGACCCACCGGCCAGGCGCCAGTCGGTATCGCAGCCGAATTCGTGCAGGTGGATCACAACGCCGGTGGGCTCAGGTCCCGCGCGGACGGCGAGTACGGGGACCTCCATGCCCGGCTCCGGCGTGAGGAGCACGCGCTCGTACGTGAGGCCGTCAAACTCGCCCGCGTCAACCTGCTTGACCGTAACATCGGGCAGATCGCCCGGAATGGCGAGCAATTCGCGGAGCGCGGCCCTGCGCTCCTCCGATGACAGATCGCCGCTTGCGGCCCCCGGAGCCGTCTCGACGATCACGTCGTGCAGCGTGCGCGGGAAGCCGCTCGTAATGAGTTGCCCCGTCGACGTCACGCGGAGTTCGTCCGGGCTGAGGATGTCCCGCGCCGGGCCGGCACCGTCGTACGAGATGCCGAACTGCTCACAGAACCAGCGCACCGTGGCCTCGCGTACCGGCGGGTGGTAACCGTGGTCCAGCTCAGGCGTTTCCGACAGCGCGATGCCGCCTGGCGCGCCGATGTTCTCGTACAGATCGCAGAGCATACGGTGCGTGTTCCGCGTGCCTCCAATGGGGAAGAAATCCTCAACGATGGCGGCGAGCAGGATCGGATTCGGCGCGAACGACGCGAGCACGTCGGCCTGATCCCAGCCCCACGACATGATCGGGAACGGGTGCTGCTCCGGGTCGGCGCCGAGTTTCACCGCGTACTGCTCGCGCCAGCCGGTGATGAAACACGCCGGCGACGCGTGCGTGAGCCGGTCGTCCGCGGCGAGAAGCCACGTAGTCTGCGTCCCGCCGCCGGAGACGCCGCACATCCCGACGCGCGACGCATCGGCCTCCGGCTGATCGAGCAGGACGTCGAGCGCGCGCATGCCGTCCCACACCCACGCCCGGGCGAGCGGCCAGCCGCACAGCAGCGCCTGCACCCCCATCACGTCGTGCTCGGTGGTGCCCCAGCCGAGGTCGTACCGGTTACGGAGCCAGTCCCAGTTCATCACCCGCTCGCCCTGCCCCGGCGGGTCGTAAGCGAGCACGACCATGCCTTGGCGGCACAGCTCCTCGGAGATGCCGTGGTACTCCGAGAACGCCTTCGCCTCCTCGATGTGCCCCTGCGCGACCAGCATCGCCGGAGTCTTGCCCGGTTCGGCGCCCTCGGGGACGTAGAGCAGCGCCGTGATCCAGTAGTCGTCCAGCGACTGAAACCTCACCTTGCGGATCGTCCAGCGCGAGCCATCGAGGTTTCGCTCAATCGTGCCGGTGACGGTGACGCACGGATCGGGCCGCTCCCAGTCGGGGATGAGCACTTCCGCCAGCAGCCCGCGTCGACGCGCGCGTTCCGCGGGCCACGTATCGATGTCGAACGTCGCGCGGGCGGCGTCGCCGGCGCCAAGGCGCGCAACGAGCGCCAGCGCCGTCCAGCGGTGGTACAGGTCGTCGTCGTGAGGGAGGGGGAGCGTGAGATCGGCCATGGGGGTGTCTCCGTTCGCGGACTAGCGAAGGACGAGCAGGGGCGGCCCGAGAGCAGCCCCTGCAAGAACACCCCGAATACTACCGCAGCAGTGTCATCCGACCAACGAGCGACTGGCCGCCAAATGACACACGGTACAGATACGTGCCGCTGCCAACCTGCCTACCGCTTGCGTCGGCGCCATTCCACACAACCTCGTATGTACCAGGAGCCGCGGTTCCATCAACGAGTGTGCGAACACAGCGCCCGGTGACGTCGTAGACATCCAGACGAGCATGTCCGGCGCTCGGCAGGGCGAACCGGATGCGCGTCGAGGGGTTGAACGGGTTGGGATAGTTGGGGCCAAGAGCGAAGGGGCGGGGGCGCGATGACGCGGCGATATTGACGGGCCATTCCGCGAGCCAGCTCGGGGCTCCTCCCAAGAACGTTACGTACAGGGAGTCGCCCTGTTTGTACACTGCCCCGCTTCCATCGGTGCGTATGTCCATGATGACGGGATCAACGGCAGCCACATCCGCAAGCAGAAACTCGGATGTATCTGCACCGCATCCTCGGTAACGAACGTTCCGTCTCGAATCCCGCTCGAAGATCACCCAGTCGCCACCCACGGCCAGCAGATCGGCCCCGAGGGGATCCTCGGACACGATCAGGGGAGCGGAAGGGCCGCCGCTATCCCAGACCATGATCCGCTCATCGCCAGCAACCTCGGTCTGCCAGAGAACTCGTCCTTCGGACGTGACCGGCTCGCTTTCCCCGGCGGGCAAGCCCGTACCGATCTGCACAGGGCCAGAGTCCACACCAACGGCGAACATCATGATGACGGCAGAACCCAGGGCATCAGTTCC
>CAZEAI010000143.1:0-11517 GCA_964510105.1 uncultured bacterium
TCCGCCGCCGCCACGACAGTCCGCGTTCCGAAAGTAGGGCGCTGGCAACCGCTACCGGTACGGGCGCGTTCGCGCCGGAGCGCCGACGCAGAGCGGCGAACAGCTCCGGCCAGAGTTCCGTCTCGCTCAGTACGACCAGGCGCGGATCGTCCGGAAGCGCGCGACGCCATGCCCACGGCACGTCCACCGGCAGGATGGCCGGCTCAACGTCGAGCTTGCCGGACGCGCGCCACATGGTGAGCCCCGCCTCCGTGGCCGATGAGCCGAGCTTCGCCATCGGCACGCCCGGCGCCGACGCGAGGAGCGTCGCCAGCGCCCGCACTTCACCCGCCGAGGCACCGTGCAGCCACCACGCGGGCCCTCTGACGTTCGGTCTCCGTGGCACAAGCCGTCGCCGGACGCGCCACGCGTCCCACGCCGCCGCACCGGCCCACGCGGGGAGCGATACGCCGAGGCCCGCCATCCACGCCACGCGGTATGGCGCGAGGTTCCAACTCACGATTCGCAACCCCCGTTGCGCCTGAGCGCCACAAGTTCTCTCTCGACGGCGTCGCATGCTGCGTCGTCGGACACCCCACCACCGGCCGCGACAGGCTGCCCGTACGCTATCCAGCAACGCGCGAATGGTATGGGTACCCGTAGCCGATCCCATGTGGGTAGCGTGAGGCCCGGTCCCCCGGCAAGCGCCGGCAGGATCGGCAGCCCGGTCCATCTAGCAAGCGCAACGACGCCGGGCTGGACGCGCCACGCCGGGCCGCGCGGACCGTCCACCGTGAGGCCGAGCAGTGGCGTCTCTCTCTCGTCGGCGACTCTCACCATTCCGCGGAGTCCGGCGGTTGCACCGTTCGACGTCGAGCCACGGACAACTGTGAGGCCCAATCGCTCAAGCACCATTGCCGCGAACGTACCGTCGGCGCTCCGGCTCGCCATGGTGATGAGCCCGGTACCACGGTACCGCGCTGCTATCATCAGCAGCGACCCGTGGGGTACGGCGAGTATGTACCCGGCGTCGCACGCGTCGCGATGCCGCGCCCCGGTCTCGACGAACCGGTGCGTACGCAGCCAGCTCGACGCCAGGCGCGCTCCGAGGCGGTACCGGTTTCGCGTGGCTCCAATCGTATCGCTCGTCATTGGCAAATCTTGTTCCTTGCTCGCCGTTCGATCACCACGTATTTTGTTGGGGAGAACTCTGTAGAAGTTTCGCTCAGCGGGAGGCGCCGGACCGATGCCGACGAAAGTCCTTATTGTAGAAGACAATCCGGACGTTATGTTCGTTCTGCTTTCCGCGGTTGATTCGCAGCAGTGCGAATTCATCGGCGTCGAGGACGGTACCGAGGTGCTGCCGGCCGCCCTCAAGGAGAAACCCGCGCTCATCATCATCGACATCATGCTGCCGGGCATGAACGGGATCGAAGTCTGCAAGCTCATACGCGACTCGGACGAACTCGCAGACACGAAAGTCCTCGGAATCAGCGGTCACATCAGTTCGCGCGACATCCAATCCGGGCTGTTCGACGAATTCTTGGAGAAGCCGTTCGATATCCCCGTGCTTGTCCAGACAATGGCTCGGCTGCTCGGATGGCCGAGTTCCGCGCCTACCTCAGGCGACGACGTGGTTCTTCCGGACCAGAATGCGGATGATCCGGTGGATCTGACGTGGGAAGACGGCGACGAGAACAACGTCAGTTAACCCGGCGAACGCTCGCGTTGCTCGCGTTCGTGAAGGAGTTGCTCTGCAACTCCCCGGTCGTCGCGCTCGCCAGCCCATATCCTAGCGTATGGGTAGCATCCGGCGAACGCTCACTACGTTCGCGTTCGTGAGGGAATTGCTCTGCAACTCCCTGGTCGTCACGACATCGCAGACCGCCCTCCTATCGTATGAGCAGCATCCGGCGAACGCTCGCGTTGCTCGCGTTCGTGAGGGAGTTGCTCTGCAACTCCCCGGCTGCCCTCGCACCTCCTGTCCACTCAAGGCGGTAGAAGTACACGCCGCTGGCGGCTGGTCTGCTTGCGTCGTCGCGGCCATTCCAGACCACGCTATGAACGCCTGCCCGCACCTGCCCGTCGACGAGCGTGCGCACTACGCGACCGCTTGCATCCCAGATCGCAACGCGTGCCACGCCGTCCGACGGCACGACGAACCGGATTCGCGTCGTTGGATTGAATGGATTCGGCGCGTTCTGCGCAAGCGAGAACTGGTACGCCCTCGCCACGTGGTCATCCACCGATATCAGGCCTTCGTTCAGCTCTACGTGGACGATCTCCGGAGCTTCAATCATCGGGATATCCGTTGACAGGGCGATCAGGAGGTCGCCACGCGCGTCCACCGGCTCATCCCGTTGGCGCGCGAACGCCACGCGCAACTCGGTTCCACGCTGATGCGAATACCCGAGCGGGTCCTCCACCGTGGCGTTGACGCCATGCGGCAGTAGGATTTCCATCTCACCGGCGATCACGTCCGACGGGTCGTTGATGCGAAGCTCCCACGTACCATCCGCGTCGACCCACCGGAGATGGCGAGTGGCCTCGGTGGTCGGCTTCAGCGGAGCGCCGCCGTTGACGGGGAACTCGTAGACCGGATCGATCGTCTTGCGGAGAATCAGCGCCGCATCGAAGCTCGTGACGTACCCGTTCGCTGTCACGTCGGCGGCGGCTTCATCGAGAACGGTGATCGTCCGGACGACGTACTGCATGACGAGCGAGGCGTCGTACGCCGTGATGAACGTGTCCCCCGATACGTCGCCGTAGAGGATCGGCACGACGTGGACGAACCCGTCGACCAGCGTCGCGGCTTGCTCGTTTACGTTTGTCAACGGAAATGCCGCCCAGGATATGCCCGTATACGAGCCTGGCGGTGAGTCCGCCGCGATTTCGAACGCTATCTCGACGAGGGTTTCATCTACCAGCGTGACCGGATTGAGTGTGTTCGTCGTGAGCGCGAGTCGGACCGTGTCGCCGCTCGTCTCCACGTACCACGCCGCGCTCGGATCGGCATCGAACGCACTCGACACGACGAATTCCGCCGCTGGAGTGAGTATGTCTGCGTCGACGAGGAATACCAGATCGGCGGAGTAGATGCTGTCGTAGGACGCCTTCATGACGACGTGGACGCTATCGCCCGGTCTACCTTCGGCGACGACGAACTCCAGCCGTCGAGCCAGATCCTGGAAGACCGCCACCGCCCCGATATCGGCCCGGCTGCCGTCCGGGTCCAGCGGCGAGGATGGGTCTCCCGCGTCGATGGCCGGAGACGTTGCCCGAAGCCGGTAGTCTCCAGACGCGGCGTCGACGAACAACGGGTTGGTCGCGATGTTGCCGTCGCCGGTGTGGCCGCCCTCCACCACCGAGTACGAAACCGTGGACGAGCCGCCCTCCACCTCGAGCACGGGCGCGCCAACGTTGCCGTAGACGATGCTGTTGCGGAGATCGAGCAAGCCGCGAACGATCTCCAGCACTCCGCCCGCGTTGGTCAAATTCCCGGCGAACGTGCTGTTCGTGACCGTGACGCTTCCATCGTACGCCACGACGGCGCTTCCGCCGTCCGGTGCCCCGTTTCCGGCGAGTATCGAGTGGTCTATGCTTAGCGCCGCGCCGCTGCCGGAGTAGTGTATGCCCCCGCCCCGACCACTTGCCCAACAGTCGATGATCGCCGTGTGCTCGATGGAGGCGAGAGTTGGCGACGCGAGTCTGAGCGCGCCCCCGTTGCCCGCTACATTCGCCGTATCGGTCCGGGCGCCGACCATCCGCGCGTAGCTCAGCGAGATTCCGCCGGTGACTCGGATTCCATGCCACTCGGGGGCCGCTCCGAGTCCGAACGACACGCTATCGTCAGGCGCGCCTTGAACGTCGAGCATGCCCTCTACATCGAGGAACGTCGCCGCGTCGAACACCACGTCCACGCCGGGCATGATCGTGAGCGTCTCGCCCGGTGGGATTCGGGTGCTACCCGCTATTCGGTAGGGGCTGGACGGTCCAGACCACGTCTGGGTCGTCAGATCGCCCGAGACGGTGGTGCCATCTCCGGCGGTCAGCGCGCCCAGCGCGTCCGCCAGGCCGTATCCATACGTGTTATCCGGTCCCGGATCTCCTCGTTCGGCCGCCGCCGCGAGCAGCGCCGTGCTTGCCTGGGCGGGAAGCCAGCCGGGATTCGCGTCGAGAAGTAACGCCGCCAGGCCCGCGAGGTGTGGCGCCGCGGCCGACGTTCCATAGAATGGGCTCCCGAAGCCACCGGTGCCTGTCACCAATACGCCGTCGATCCCGGTGATATCCGGCTTCAGCCGCGTCTCCCGCACCGGGAAATGCATCTCGGCCGGGCCGCGTGAGCTGTAGTACGCGATGAGGTCGTTGCCGGGCTCGCCCGCATTGATCGCGCCCACAGCGATGCATCCGCGCGCTCGGGGATGGCCCCAGACCGATCCTTCCGGTACGCTGTACTCAAGAGAGTTCCCGTCGTAGACGTACAGGCTCAGGTCTCGTGGTATTCCTTCGAAGAGATCGACGCCCAGGTAGAGCGTCATTGCCGCCCCGGGGTTTTCGTAGTAGACGACTTCATACGGGTCGCCCTCGCCGTTCTGCCAATCCCCGCCGACGTCGAGGACGTTCGGCTCGGCGAACGAGGGCTGGTCAGACAGATACAGGTCGTAGTCGTTCGCCGACGCGCCGACAGGATCGTTCCACTTCAGCACTGCGATGACCTCGGCGCCGGAGCCGACTGTGATGGCCAACGCCGAATCGGTGCCGCCGTCCCACGCGTGCAGGGAAGTCGCGCCGGCCGGAGTGAACGTCGCCGCGTAGTGGTCCTGCGCGGAGTTGCCGGCCGCGGCGTAATAGGCCTTCCCGTCGGCGTTGATAGAGTCGATCACCGCGCCGAGTAGCCCGTCTTCGAACTCTGGCTCGTCGAAGTAGCCGATATCGTCGACGATCACGTCGCATCCAGCCGCTGCAAGCCCTCGGATGGCGTCGGCAAACGACGCTCTGCCGCCCTCCGCGGAGGCGAACATGAGACTCGCGCCGGGTGCCAGGTCGTGGACGATTTCGAGCATCGCCGTGCCCTCGTCGCCCGTTCCGGGGAATCCCGGCAGCACAGCGACTCCGGCGGGCAGGTCGCCGGAGGCCTGGGCGTCGGCAAGGCTGTTCGCACCGTCGGAGATTACACCGACCGTCACCCCTGTTCCGTCGTACCCCAACTGCTGCACGGAATCCGCGCGATGTATCGCGACGCCCTCACTCAGTGTGCTGCCGGCGCGGACGATGGCTCGCGGGATGGCGCTCACCCGGAGTACGCCATCGGTCTGCGCCATGCGGGCGATTGCCTCGATGTCTGCCCATCCCTCGATCATGCCCCACTCGGAGGATGCGCCGGTAATCTCCATGCCATATAGTTCGAGAGTTCGCGAAATATCTGTATGATCGCCGCCTGCACGCACCGATACGAGGATTGAACCGTCTGGTCGGCGCTGAATCAGGGGGGTCGATGGCGCATCTCTTTGCGCTGCCCGGGCGACGGACTCGCCGTACGCCGACGTGCGGGCTGCGAACGCTCGAACCTCCCGCCGAAGCGACGTGGCGAGCGTACGCTCAACGAGATCGGAGTGATCTCCCGAGACGATGGGAACGCCGGCGGGAGTCCCTTCGGCGAGGAACGCCAGGCCGAAGAGCAGTACGAGGTATCTCACGGGTATCTCCGATGTTCATCGCAACATGTCGCGGTGCTGCCGTAACGAGAACGGATGCACGCCTACACCGTAGGCGCAGGCCTGCACCGTAGAGTAACGCGCGGGTGCCTGGTTGAGAAACACCGGCGAACCCTCACTGAGTTCGGGTTCGTTCAGGAGTCGCTCTGTAACTCCCCCTGCGCGGCACGAATTCTCAGCACGTTCCGCTCCTTCGGGAGGTGCTCCGCAACTCCCCGCTCGTGGCGTGTCTGGACTTTGAACTCCTTGCGCGCCAGTTCGTTTCGGAGTAGGTGTGCGACCCCCCACGTTTCAGTTCGTCTCGGAGTAGCTGTGCGCCCCCCCCGTGGGGCGGTTTGGGCGATGCACGTTCGTGATACACGAAGCCCCGTCGCACCTGTGGGATGGGTGCGACGGGGCTATTCCGTTCTATGGTGGGATGAGGCCGACAGTTACCGCACGAACAACATACGGCGCACGGCCGATTCGCGGCGCGGTGCCCCTTCTGATGAGCCGGCGCCGCTCCACGTGATGCGATAGAGATACACCCCGCTCGCCACCGTACGACCACGTTCGTCAAGTCCGTTCCAGGCAACGTCGTGGGCGCCGGCGGTGAGCGTTTCGTCAACGAGCGTGCGCACGAGCTGCCCCGTGGCGGAGTAGACTGCCAGCACCACGGCGCCCTCGGCGGGCAAACCGAACCGGATCGTCGTCGATGGGTTGAATGGGTTCGGCTGGTTCTGCTCAAGCGCGAAAGCGACCGGCCTGACAATCGATCCGATGCCTACGTAGCCCTCGTTCAGAACCACGGACATCGCCATCGGCGCATCGGCTGCGAACGCGCCGCTTGTGACGCTCAGGAGCACGTTCTGCGAGTCGTCGGTTCGCGCGAACGCTATCCGAGCCAGGTTCCCCACGCGGTTCACCGCGACGTGCTCGGAGACCACGTCGAAATCAGCGATCGAGGGAATCGCAAGCTCAAGATATCCGCCGTCGATTCCGGCTGGGTCATCGACGGTGAGCGCCCATGCGTCGCCGTTGCGCGCCCATGTGAGCGTACGCGGCGCGGAGGCTATCCGGCCGGGAACGTCACCCACCTCCACCGGGAACACGTAGTTGGGGGTGATGACGTACCGCAGTATCTCCGCGGCGTCCTTCGCCATGACGGAGCCGTTGCCGGTGACATCCGCCGCTATCTCGTCGATTTGCGCGATCAGCCCCACGCGGAATTTCAGGATGAGCGATGCGTCGAAGCCGGAAATCGTGCCGTCGCCGCTCACGTCGCCGTAGCTGGACCCCATCCGCACCGACCCGTTTGTGAGCGGAACCGCGTACTCCCCGACGTTCGTGCTGGGGTACGGCACCCATTCCATCGGGATCACTTCGCCACGCTCGACGAGATCGCTCAGGCGGAACGCGAGCTTCACGAGCACGCCTCCGCCCAGGCTTATGTAGCCCGTCGATGCGATTGACACCTTCACCGTGTCTCCGGCGATGTTGTAGAACACCGATCCCGATCCGTTCCCGCTGAAGGCGTGCTCCAGTATGAAATGACCCTCGGGTGCGAGGCGCTCCGTATCCGTGACGAACGCTAGATCCACCGCGTCGACATTGTCGAAAGTGGCGTAGATCGGAACCACGACCTGGGAGCCGGGCTCGGCCCCGCCGATCGTCGGCAACAGCAAGCCATCGCTCGAACCCGCGTTTCCGCCAAATGGGAACGCCCCCATGTCGCTACGCGTGCCGTCGGGGTCGAGCACGACCGGGTTACCGGCGTCGATACACGGCGAACCGGCTTGCAGACGGTAGTCGCCGATGGCAGCGCCGACGAACAGCGGATCGGCGTTGATGTTGCCGATGCCCTGCGCCTCGCCCGCTTCCGGGAAGTTGGAGTAGCTCACATCTGCGCTACCCAGTGGCGCGATACCCGCGTTCCCGTCATTCCCGTGGACGATCGTACCCACGATGGATGCATGTCCCCGTTCGACGTACACCGCCGCGCCGTTGGTAGCGACGTTCCCGACTACCGTACAGCGATCGATGGCGACCTCCGACCAGTTGTACACGTAGATGGCCGATGCTTTCTGCGAGTGGTTACCGACGAACAGAGTGCGCTCCACCGATACGTCGCATTCATCGGTGCAAACGAGCGCGCCGCCAACGATATCGGAGCGATTGTCCACGAACACGCAATCTGAGATTCGCGAGCCGATCGTGCGCGAGAGCGTCACGGCCGCGTCGTGACCCACCCACGGTGGGATTCTCTCTTCAGGCGGCGGCAGATACGCTTCGTTCCGAGCGAACGTGCAGTGCTCGAACACCGCGGTCGCGACACTTACCAGTATGGCGCCGACGGCGCGCGCGCGGCAGTCGCTAATCACGCTGTGGCGGGCGTCCAGGTGAACGCCGTCCAGTCCCGTAACGAGTATCCCCCCGGCGTATGCGTCGAGGTTGGTTCCATCCGCATGGCCGCCGCTGACCCGCACATAGGTGATCGTGTTCGTGCCGGCGCCTCGTAGCTCAAGACCCCGCCATTCGCTCGCCTCGCCGGGCAGGAAGCGTATGCTGTCCTGTTCCGTGCCCACCGCGGTGAGTATTCCGTTCGCATGGAACTTCACGTCCACGTCGAACAACACGTCCACGCCCGGTTCGATGGTGAGCGTTTCGCCCGCGGGCACTTCGATCTCGCCTACTACGCGGTACGGGCTGTTGGCTGCGGTCCACGTCGTCGTCGCGATAGTGCCGGATACCTCGGTGCCGCTGCCGCCGACGCCTCCACCAGACGGGTACGCGCCCATATCGCTGCGGGTGCCGTCAGGATCGGGAATCGTCGGGTCGCCGGTGTCGATACACGGCGAAGCGGCCTGCAGGTGATAGTCGCCACCCGCTGCATCGACGAAGAGGGGATCGGCGTCGATATTACCCGTGCCGGAGTAGCCACCCTCGATGTCGCAGTACTCGGCGGTTATGTCCCAGGGCTCCGGGGGATCGTTGTCCCACAGCACGGTGTTCACCAGCGTGATGTCCGCGCTGTGACTGAATACGCTGCCGTGGTTTCTCGCGGAGTTACCGACGATCGTGCATGATACGATGTTGACGGGCGATATGTATGCGCCCAGTCCGCCGGAGTAGTTCCCTTCCGTTATGTTGCCGGCGATGATGCAGTGCGACAGGTTTGCCCCTCCGGCGGCGGAGACGCTCACTCCCCCAGCGGATCCTTGCGCGTGGTTCTTCAGGATCGAGCAGCGCGTGAGGTACGCCATGGCGCCGTTAGCGATCTGCAGACCGCCGCCGCCACCGAGTGTCCGATTGCCGCTCACGACGCAGTCCGCCATCCAGACGCGGCATCCCGCTGTGGACGGTACGTCGTATTCGCCCATGCTGATCGCGCCGCCGGCCCCGTCCGGACCGTAGATCGAGCCGTCGGCATGGCCACCACTGAACCGCGAGAAGACGAACGAGCACGTGTCACCGCCCAGGATTCGAATACCGCCCCACTCAGGTGCGCTGCCGGGCAGGAAGCGGACGCTGTCCGAAGCTGTGCCCTGCGCGTACAGCGATCCCATCACGCGGAACTGCACGTCCGCGTCGAACAGGACGTTCACGCCCGCCTCGATGGTAAGCGCCTCGCTCGCCGCAACCTCGATGCTGTCGACCACGCGGTACGGGCTGTTGGCCGCGGTCCACGTCGTTGTCGTGATCGTGCCGGAGACTTCGGTGCCGCTCCCGCCGGTTCCGCCGAACGGATACGCACCCATGTCGCTGCGGGTGCCGTCGGGATCGAGAAGCGATGGGTCGCCCGCGTCGATACACGGCGAACCGGCTTGCAGGTGGTAGTCGCCGATGGCAGCGCCGACGAAGAGCGGATCGGCGTCGATGTTACCCGTGCCGGGGAGCGAGATGTTCGTCACTCCTAGGCAGGAATAGTCCGCGCTAACAGCGGGTCCATCCAACACGCGGATGTCGTCGGGAGTATTTCCGTATATGATGCAGTTCTCCAGCTCGACATTCGTCGGGCCGGCAGGAACCTGATTCGCGCTTGCGGGGCGTACGATGATGCCCCCACCATGGTCACCCTGGAATCCGTCCACGGCCGTGTTGCCGCTGATCGTGCAGTTGACGATCCTGACATCCGGCGCGTCGGTGATCTCAATGCCACCGCCAATCACCGCCGAGGTGTTGTCGGTTATCTCGCAGCGCTCAAGCACTACCGTCTTTCTCGAGATCAGGACGCCACCGGGGCATCCCCAGGGAAGGCCGAATACACCTCGATTCCGGCTTATCACGGTGTTTGACACGTGCACTACGCCTTCACCGCGAACATCCAGACCGCCGCCAGCGCCGATGACTTCGTTGTCGACGAGAGCGCAGTGGTCCAGGCTGGCGCTGGCGCCGACAGCCACGAATAGTCCACCGCCGACGAATGCACGGTTGCCGGAGGATACCGAATGCGACATGGTGAGCGTGCCCGTCGTTCCTACGTAGACTCCGCCGCCGTCCTGGCCGGGCTCCGCGCCATCGACGTCCTGGTCGGCCACCCCGCCATCAGCATCTCCTCCAGAGAACCGCCCATAGCTGATCCTGTGGTTGGACTGGCCGACGAGCCGCAGGCCGCCCCACTCCTCCGCCTCGCCGAGAAGGAAACGGATGCTGTCCGATTCGGTACCAACCGCATCGAGCACACCACCCACGATGAACGGCACATCGGTGTCGAATAAGACATCCACGCCCGCCTCGATCGTAAGCGCCTCGCTCGCCGCAACCTCGATGCTGTCGACCACGCGGTACGGGCTGTTGGCCGCGGTCCACGTCGTTGTCGTGATCGTGCCGGAGACTTCGGTGCCGCTCCCGCCGGTTCCGCCGAACGGATACGCACCCATGTCGCTGCGGGTGCCGTCGGGATCGAGAAGCGATGGGTCGCCCGCGTCGATACACGGCGAACCGGCTTGCAGGTGGTAGTCGCCGATGGCAGCGCCGACGAAGAGCGGATCGGCGTCGATGTTGCCCGTGCCGGAGTAGCCGCCCTGGATATCCGAATGGTTGATGGTCGGGTGCCCGTAGATAATCGGACTGCCCGTATTCGCCCAGACCACGCTGTTTTCGACGGTCAGCGACGACGAATGCGCGCCCAGTCCTCCGCACTCTGGCGCCTCATTGCCAGCGACCGTGCACCGGTTGATGGCTCCAATCGCGCCGTCCGACAGCCACACGCCGCCGCCGACATCGAGCGTCCCCGTACTGGCGATCGTATTGCCGGACACCACGCAGCGATCGAGCGATATCTCGCCGCCTATGATTCGTATTCCGCCGCCGCCGCCGCGACCGGCGGAATTTCCGTTCACGACGCATCCGACGAGATCGACGTTGGCATACCATGTCGTGAAGCCGCCGCCCTCCCAGATCGGCGCGCTGCTCTTGACTACCCGGTTGCCGCTGATGCTCGAGTTGTGCAGCGTGACGCCGCATTTGTACGCGTAGAAGCCGCCTCCGGAGATGTTTGACGTGTTACCGTCCAAGCGGCAGCCGTACAACTCGACCTGAGCGGCCGTCCAGGCGGAGAAGCCTCCGCCGACATTTCCATGGTTTGATGACACGACGCAGTTGCGCAGTGTTCCGACGCTCGATTCGCCGAAATGCAGGCCGCCGTGAGGTAGGCCCTGACGCTCCGTGTCGACACCGGAAACCCTCGTGTACGACATGTCCAGAGTGGCCGACGCGGCGACATCGATTCCTTTCCACTCGCTCGCCTTGCCGGGCAGGAAGCGAACGCTGTCCTGTTCCGTGCCCACTGCGGTGAGTATTCCGTTCGCATGGAACTTCACGTCCACGTCGAACAACACGTCCA
>CAZEAI010000144.1:0-11505 GCA_964510105.1 uncultured bacterium
CCGACCTGACCGCCTGCCCGATCTACGAGGGCGAGTGGGTCTTCCAGGCGCAGGCCCGGGACGCGGCGGGCAACGAGGACCTGACGCCGGCGGACCATATCTTCAAGACCGACCTCACGCCGCCGGAGATCGTCGAGGGCTCGATCGCAGCGACGGCGAGCAAGGATCAGTCGCTTGTCGTCTGGCAGACGAACGAACTCGCGACGAGTCGCATCGCGTATGGTCTCTCGGACACCGAACTTACTTCCGTGCTTGAGCAGGCTGAGGCGACGGCCGACCACGGCATCACCCTGACGAACCTCGAACCGGGCACGCAGTACTTCTACGTCGTGCGCTCGACGGATATCGCGGGGAACATCGGCTCTCCGAGCGACATGGCGTCGTTTACCACAGAGGACAACCCGGATGTCACACCGCCGGTGCTGACGTCCATCAGCGTCGTCACCGTAACGGATGCGACGGCCACTATCGAGGTTGAGACCGATGAGCTGACGGACTTCGTGGTGGATTACGGCAGTACCGTCAGCTACGGTCAGGTGTATGTCGATCCGCAGTTGGACGGCCTTCACCGGGTCACCATAGCCAACCTGAGTCTGTCCACCGAGTACCACTACAAGGTGATCGTCGCCGACGGCTCCGGGAACGAGACAGAATCCGCGGATTCAACGTTCACGACAGCCGCGCTGGCGGACACAGTGGGGCCGGACTCTCCGGCGCAGGTCGACACGGTGGCCGGTTCGGAGCGAGTCATCCTACGCTGGGCGCGGAGCGCGTCCGAGGACGTCGACTCCTACACCATCTACCGCGACGGCAACATCCTCGTGAATAGCGTTGCCGACACGAACTACGTCGATCTCTCGGTCGAGAATGACACGACCTACACGTATGAGATCGCCGGCGTGGACGTCACCGGCAACGAGGGCGATGTCACGGCCGCCGTGTCCGAGACTCCGTTAGCAAGCGAAGCCCCGAGCGCTCCGACTCCGTTGTCACCGCTCGTCAACGCGTTGGGCGACGTGAGGTTCACGGTGTGGGTTGGCAACGCAACCAACGCGACTTCACGACCGACTGAGGCGCTGGTCTACTCGTTCGTGATCGCCGGCGATTCGGCGCTTTCCAACGTGATTGTGACGGCGTCCGGCGTCGCCGAGGGCGTGGACTCAACGGGTTGGGTCGTCGATGCGACACTCTTCTCTGAGAATGAGACCTACTACTGGGTGACGCGAGCCAGCGACAGTGTCACGGACGGACCGATCAGCGCTGCAACGCCGTTCGGCTGGATACCGGTATCGATACAGCTCCAGTCGTTCACCGCAGCGGCGGCGCCCGGTGGAGCGGCGCACGTGACGTGGGAGCTGGCGGCGGACCCGTCAGCTATCAGCCAGGTTTCGCTCGTTCGGGGCGTCGAGTCCTCTGATGCCGAACTCGTCAAGTCGTTTGGCTCCGAAGGGGTCACCGGCGACGTGCTCGACTTCGACGTTCCCGCGGGGATTGAGGTGAGCTACTGGATCCGGGTTCTGGGCGCATCAGGCGAGGAGCGCAGTTTCGGACCTGTCGTCGCAAGCGTCGCGCTACCACAGCAGTGGTCGCTGTCACCCGCATACCCGAACCCGTTCAACCCGACGACCGAGATCGTGCTGGCAGTGCCGGAACTCGATGTCGCGCGGGTCGTGGTCTACAACGTGCTCGGACAGCCGGTGCAGACGCTCTGGTCCGGCCCGATCACACCGGGCCTGCATCACCTGGTGTGGAATGGCCTCGACACGAACGGTCGCGGAGTTGCTAGCGGCGTATACATCATCCGGGCCCGCACGGAACACGGCGTGACGATGCTTCGTCGCGTCACGATGGTGCGGTAACTACCCCGGCAACAGCAAGCGAGAGAGCCCCGGCGTCAAGAGATGTCGGGGCTTTCTCTTTGAGGTGAATCGCCGGTACCCTTCCACGTCACTCTAACACCGATTGGGAGCCGTGCAATGAACGCCCGCCGGGCCTGCATCATCGCGATACTCGCATCGACGCTTGCGGTTTCGTGCGCGCCAGGGCCGCCGAGGATCTCTCCGGAGGAAGAATTCGCCGCCGCTCGGGAGAAGGCGTTCCGGCGTGAACTCAGCGCGCTGCTGGAAGCGCCCGAGCTGGAACAGTCGCACGTCGGACTTGCCGCGTGGTCGCTGGACCGGCGGGAGTGGATAGCCGAGCACGACGCGGACAAACTCTTCGTCCCGGCATCGAACGCGAAGCTTCTGGTCGCGGCGGCCGCGCTGAAGGCGTTCGGACCCGCACGACGTTTCCAGACGACGGTCCTCACGGACTCCCTGCCGACGGACGGCAACGGCACGCTTCCGGGCAATCTCTACCTGGTAGCCGACGGGGCGCCCGACCTGACAACCGCCGATCTCCTGCGCGCCGCGGAGCGCCTGCGGGTCCTCGGCTACACTCGTGTGGCGGGGAGCGTGATAGCAGACGCATCCTGCTTCGACTCCACGGCGTACGGCCCGGGCTGGATGTGGGACGAGGGACCCTTTGCCTATAACGCCCCCGTCAGCTCGTTCATGCTGAACGGGAACTGCGTCCTCGTGGTCGCGCGACCGGGAGACGCGGTTGGCGACACCGTGCACGTCGCCGTCAGTCCCCGACACGCCGGCCTGAACCTGGAGGTCTGTGCAACAACGCGAGCCGACACGGCGACCGGCGACCGGCTGCGCGTCGACCGCACAGCTGACGGTACCATCGTCGTCGATGGCACGATGGCGATGGAGTCGCGGTCGGTCACCGTACGACGCGCCGTGGCCGATCCTACGGCGTACGCGCGCTCGGTGTTCGCGGGAGCGCTCTCGGACGTCGGAATCGACGTCATCGCCGATTCCCTGTCGTCGGGCGTCAGCGATGCGCCTGATTCCGGAGCTGCGACGCTGGCCATCATGCGCTCCGATCCGATGGACGTACTCGTCAGGCGGCTCCTGAAGGAGAGCGATAACCTCGTCGGGGAAGCGCTCGTGAAACAACTCGGACGAATGTTCCGCGGGGAGGGGACCTGGTCCGCCGGGCTGTCCAGCCTGCGGATGATAATGCATGAATCGCTCGGCCTGGATTCGACCCGGTATCGCATCGCCGACGGATCGGGGCTCTCTCGCTACACGGAACTGTCTCCGCGCCAGATCGTGGACCTCATTCTCGCCGCCTCGGAGGAGTTCACCGTCGGGCCGGAGTTCCTGTCGGCGCTTCCGCTCAACGGCGTCGACGGGACCCTCTCCCGACGTCTGGCCGGCTCCGACACGTCAGGATACATACGAGGCAAGACAGGCACCATGTCGGGAGCAAGCGCGCTTTCGGGCGTTCTGGAGACACACTCCGGCGAACGGGTTGCCTACAGCATCATGGTCAACGGATTCGTCGGTACCCCCCGCGCTGTCAGCCGTGCACAAGATCGCATCGTCGCGCACCTCCGGCTCCTGCCGGCACGTCTCCCTTGACGGCTTTTTCAACGGGCGCTATCTTTCCTCATTGCTCTGGAAAATCACCGGAGCGTCTGAGGAATGCATGAGTGGCACCCGCTGGTGAAGTGCTATTGAAGGCAGATGACGGAGCAGGCCGGAGCGAATCGAACGCCCCGGCGGAAACGATGCGCCTGAATTCCTTCATAGCGCGCTGCGGAGTAGAATCGCGACGAAGCGCGGACCGGTTGATCCGCGCCGGGCGAGTTACGGTGAACGGTCGTACGGCAGAGATCGGCACTCAGGTCGATCCCCGCCACGATGACATCACTCTGGACGACCGGCGGCTCTCGCTCCCGGACGGTTGCACGACGGTCCTGCTGCACAAGCCCGCGGGATACCTGGTGTCCCGACGCGATCCGCACCACTCTCGTACGATATACGAACTGCTGCCGCGCGAGTTTCAGCAGTTGGTTCCCGTCGGAAGGCTGGACCTGGATACCGAGGGCGCGATACTGCTCACGGACGACGGCGAGTTGGTGAATCAGTTGACACACCCGCGGTACCACGTGCCGAAAGTATACCGGCCGATTGTACGTGGGCGGCCCGATGAGGGCGCGCTGGACAGGCTGCGCGGCGGTGTGGAGATCGATGGTACGATGACTCGTCCGGCCGGTGTGAGCGTGGTCGGCGCCCGGGGCGACGATACAGAGCTTGAGATGGTCCTGATGGAGGGCCGCAAGCGCCAGGTGCGCCGCATGTGCGAGGCGGTCGGCCATAGGGTGACCTATCTGGCGCGCATACAGTTCGCCGGGCTGACGCTGGACGGGCTGAAGATCGGCGCGTGGCGCGAGCTGAGCGACGAAGAGGTCGCATCGCTTGCGGGGAAGGCAGTGCTCGGCATATGATCGTGGCGATCGACGGGCCGGCGGGCTCCGGCAAGTCAACGACCGCGCGTCGAGCAGCCGACACGTTGGGCTACGTGCATATCGACACGGGAGCGATGTACCGGGCTGTCACGCTTCGCGCGTTGCAGGACGGCGTAGACATCGCGGACGATGACGCCCTGACCGCTTGCGCGATGGAGGTCTCCATCGACCTGCGGCGCGGCGATGAAGGCCCGCGAGTCTACTTGGATGGCGAGGACGTCTCCGAGGGAATTCGTACTTCGGAAGTCGACCTGCGCGTCTCACGGGTCAGCGAAGTCGCCGCTCTGCGCGAGGAGATCGTCCGGCAACAGCGCGAGCTTGCCGCGAATCGGGACGCGGTCATGGAAGGGCGCGATATCGGCACCGTCGTGTTCCCTGACGCCGAGGTGAAGGTCTACCTGGTGGCGACCGTTCAGGAACGAGCGAAACGGCGGCAAAAGGAACTGGCGCTTCGAGGCATTCGGCACGATCTCGCGGATGTGCTTGCGGATCTGGAGCGACGCGACCAGCACGACTCGACTCGTGCGCTCGCACCGTTGAAGCCCGCGCCCGACGCTGTCTGGCTCGATACCACAGAGCTGACCATCGAAGAGCAGGTGCAGCGAGTCGTCGAGCTTGCACGCGAGCGCAGCAGCGGAGAGGTCGGCACGTGACGGACGCCCCCGCGCGTGAGCCCGTGCGCTCTACGGAGCGCGAGCCCGTGCGCTCTACGGAGCGCGAGCCCGTGCGATACTCGGTAGCCTCGTGGGTGGTCCACTGGCTCGCGAAGATGTTCATACGGTCCGCGGCGACGGTCGTGTGCCGTCTGAAGGTGACCGGCCGGGAGAACGAGCCGCGTTCGGGGCCGGCGATATACGCGTCGAATCACATCGCGGCGCTCGACCCACCTGTGGTGGGATGCTCCGTGAAGCGCCTGCTGACGTATCTGGCGAAGAAAGAGCTGTTCGATATCCCGGTGCTCGGGTGGATCATACGATTCGTCCACTCCACGCCGGTCGATCGCGGCGGATACACGCGGGGTGTGCTGGAGATTTTCCGGACGCTCCTCGATAGTGGGCAGGCGGTCATCCTGTTTCCAGAAGGCACGCGGCAGCGGGACGGCAAGCTCGGAGAAGGTAAGATCGGCGTCGGAATGCTGTCGGTCTGGACGGGCGCTCCCGTGGTGCCGGTATTCGTGACGGGCACCGACGCGCTCTGGCGATCTCTGACATTCCGCCGTCGTTTCCGCGTCGCCATCGGTGAGCCGCTCTACCCTCCAGAGGCGGAAACGCCTGCGGAGCGCAAGCAGGCATATCAGAACGTGGCCGATGAGGTCATGAAACGCATCGCCGCCCTGAAGGCGGAGGTGGAGAAGTAACGTTCGTTCGTGTCACTATTCACCATGCTTCCACCGCATCGCGCGATATGGCCGAGCCAGTCGCGGGTGACGGTGCCATGCAGTGTCAGGGCTTGTTCCGGCGCGTCGAATCGGCGCCTGGACGGTCCGCAGGAAGGAACCCTCAATGGCCGAAGAAGAGAAGAACATGGCCGCGGAAGAACCGGTAACGACAGAACCCGCCAGCGAACCGCAGGATGAGCCGGAGGCCGGTGCGGCAGCCGCCGCAGCGCCAGATGCGGAGGCGGCTGTGGAAGTACCGGCTGATGAGGAGCAAGCACCCGCCGACGCGGCGCCGGCTGAGGCAGCGTCCGCGGACCGGCAGCAGGTTGCCTACGTCACGGACATAAGCGACCTCCCTGCGGATGACGACGAGTACTCCAGCGACGAGATCAAGGAGTTCGAGGACTTCTACGCTCCCACTCTCGGCGTGAAAGAGGGCGAAATCGTCAACGGTCGAGTCGTCCGAATAGAAGGCAACGAGGCGATCGTCGACATCGGGTTCAAGTCGGAAGGCTCCGTCTCGCTCAACGAGTTCGCCGATCGGTCGGAAGTAGACGTCGCCGATGAGATAGAAGTATTCGTCGAGAGCATTGAGGACCAGGACGGCCGTGTCGTCGTGTCGAAGCAGAAGGCCGACTTCATGCGCGTCTGGGATCGGATCAAGGAAGCCTACGACGCGGCCGCACCTGTCGCGGGAACGCTCCAGCGACGCATCAAGGGCGGAATTGTCGTCGACCTGTTCGGCGTGGAGGCATTCCTGCCGGGTTCGCAGATCGATCTGCGTCAGGTGAAGAACTTCGAAGCGTATCTTGGCAAGTCGTTCGACTTCCGGATCATCAAGCTCAACAAGAGCCGCCGGAACATCGTCGTCAGCCGCCGGGTGCTCCTCGAGGAAGAGCGCGAGCAGATGCGCGACGAGTTGCTCAAGACACTCGAGAAGGACCAGATTCGCGAAGGTATCGTCAAGAACATCACCGATTTCGGCGCATTCATCGATCTCGGCGGCGTGGATGGTCTGCTGCACATTACGGATATGTCGTGGGGACGCATCAGCCACCCGTCCGAGGTCGTCAAGATCGGCGATCAGGTTCGCGTGAAGGTGCTCAACTACGACCAGGAGCGCGGTCGTATCTCGCTTGGGCTGAAGCAGCTTCAGGCCTACCCGTGGGAAGGCATCGCCGAACGGCATCCGGTGGGCAGCCACGTGGACGGGCGTGTCGTGTCGATCACGGACTACGGAGCGTTTGTCGAGATCGAGCGCGGAGTCGAGGGTCTCATCCACATCAGCGAGATGTCGTGGACCCAGCACGTGCGGCATCCGTCGAAGGTAGTCGAGATCGACCAGATCATCGACACCGTCGTTCTGCGCGTTGACGAAGAGAACGAGAAGGTCAGCCTCGGGCTCAAGCAGACACAGCCGGACCCGTGGGAGACGCTCGACGATCGCTACCCGATCGGCACGCGCCTTGTCGGCACCGTGCGGAACATCACGAACTTCGGTGTGTTCGTCGAGATCGAGCCGGGCATCGACGGCCTCGTCCACATCTCCGATCTATCGTGGACACGTCGCGTGAAGCACCCGTCGGAGGTCGCGAACAAGGCCGAAGACATGCCGGTGGTGATCCTGAATATCGACAAGGATCAGCGTCGTATCTCGCTCTCGCACAAGCACTGCATGGACAATCCGTGGGACATGCTCGAGCAGCAGTACGAGCCCGGAACGGAAACCGTCGGTACCATCACGGAGATCACGGACAAGGGTCTCGTAGTGGATCTCGAGGGTGACGTCGAAGGCTTCATCCCGATCAGCCAGGTCGGTATCGAGGACGTGAAGGAACTCGCCGAGCACTTCAACGACGGCGAGGACCTGAACATGGTCGTGCTTGAGTTCGACCGCGATCAGAAGCGGATCGTGCTCAGCGTGCGACGGTTCTACGAGCAGAAGTCCGAGGATGAGCTGGCGGACTACCTCAAGGCGCACGAGCCTAGGCCCATCACCATCGGTGAAGTCGTGGACAGCGAAGGCGAGGCGGAGTCCGGCGACGACGCCGGTGCTGAGGCCGATGCCGAAGCCGGTGACGCGCCCGCGGAGGCTGGCGATGCCGACGCTGACGCTGAACCGGCGGAAGCCGAGGAGGCTCAGGCAGACGCTGACGACGCACCGGCTGAGGCCGAGGCTGATGATGCCGATGCCGACGCTGAACCGGCGGAAGCTGAGGAAGCTCAGGCGGAAGAAGTAACCGACGAGGCTGACGCGGACGCACCGGCGGAGAAAGAAGATGTCGAAGCCGAAGCTGACGCTGAGCCGGCGGAAGCCGACGAAGCGCCGGCTCAGGCCGAGGAAGAGTAGCACCACGCACACACGGGCTCGGGGGAGCCGGCAATCGGCTCCCCCGTCTCATTCCCACCCGAACCCCTCGGAGCGGACGATGAGACGGCAATCCCGTCGGTCTCGACAGTTCTCGACGGCCATCTTCTGCGTTGCGACAGCCATCGCGACGGCGGCACCTTCGCCCTCCGGGGCGCAATCGCTGAGCGATGCACGCAGGTTGATCGATCAAGGTCGCGTCGCCGAAGCGCGAACCATTCTCGACCGACGCGTCGAGTCCAATCCATCGGATGCGGACGCGCTTGCGTTGCTGGCCCGCGTGACGCTGGACGGCGCCAAGTCGCAGGAATCCTATCGCCTCTCTCTCGCTGAAGCACCCTCCGGCCCGGAGTCCGCCGCCGCGCGGCTGGGCATCGCGTCGTACTACTTCGCGAACGGGTTCTACAGCAACGCCCACCGCATCGCCCGGCAGGTCGTCGACGAGACTCCCACGAATCCCCTATCGGAGCAGGCGATCCTGCTCATCGGGCGATCCCAACTCGCTTCCAGCACTCCCAACGACGCCATGGCAACGCTCGAGCCGCTGCTCTCCGCAACCGACGACGACGTCAGGTACGCAGGCACCATCGTCTGGGCCGCCGCCGCCAACGCCGCCAATCGACATGGAGCGGTAGCCGACGTTCTGGGCGCTCCGGCGTGGCGTGGGGACGCGTACGCGCAGAGCCTGCTTGCCGATGCATACCGAGCGCTCGGGAGGGTGCGGGGCCGTCAGAACGCGAGCTGGCGGGCGACACTTGCCCGTCGTGCATGGCGAGCCGAGAACCTGGGCGTCGCCCGGGCCCCCGTCCCGACGAGTACGCCACCGGTTCGGGAAGCGCCCGCGGAGGATGAATCGGAAGCAGCAGCGGCGCCGGTCCAACCTGCCGGGGAAGTCGCCGACGGTGCGTTCGCGCTCCAGGTCGGCGTGTTCGGCAACGTGAACAATGCCAACCGGCTCGTGGATGGGCTTCGTGAACACGGCTTCACGGTGCGCATCAGGAAGACAGGCAGCCTGAACCGAGTCTGGGTCGGCTCATACGCCACTCGCGAGGACGCCAGAGCCGCCACGGCGCAAGTGCGCGAGGCATCCGGGCTGGACCCGGTCCTCGTGCGGGCGCGATGACTATGCTCGCTACCGCGCACAGTCCTCTACGACGCGGGGAATGGTGGCGAGTCGGTCCATGACAGATCAGAAAACACCCCGCCTCACCCCGATGCTTGAGCAGTTCATGGCGGTCAAGCGCCAGCATCAGGACAAGCTCGTGCTGTTCCGCATGGGCGATTTCTACGAGACGTTCTTCGACGACGCGGTGGAGGTCTCGAAACTCCTCGGCATCCAGCTCACCTCACGCAACCACGGCAAGGACGACAAGATCCCGCTGGCCGGGATTCCCTACCACGCGCTGAAGGGCTACGCCGACAAGCTCACGAAGGCGGGGCGGAGCTTCGTCATCGTGGAGCAGGTGGAGGACCCGCGTCAGGCGAAGGGCATCGTCAAGCGCGCCGTCACGGAGATCGTCACGCCCGGCACGACCCTCTCGGAGACGGTTCTCGACGACAAGCGCAACAATTTCCTCACTGGCATAGCGCTGAGCGGCGGCAAGGCGGGCATCGCGGAGGCGGACGTCTCCACCGGCGAGTTCCGCGTCACCGAAGTCGAAGACCGGCTGCTGTATTCCGAGCTGCGCCGGTCCCGTCCGGCGGAAGTGCTCGCGGCGCGGGGATGGGTCACCGAGAATCGCGCCGACTTCGCTCGCGAGGTGCCGGGCGCCGTCCTGACGCCGCTGGAGGACTGGGCATTCGGCCAGTCGGCGGCGAGAGAGCGTCTGCTGGAGCATTTCCGCGTAACGTCGCTCAAAGGCTTCGGCGCGGAACACCTCACTGCGGGGGTCTCCGCCGCCGGGGCGGTGCTCGGGTACCTGCAGGACAATCAGATGACCGACCTCGGCCACATGCGCCGGTTGTCGGTCGTGGAGCGATCACACTATCTCATTCTCGACGAAGTGACGCAGCGCAATCTGGAGCTGTTCGAGACGATCTCCGGCGGCAATCGTGACGCGTGCCTCATCGCGGCTATCGACGAAACGCGCACTCCCATGGGAGGCAGGCTGCTCAGGCACTGGCTCGGCCACCCGCTGAAGAACCCCACGCGCATCGATGAGCGCCTGGACGCCGTCGGCTGGTTCGTCGAAAACTCGCTCGTTCGCGACGAAGCCCGCAAGATACTTGGCGACGTTCACGACATCGAGCGCCTCACGGCGAAAATCTGCTGCGGAAGGGCGCTGCCGCGCGAGGTCGTCGGGCTGGCCGGAAGCATCGAGGCAGCCGAGACCGTGCCGCCGCACCTCGCCGATGCCGAGCAAACGTTCCTCCGCGAGGCCCTCGACAGCATGAGCGACGTGCGCGACGTGGCGAAGCTCATCCGAGACGGGCTCCTCGACGAGCCCGCCGCGCAGATCGGCGACGGCGGCATCATTCGGGACGGCGTGAGCGATGAGCTGGACGAACTGCGCGAGATCAACCAGGGCGGCAAACAGTGGATAGCGAAGCTCCAGAGCACGGAGCGCCAGCGCACCGACATTCCATCGCTGAAGATCGGCTACAACCGCGCATTCGGCTACTACATCGAGGTCAGCAACGCCCACCGCGAGAAGGTCCCGGAGGAGTACGACCGCAAGCAGACACTCGTCAACGCCGAGCGGTACATCACGCCGGAACTCAAGGAGTGGGAGGCGAAGGTCCTGAGCGCCGAAGAGCAGGCGCAGAGCCTCGAATACGAGATGTTCATCGAGCTGCGCGACAAGGTGGCCGAACGCGCCGACGATCTGCTGCGCCTCGCGCACGCCGTGGCGTGCATCGACACGGTCGCTGGTCTGGCCGGTGTCGCCGTGCGGAGTCAGTATTGCCGCCCGGAGATGACCACCGACGACACGCTGCAGATCAAGGACGGGCGGCACCCGGTGGTGGAGAAGCTCCTGCCGGCAGGGACGTTCGTCCCGAACGACGCGCAACTCGACAACGACGAAGAGCAGATCCTCGTCATCACCGGTCCGAACATGGCCGGCAAGTCGACATACCTGCGCCAGGTGGGCCTCATCGTCATCATGGCGCACATGGGATCGTGGGTGCCGGCGGCGGCGGCGGAAATCGGCATGGTGGACCGCGTGTTCACCCGCGTCGGCGCGCACGACAACCTCGCCGGTGGCGAGAGCACATTCCTCGTGGAGATGCACGAGACGGCGAATATTCTCAACAACGCGACGCCGAAATCGCTCGTGCTTTTCGACGAGGTCGGCCGTGGCACGAGCACGTTTGACGGGCTCTCGCTCGCATGGGCCATCGTGGAGTTCCTGCACAGTACTCCGCATCGCGCCGCCAAGACGATGTTCGCCACGC
>CAZEAI010000145.1:0-11503 GCA_964510105.1 uncultured bacterium
CCAGCTTCCGCACACGAAGAAGAAGCCGTCGTACAACCCGCGAAGCTCGCCTGCATGGTTGGAAAGATGCGCGTTGGGAGTCATGGCGTAGCCGATCATGGCCGGAACGCCTTCACCACGTTTGTCTGACATGGGCACGATCTCGGATAGTGCGTGGACTGGAGTCAGCCGTCGAAAAGGCGTCGGTGTGCGGCGCCGACAACATGCCGGAGCCAGCACCGGTCGCCATAATGGTAGCCGCATGCGGCGCGGATCACAAGAGCGTCGCGCGAGGGCGATGACGAGAGGTGTCTGCCAACGCCGATTTCCGACACGCGAATCCCCGATTTGCCGAGCACGCGGTAGTTCATGGGCGCTTCCCCGGCCGATGCGGGCTCGACCACGCCGTGTTACCGGCGCTCGTTACGACGCGAACATACGCGAAATCGTTCGGACCGATGGGGATCGTCGCGCCGTAGTACTGGAGGATTCGTTCGTCACGATCCGGCCTGAGCACGAGCGCGTCCTCGCCGTTGAGGACGACCGTTGCCTCGCGTATGCCTTCCTCGGAGGCCGCGACGACGGCGACGCTCTGGTTCGAGCCCGAGGGCTCGAATCGAGCAGCGAGGTAGATGCGGCTCTGCGTTGTGGCGTAGGTGCGATGATCGCGCATTGCGTCGAGTACCGCGTCGCGGGTGAGTGCCGGAACGCGCGCGGCGGTGAATCCCGTCGGCCACGTGCGGTCGGGCGAGGGCGGGTAGCTCTCGTTGTGGAACGCGTCACCCGGCCTGCCGTCATGAACGTCCCCGCCACCGACGAATCCGAGGTCGTAGCCGAGCTTCAGCGCATCCACAACGTGTTGCCCCGCGACCTCACCATGCAGGTGCTGGATCGCCATGTGGTTGCCCAGCTCGGCGGTACGCTCGCTGCTGCCCCAGACGCTGTGGATCTCCACCGCCTTCTCGTACCTCGGATTCCACCCGAGCGACCAGTCGACACCCATGACGACGTTTGCCGGATGGTGCGGGATGGCTATGGGATCGAAGTCGGATAGCTCGTCCAGCGCCGCCCAGAGCTTGTCGAGCGTATCGCAGCGCGGATCGGTGCAACGCAGGGCGGGAACTCCCGCCTTTCGGAAGTAGACGTTACGGTGCCCGGGCCTGTGGTTCGTCCACTCCTGTCCGACGAGCGTCACGAACCGGCCCGGCTCGTCGTAGTCGTCGGTGACCGCCTGGAAGTAGTCCCACTGATGATCGGTGAGCGCCTCCATGTGGTCGGTGATGGCGCCGAAGTCGAGAAAACCCTCGTCGCGGGCGAAGGCGTAGAGCTCTTCGGGGCAGCGGATGCCGTCGCTGAAGAACGTCTGCCAGTGCGGATCGCCCCAGTAGATGCGCTCGGCGGGAGCGGTCGCCGCAACGCAGATCGGATTCGACCACGCCTCCACACCGGACGCCTCATCCACGAGTCGGATGAACCGTATGCCCGGCGCGCGGTACGTGTATCCGGTGAACGTCGCGATGGGTCGGGTGTCGCCCGCAAAGACTCCCTGGTTAGCGCCGTCGAACACGAGCTTCGCAGGTCCGACCAGCGCGGCGCCACCGTCGACGGCGAGTGTGCCGGCCCACTCGGGCAGGCAGTTGTCGTGGTACTGGATCTGTCGCTGCGGGTTGAGGTTGAACGGCCCGTGCAGCGCGGGCCGGCGCGTGTCCCACTGCCCGTGCGACTCGATCGCGCGTAGCGGGCCGGTGACCTTCACCCTCAGCGCGAACGGCTCACCGACGCCCACGACGGTCGGCGCGACGCAGCGAATACCGGTTGGTGTCATTCCATCCCTCGTTCGGCGACGCGTCCAGCGCAGGCGGTCGACACCACCCTCACACGCCCGGAATCGCCGCCACCGGTGGATACAGCTCGTCCAGTTTCGCGACCACGTCGTCCGGGATGTCGATCTCCGTCGCTGCGATGTTCTCCTCAAGCTGCCCGACGCTCGTCGCGCCCATGATCACGCTGGTGACCTCCTGACGCAGCAAGCACCACGCAATGGAGAGCTGCGCCGCTGTGACGCCCATATCCCTGGCGATCGCCGCGAGCCGCTGCCCCTTCTCCTTGTTCTCCTCGTTCCAGTACAGCGCTTTGATCACCGAGTTCTGCTTCGGATCGGCGGCGCGAGTTCCCTCTGGGGCATCCTCGCCGGGACGGTACTTGCCGGTGAGCATCCCGTGCGCCAGCGGCGAGAAGATCACGTTGCCGATGCCCTGCTCGGCCGTGGCGGGATACACTTCGTTCTCCGGGTAGCGGTAGAGCAGGTTGTAGCGCGGCTGGTTTACGCCGATGGCTCGCGCGCCGATCTCACGTGCGATCGCGTTCGCCTCGATCATCTGCGCGGCGGACCACTCGCTGACGCCCCAGTAGAGAATCTTGCCCTGTCGCGCGAGGTCCTCCATGGCGCGGACCGTCTCCTCCACCGGCGTCGACGGGTCGGGACGGTGGCACATGTAGAGGTCGATGTAGTCCATACCGAGCCGCCCGAGGCTGGCGTGACACTGTTCGAAGATGTGCTTCGCCGAGAGCCCTTTGTCGTTCGGACCCTCACCCATGGGCGCGAACACCTTGGAGAGCACGAACAGGTCGGAGCGCGGGAACTCGGCGAGATGCTTGCCGAGCACTCGCTCGGCCTCGCCCTGCGCATACACGTTCGCGGTGTCGAAGTAGTTGACGCCGTTGTCGTATGCCACGCGGATGGTGTCGCGCGACGTCTTGTCGTCGCACTTCGCGCCGATGGTGAGGTAGCTACCGAGCCCGACCGTGCTCAGCCTCACGCCCCACTTCCCCATCTGTCGGTACTGCATGGTTCGCCTCCTCGCGATTGTATCCAGCCGCAAGCGCCTGCATGGTGGTTACCGCCTGACGCGGGGGCGGTCAAGGGATACGGAGATCGACCCGCCCGTACGTGCGCAGTCCCGGCCACACGTGGCGACCGGGACTGAACGTGATAGCTGTGATCAAAGTGCGTCAGCGCATGGTCACAGCCGAGCTGTCGATCTGATCCACCGACGTGAGGCCCGAAGCCTTCATCTGGCGCTCGAACTCGCGTGTGAGCATGTTCAGAACGGCTTCGAGACCCGCCTGACCAAAACAGGCCAGACCCCATACGAACGGACGACCGATGGAGACCGCGGTCGCGCCAAGAGCGATGGCCTTGAAGATGTCCCGCCCGCGCCGTATGCCGCCATCGATGAGGACGGGGATCCGGCCGTCGATTCCGTCAACCACTTCCGGAAGCGCCTCGATCGTGCCGCGCGTGCTTCCCGGTGCTCGTCCCCCGTGGTTCGAGACGATGACACCGTCAGCTCCGGATTCGACGCAGAGACGGGCGTCCTCGCGCGTCTCTATGCCCTTGATCACGACCTTCATGTTGGTGACGCCCTTCACCTGCTCGATGAAGTCCCACGTCAGCCCCGGACGGAAGTTCCCGTGGTTTGCTCTGAGGGACCGGTCGAGACCGTCGAACATGGGCTTGCGCTCGAAGAAATCCGTATGGCAATCGGAGCAGGTTGCATCGTCCAGTCTCTTGAAGCGCTGGAGCGTCGACGCGGTGCCGTCCGTGGGATTATCCACGGTAATGACGCAGACAGGACAGCCGGCGGCTTCGGCCCGTTCGATGAAGCCGCGCGAGACGTCCCAGGTCCACATGGGGTAGAGTTGGAACCAGATCGGGCGACCGTTCGCCTCGGCTACTTCCTCGACCGTTGCCGTGGCGACGGTCGAAAGGATAATCTGGTGACCGGTCCTCTTGGTCGCCGCGGCCATCTCGAACTCACCGTCGGGGTAGAACGTGTTGAGCTGGCCGATGGGCGCCAGGCTGATGGGCGAAGGCCAGGTCTCCCCGAGGATTTCGACGGTGGTATCGGCCGTTCGCACGTCAACGAGCCTGCGCTGACGCACCTGTATGTTCGAGAACCCGGTGCGGTTGGCAATCAGCGAGGCGTTGTCGTCCATGCCGGTGGCGAGGTAGCCGTAGTGCGCCGCGCTGAGTTCGCGTCGCGCGGCGCGCTCGAAGTCGAATATGCTGATCGCCTGGCCGGGCGAGCCTATCACACCGCCGGTCTCCGGCATGGGTTCGAGCCACTGTTTGATGAGCGCCTGACTGGCGGGGTCTTCGTCCCATCCCGTGGCCTTCGCGATCTTCGCTCCGACAGCCAGGAGCGGGCTTGCCGCGAGGTACTTCAGAAAGTTGCGGCGACTGGTGGCGGAGTTTCCATGCGCGTCCATGAGGGTACCTCCGGTGGGTATGTTGGGATCGCTTCGTGCCGGCGCGCGGGAAGCCCGTCGGCGGCGCCCTGCCGTCGGTCTTCCCCGATATCGTCGATAGTACGCAGGCGAGCAGAAATGACTCCTCGCCACGATTATAGCAGCGAGCGCGGGTCGCCCCAAGTGCGCGGGGGCGTCTCCCACGTGTGCAAACGATCGCGGCTGCAGTCATTCGGTGTTGAACCTCTCGGAGTCAGCTTGCGTCCTCACTCGTAGGATCGGCACAAGAGGGCTAGGCAACATGGGCGAAGGACCGGCACAGGCGCAAACGGAACTGCTGATAACCAAGCTTCGCAGAGGCGAGGCTGGGGCCTTCGGCGATCTCGTTGAGATATGGGAGAGGCGGCTTTTCTACTACGTGCGACGCATCGTCCGGCAGGAGGAAGACGCATGGGATGTCGTGCAGGAGACGTGGATGAAGGCCCATACCGGACTCCCGCGCCTGCGCGAGGCATCGGCCTTTCCCGCGTGGATATACCGCATCGCCCGGCACGCCGCCATCAGTCATCTGCGGAAGGAACAGCGCTACGAACTGCTGGAAGAAGAAGACTCGCGGCAGGAAACCATGGAAACGATCGACCCGGCGCCATTCACGGTAGACGAAGCCGAACTCGTCCACTGGGGGCTCGACCAGTTGCCTCTTCCGCAGCGGGATGCTCTGACCCTGTTCTTCCTGGAGGGTTTCTCCGTGAACGAAATCGCCGACATAACGCGTGTTTCGGAGGGGACGGTGAAGTCACGGCTCCACTACGGTAAGAAGAGCTTACGCCGGATAATGGAACAGGAGGGCCGTAGCCATGCATGACAGGCTGCGAGACAGACTCGTCGATCACCAGCAGCGCGACGAGGCATCCGAGGAACGGTTCCGGATGGAGATACGCAGAATGACGGAAACGAAGCTGACAACGGCCAAGCGGTTGGCCTGGGGGCTCTCGGGCCTGTTAGGGCTGGCTTTTGTGGTCCTGTTCAGCTACGTCGCCTGGACTGCGCCGCCCGATCTGCCGCTCGCGGGTCGGCTGACCTTCGTCGCCGGAGCCGTGTTCGGCGCAGCATGGGCCGGGGTGTGCGGGCGTATTCTCAGAAAGGGCTCATTCAGCCTCCGAACAGACGAAAACACGGCCCATGGCGTGACGTGGGGATTCATGGTGCTGATGATGACCGCGTTTCTGCTCGCAGGGGGGCAGATGGAGGACCGAATGCGCGGCATCTCCCTGGTGCTGTACGGGCTCGTGTTCTTCGTCGTCTTCGCGATCCCGGCTCTCATGAATCTGCGCGTCAACCGGCTGGAACTGAGTCTGCGCGAACAGATGCTCAGGATGCAGATCGCTCTGGCGGAGGCCGTCGAGAATCAGCCCCAACCGATAGCCGACGACGAGCCGAGCGGTGGCAACGTCCAGTGGGCTGCGCCCGGTCCGCGACACGTAGCCGTACCAGAGCGTTGGGCTGCGTCATTGTCGCCTGATCTTACGTGGCCTGCATCGAGACGTTCACCGCACCACCGCCGCAAGGCGACGCTTCCACCGAGTATCAGAAACTAGATTCACACTCCGTCAGTGTAGGGAAAGATACTGGACTCATATGTCCCGGCACATTCTTTCTGGAGGAAACAGCATGTCTACGAAATCGGAGGCCCCGGAACGTTGCGTCCTGGAAGGCGTGCCGCGCGTCGGTTACTATTCCGACGTCAAGGATAGTGGCGGCAAGCCTTGGCCGGAGGACTTCATCTTCCCGTCGTGCCTGCGCTCAATCCTGGAATACCGTGGTGACACGCACAACGACTACGTCCACCTGATGGGCGTGACAGGAGCGGGTTTCTTCCTCAACTGGGGTGGTTGGGAGGGTGACAACGTCGCGCTCTACTACATCTCCGCCGATCTGAGCGAGTTGTTCACCCACACGTTCGACGCCATCGCGTACGAGAGCGGCTCGGTTCCCTCACCGTGCGGCACGCCGCCGGACGGCGCCGACGCCATCCGCGAGCGCGTGATCGCCGAGATCGATGCCGGCAGGCCGTGTCTTTGCCACGGTGTGGTTGGACCGCCTGAGACCTCCGTCATCACCGGGTATGACGAGGGCGGCGATGTACTCATCGGGTGGTCGTTCTTCCAGGCCGAGGATGAGTTCAGCGAGGGGTTGGAGTTCGAGCCAGACGGCTATTTCCGCAAGCGCGGATGGGAGTCCGAGACCTGGAACGTCCTCACAGTCGGCGAGAAGGTTTCCGAACCGGACGACAAAGAACAGTTCCGCAAGGCACTGAAGTGGGCACTGAAGGTAGTCCGGACCGAGAAGACATTTCAGGATCGGCCCAACGGCCTCGCTGCCTACGATGCCTGGATAGAACACCTTCAGCGCGACGAAGAGATCGCTAACTGGGAGCCAGGTGATACAGATACTCCTCCGTTCCATGCACACCGCGGTGCAACGGACGTGATCGCGGAGGGTCGGTGGTATGCGTCGAACTACCTCGCGCGTGAGGTACCCGAGTGCATGCCGTATCAGGCGTCGCATCTGTATGCCGCAGCTTCGTGTTACGCGAAGGAGCACGAACTCATGTGGGAGCTGTGGGACAACGAGGGTGGTTTGGGACGCGGCCCGGAAAGCGAAGCGATGTTCGGCGATCCTGTTGTCCGCAGCCGTTCCATCGAGATCGCAGAACAGGCCCGCGACCTCGACGCGGAGGCTGCCGACCATATCGAAACGGCGTTGAAAGCTGCGACGTGAGGGCGCGCCCGCACGTCGTCGGCTGGTTCGACAGCATCGACGACACGCGCGAGACGTACGGCCGCTACCGGGGACACACGTCGCTGAGCGCTGATGCGTCCGGCTGGCGGCTGGTGAGGTAGACTCGCCCAGCATTGCATGGGGAGACACAGAGATGCAGAATGTCGAGTTGTTCGCAGACAACCGCGAGATGGAACCCGTACGGATCATCGAGCTTCCACCGGTGAGGATGGCCCGTTCCGGGAACGCGGACCTGAAGGAATTCGACGAGTGGTGGTCGCGCATTGACGCAGAGGATACGAACAGCCTGTCCCCAAGGGATTTCATGTGGCTCAACCTAGAACTCGGCCATCTGGAATGGCTGTACGCCCTCCCCGAAGGAGTGGAAGACCCAGACATCTACGAGACGTTCGCATTCCCCGGAGGTCTGTACGCGGTCGCGACGTGTGAGGATTCCGATCCGGCCATTCTGGAAGTGAACAGACTGATCCACGAATGGGTCAAACGAAGCGGGATTTTCGAGGAGTCTACCGCCGATAGCGACCCGCATACCCGGTACGACATGGCGCACGTTGTCACGCCCAAGGATGCCCGCGACGCGATGGGCTATCACCAGATGGACATGTTTGTTCCGATCGTCTACCGCAAACGCCCGGAGTAGCGCAGAATTCGGGATTAACGGCACATTGTCGGCTGGTTCAACGGTATCGGACAGATGCGAGAGGTGCACGGCCGCTACCGGGGTCACGCCGCGTTGAACGCAGCGAGGTATGCTGTGCTTGCCCCACTGTTCTGACCCCGGTAACGTTGGCGTACCCGAGCCGCTGCTACTCCATCAGACCCATCATACCCCCCTAAAAGGAATCAGCATGTCTGCCACATCGGTACTACCGGATCGTTGCATTCTTGAAGGAGTGCCGCGCGTCGGATTCTACGGCGACGTGAAGGACTGCGGCGGAAAGCCGTGGCCGGAGGACTTCATCTTCCCGTCATGTCTTCGTTCGATCCTCGAATACCATGGTGACACCTACAACGATTATGTCCGCATTCTAGGCGTGAGCGGGTCGGGATTTTTCCTCAACTGGGGTGGCTGGGATTGCAGCAGTACGGCTGTCTACTTCATGTCCGCCGACGTGAGCGCAGTGTTTACTCACACGTTCGACGCCATCGGGTATGAATCGAGCAGCCATTGCGGAGCCAACAACGTTACACCGGAGAAAATCCGTGACATCGTCATACGGGAGATCAACGCAGAGCGACCATGTATGTGTCACGGCGTTGTAGGACCTCCGGAAACGTCGCTGATCACAGGATATGATGAGGGTGGCGATGTCCTGATCGGCTGGTCGTTCTTCCAGTCAGAAGCCGAGTTCGCCGAGGGGCTAGGATTTGAGCCGAACGGCTACTTCCGTAAACGTGATTGGGAACCCGTCACGTGGGATGTGATGACGGTCGGCGAGAAAACCTCGGAGCCTGATGTCAAGGAGACTTTCAGAAAGGCACTAGAATGGGGACTTCAGGTCGCTCGAACCCCGACATCACATATGGAACGCCCGAACGGAATCGCTGCGTACGATGCGTGGGCCGATCATCTTCTGCGTGACGATGAGATCGCCAACTGGAGACCCGGTGACTCGCGAGACAAGCCGTTCGAAGCGCACCGTTGTGCCTCTGGCGTGATAGCTGAAGGACGGTGTTACCTATCGAATTTCATCGCGAGAGATGTACCGTCATGCATGCCGTACCAGGCATCGCGCCTCTACGCCGCGGCGTCGTGCTACGCGAAAGAACACGAACTCATGTGGGAGCTCTGGAACAACGAGGGCGACATGACGGAAGCCGAGGAGAATTTCGCCGACCCCGCTGTCCGCAGGCGTTCTGCCGACATCATCAAGCAAGCTCGCGACTTCGACACAAAGGCTGCCGACCACATCGAAGCTGCGCTGACCGCGTCGTAACGATTCTGACGCTGAGAGGCTTCCACAGGCTGCTACCCACCGTGCGCCTGGTGCCCCGCAGCGGGGCAACTCGGGATTCCGTCGGTGACAGCCATAGCGCCTCTGACCTGGCGCTGGGTCGCGCGGTAGTACACCCATATTAGCACGGCTCTGAAAGCTCGCATTGTTCGGAGATATCTGGTACGGATCCACGCACAATTCACGACATGCCTTTCGGAAGGGCGGCAGACCATGCCGGATGATAACGTTGTACCCGTCTACGATAGCATTTCGCAGAGAGCTGTCGACACATACCGCAGAGCGCTCGTGTTGTTCGACTCGACGGCGATTGACGCTCGGACAGAGTCACGGCGCCAACTCCACGATTTCTTCGCCGCGCTCTATGATCTCATGTACGAGGATCCAGCGCAGTTCGGCATGTCGACCGCCGCCGATGATTTCCTGGAGAACGACACGCATGGTGGCGACCACAGCAGCGCGATTCTGCGCAAGCTGAACCAGCAACGCAACAAGATAACGGCCACAACCGAGCTACTCCGCAGCGCCGGTGAGTCCGGACGACTGGAAGACGACAGTCTACGAATCCCGGTCACCAAGTACCGCGAGATGGTTGCCCGCACGCCGAAAGTACTCGCGAAATGTCTGGCCGGACTCGCCGAGATCGGACTGCTAGTCGTAGAGCGCGACGGTGACGTGGTTGTCGGGAATAGCAGATTCCCAAAGATGATGGCTGCACTATCGGAGTTGGCGCGCGCACAGAAAGCACGCCGGAGATCGAAGCTAGGACACATGTGTTTCGCGCGATGTGACTTCAACTCGCTCGACGCCGACTACGAGCCTGGCGTGGAAGGCCTCTTCTCTTACTTCGATCCTGGCACACGAGATCAGGCGACGGCGCTCCACGAATTCATGCTCGAAACGGGTCACACCGCTGGCTTTGCGCATGGCAAGATTCATGAGTGGGAACTGGACTTCCAGGGGCCACGCAAGATCAAAAGCACTCAGCTAGTGCGAATTCGGTATGATGATCGAGACAGAGACTCCGGTCTGGTATACGTATTGTGTGCAGCATCTGCGCGGTTGGTGCCCTATTTCGACGAACAGCCCGAACCCGTTCAGGATGACTTCCGCGAACGAATCCATGAGTGCGACCCAAACTGCAACTGGTGCGAGGATAGGAAAGGGCTCGGACCGGCGGAATTGGAGGGGCGGACGATCTGCTGGTTCACTTCTAACCGACCTCACGCCATAGACGATGAGAGCATGCAACTGGTACGCGACTACGTCCGTTGGCACGGAGCGTTGGCGTAGGTACGACCGATGGACAGACGGCCACTCTACGCTGTAAGCAGACTGAGGAGCGGCGAACCCATGAACGACACCGACTGGGCACGGGTAATCGAAGATGACCGCGCGATCAAGATCGAGACCGAACAACTCGAAGCCGTCATCCCGAAGCGCGACCCAAAGCACTGGATGACCGGCATCGAGAAGGGGTCGTTCCTCGATAAGGCCACCGGCTTCCGCGAAATCGGCGACGGCATGATGGTCATCGACTGGCTCATGGAGGCCGGCAGCGACGCGGAATACGCCGACCAGCTGTCGGCGCCGGACGGGCATGGCGTCGGGCCGTACACGTGGCACGAGAACGAGGCCGATCCGGCTCAGCGCGAATATGCTCGCGTGTCCCACGGCAGCAGCCACCGAAAGCGAGCGGTCGAGGGTCCGCAGCTGTGCCATCGTATGAAGCCCGTGCAACCGAAGGTCATCCGGGGTGACGACTTTGTCGCAGTCGAGACGACGTATCAGTACAAATACGCCGTGCCGGGACGCAAAGTCGGGTCGCGTTGGACGCAGTTGATCGTCTTCCCGAAGGGAGAGCGGTACTTCGTGCTGACGGATCGGATCGACAGCGTCAACGACTCGCCGGAGATGTTCCTGCGCAACGACACGCCGGGCTGCGTCCGCCACGTGGGCGGCGACACCTTCAGCGAGATCTTTCTGAGCTACCTCGGCGGGCCGGAAGGCGTACGCATTCCGTCGAGTGAATTTCTCACGCCGTTCGCGCCGGACGAGAAGTTCGGCTACCGTCGCGACACGCACGATGTGCCCGACCGATTCATACGCGCGTACCACACCCGTGACCCCGGAACCGGCGTGGACGGTCCGTGGCTGGCCGGCCTGACGCTGGAACCGTCGGTGGTGTACGAAGCGTGGTGCAGCCAGCGTCCTGGGGACATCATCGTGATGATCGAGGAGATTCACGGCAGGCCGGTGAGGGCGGGCGAGTCGTTCAGCGCGGCGCACATCGTCGGCTGGTTCGACGACATCGACGACATGCGCGAGACGTACGATCGCTATCGGGGCCACACATCGCTGAGCGCGGATGCGTCGGGCTGGCGGCTGGCGAGGTAGATTCCCACAGCATCACACGAGGAGACACGGAGATGGCGAACGTCGAGATGCTCGCGGGCGACCGAGAGATGGAACCCATACGGATCATCGAGCTTCCACCGGTGAGGATGGCCCGTTCC
>CAZEAI010000146.1:0-11361 GCA_964510105.1 uncultured bacterium
GGGATGGACGGCATTCGATCCCAAGTTGAGCCGCTCATGCTCGAACATGTAGTCGGATCCCCACCAGAACCGTACTGCCGCGCCGCGGTACACACCGATCCGCAGGCCGCCGCCAACAAGGCCGCGAAATGTCAGCAGTCTCGACCTATCGTGATTGACTTGCACAAATGCTTCCGGCCTGAACCGGGAGCCGCGTCGGTAGACCTGACGCAGGTGCAGCAGCGATTCGTTGGAGAAGCGCTCTTCCCCCTGCCACCCGAAATCACCACTGCCTACGAGAAACGTGGTGACATTGTCACCCACATAGTCCATTCGTCCGCCGATGCCGAACATCACCAGCTCTACATTCCCGGTCCGAGTGGACAGGTCGAGACCAATCGATCCCGAAAAGCCTTCCTGGTCTTCGTCCCGTCTGAGCGTCTCCACATTCACCTGGGCGGTAGCCTGTGATGCTGCCAGGATAATCACCAGCATGCTCCCTGTGACAACTGCATGGCGAACCAAGATATGAACCCTCCTACTCTTGCTCCACGCTATGCCACCTCAAGCGATCCGATCGTCGTTACTGTTGCCGTTGGTTACCTACGATCGCCCGCACATCAGCACCAGAAGGGCCTTGGAAGGCCCGAAGCCCGAACTGGGGAGTCATCGCGAGGACGTGGTCGAAAATGTCCGACTGGATGCCCTCGTAACCCACAAAAGTGGTGTCACGGGCGAAAACGTAGATCTCGAGCGGCAGACCCTCCGGTCCGGGCTGGAGCTGGCGGACCAGGAACATCATGCTCTCCGTGTTCAAATCGGGAAGCTGCTTCAGATAGTGGAAGATGTAGGCTCGGAGCGTCCCGATGTTCGTGAGCCGTCGAGGGTTCCCTGTCATCTCCGGCCCCGGATCGTGGTCGGCGGCATGCGCCGCAAGTTCCTCCAGTTTACGGTTCATGTAGTCCCGCAGAGGGAGGAATCTGCGGAAACGCTCGGTCTCCTCGTCCGTGAGAAAGCGTATGGTGGACATGTCGATGTTGATCGAGCGTTTGATGCGCCGACCACCTGCCTGCGTCATGCCTCTCCAGTTGCGGAACGGTTCCTGGACGAACTTGTGGACGGGGATCGTGGCGATCGTCTTGTCCCAGTTCTGCACCTTCAGAGTGTGCAACGCAACCTCGACAACGTCGCCGTCAACGTCGTACTCAGGCATCTGGATCCAGTCGCCCACACGGACCATGTCGTTCTGGGTAATCTGGATGGAAGCCACAAGCGACAGGATCGTGTCTTTGAAGATCAACAGAATGATGGCGGTCATCGCCCCGAGGCCGCTGAGGAGCAACCACGGTGATCGTCCAGCGAGAATGGCGATGACGTAGACACCGCCGAAGATGAAGACGACGATCTTGGAGACCTGGACGTACCCCTTGATCGGGCAGTCCCTGGAGATCGGGAAGGTCGAGTAAAGACGGCTGCACGCGGAGAGCAGTGAGATCGCCGCCGCCGTCGCGATCAATAGGAGCAGAGCTCTGGCGAGCAGTTGCACGTAGTCCGTCCAGGCTCCGGGCAGCCCGGGGATGAGTGGTACGCCGGTATACACCACGACAACCGGCGCGAACAGGGCGAGACGGTGGAGGAGTTGTCTGTCAAGAAGTATATCGTCCCACCTGGTATCGCTCCTCCTGATAGCTCGGAATACCAGCGGCAGCAGAACCCTCCAAGCGATACTGGTGGCGGCAAAGGCGATCGCCACAATGACGAGAATCCCCGTCGCCGTTCCGGCCCACGGGTTGGCAGTGAACCAGTCGCGCACAGCGTGCATGTCACTCCCCTCCTCGGCCTGCGCGTCCAGAGCTACTACCGGCAGCAGGCGATCGCCCAAGGCGCTTCTTGTCCCTGTCGGCTCCTACTGCTCCGTCGGCTCGGATCGCGTCGCCACGGGCAACATCGAGATCTTCGAGCGGATCTTGTCGGTCAGTGCGTCGCACTGAACCATAAAGATGAGGAACGCCGGGTCGCTGCGCAGCTCTTCGTGAATCAGCTCCTCAAGGGCGCGAAGCTTGATGCGTGTAACATCGTCGAGGTACCCCGTCAGCGTCCCGGCGTCGCAGGTGTCCATTTGCGCGCGCTCAATGCGTACAGTTTCGCCGAGCAAAGCGTCGAGTTGCTCCTTCAAGAGAGTCAGCTCGCGATCACGTTCGCGTCTCCTCATGCGTCTCCAGCGGTTCCACAGCAGATACAGTCCTGCGCCAAACGCGAACAGCAGCTCCTTCACGGCGGTGACAGATTCCATGAGTTGAGCCAGGACCGCGATGCCGCCGTACGGATCGAAGTAGTCTCTCGCGACCGGGTGCAGGGGTGCCTGGGGCCAGTGGACGGCTTCTGCGGAGGCGATCAACGTCGGTACCTGGGCACGTATGTCGTTCTCGTAGAGCGCCTCGATGGCGGCTCTCACTAGCCGGGGCGACACATCGGCACGAGCCGCCAGAAACGCGGTAGTCGCCACCGTCATCAAGTCCTCTGGCGGCACCGGCGGGCCCTCCTCATACAGACCACGTGGGATCACAAACGGCTTGAACGACGGGTGGCGCACACTAAATGCCTCCGCGTCCAGGATCGGTATGAGCTCGAACCGATCCGTGCTCATGAGGGTCTCCAGGTCCGGGCTGGTCAGGCCCGTGGTGACGATCGCCGCGTCAAGCGCCCCGTCGGTGATCAAATCGTGGAAATAACGATCCGTGTGTCGCAGTGTGGCGAAGTCGATCCCGTACTGGTCCAGTACCTGTATGGCTGAGGCGCGCATCCCGGAGCCGGGCGGGCCAATCGCCACGCTCTTACCCGCTAGATCGCGCACCTGGTCGACACCACGGCCCTTACGGGCGACGACAAAGACCACGTCGTAGTACAGTGGAGCCAGCGCGACCAGATCATCCATCTCCACTGAGCCCGACTGAAGGATGGCCAGGTCGGCGTCGTCGTTGAGCAGGCGTATCCGGTTATCGCATGAGCCTTCGGTCTCCAGTAGCACGACCGGCCTGCTGCCCTGCCGCTGCAAGTACGGGCTGAGGGCGTCAGCGAATCTGTAGTACAGCCCTCCTCGCGCTGCCGTCGCTATGCGGATCTCGTCCGGCAAAGGGTTCCGCTTGAGATACCACAGCACGACGGAGGTCACGACCACCGCGCCCATCACCCAGCCGATAACCCAACCGATCACCCGCCGCAGGGCTCGTGTTCGTATCATGCGCCGTCTCCTTCGCATCAACGGCCTGACTGATCACCGGAGACAAGGAGCAACCGGTGTCGGACGCTGCCCACTGGCGACTGAGATCACCTCGCTGCATGAACGTCGGATGAGCGTCTCCGTGTCGACACTTCCTCAGTATGTGGCGACGACACCGGTACGTAAGATAGGACTCCGTGGCCCTCGGTCAATTCCATTGACGGCACTGTAACTGATCACAAAAACGATACCAATACCGACGAATCCGCCCACCGTCGGTCTCTTGCGCGTACTTCCGTTTCTTGCCCGGACCCGTGCCTGCGACGTACTCTCTTTCTGTTCATCCTCGCCGGAGGGGGAACATCCCCACATCATGACGCCCACACAGGCAGCCGAGTACCGCGAACGCGGCTACGTCACCGTACTCCGCTTCTTCACCGACGACGACGTCCGCGCGGTGGACGAGTACCTCCGCGCGAATCAGGACGTGACGTGGGACGACAAGCGCGACGATCCGCTCCGTGAGTCCCACTACCACCACCGCCCCGTGTTCGACGTGTGCGTGAAGCCGGAACTGCTCGACGCGGTCGAGGCGCTCATCGGCTCGGACATCGTGCTGCTCTACACGCACATCATCAGCAAGCCGCCGGGCGGGCTCCACGTCGCGTGGCACCAGGACGGCCCGTACTGGCCGCGCATCGAGCCGAAGGACGCGGTGACCGTCTGGATGGCGCTGGACGACGCCGACCGCGAGAACGGCTGCATGCAGGTGATCCCGGGTACGCACCGCGAGAAACGCGACCTCGGCCAGCGCGCGGTGAGTCGCGCCGACCTGCTCATGTCGAGCGCCGTTGAGCTTCCGCCTGAGGTTGTCGACGAGACGCTTGCCGAGGACATCGTGCTCAGGCGCGGCGACGCATCGTTCCACGACTCGTACCTCGTCCACGGCAGCGAGCCGAACAGTTCCATCCGACGTCGCGCCGCGCTGACAGTACGCTACGTGCCGTCGACGACGCGCATCCAGCCGCGCGAGGACCGGAAGCAGTATCTCGTCCGAGGCCGCGCCGTGGACAACGACAACGTCTACTTCCTGTTCGGCGACGATCGGGAAATCCCCGCCCGGAATCTCGTATGAGGCGCACGCCTGTGGTGGCGATGCCACAGGCCTGTGGTGTTGACGCCACGGCCCGAACGCCTCCAACGCGGTAACATCGCTGATGAATTCATGACCTCATTCCGTTGGCGCCCCTCGGAGTGGGAGTCTGGTCCGATTGGCCCGTCTATTGCGCAAGGCTATTGTGGCCGTATGATGGCCCGCCACGAATTCTTTCGGGGTGCGGTCCGGCTGATGATGTCATGACGGGGCCGCAAAGGGGGGCACCATGGGCAACGCACTTCAGGTATTCAACCGAGATCGTCTGCTCGACATGATCGGGGAGGACGCGGATGTCCTGAACGAATTCGTCGACACGTTCGCCAAGAATACCGAGCACGCTATCGCCGACTGTGTCGAGGCATACGATCAGCGTGACATGGGCCGCCTGCACTTCCTTGCGCACGGGCTCAAGGGGAGTGCCGGTACATTCGGCCTCGAGCGGCTCCATGCGGCATCCCTGGTGCTCGAAACCTCTGCTCGCTTGCGCATATTCTCGCAGACCACGCGGGCCCTGATGAGCGTGCGAAACGAGTGGCGGCGATTCAAGGACGAGCTCGACTCGATTGAGTCAGAACAGGTGGTCTCGTCGCGAGGACCCGCCACAGCGTAGCTCTCGCGGGCGGGTAACTGACGCTCGAAACGTGACGCTTTCGCACCCCAAGCCCCCCGCCCCCTCCCGCATACAGTCGCTTGCGGGGGGGGGCACCCCTGATGGTTCCAACCATTCGCTCAGGCTGCGACGCCTACCAAGACCACACTTCGGTCTGCCATCACTACGATGACGCCGCGGCTGTACGCCGCCAGCCCGGTGACGGGTGACCCGACGTCGAGACGCGCTCGCTCGGAGCCGTCCGCCGCGCTGATCGTTACGATCACGCCGTCGAATCCGGCCGCCACGACGTTGTCGCCGATCACGACCGGCTTCGCGCTCGCGGAGCTTCCACCGCGCGTGTAGGGCGACATATCCACGATGTCCGGTCCGAAACGGTACGTCCAGCGCAGTTCGCCGGTGGATCGCTCCCTGCACTGAACCGCGCCGGTGGAAAGTACCGCCATGATCGTCGATCCGTAGACCTCGACCGCCGTCAGGTAGGCGTCTTCCCCGAGCGAGCGGCGCCAGAGTTCGCGCCCGTCCCGCGCTGAGTGCGACGCGATCTCTCCCGGTGTGTGCCCTACGACGAACGCGCCGTCTCCGACATCCACGGGCCCGGTCGACGCGTGATGCTGCGTCACCGGCGTTCGCCACACCACCGTGCCGTCCTCGCGGCACATGGCGACGACTGCCGTCCGCGAGTCGGGAGCGATGATGAGTCCAGCAAACTCGATGGGCTGATAGTACTGCGAACCTCCGTCGCGCCATTCGAGTCGTGTCAGCCAGCGCAGCCGGCCGGTGTCGGCGTCGTGCGCTGAGTACCCGAAGTGCTCGCCTGCGATGACGAGGTCGCCGGAGACAAGGGGTGACGAGAGAATGCGCCGTCGCGGGTAGCCCGGTAGCTCAGTCCGCCACCGTGGCACTCCTGTCGCGACGTCGAACGCGGCGAGGACGCCCGGCGCCGCCTGGGCAGCCCCGGTGTCGTCTCCCCGAGCCGCCTCTCCGCGCACGCCGTCGCCCAGGTCGAGATCCCATTGCGTCGAGCCGTCGAGGGCCGCCAGGGCGATGATGCCTCCACCGCCGAGATCGGATTCACCGGCGCGGGAGAGCAACACCGCATCGCCACATACGACGGGTTGAGCGTGGATGGCGATGTCGCTGATCCGACGCTCCCATCTAACAGCCGAGTTGCTGGCGGCAACAGCGCGACGCAGGCTCTGGAGCGGGCGCAGTTCGTGTCGCAGGCTGCCCCGGTCCCACGTGATAAGCCGGTATCCGCGAGGCGAGCGGTCGCACCCGCCGAACGTCAGCGGCGGCGTTCCGGCGACGGTGATGCCGCGCCACGTGTGCGTCGTCGCGGTGTGACAGTGTCCGTGCAGAACGAGCCGCAGATCATATCCCGCGAACTGATCAAGCCAGGCGATCGTCGGCGGTTCGTGTGTCACCACGACGAGAGGCATATCTCGATGGACCCGTAAGATCGTGCTGAGCCATGCGACGAGCCGCATGCGATCCTGCGCGGAGAGGAACAGCATCTCCTCGTTCGTAAGGAAGACCACGTGAAGGTCGCCCCAGATAATGCTCCGGCCGACTGGACCGAGGACGCGCTCGTAGTTGCGGGCGTACGTCGCCGCGCCATCGCCGTCGCCCGCGTATCGCTCGGAGTTGCCGTCGTGGCCGCCGAACATGGGAAACACGGGGACGCTGGTGGAGTAGAGCCCGTCGCGGCACGCTTCGAGTTGGTCGACCGCGCCGGTCTGCGTGAGGTCGCCGCTCGCGACGATGAATGCCGGGCCAGCCTGTTCGACAAGCGTCGCAAGATCCGCCGCGAGCGTCTGGCGAGACGTGAGCTTCGGAGATTCCGCCTCGACGTGCAGGTCGGTGATCTGCGCGAACGAGAACGATCCAGCGGCGCGTTCCGGCGCGGGCTCCAACAGGAAATCGCAGCCCGCAGTCGACGCTTGCGCGGTGGGAACCCACGAGGTCGGCGCAGGGCGATATCCCGATGGGGCGGTAACCACGATGAACGGGTGCGAGGTGGGCATCGCGTCGAGGTGGTACTCGCCGCACTCGTCGGTCAGGACGACATGTTCGCCGTCGGAGACGCAGACTCCCGCGATTCCGATTCCCGTTGCCGTGTTGAGAACACGTCCGCTGACCACGCGGCTACCAGCCGTGGATCGAGTGCCCGGCACCGGAGAAGAAGAGCAGATCCACCGCGAAGCTGATCATCACCGCGATCGCGTACCCGGCCGCTACGCCGATGAACACGGGCTTGCCGCGCTCGTAGGCGCCCACGCCGCCGATGCGAAGCAGGACGACCTTCACGATCCACACGATGAAGATCGTAAACGCAATGCGATTCAGCATGTTCGCCCCGGCGATGGGGAAGCCTATCGGGTGTATCGGCCAGCCTGGGAATCGGTACTGCACGAACGTCAGTGCCGACATGATCAGTCCTCCGACGCCAAGCGCGGCCCAGCGCCCGAGGTCCGCGTCGGCCCGGGCCTGCATCTTCTTTATGATCGTGTCGTAGATCTGATGGCCGTGGAACGACCACGGGACGGATCGGAACGTCGTAGCGCCGTGACGGTAGCTGACCCACAGGTAGTACACCGCCCCGACGAAGAACGCTGCCGTCAATCCAATCGCGATGACGACGAACATCCTCCGGCCTTGTCGACGGAGCCTGCCGCCGAGAAAAGCGCCGTGGAAGATAGCCGGAATCAACGGCGCGCGACCGTTCACCACGAGCGAATACGTGCCGATCATCCCGACAATCTCAGGGATGGGCACTCCCGTCGTGCCGAACGTGGCGAATGTAAACATCGTTGGGGTCAGCGGGCTTTGCATGTAGACGATGCCGGTCTGCGCAACCACACGCGCGGTGCCCAGGAACGCGACGAACGCTCCAAACAGGTACACCACCGCCATCTCCCAGCGCATGCCCAGCGACGTCATGAAGCCGAACATGTAGAGTGTCGCCGCGAATAGCCCGAGCAAGGCCCATCGGTATGGCAGCAGCTCGCGCTCGTCGTCGGCCGCGATGTTGCCGCGGACAACGTTCCAGACGTGGCGCAGGTGGTCGCGGGCCATCCACAGGCTCACGAAGACGAATACGATGAAAGCGCCGAAGCCCTGCCACCCCGTCAGCGCGTCGCGCGAGGAGTACGGGTCGCCGCGTTCGCCGAGGGTGAAGCCGATACGGTTCGCGAAGCCGCTCTCGAAGGAGACGAGGATGTTCCAGAACCATACACTGAACAGCACGTTCGTGTTGACGAGATACGCGAACCCGAGCACGTAGAAATTCAGGCGCATCTGGTAGTCGGGGAACCCGCCGCCGAATCGGAGATTCACTCCGCGCATGAGCGGGATCTGCGGGAACTGCGGCTCGAAATAGCTGATGATGTTGAACAACACGATGAACAGTGGCACCGCCGCTCCGGCCCAGAATGCGCGCTTGCGGAGCATGGCCGGCAGATTCGACCGGCCGCCCGGATCGCTCATGATGTCCAGCGGAACCTGCGCCAACGGGAACGGCAGCCGCTCGTGGTCGACCCACTGCTTGCGAAGGAGCGCGGCGAGACAGATCGACGCAAACCCGACCGCGCCGATGAATGAGGCCCACCAGAACATTGGCAGATACCAGATGCTCCACGGTATCGCAGCGGCGCTCGGTGCTCCCACGAACGCCCAGCGAAGCTCCTCACGCGGCCCGCGAACTACCGCCCACTGCCGTACATGGGGCCAGACATCATCAATCCACCGATTCTCCGGCGTGGCGAAGTAATAGGGCGCGCCCATGACGCCCATCGGCCAGTTGAGCATATCCGACGACGCCATGATCGTCGCCATGAACGCCATGACGAACACCACGATCATCTCAGCCGGGGAGAACATGGCGCGGCGCGATACTCGACCCACGAGTGAGTTCAGGAGCACGAGGCCGAAGAACATCCCCATTGCGGCGACGGGAAGTTGGGAGAGGTTCAGGCGCGATGCGCCGACGACGAACTCCGAAAGCGGAACAATCACGCTGAGAAGTGAACACACGATCAGCCCGACAACGACGCTGCGGAGGGTGATCTTGCTGAGGCCGGCCTCGCTGTCGATGCGCTCGATGTCCGCGTCGGGCAGCGCGCTGGTTGAGGTATCGGGTCGGGTGTCTATCGTGTCCTGTGCGCGATCCTGCATTCGCTGCCTCGGGCGGGGATTACGAATAGCCGCTCTGCTCCTCGGCGTTCTCTGATGAACTGCTCGCGAAGCTGCGGGAACGATCCATAAGAATACCTATGAACAGCGTACCGGCACAACCGGATACGCATGGGTCGGATACTGTCTCCGGAGTCCTGTTCTAGCCATATTCCCAGTGTGGTGGCGCGCTCGGCGTCGCCGATGACCGTCGCGGCATGGAGAAGGGGAGCGGGCATGGTTCGCCAGATTGGCAGTGAACTCGAAGCGGGCATACGACGTCCGAAGATCGATGTTCACTCGCACGTATTCCACATGGACGATCCGGACGACGAATCGCGTTCGGCGGATCACCTCGTCGAGACCGGCGACCTCCTGGGGATCACCGAGTTCTGGACGTTCTCCATAATTCCATTTCGCATGGGCGATCCGGACGAGGTGCGTGCACACAACGACACGACCTTGCGTGCGATGGCTCGCCATCCCAATCGCATACGCGGCATGTGCTTCGTGATTCCCGGCCACTACCAGGCAGCGCTCGACGAGATAGACCGTTGCCTCGACGCCGGGATGATCGGCGTCAAGCTGTACCACCAGTACACCATGAGCGACCCGGTGCAGTGGCCCGTGATCGAGAAGTGCATCGATCGTGGTGTGCCGATTCTCATGCACGCGGGCTATCCCACGTCGCCGGAGCATCTTTCGAAGCAGCCGCTCATCTCCAACGGCGCGCACTTCGCCGAGGCTGGCAAGCGGTATCCCGAAGCGATTCTCATCCACGCGCACATCGGCGGCGGCGGGGACTGGGAGTGGACCGTCCGTGCCATGCGCGATGCCCCGAACGTCTACGCCGATGCGAGTGGCAGCAATCTCGACGACTGCCAGGTGGAGTTCGCCGTCCGCGAACTCGGCGCCGAGCGAGTGCTGTTCGGAACCGATGGGACGATGACGGGCTGCGTCGGAAAAGTGCTCGACGCGGATATCTCCGAGCAGGATCGCGAATTCATCCTTTTCGGTAACGCGAAGCGAATCCTCGCCGCGCAGAGCGCGCTTCCGCTGGCGGAGAACCGACAGGAGGCAGCGCAGTGAAGACATTCGACGTGAACGCCTGGATCGGCGAGTGGCCATTCCGCGCGCTGAAGGACTCGACTCCCGAGAGCCTGGTGACCCGCATGGACGTTGGAGGTATCGCCGCGGCGGCGGTGTCGCCGATCCATGCTGCGTTCCACCGTCATCCGCGGCTCGCGAACGAGCAACTCGCGGAGGCGGTCGGTCCGTACGTGGAGCGCCTGCTACCGATGGCGACCATCAACCCGCATAGCCCCGGATGGGAACGCGATCTGCGGGCGTGTCACGAGGAGTTCGGGATGCGCGGCGTCAGGCTCTTCCCGGTATATCACGGCTTCGACGTGGATGGCGCCGAAGCCCGTGCGGTGGTTTCGGCATGTGCCGAGCGCTCCCTGCCCGTGTCGATCCCGTTCAGGATGGAGGACGAGCGGGAGCACCATTGGATGGATCCCGGCGAATCGATCTCCCTGAACGACGTGGCGAATCTCGTCGAAGCGGTGCCCGACGCGACGATCATCGTGCCGAACGCGCGCGGCTTCATAGGGTCGGCGCTGTGGACGCGAGCGGAGCTGCGCGAGCGTCGCTGGTTCGTCGACACGTCGCTGACGGAGTTCCTCTACGGTCTGCACTGGACGCGCGACCACGCGAACCCCGCGGACGGATTCTTCGGGAGCGGGGGTGAGGGACACCTGATGTTCGGGACGCACATGCCGTTGTCGTACGCGGGCAGCGCGCTGGTGAAGCTGGAGACTCTACCGCTGGATGACGCCGAACGCGGCAAGGTCGCGTGGGGGAACGCGGCGGAGGTGTTCGGGTTGGGCGAGTAAACGCCGCTACATTTCGACGGAGGCGCGCAGCACCTCGTTCGCCGGGTGAAGCTGCCAGAACGACTTGTCGCGAACCGCGTGGTAGTCGTGGGTTACGTACTGGAGCAGGTAGTACTCGAAGTGCTTGGATTGCGGCGTCCCGCAATCTCCGCCGAGGTTTCCCCCAGCGAACACGTGCTGCTTGACGGCATCCCACGCTCGCAGGCCGGCCTCGTGGAACGACTCGTCGAGAATACCGAGGCGCGCCCCGCGCAGGAACGCATATGCCAGCGCGGGAGTGTAGATCCTCGCGTAGGGCGTCGCGGGGATGTCCTGTATGTGGTGTAAT
>CAZEAI010000147.1:0-11270 GCA_964510105.1 uncultured bacterium
CGCGGCGTCGGTGCGAGGATCAGCGACGACGACGGCGAAAGCTGGTGGGAGACGCGGTTCCTCGTGGATCTGGAGGGCGCACTCGACGTGGGCTATCCGTCCAGCGTTCAGACGGCCGACGGGACCATCGTCACCGCGTACTACAGCAGTGGCGTACCGGCGCACGCGCGGTACCACATGGGGGTCGTGCGCTGGTCGCTCGACGAATAGAGAAGCGTGCTTGCCCCGAGTCGCCGGGAGTCTAGCTACGGAACCGGGAAACATCGAAACCTGGCGTAACACAGTCAGGAACCGTCGCCAAGACTGGTGACGGTCGCGAGCCAGCGCAACCGTGGCCGAATCATCCGTTGCCGAACGACAACGCGAATTCCGCCGGCAGACGCGACAGGCCCTCGTTGCCCTCAAGCGGGCTCTTCATCGGAAACGGTGTGAGGCAGTTGTGTGCGCACATGTTGAAATATGCAGTTCGACCTCGCCCGCGATCACCCACTACCAGCAGCGGGTTCCCCTCCGAATCTCTCACCAGAACAGAGGCGTCCCGCTTCGCTTCGAGAAACTCGAAAGTGCTCCGAATGGTACCGGAAGCGGAGCCACGTGACACGCTTCCTTCCTCAACGGCGAAAGAGACTAGCTGATTCTCGATGAATGTGCCACTGTAGGCAGGCAAATCGAACTTACGATCCCTATCAGGTGGATCTGGCGAGAGCAGTCGGAACATGTCTACTGAGGCCTCTCTTACGCGGACGGGCAGAAGCTCATCCAGCGACGGATTCAGCCGAGAGCCGACACTCCACGCGCAGAAGGGAGTGAATACTGCCTTCAAACCACTTTTTATGCTTGCTCTTATGCCATCTATCACTTGATGCTCGATGGGTGCCCAATATAGCTCGGCGAGGAAGACGAAAGCCAGGTCAAAAGATCCTGCTAGATCGTACGGCGACGAAGACAGAGCGTTGGCTCCGAATTGGTGAAGTCGTGTCTCTCTGACGTCGAAGCCGTGCTTCCTCAGAAGGTCGAACACTTGGTACGCGAACACGGACCCGTCGCTCAGGATCAACACCCGGAGATCGCCAGCACCAACAAGGGTCTGTGATGGGATGTCCAGTCCAAACTTGTCTATCAGAAACGGATGCGTGTCGAAGAACTCTTCGATCACCGTCATATCCCAATGGATCACAGGACGATGCCGGAATATCCGCAGGTCGCTCATGCGTTTGAGCGCGCCTGCCGACAGCTTGGCGTTGGTGATGATGATGAGGCCCTGATGATCGTCTTGAGTCTCGAAATTGTGGAGGATACCCTTCACAACATCGGCGGACAAAGCTCGGTCGCTGCTAGTATGCTTGCACTGGCCAAGCCACGAGATGAGGTGTACTCGACCGTGGGCGATGGGATAGCTCTTGTCTGCCGTCAGGTCACACCCGTCGTCAGCTCCCTTGGCGTTAAGAATGACGTTCGTGAACCCGTCCAGCCGAAGTAGTTCCCAACACAACTCCTCAAAGCGCTCAGGCGTGAGCTTCCTGATCTGTTCTCGAACGTTCATGCGGTCCCTCACCTCAATGGCTACCCCGTCTTTGAGCGCAACGGACTCGGCACGCCCGAACGACTGGGTGAACGGTCGCCTCAACGGCCACTGGCTCCGCCGCTGGAGTAACACAACCATCCCGTAACGCCGGTCGATCGCTCTCGGCACCAGTACGCATCACGCTACTGCGGGTCGCCCAAGTCCTCGAACGTCTTCCTGATCGTCGCTCTCTCGTCACTTGTCAGCGTGAACTCCGCAGCGGCGGCGTTCTCTTTCGCCTGCGCCGGGTTGCGAGCACCGACCAGCGCCACCGTCACCCCCGGCTCGCCGATTGTCCAGTTGATGACTAACTGCCCGAGCGTCACTCCGTAGCCGTCGGCGATGGGCTTGATCGTGTCGAGCGCGTCGAGTACGCGGCGGCGGTTCTGCGGCTGGTACCATGGCGCGCGCGAGCGAAGGTCGTCCTCCGGGAACGCGCGGTCCATCGTCACCTTGCCGGTGAGTATGCCGTTCTGCAGCGGGCTGTAGGCCAGAGTGCCGATGTCGTTGCTGAGGCAGAACGGAAGGACATCGTCCTCGATCTTCCTGAGGAGCAGGCTGTACGGCGGCTGATTGCTGGCCACCAGCCCGATGTCCATGCACGTCTGCATGCTTTCGGTCGTGAAATTGCTCACGCCGGCCGCGCGAATCTTGCCGTCGTCGACAAGCTTCGTCATGGCCTCCCACGTCTCCTCGACGGGCGTCGTGTTGTCGGGCCAGTGGCACTGGTAGATGTCTATGACGTCGATGCCGAGGCGCTTGAGGCTGCGCTCGCACTCCTCGACGATCGAGTCGGCCTTCAGGACACGGTATATCGCGGTATCGTTGCCGTCGTCGTCCTTGGAATTGAAGAAGAACTCGCCGTCGTCGCGGTCCCAGCGCAAACCGCACTTGGTCGCGATGACAACCTCGTCGCGACGTCCCTTGATGGCTTTGCCGACGATCTCCTCGCTGTGACCGTAGCCGTAAACGGGCGCCGTATCGATGGCGTTCATCCCGGCGTCGATGGCCGCGTGGATCGCCGCGATCGCGTCGTCGTCGTCGGTGCCGCCCCACATCCATCCGCCGATGGCCCACGCGCCGAATACTACCGGCGGGACCTTCACGTCACTCTTGCCAAGCTGCCTCTGTTCCATGGTATGCATACTCCCTGTGTCGTTGCCGTGTATCTCGGATGATGCCTGGCTCGGCGGCCGCCGGATGGCCTGGTCTCGAAATCTCTGCCAGACTATGTTACGCTCTGGGGCGCCGCGACGGAAGCCACGGCGCGGGAGTCCGTCGAGCAAGCGGCGCTGGGCGGACGCTCAGCGATGGCAGGCAGAAATGTCCGCCCCACCGGGCTGAGGACTCCGTTCGCTGGAAAGCAATCGACAGCATTCCGCATCGCACCATGCCGCGGCTCCCGACGGCGCGACCAGACGACACTGCGCCCGCCGGTGAACTCGGTCGCGGATGGCCCCCGTCGCGCCGACGGCGTACATTCGGTTCGTGAGCCCCCCCGCGCGCAGTGTCGTCTGGTCGCACTGATATCCCTGCATGCTACGATCGGACAAGGAGGCCGGGTTGCCACGAGCACGTACCACGCCCATCGCGGTTGCAGCCGCCGTGGCTATCGCGGCTCTCCTGCTCCTGCCGATAGACCTGCCGGTCACCGTGCACGCCCGAGGTCGAGTCCTCCCACGTGAGGCGTGGACCCTCTCCACGGCGACAAACGGGCCGCTGGTCGCGACGCGGCGGAATAACCTCCGTGGCGGCACACACTGCGCCGACCTGGTGGTCTTCGGTCGGGGAGATCGCATCAGGATTGCCCTCCATCCAGATATCTTCCCCGGCGCGGACATCGCGGAGCGGGACACGATCGCCGTCGTACATTCAGCGGGTGCGCGCACGCGATGGCTGGAGTTGGACTCGGAACTCTCCGCGGCGGTGGCGAGCCTGCGGGCGTACGAATCGGGGGAACGGGAGTCGGTGATCAGGGCGGCTCAGCTCAGCGTGGATCGAGCGGACGAACGAGCCGAGTTCGGGGCGCGGCAGGTAGAGCGTCTGCGCTCTCTGGTGAATCGAGGTCTGGCGGCTCAGACCGAGCTTGACGAGGCGCTCAGCGACCTCCGGACAGCGGAGATCAGGCGAGAGCGGGCGCAAGCGAATCTTGCGGCGTCCCAGTCAGGCGTGAAGGAAGAAGAGCTCGAATGGCGTCGGGCCGTCGTCCGCGGACTCCGGCGGCAGGCGAACGAGGCCCGCGAGCGCATGGCCGACTCCGTGATCGTGGCGCCGTTCAGCGGACGTATTGGAACCGGGGCGCAGCCGGGCGATCTAGCCAGGCTCGAGAGCGCCGGTCAGTGCGTGGTGAACCTGCCGGTGCCGTATGATCGGGCGGGAGATGTGGTGCCCGGCGCGACGATTACCATCGATGCGGCTGGAGTGGCCGAGTCGGTTACGGCGCTAGTGCATCACGTCGGCACCACGATGACAACCGTCAACGGGCGGCAGTACGTCGAGGTCGTCGGCATCGTAGACTCGTACGCCCTCCCCATCGGCATGATCGTGGAGTGCGAGGTAGAAACCGCGCGCCTGCATCCGCTTGAATACGTGGTGCGGCTACTCACCGGGAACTGAGCGAGCAGCGAGGAAACATGAATCGGTACGAGCTGAAATTTCTCATTCCGGAATCCGACGTCGACCGTGTCCGGCGCGAGGTGGAGCGCTACGTGGAACTGGACGAGCACGCCCGCCCCAGCGGATCCTACGTCGTGCATAGCATCTACTTCGACACCTCCGGGTTCGACTGCTACCACGAGAAACTGGCGGGTATCATGAACCGCCGGAAGGTGCGAATACGCGGCTACGACGATGGCGGGGAGGACGCTCGGGTCTTTCTCGAGATCAAACGCAAGGACGACATGTTCGTGTCGAAAACACGCGCGCGTCTGATCTACCGGCACGTTGAGCACCTGCTGCACACCGGCGACGTCGACGGGATGGACTCCGCCGATTCGCCGGACCGCGATGGCGCCCGGGCGTTCATGTACAACGTGCGGAAATACTCGATGCGACCGGTGCTCCTTGTTCGCTACGTTCGTGAGGCGTTCACCGCCCAGTCTGGCCTGCCGCTCCGGCTCACCATCGACAGGGACGTACGGAGCGCGGCGCAACCGGAGATCGGAGACCTGTACGAGCCCCGATCCATGCGCGACGTGTTTCCCGGCCATGCCGTGCTGGAGGCCAAGTTCCCGAGACAGATGCCGCCGTGGCTGGCTGCGATGGTGGATCGATTCGGCTATGAACGGGAGGCCCTCTCGAAATACACGCAGGGGCTGGATGCCGTCGGCGTCGCGTCTCCCGACTGGAGAGACCGGACGATGCGTCGCGTGGCGCCAACAGAACGGGATGCCGTGGAATGAGCGATGCCCTGGGTCTGGAAGGACTTCTGACGTTCACCGTCTCCACGACGGACGTGCTGAGAAATCTGCTGGTCGCTCTCCTGTGCGGCCTGCTCATCGCGGTGTTCTACGTGGGAGCGACCGGACGGTTCACCCGCTCGCGCACATTCCTGAACAGCCTCGTCGCGCTGGCGATGATCACGACCATCGTCATCATGGTGATCGGCAACAACCTCGCTCGCGCATTCGGCCTGGTCGGCGCCATGTCCATCATCCGGTTCCGCACCGCCGTGAAGGACGTGCAGGATATCATCTTCATCTTCTTCAGCCTGACCATCGGCATGGCGGCAGGGGTCGGACTGTCGCGCGTGGCGATCTTTGGCACGATATTCGTCGGCAGCGTGATGGTGGCGCTCGCTCACGTTCACCTGCCGGGAACGGGTAGGCGGGAGTATGTGCTGCAATTCTCCCACGTTCCGTCGGACGGTCCGCCCCCGCACCTGAAGGTGCTCGAACGGCATTTCTCTCGGTTCCACCTGGTGAACGCAGCGTCCGGGGAGCCGGGCCAACCGGTGCAGCTCGCGTACTACGTACACATCCGCCGACGCGGGGACGTGCACGCCGCGCTGGAAGCGCTCCGAGCAGTCGAGGGCGTGAGCGGTGTGAACCTGCTCTACGACGAGAGCGCGGGGTAAGCTCTCTGGAGGCACGCCATGGAATTCTGCCGTATCTGTCGCCTCACTGTGTTGTTGACCATCCTGATCCTCGCAGCGTCAGCCGCGACCGCGTCGGGCGCGCTCGTTATCAACGAGATCATGTCGTCGAACGCCACGACCACAGCTGATGGAAGCGGCGAGTACGCGGACTGGATCGAACTGTACAATGCCGGTGTCGACACGATCGCTCTCGTTGGGTACGGACTGTCGGACGACTACTTGGAACCATTCCGGTGGCGTTTCCCATCGGTTTCGCTTGGGCCGGGCCGCTATCTGCTCGTCTGGGCGTCAGGCAAGGACAGCATCGACGTCGGGGGAGCGCTGCACACCGATTTCAGGATCAAGGCTGAAGGCGAGGAGATCCTGCTCACCCACCCGGACGGCCCGCGGATCGAGGAACTGCATCCGGTGAGCATCGCGACAGACGTGTCGTACGGTCGGCTCCCGGACGGTGGCGACGAGTGGTATTTCTTCGATACCCCCTCGCCGGGGGCGAGCAACACGTCGCCACCGCATCTCCTGGACCTGGCCGCGCCTGCGTTCTCCCACGCAGCGGGATTCCACTCCGCACCGTTCGACCTCGTGATGACGGCGGCGGACACGGCGGCGACGATCTACTACACGCTGGACGGCTCCGAGCCGACGGATTCTTCGCTCGTGTACGCCGCGCCCATCGCTGTGGCGAGCAGAGCAGGCGACCCCAACGACATCTCGACGGTCCTGACCAGCGACATTGCCCCCGACCATGTCCTGGGGGGGAACTGGGAACCACCGGTGGGCGACGTATTCAAGGCAACGTGTGTACGAGCCAAGGCGGTCAGGGACGGGATTCACGAAAGCCCGACGGTCACGAAGACGTATTTCGTCGACGAGAACATGCTGACGCGCTACACGCTCCCTGTCGTCTCCCTCACAACCGACGCGGACAACTTCTTCAGGGACGACATCGGCATCTACGTTCCCGGCGACGGGTGGACGTACTGGGTGCCGGGCACGTGCGACAACAAGCAGTTCTACTGTGCGAACTTCTGGCAGAGGGGGAGCCAGTGGGAGCGTCCCGTGCATGTGGAGTTCTTCGAAGCCGGCGGCGCGCCCGGCTTCACCTCCGAAGCCGGAATCCGGACGCACGGCGGGTGGATGAGACGGGCTGCGTGCAAGTCGCTCCGGCTCTACTCGCGGGGTGGGTCGAACGGGTTCGATTACCGCTTCTTCCCGGAGAGGAATCTCACTCACTATGAGCAGATCCTCCTGCGCCAGGAGGGTCCCGGCCGTACGATCACCGTCTTTCGGGACGGCTTGGTACACAACCTCGCCGAGGCCACGGACCTTTCCACGCAGGGCTGGCGGCCGGTGGTCGTGTTCCTGAACGGCGAGTACTGGGGGATCCACAATATCAGGGACCGCTTCGACGAGACGCACCTGGAGATCGCCTACGGAGTGGATGCAGATGACCTGGACCTGCTGGAGTGGCGCTTCAGGCCGTCGATCGCGTCCGGCGACGCCAACCACTACGACGCCATGGTGGACTACGTCCAGCGGTACAACATGGCGTTACCTCAGCAGTACGAGTACATCGAGACGCTGATGGACGTCGACAACTTCATCGACTACCACATATTCCACATATACATCGCGGACACCGACTGGGGCGCGAACAACATCAAGTGCTGGCGACTCAGGACCGATGCCTACGAACCGGACGCGCCATATGGCCATGACGGCAGGTGGCGCTGGCTCATGTTTGACACGGACTATGGATTCGATGGAGATCCGCACAACGACCCGGGGTGGGGCATCGATCACAACACGCTTCAGGCCGCGACCAGGAACCCGTCCGACTACCGACCGACGTCGATCCTGCTCGACGCCCTGGTAGCGAACGCCGCGTTTCGGAAGGCATTTGTGAACCGGTTCGCGGACCTGCTCAATACGGTCTTCCGGCCTGCGTGGGTGCTCCCGCGGATCGACGAGATGGCTGCCGTGATCGCACCGGAGATCGAAGAACACGTTGCGAGATGGAGCCAACAGGAGTCCGTCGACGCGTGGGTACAGGAAGTGGAGACGATGCGCAACTTCGCCAGGGAGCGTCCGGAGGTTCAGTGGGGGCATCTGGGCAGCTTCTTCGGCGGGAGGCCGGTCCCGGTGGAGATCGACGTATCCGATGAGCAACGCGGGGTCGTCAAAGTCAACTCCGTGCTCATCGATCCGAGTACGCCGGGCGTCGTTCCGGACACAAGCGGCGGCGTCTACCCGTGGACCGGCGACTATCTCTTCGGTCGCCCCATCGATCTCGTCGCGCAACCGAAGCCCGGTTACTACTTCGCCGGATGGTCGGGCCTCGAAGGCACGAACGCGGCCACCAGCGCCTCCAGCGATTCCGTGACCGTCACCGTGATGGGGAACCTGAACGTGACGGCAGTGTTCACGGACTCGCCGAGCTCGGTTGCCGCGTCCGCCAGTCAGCCCGTCTACGCCCTCGCTCCGAATGCGCCGAATCCATTCAATCCCGCGACGACGCTGCGGTTCAGCATCGCTGAAGCGGGCGCGGTTCGTCTAGCCGTTTACGATGTCAACGGCCGCTGGGTGCGCACGCTCGTGGATGGCCACCGGACAGCAGGCCGCCACGTTGTCATCTGGGACGGGCGCGACGACGCAGGTCGCGCAATGGCGAGCGGAGTGTACATCTCACGATTGACGACTCGAAACGGCGCGCTGACGCGACGCCTGACACTGGTCAGGTGAGGCTCAACCGGATGCCGGTGCATGCCAGACGCTCTCGGATGCGCCATTGTCTGGCGACGCTCGCGGTCGGCGCTTCGCTGTCGCTAACGGGTACGCCCGCGTTCGGCGCGCTTGTGATCAACGAGGTGCAGTCGTCGAATGTCGCGACGGTGGCGGACTCCGACGGCGACTATCCTGACTGGATCGAGCTGTTCAACGCAGGCGATACCGCGGTCAACGCCGGCGGATACGGCCTGAGCGACGATCCCAATGACTACTTCCTGCTCACGCTGCCGGCGCGGAATATCCCACCCGGCGGCCTCCTCGTCGTATGGGCATCGGACAAGGATACGGTGTACGCCAACGGCGAAATCCACGCTCGATTCAAGCTGAAGTCCGACGGCGAAGACATCTACCTGACGACGCCGGATGCTCTCTCCATCCAACGCGTACCCGGGGTCGCGATCCCTACCGACGCGTCGTTCGGTCGAAAACCCGATGGAGCGGACAACTGGCTGTTCTTCAACGAACCGACGCCCGGTGCTCGGAATACGACGGCGGGATACCAGGCGATGCTCGGGAAGCCGTCGTTCTCCCATGCGGCGGGATTCTACCCCGCTTCGTTCGAGCTTGCGCTACTCCCTCGCGATCCCGGAGAAACGCTCAGATACACGCTGGACGGCTCCGAGCCGAACGACAGCTCGGCGGTCTATGCCGGGCCGCTGACGATCGTCGACAGGACGGGCCCGGCTTCGGGCGGCATCCTCGTCCGCACGACGACGTCGTTCCATCCGTTCCACGTCCCTCAGGCGGATGTCTTCCGGGGCACAGTTGTGCGCGCGCGAGCGTACCGGGCGGGACACCTGCCCAGTGATGCCGCGACAGCCACGTTCTTTGTCACGCCGCTCGCCGATTCGCGCTACACGCTCCCCGTGCTCTCGCTTGCGACGGATTCGGGGCATCTGTTCGCGCCGGACTCCGGCATCTACGTACCCGGCCCCGCCGCGGCGATCAGCAACACCCACCTGACACTTGCGGCGAACTTCCAGCAACGCGGCGACGAGTGGGAGCGACCGGTTCACGTTGAGTTCCTCGAGGACGGCGGCACGCTCGCGGTGTCGCAGGACGCGGGCATGAGAGTCAACGGGAACTACGCGCGGGAGTACCACCAGAAGTCGCTCCGGCTCCACGCGCGCTCAAGATACGGTCGGGACTGGTTCGAGCACCGTTTCTTCCCCGAGAAGACGGTCGATCGATTCAAGACGATCCTGCTGCGAACCGCGTCCAGCGACATCTTCACCGCGATCATTCGCGACGCCGTGATCCAGACGCTCTCCGCCGGTCTCGGGTTTGACACGCAGTCGTACCGCCCGGTCGTCGTTTTCATCAACGGCGACTACTGGGGCATTCAGTTCCTGCGGGACCGGTACGACGCGAACCACCTCCGGCAACACTACGACGTCGACCCGGACAACGTCGATCTGCTGGAGATCGATGCCGGACCCCAGGTGGAGTCCGGCGACGCGCAGCATTACGAGTCCATGACTAGCTACATCCGCTCAGGTTCGATGGCGGCGGCGAGTGCCTACCAGCACGTCTCCGAGATGATGGACCTGGAGAACTACGCCACGTACTTCGCGGCTCAGATCGTTGCCGGAAACACCGACTGGCCCCACAAGAACGTTCGCTTGTGGCGCAGGCGGAGCGACTACGATCCGCAGGCGCCATACGGTCACGACGGGCGATGGCGCTGGATGATGTACGATACCGAACGCGGCTTCGGGCTCAGAGTGTCGTCCACGCCGGACTACAACACGCTGGACTGGGCCGTCGGAACCAGCAGCCAGCTCCGTCAGCTCCTGCAGAATGCCGGTTTCCGCGCCCTGTTCATCAACCGGTACTCGGACCTGAGGAACACGGCGTTCTCCGATCGTCGCATGCGCGCGGTGATCGATTCGCTCACCGACCAGATATCGGACGAGATGCCCGAGCACATCGCGCGATGGGGCGAGCCCTCGTCAATGTCCCGCTGGGAGGACCACCTGGACGTGATGCGCGACTTCGCGCTTCGGCGACACGGGTACGCTCGCGAGCACTATCGAGCGCACTTCGGCCTGGGCGCGGAGACCTCGCTGACGGTTGACGTGACCCCACCGCTCGGCGGCCACGGCCGCGTGAATGGACTTGAGTTCAGCGGCGCGGCGGCGGGGTATGGCGGCGAGCCGTACCCGTGGATCGGGCGCTACTTCCCCGGTCTGCCGATCACGGTCGCGGCAGTTCCCGCCGACGGGTACGAATTCGTCGAATGGGCAGGCTCCAAACCCGCGACGACGGCGTCGCTGGAAGTGACGCTCGATGGTCCGGCCATGATGACCGCCGTGTTCGCCTCTCCGTCGCAGGTCGCCGAGCGCGCCCTGCCGACGGCATTCATGCTGGCGCCGAACGTACCGAATCCGTTCAACCCGCGGACCGCTCTGCGTTTCAGCATTCCTGAAGCTGGCGCGGTCCGTCTGGCCGTCTACGATGTGAATGGCCGCTGGGTGCGCACGCTCGTCGACGGTGAGCGCGCTGCGGGCCGCCATGCGGCTGTATGGGACGGCCGCGACGAGGCGGGTCGAGCGATGGCAAGCGGTGTATACATCGCGCGACTGGCAACATGGCATGGCGTACTGGCGCGCCGCCTGACACTGGTCAGATGAGGCAGTCCGGATGCTGAGGCAGACGAAGGAACGCTTCGGGCGAGGTATCGCAGCGCTGGCAATCGGCGCAGTCACGGCGCTACTTTCTACGCCTGCGCTGGGCGCGCTTGTCATCAACGAGGTGCAGTCATCGAACACTGCAACCGTGGCGGACTCCGACGGCGACTTTCCCGACTGGATCGAACTCTTC
>CAZEAI010000148.1:0-6375 GCA_964510105.1 uncultured bacterium
CGATCATCCCGGGCGAGTGCATGTTCATGTTCCTGCCGGATGCCGGATTCATCCATCGACTCCACGCCGGTATCGACAAGCTCATTGGCCGGTATCCGATCTGATACGCTCGGAGGTCGGACGTGAGACTCATCGGAATCGCGCTGCTCGTCCTGACGTCTGCGCCGGTTCTCGCTGACGCCCCGTTTTCGCCAGCCGGAGCCACAGCGACAGGTGAGGCGCGGACGTTTGCGTTCTCGCCGATTGCGATCAGCACGGCCGATTCCACAACAGCGACGATTTCGGAGTCATGGCAACGGTACGGTCTGAGGGAGAAGCGCCGCCGCGCGGTCCACATCGGGTTCTGGCGCGGGATGGTGTATGGAACCGTGGGCACCACGATCGAGTATCACGTCCTCGGAGTCTCCGCGCCGCGCATGTTCTACCCGAGCTACTGGCCTCGCTCCGGAGACTGGCGGGCGATGGACTGGCGCACCGACCCGGCGCTCCGTCGGTACCTGAGACCACGTACCGGCCGGGGCGCAGGTGTCGACATGGACCGCGTCGAGCTGTACGGCGTTCGCCTGGACTGAACGGACCAAGTACATCTACGGTACCCTCACACACTTGGCCGAGGGGATTGCCGATGCTGCAGATGGATTTGGCACTCACCGAGCCGCTTGTGTCGCCGCGTTTACATTCGCACCCCAGCGCTGATTGGTTCCGCGATATCAGAAGTGTAATCTCGTTGGTCAAGACTGTATCTGTCTACCGTGCCCGACCACCATTCTCACACGGACTGCTGTCCGCGGAGGTAGGCATGCGCACCTCTCTCGCCGTTGTGCTCATTGCTGCGACAGCTTCCTTCCTTGCCTCGGCGGCTGATGCGGACGTGCAGAAATGGGGTGATGTCAGAAAGCCGTCGCGGTTGCCATTATGGTCCGCTGGAATAGGAGTCGGTGCAGGAATCGGCGATTCGTTCCAGGGAGCCTTCAGCGGGTATTTCATGGCGACGCCAGGCATTGGCATCGCTGCCGTGCTCTCGGGTACACTGAACGGTCCGAGCGGTGAGAAATACGAATTTTCCACCGCACTGGCTGACGAGGTCTTCCGAGACGCGAAAGAGACCGAGCGTGTAAAGGGTGCCACTACGTTGTTTCTCGTGATTGATCGTATCGCGACGCCATACTACGTCGTGGCCTTGACTTGCGGTCTTCAGCTTAGCTACACGAAGGAATACTACCAGTACTACGACCGGTATCACATTCTGGGTGAGGATGGGCACTACTATCTGGAGGGAGGCACAGACTGGACCGGAGTCGACATACCTCTGGGGCCACTGTTCGTAATCGGCAAGGCTTACATACATGTGTTCGTACCGGTATTGCGGCGTGATCGCGTGGTGTTCACGGCAGGCTATGCGTGGCGGTGGTAACATCCTGCGGCGGTATTTGCTCCACACTTCTGGCACCGAAGGCCCACCGTTCGTCAGCGTGTCCCGCGTACCCTTTCACGACTCCAACCCCGCCGGGAACCGCTCTGACCGAACGTGACGTTTCCATTCTGTCCCCAACAACGGCGGAATCCCATGACGAAAGTCATCGGCATCGTAGCGATACTCTCGACCGCGCTGGCTTCCGCGCTCGCTCGCCGCGCGCCGTACCGAGCGCTGTTTGGCGCGGCATCTGTCGCCGCGACGGCACTTGGCTGGTGGCGCGTACGTTCCGGCGCGGAGGAGTGCGGTACCGGCGCGTGTACGGTCGGCGAGTGGCGTGCAAGCCGCCGGCTCATGGCGTTCACCACAGCGGGAGCGCTCTCCGCCATGGCCGCGGGGATCGCCGCCGGCTTCGCCGAGACGAGGATATCGTGATACGAGTGCTCTCTTTCGCGGGCTGCCCGAACAGGAAAGCCGCGATGCAACTTGCCAGGGAAGTTGCTCAATCGGCATCAACTCCGGTCCCAATCGATTTCGTGGAGATAACGTCACACGAGCAGGCGATGGAAATGCGGTTCCTCGGCTCGCCGACGATACAGGTGGATGGGCGGGATATCGAGCCCGGAGCCGACGCCGGAAGCCCGGTCGCGTTTGCGTGCCGTGTCTACCACACGCCGGATGGACAGCGCGGCGTGCCGCCCCGTCAGTGGCTTGTGGATGCGCTTGCTGACGCTGGTCACGCGCAGCCGGGAGCCGAGACGAGCCAGTGACATCCCCGCGCCACCGCCCGAGCTATAGTCGGTTCGCCGATATCCCGCCCGATGTCCTCGCCTCGCTCAGCGCGGGGCGGGACGACGCACATACCCTCTCCGAGTGGCTCGCCATCGACATGGCCCAGCTCGTGCGGGCGATTGCGCCGGAAGTGGGACTCGCAGGTGTGCGCGACGACCTTGGCGTGTTCGCTGACAGCGTAGCGGGGGAGGGTGTCACCCGGCGCAACGTGAAGATCGGCGCGGAGCTTCACCGAGCGGCTCGCGAGTCCGGCAGGCACGGCGGCGTATTCGAGGCTGTGGCCACGCACCGTTCCGGCGCCGTGCGCATGTGGGCGGCGTCGATGGTTCGCGCCGACGATTCCCTTGCGTTGGATGAGCGGCTGCGTCGCGCGCGCAGATTCGCGACCGATCCGCACATGTTGGTGCGTGAGGCAGCGTGGGAGTCGTTCAGGCCATACCTCATCGAAGAGCTGGACTACGGGCTGATCCTCCTCGCGCAGTGGGTGAGAGACCCCGAGCCCCACGTTCGGCGATGCGCCGTGGAGGGCTCCCGTCCGCGCGGAGTCTGGACGCAGCACATCGAGCGGCTCAAAGAGGATCCCACACCGGGACTACCCATCCTCGAGCCAGTTCGGTCCGATCCCGACCGATACGCCGCGCGTGCCGTAGCGAACTGGATCAACGATGCGAGCTGGGCCCATCCGGATTGTGTGGTGGAACTCACCAGTCGCTGGCTGCGAGAGTCGCCGACGGACGAGACGCGCTGGATCGTCAACCACGCCACGCGCACGCTCAGGAAGCAGGTCCGTGACGCCGAGGGGCAGGCGCCGTAGCGTTCGACAGGATATTGCATCGCATAGCACGGGGCGCGTACGTTTCGAGAGACTCAGGGCCGGCACACTGGAGAGCCATTCCATGAAAGACACTCGCACATTCGGCTGGATCGCAGGAGCACTCGTCGCTGTCGCGGCAGGCATCGTCTTCGCCTCGTCCACCGCTGACACCTCGAGCACCCAGTGCCCGCACGACAAGGGCGCGACCTGCGCCTCCCACTCGTCCGGCTGCGGACAATCGTCCGGTTGCGGCGGTGCATCGAGTAGCGGATGTCCCAGGTAACATCGACACAAAACGAGCGCATCGGTGCCGTTGTCGCCGGTGCGCTCTATCCATGTACTCAGCGATCATGACGGCTGGAGCCCTCGACGTCGTCGCCGCGGTCGTGACCCGTTCCGACGGCCGCATTCTCGTCACTCGTCGGCCCGACGACGCGCACCTCGGCGGCATGTGGGAGTTTCCGGGAGGCAGGCGCGAGCCCGGCGAATCACATGAAGTAGCGCTTGTACGAGAGATGCGTGAGGAACTCGACGTTCGCGTGGTCGTTGGAGCGCCGCTCACCGTCGTGGAGCACTCATACCCCGCGCGGGACGGGCGTCCGCCGCGCTCGGTGAGGATCAGCTTCTACCGGGCCGACATCGCCGATGGCACGCTCCGGGCGTTGGGCGTGCAGGAGATCGCCTGGGTCACCTCCGCCGAGCTCGATACACTCGACCTTCCCGATGCCGATCGCCCGCTCATCGAACTCCTTCAACGCAAATCGTGACTCCCGTACAGACGAACGGCGCGCCGGTGTAGTTTTCCGACACGCCGTCTTTGTGTCTGCGTGAGCCCTTCGTCGCCTTCCCCGGCGACGCCGGGCGTTTCCCGGTCAGGATCCGCTCCTGTTCGAGTCCGCCGTAACCATGCGGGTCGAGGCGTCGCTACGCGGAACGGTGATCGTCAGATCGGGGATGTCCGCCGTTGCCTCCGAGTAGCTGATCTCGACTCCCTCGGTCGCTGCGCCGAATCGGTCCGCCACTACGACGAGGTCGGGGATGTCGCCCTGCTCGGTAATGGAAATCCTGTCGGCATAGACCGTGATCGCCGGGATATCGCCGAATTCCGTACGATTTGTCTTACCCGTAGACGTAAACGCGGCTACGAGGCCGGCGGCGGTCATCGCGACCGCTATCGTTGCGTTCAGAAGTGCGTTTGACATGTTGACCTCCCTATGTCATGTATCTGCTATCGCTGTTTTGTCTGTTCTCCGCTGCTCACTTAGTAGGACGAATGGCGTTGTGAAAGTGTTACACCTCGCCGTGGGTTTCTCGAAAGAAACCCACCCGTTCGCCGTCACTTGGGAGTTCGGTGCCCCTACTCGGAGTACGAATACCGGTGGTTGGGCGATTCGCGCACTGGCAGTAGCATTGATGAATCGCCCTATGCTCGTGTGCGTTCATAATATACGTTCGAACTGGCGGATTTCGTGCATCCAGACCCGTATTCGGTCACGCAGTACTCCAGTGGAGACGATCCGGCGGTGCATGCGTACTAATCGACCTCGACGGCTGACACGAAGGAGCGACACATGTCGGACGATACCATTCGCTACTCGAAGGATCTTCCCGTTCGTCACCGCGTGGACGTGTGCGTTCTCGGCGGAGGTCCGGCCGGAGTGGCGGCGGCGGTCGCCGCCGCGCGTGGCGGCGCGAGTGTGCTCCTGGTGGAGCAGACCGGCTGCCTCGGCGGCATGGGCACCTCCGGTCTGGTTCCCGGTTTCTGCACGTTCACCGACAGCGTCAACATCCTCGTCGGTGGCATCGGCATGGAGGTGATCGAGCGTCTCGCCGACGCGGGCGGATTGTTCCCCGGTGCACAGGTACGCCGCGATCACCCCGAAGACTGGCAAGGGATTCCGTTCCAGCCCGAGGCGCTCAAGCGGGTATACGACGCGATGGTGGCCGAAGCGGGCATCCGGCTCCGATTCGCCACGGCGCTCGTGGACGTCGTCTCCGACGGTGGGAGCGTCCATTGCGCCGTCGTCAGCAGCAAGGAGGGCGTGTACGCCGCAATGGCGAGCGTTTATGTCGACTGCACCGGCGACGCGCAACTCTGTTGGCTGGCGGGCGGACGCACCGAACTCGGCGACGAGCGCGGCGATACGCAGGGCATGACGCTCTGCTCGGTATTCGCCAACGTCGATTGGGCGCGCTACTCAACCGAATGGGCGCAGGACAGCGGATCACGGCGTCAGGACGCTCTCGATCGCGCCGTCGCCGACGGCCACTTCCGCACGCCCGATCTGCACCACCCCGGCATATGGCGTCAGACCGATACCGTTGGCGGGGCGAACGTCGGGCACGTGTACGGGTCGTCCGGCGTATCCGACGAAGACCTCACCGCCGCGTATATCGAGGGGCGGCTGCTCGCGCAGGAATACATCGGCTTCTACAGGAAGTATGTGCCCGGATTCGAGAACGCCGAACTCGCCGCGACTGGTAGCCTGATGGGTGTGCGTGAGACCCGCCGCGTCATGGGAGACTACGAACTCACCGTCGACGATTTCGAGCGTCGCGCGGTCTTCCCCGACGAGATCGGGCGGTACAACTACCCCATCGACATCCATCGCTCGACGAACAGCGCCGACGACTACGAAGAATTCGAGGAGGAGTTCCGCTCGCGGTGGCGGCTCGGACCCGGTGAATCGTACGGAATTCCCTACCGCTGCCTGTGTCCCTCCGATCTCGACAACGTGCTCGTCGCGGGACGGTGCATCTCCACGGACCGCTCCGTGCAGGGAAGCGTGCGGGTGATGCCCGGCTGCTACCTGACGGGGCAGGCTGCGGGAGCGGCCGGCGCGATGGCGGTCGCGAAGGATGGGATGCCGAGCCACGTCGATTCGACCTTGCTGCGGGAGCGGCTTCGCGAGGACGGCGCGTACCTGCCGGACGCGTAAACTGCTCAAATCGTCACATCATATGACATTTCTGTGAGAAATCCAAGCTGCCATTCGCGCAGTCCAGTGAATGACTTACGCGAATTCCGCTGATACCCCCCCCCGGGGGTCGGTACGCACCGTCTTTGCACGTTTGCCCTCCCCCAATCCATTAATACGCAGACGATCGCCGCGAATCGCATTTCGCGTCGCGCACGAACTCGAGCGTAGCGAGAGTTCGCGGGGCAACTCCTGAACGAACGCGGGAGACCGTAGTACGCCGCGTGATGGATGTCGATGACGAAGAGGAATCGCGCACGCAATTTCGCATCTGCCCAGCAGCGAGGATGCCTCCGCCCCCCCCCCTTTTGGATTTGTGCAGGCGGCTTGTTTTAAATTCCCCTTGGGTTAGGGCCTAGGGGGGGGCTGCCCAGGGG
>CAZEAI010000148.1:6385-11249 GCA_964510105.1 uncultured bacterium
ACCCCCCCCCCAACCCCCCCCCGCCCCCCCCCCCGGCCGCCCCCCCCCCCCCCCCCCCCCCTTTTTGCATTTCTGCTGACTCGTAGTATACATTCCCTCTTGGATTCGCGCATCGAGTGCTCGTCACCTGAGGGGGGGGCCGTGGCGCGGCTTTCCTCTCCAGCGCCGTTCCCTCCGCTGCAGTCGCCGGCCCACGCTGAGTCTACACACGCCAATTCCTTCACCATCCTACGCCCTGTTCCATACGAGGTACTCCGAGGAGGTCTACCATGTACCGCCGGATGCACGAGTTGACGATTACCCTCGTTCTGGTCGTCGGGATCGTATCGGCCGGGCTCACTTCGGTCGCTGTCGCTGAGACAAACGTCAGCGGCGAGATCACCACAACCACCTGGACAGCGGCCAACGCGCCGTACCACGTCACCGCGGCGTGTACCGTCGCTACGGGCAACACGCTCACCATCGAGCCGGGCATCGACGTGTTGTTCGACGCAGATGTGCCGTTCATCGTCGAAGGAGCACTCGACGCCGTCGGCACCGAGGCCGACTCGATCCGGTTTGTGAAGGGCACTGCCGACGAGTGGGGCGGAATCCGCATCTCGGGTGGAGATTCGAGCACGGTTCATTGCGCGCGGATCAGCGACGGGCGTGCGCAGTACGGCGGTGGTGTGCACGTCGCGGGTTCGCGGCTCGCCATGCTGAACTCCGTAGTGAGCGGAAACGCGGGCGACATGGGTGGCGGGCTCTACCTGAGCGGCGGGAGTGCGGATCTCTCGGAGTGCATCATATCGGGCAACTCCGCCGGTCAGCAAGGCGGCGGCATGAAGGTGTCCTCCTCAACGGTGACGCTGACCGGTTGCACCATCGAAGACAACGCCGCCGGGCCTGCACCCTCCACGACCATGGCGTCCGGGCAGGGCGGAGGCGTCTATGCAACGGGCGGCACGTTGACGATTCGCAACTCGACGATGAAGCGCAACACGTGCGGGCAGTGGGGTGGGGCGGTCAGGATCGCCAGCGGCACCGCGTACCTGTACGGCTGCGTCTTACAGCAGAATGAAGCGTATGGAAATACCATGGACGTCAGCGGTTCGATGACACTTAGCAACTGCCTCCTCACGGGCAACAGGACGTACATGGTCGATGACTGCCCCATCGACTCGACTGGCGAGGTGTACAACAACGGGGAGAGCTGCGGGTTCGCCGCGCACGGTACCGCCACGCTGATCAATTGCACCATCGCGGATAACGTTTCAGCCGGGGGCCGGGAGGTCGGGATCGGCAACGTAGAACCAACCGTCGTAACCCTCGTCAACACGATCTCCTGGGGGCACTGGGCTGACTACTACCGGTGCCCCAAAGGATTCTGGTGCCCCGGGGGCCGGGCGTATCCTCAATGGGAGGGGAGCCCTCTGGCGGCCACCTACAGCGACGCCGGCACCGTCTGGTACGACACATGGGAGGGGGAGGGGCTCATCAGCGCAGACCCGATGTTCGCCGATCCGGAGAACGGCGACTACTCACTGCTGCCCGGCTCGCCGTGCATCGACGCGGGCGACCCACACCTCCGCGACGAGGACGGATCGCGGTCGGACATGGGCTACACGGGCGGCCGTGGGCCAAGTCCTGACGGTCCGGTCGTCGTATTGCCGCGTGAGGTGGTGTTTCCCCATACGTTCGCCGCATCGCTCGGCGTCGCAAACGGCGGTTGGGCTGATCTAACGCTTGAGAACTTGTCGCTGCCGGACGGGTTCTCCACGACGGCCGTCTTCCCGCAGACGCTCGCGCCGGGCGAGGAAGTCGGCATCGACCTGGCATATTCCGGTCCGGCGCTGTTCGACACGACCATCACCGTTCACAGCAGCGATGTACACCTGCCGGCGCAGGAGGTCCGCGTCGTGGCAGGTCCGAGCATCCTCGCTGGCCGGGTGAACGGCATCCTGAGCAAGACGAACAGCCCGTACCACGTGTTCGATACCCTGAGGGTAGCCGCTGCGGACACACTCTACGTGGCCTACGGCGTAACCATGCAGTTCGACGCGCCGGTGCCGCTCGTCGTCGACGGCGTGCTTGAGGCTATCGGCCAGTCAGCAGAATGGAAACAGATCCACTTCGAGCCGGGCGCGGTGGAGTCGTGGGGCGGCATCAAGATCGCCGGCGGCGACTCCAGCTCCATGAAGTACGTCACGATCTCCGGCAGCCACGACAGCGGCATCGAGGTGTCGGGCGACGGCACGCGGTTGTGGATGGACAACTGCACGGTGAGCGGAAACACATCCGATGAGTGGCGCGGCAGCGTGGCAGTCGGGGACAGTGCGGAAGTCTGGCTCACCGGTTGCGTGATAAGCGAGAACGAAGGCGCGGGTGTAGGGGCTGAGTATAGGGGGACTACCGTGCAGCTCGCAGACTGCGAAATCACGGACAACAGCGGCATTGGACTGGTTATTGTTGGGGGGCCATCCGCGGTCGTGACTCTGTGCACATTCGCCCGCAATGCCGGAGGAGGGCTTGTGGCAATGGCCCACCCGAAGGAGATCACGCTCGCCTACTGTCTCATCCATGACAACACCGGATATGGAGGTATCCACGGCTCGTCGGTCGCGGTCGCCGCCCCACCCCTCGACCTGGCCCTCGTGAACTGCACCGTTACGAACAACAGCCCGCACGAAATCTCGGGCGAGTTCCTGAAACTAGGGGTCACGAACTGCATCGTGTGGGGCGCAGAAAGCGATACCGCAATCGATGTCGATGGTACCTACGGAACGCTGGCGATAGCCTACTCCGACATCCAGGGCGACACGGTCTGGGCGGGCGAGGGCAACATCAACGACGATCCGATGTTCGCCGACACGCTCGACTACGAGCTCTACTGCGATTCGCCGTGCGTTGCGGCTGGAGAGGGCGGCGTCAACATGGGCTGGATTGAGTCGGGGTGCGTCCCCGTCATCCCAGCTATCGCCGCCGTTCGTCCACCGGCGTTCGCGCTCTCGCCCGCGTTCCCGAACCCGTTCAACCCTGCGACCCGCATCGGCTTCAGCATTCCTGAAGCTGGCGCGGTTCGTTTGGCCGTTTACGATGTAAACGGCCGGTACGTGCGGACGGTCGTTGACGAGTACCGGCGCGTGGGACATCACGCGGTGGTGTGGGATGGGCGGGACGATCTGGGCAGGAGCGTGGCGAGCGGGGTGTACATCGTGCGACTCACGGCGGGGGATATGGCGAAGGCGCGGAGAGTAACGCTGCTGAGGTAGGTGACGTGAAGTAGGGGCGGTTCGCGAACCGCCCCTACAGCGCGCATGTGTGCGAATCCCGCGCAGTTCGCGCGCGAACTGCTGAACGAACCGAAGCGCAGCGAAGGTTCGCGGGCAACTCCTGAACGAACGCTCACGTCAGTGAGCGTTCGCCGCCGCCGCTGCGTACGAATAGTTGAACATCATTGCGAACTCGATGCGCTGGACCTCCTGACAGAGCTCCTCGTACTCGCTCGCGCCTCCCAGTACCGATGTGACGAGATCGGTGAAGCGCGCTGCGTTCCAGCTCGGCTGCGTGACGAGAAATTCCGCCTCGGGCCCGGCATCGTACTGGGTGGCGACCTTCGCGACAGCGGCCTGCAGCGGCTCGTACGCCGGTTGGTCGCCGACTCGCTCGAACCACTGCTTGGCGTGATCCCCGTCCGGTTCGCGCCGGTGCATGACCGCATGCCAGTAGCTGCCCGTCGGCGTCGGCACCTTCTGCAGAAAATCGTGCGCTTCCCAGAGGAAATCGTGATACAGCCAGACCGCCGCGACGCACGCGATCGCCATGTGCGGATCGGTGACGTGGCGCTCGCGAAACGCGGTCTCGACCGTCAGCCGATCGAGGTCCTCGCGCATGTCCTCGTCAGGCGCTCCCGGCCCGAGAGGATAGGGTTGCTCGGCGAAAAGGATGCGAGCGAACGCATCGCCGTAAAGCTCGGGCGTGAGAATATCCATCTGATCCCCCATGTTTCCTCATGACTCGCGACGCAGGTTCGGGCGTCCGACCGTGGTCGGTTGTCAGCCGCCGCCGATCGCCCCGCGGTAGCTGTGGTCTGTCGATTCGGGGATGCGCACATTCGCTCCCGTTTGGCGCAGTTCCGGCGTATGCGGCTTGCGGTTCCACAAGATAGCATGGGATCTGCGCCCGAACACGAGCCAAACGAGTGTTCGGGCCTCTGCCGCGATGGGATGATCGGGCCCACGGGGAGTTGCGCACGAGCCGAGTATCGCCAGGGTCGCGGGCAACTCCCTGACGAACCGGAGCGCAGCGACGATTCGGAGGTTGCTCCCGTGCCGGCGATCAATCACCGTTAAGGGCGCTGCCGCCAGGCCCCGGTGGCAGGTTCGACATGTCTTCGGAAAGGGAGCGTACATGACAGCGGGAGTGACTGCCGTGGCTGCGATGATCTGCTACTCGGTAGCACCGAACACCTATCTGACCCAGCACGCTGAGGATATCGCCGGCGTCTACGACGGATTCTACTTCGTCGTGGGCGCCTGGGACACAGGAGTTCGCAGCGCCATCGGCGTTGGTGACGAGCCGGCGGAAGACCCGGCATGGCTCGAACTCGCGACGGAGAACGTGGCCGCGCTCCGGGCGGCGGGCGCTACGGAGAATCTGCTTGGCGCGTACTACGGAAGCGGCGGGGAATGGCCGAGCCCGGAGACACTGCTCTCCGACGAGCACACTGAGAGTATGCGCGCGCACTGGGGCGCCCTCGCCGGCGCCGCGAAGGACTGTGGCTTCGCAGGCGTCAGCATGGACGTGGAGTACCCCTATCCACGCTACGAACTCGACCACGAGATCTACACGTACGACGGATACACCGCCCGAGATCTCATGGAAG
>CAZEAI010000149.1:0-10960 GCA_964510105.1 uncultured bacterium
GCACGCTCGGAACTTGTGCGGGTCAGGGCGGAAATCTCCTTCTCAACGTCGGTCCCGACAGCGAAGGGCGCATGCCACAGGCGGCAGTGGACCGGCTTCGAGCTGTCGGAAGATGGATGCGTGAGAACGGCGGTGCCATCTACGGCTCATCTCCCACAGTGCTCCGACCGTCGACCGGTCTCGCCGGCTCGACCAGGGTTGGCGACCGGCTCTACCTCCTCGTTCACGCGTGGCCCGGCTCGACCGTGCCTCTCGCGTGGGTTGGCAACAACGTGCTCAGCGCACGCGTGCTAGCAACGGGGCAGGAAGCCACCGTGGAGCAAGAAGGCGACCGCGTGTGGCTGCGCGACCTGCCGCAGTACCCACCGGACCCCGACATGTCGGTGATCGAGATCGAGGTGGAGGGTGAACCGCGGCTCCCCGACGTGCAATTCACGTGATCAGCCGCTCGGCATAGGCGAAACAGGCAGGCGCCCGATCGAGGGGCAGCGAGGGAATCACGCAATGACATCCCAGCCATATCGAATGCCCGGCGCTGACGTACCCGTCGCGATTGAGGTCGACGTAGTGGTGGCCGGCGGCGGAGATCTATACGTTCGGGCGCGATGTGTGTGTCCCACCTACGCAAACGAGCGGCTTGGCAGCCGCAAACGGAGCATGCAATGGATCGCAGATACCATCGATTGCCCGGGGCCGATGTACCGGTCGTGCTTGATGTCGACGTAGTGGTTGCCGGTGGTGGGTTCGCGGGCGTATGCGCCGCCGTCGCAGCGACACGAGCGGGCGCAGATGTCGCCATCGTGGAACGCGACGGCCTGCTGGGCGGACAGGCGGCGGAAATCTACACGTTCGGCCTCGATGCCGTATTCGGAGACGCCGGTTGCCACATCATCAAGGGGCTGCCGTGGGAGATCATTCGTCGCACAGTAGAGCTCGGAGATGCCGATCCGTCATGGACGGATGTGGATGTAGATGTACTTGAGCGCGAGGGCTACGACGCCGCCCTCGCCCCGCTCGGTATGGGCGCAGCGTGGAAGTCCCACGCCTGGCTTGACCGCGGCGCCTTCCGGCACACGCTTCGAAGCATGTGCCGCGAGGAAGCGGTGACGGTCGTGCTCGAAAGCCCGATCGTCGGCGCGATGCTCGAAGGCGACAGAGTCAACGGCGTGATCGCCCAGGGATCGTACGGACCGTTTGCGGTTGCCGGCTCTGTCGTGGTCGACACCACTCCCTCAGCGACCGTCGCCGCTGCTGCGGGACGTCCGTTCGCCCACCCGGAGGTCTATCTCGGCACGCATCCACACGTGAGCGGAGTTGACATCGAGCAACTGATCGGGTTCGCGTGCGAGCACACGGACGAGGTGAGCGTCGCGCACAGGGGGATCGACGCCAGCGACGCGGCGACGCTGTCGGCCCTGGTCGCTCGCGGGGTGCCGCTGCAGTTCACGGGATTTGCCGCGGCGCGAGAGCGCGCCATGTCCCGGGACTCAGCTTTCGAGGAAACCGGTCGCTCCGATGGCAGCAGCGTGTTCTACTACGACCGCGATGGCCGAGGAACGTACTGGGTGCATGCCGAGGAGTGGCGCCACTCCCGGCTGGACGACCCGTTGCACATGTCACGAGCCCTCCTCGGGCTACGGCACCGGCAGTGGCAGACCCACGAGATGTTCCGGCGTTTCGTGCCCGGGTTCGAACAAGCTCGCCTGGAGGATGTGCATCCGCACATCGCGCGGTCGCTACTGCAATCGAAAGATCCCGGCGACTTCACCGACTACGGCGTTACCTGGCAGGACATCCAGAACGGCGGACCCGACCGCGGCGATCGCGTGATACGCGTGATGGGACATCCCGATCAGGGACAGCCGGTCGACGGTTGGATGTTGCCGTACGCGGCCATGCTTCCAAAGGGCCTCGAAGGCTTGCTGGTCACCGGCAAGCCGGCGTGCCGGTTCATCCACTACCACGGCACCGTGGGTGCGGTCGGACACGCCGCGGGTGTAGCAGGCGCGCTTGCGGCGCTCGGAAAGCGAGCGCCGCGCCAGCTGGAAGCCGGAGAGGTTCGCGAGGAGCTCAGGCGCCAGGGCGCCGTCGTTGAGTGACTGACACCGGGAGATCGTGGAAAGGAAATCCAACATGTTGCGCACGCCACTGGCAAGCGAACGAATCCAGATGACGGACCCGATCACGGGGATCAAAGTCATACAGATCACAAGCTATCCTACGCCGAGCAATCCGCTGGCCTACGACTGGCCGAGCGTTACGCCGGACAACCAACGCGTCTTTTTCCAGGCGCAACGTCATACAGCGCGCGACGCGACGTGGGATCTCTGGCGCTGCGACACGGATGGACTGAACCTGTTTCAACTCACCGAGCGCGAGCCGGCGGGCGAGGTGGCGATGCGGCTCGACGGAACCGCACACCGCCCTCTGGCCCGTCTCACGCTTGACGGTTCGGCGCTCTTCGCGCACTGGCACGGCGACGAGTGGCTCTACCGCATCGACGCGGAGACCGGCGCGGACGAGGCTATCGCGGACCTCTCCGCCTACACCCGCGACGGGTGCACGCTACAAGGCTTCTTCATCATCTCGGACGACCGGCTCCTTGTGGGACGACGAGACGCCAAAGGACAGCGAAGCTGGCTCCGGCTCACCCCCGCGTCCGGGCATGTCGACGAACTTGCGCTTGACGCCGGAGTACTTGGATTCGATTTCGTCAGGGACCGGATCATCGTGCTTCTCAACCCGTACGAGATCGACCTCAAGGCCACCCCGGATGGTTCGCGCGTCTACGCGAACGTGAACGAGACTCCGATGAGCGCGTGGACGTGCGATATCGACGGCGGCGACCTCCGCTTCCTTTCGCCGTGGGTGTACGCGCACGGCACGCCACTCGGGCACACTGGCGCCATGCACGGACCAGGGCATCCGCCGGACAAATGCGTCTACGTGACGCGCGAGGGCAGCGACCCTGAGAAGGTTGCGGAAGGACCCTATTTCTGGCACTCAGGCGCCTCGTTCGATGGCGAATGGGTCATATCGGACACCAACTGGCCCGACGAGGGGTTGAAGATCGTTCATGTGCCGTCGAAGCGGTGGCGCACCCTCTGCCACGCTCACGCGACGCAAGGACACACCCAGATGGGGCATCCCCACTCGGGGTTGAGCCAGGATGGATGTATTGCGGTGTTTGGCTCCGACAGAACCGGTGTCCGGCAGGTGTACGTCGCCCATATCACCGACGAGTTTCGCGAGAGCGTCATGGCGGGACACCTCGACAACGCTACCGATAAGTGGATGTAGCAACAGAACCGGGGTTTCGCGATGTTACCCGATCGCACGGAACGTGTCGCTCGCCTGCGCGAGTGGCAATTCGCCCACCGCGGTTGGCCGGTTGAACGGCTCATCCTCTATCACCGCGCTCACCGGCTGTACCGAAACCTGCCTGCCGGCGAACGGCACGGGCGCATGTTCCGGTACATGCTCGAGCGGCTGCCGGTGGATATCAACGACGACGAGCTCATCGTCGGCCGGGTCGCCCGGCGGGAACCGACTGACGCGGACAACGCGCTTCTCGAAACGCTCAGGGAACCGACCCCGTCAGCGGCCGATGTGTTCCTCCACGAACGAATCTCGTCTGATGCACGGGAATCCGCGGCCCAGTCGCGACACTACGCCGGCTATATCATGGGGCACATGACCGCCGGCTATCCGAAGGTACTGCGGCACGGCCTGACGGGTATCCGTCTGCAGGTCCGCGCCCGGCTCGCGCGGGCAGCCAACGACGAAGAGCGGGACTTCTGCATCGGGGCAATCCAGACGCTCGACGGCGTGATCCGACTCGCCCGGCGATACGCGGCGCACGCCCGACGCCTGGCGGCATCCGCATCCGCCTCGCGCCGGGAAGAGCTCCTGAGCATCGCCGAGACCTGCCGTCGCGTACCGGCGTACTCTCCCCGTACGTTCCGCGAAGCCGCGCAGACGCTTTGGTTCATCCACCTGAACGTCGCGCAGGAGGTGAGCGGGTATCACACCGCCTTCTGCCCCGGACGCGTAGACCAGTATCTCGGCCCTTACTACGACCGAGACCTGGCACGGGGGCGGATCACCCGCGACGAGGCATACGAGGTTCTCGCGTGCCTGTTCCTTAAGTACAACGAATTCGAGATACACTCGTCGCCGCAGACGCTCTTCGTCGGCGGACAACATCCCGACGGATCCGACGCGACGAACGAGGTGAGCAGGCTCTGTCTCGAAGTCTCGCGGGACTTGCAGATGATTCATCCCGCGCTGTGTGTAAGCTGGCACCCGAAGCTCGACCGCGGCGTGATGCGGCGGGCAACGGAGGTCATGGCGACGGGCATCGGCTTCCCGGCGATATTCAACGACGAGGCCATCGTGCCCGGCCTCATGCGCGACGGTGCGAGCCGGGAGGAGGCGCTCGACTACGTCGCCGGTTCGTGCGTCGAGATTTCCGTCATCGGCAAATCGAACCCGTGGGTCGCGTCCGGGTACGTCAACGCGGGGAAAGCGCTCGAACGGGCAGTCGACCGCGTCTGCCGCCAGGAAAGTCCGGCCTGGCAGGATTTCGTCACGGCGTTCAAGGAGGATCTTGCCGAAGCTCTGGCATTCAACGTCGAGATGACCTCGGCCCACGATGACGCAAAGCGGCAGTTCCAGCGGTACCCGTTTCTGTCCTGCCTCGTCGACGACTGCGTCGACAGAGCGACGGACATGACGCTGGGAGGTGCGCGCTACAACCCGACGGAGCCTTCGCTTGTCGGACTGCCGAACGCAGTGGATGGCCTGATGGCTGTGAAGTGGGCCTGCTACGGGGAGAAAGCGATCCCGGTTCGGCAGCTCGCCGATGTCGTGCGCCGAAATTGGGAGGGCGAGGAGTCGCTTCGGCGGCTCATGGCCACGCAGCCACCGAGGTACGGAAACGACGACCCCGAGCCCGACGGCCTTTTCGTCGAGCTGTCGAACTACTGGTACACGGAGGCGAGGAAGTACACTAACCCGCGAGGCGGACCGTATCAGCCCGGTTTTCTCTGCTATGTCGTCCACTCGCAGTTCGGAGCGGAGACCGGCGCGACGCCGGAGGGCCGGAAGGCCGGCGAAGCCTTGGCCGATTCCATCGGTCCGGTGCAGGGGCACGACACCTCGGGGATAACGGCCATGCTCCGTTCCGCGGCCAAGATGGACCATTCCCTGTTCATGGGCGGCCTCGTCACAAACGTGAAGTTCTCACCGTCCCTCTTCGTCAGCCCGGCGGACAGGGAGCGCATCATCGATCTGCTTGAGGGATATCTTTCCACGGGGGCGTTCGAGATTCAGGTGAACGTAGTTTCGGCGGACGCGCTCAGAGATGCGCAGGCACGTCCAGAGCAACATGCGGAGTTAATCGTCAGGGTGGCGGGCTACTCGGACTATTTCACCCGCCTTCCAACGTCGCTACAGGACGAGATCATCAGGCGAACGGAATACGCAACGGTATGAACCGACGCGCGATGACATCCCAGCCATATCGGATGCCCGGCGTAGATGTGCCTGTCGTCCTTGAAGTCGACGTGGTGGTTGCGGGCGGCGGTTTCGCCGGCGTATGTGCGGCAGTGGCCGCGGCACGAACCGGCGCGAAGGTCGCCATCGTGGAGCGAGACGGCCTGCTGGGCGGACAGGCGGCGGAGGTCTACACGTTCGGCCTCGACGCCGTATTCGGTGACGCCGGTTGCCACATCATCAAAGGCCTGCCGTGGGAGATCATCCGCCGCGCGGTGCAACTCGGGGACGCCGATCCGTCGTGGACGAATGTGGATGCAGAAGCGCTCGAGCGCGAGGGCTACGACGCAGCTCTCGCGCCGCTCGGTATGAGCTCAGCGTGGAAGTCCCACGCCTGGATCGACCGCAGCGCCTTCCGGCACGCCCTTCGAACCATGTGCCGCGAGGAGGCGGTGACGGTCCTGCTCGAAGCCCCAATCGCGGGCGCGATGCTCGAAGGCGATCGGGCCACCGGCGTGATCGCCCAGGGCGACTACGGGCCGTACGCGATCGCCGGTTCCGTCGTGGTCGACACCACACCTTCGGCAGCAGTCGCCGCCGCCGCGGGGCATCCATTCCCCCATCCGGAGGTCTATCTCGGCACACACCCGCATGTGAGTGGAATCGACATCGAGCGACTGATCGATTTCGCGTGCGAACGCTCGGACGACGTGAGCGTCGTGCACCAGGGAATCGACACGAACGACCCGGCAACGCTCTCGGCCCTGGTTGCCCGCGGCGTACCGTTGCACTTCACAGGTTTCAACGAGATACGGGCGCGGGCGATAGCCGAGGATGCGGCCTTCGGGGAGACCGGTTGTTCCGGCGGCGGCGGTAGCGTGTTCTACTACGACCACGATGGGCGGGGCACGCATTGGCTGCATTCGGAAGAATGGCGCCACTCTCGTCTGGATGACCCGCTGCATCTGTCACGGGCCATCCTCGGGCACCGGCACCGACAGTGGCTGACCCACGAGATGTTCCGGCGGTTCGTTCCGGGGTTCGAGCGGGCCCGCCTGGAGGACGTACATCCGCACATCGCGCGGTCGTTGCTCATATCGAAGGATCCCGGCGGATTCGCCGACTACGATGTGTCCTGGGAAGACATTCAGCGGGGCGGACCCGACCGCGACGATCGCGTGATACGCGTGATGGGACACCCGGGCCACGGGCAGCCCGACGACGGTTGGATGCTGCCGTACGCGGCCATGCTTCCGAAGGGCCTCGAAGGCCTGCTGGTCACCGGCAAACCGGCATGTCGATTCATCCATTACCACGGCACTGTCGGAGCGGTTGGTCACGCGGCGGGCGTAGCAGGCGGGCTCGCAGCGCTCGGAAAACTGACTCCGCGCAACCTCGATTCGGGAGAAGTGCGCGAGGAACTCAGGCGTCAGGGAGCCGTGGTGGAGTGACAAATCGACCGGGCGTACTTCGGCGTCCTTGGTACGCCCGGGCCGCAGTCCCTCTACAGCACCACCATCGCCTTGAGAGCGACGCGGTTGGTCCATGTATCCGCGCTCGGATCGCCGACTATGACGAACAGGTCCATGCCGCGCCGGACGATCTGCCGGTATGAGACGTACCCGTTCCACCCCTCATGCGAACGGATGAGTCGCCCGGAGACCGCCTTTTCCGGCGTGATGTCGTACTGAGCCGTGGTCATCGTCTGATACTGCTGTTCGATACCACCTTCGAGTCGGTCCTCATGGCCGGCGGGCAGGTCCCTGCGGCGGTATTCCGCTCGCACTCCAAGGCTGACCGACTCTCCCAGCCTTATGCCCTGCCGGGCACTGACGAGGAGATAGCCGGCGCCGCCGACACGTCCGATCTTGACGTCTCCGCCGCCGTCGGTGTGGGCATGATTCTCCCTCCACCATAGGCCGAGGCTGAGGGTTCTGTCGTGATGGGGTGGGCGATTCTCGTCGCGTATCTCCGTCCAGAACCCCGAGCCGTTCACGACCAGCGTCCAGAGCCCAACCTGCGCGTAGCGTCGATACAGGCTGTTGTCGAAACGCACGGAATTCCGGGCTTCGCTCCACACGCCCCCTTTGCGAAACCACTTCCGATCGTGTTCCACCCAGGTTTCCAGACCCAGCACTACGTCTCGCTGGTTGGCGTCCTCTGGGCCGAGAAGCCCGTTGATCGCCGCGAAGCCGGACGATATCTGACGCCCTCGCAGCCAGACGTTGAGTTCCCCCGCACCGGCCCACCGCTCATAGCTCGCCTCCAGATCGTAGCCGTCCCTCACATCGCCCGCGTCTTCCACGGTGTGAGTCAGGCCGCCCTGGACGCGGTAGTACTCCGAGCCGTTGCCCGATGGCCTGCTTTTCTTGATGACGGAGACGGCAACCAGGTTGTCCCGCGAATACGGATCATCCTCGTCGGGGGGCTCGACGCCCTCCGGGCTGTGACGCCAGGCGAACTTGTTCTCGATCTCAAGACGAGACACGGGTTGCCAGTACCAAAGCCCCGCCGTGTGGGCGACTTCCTGACGATCGTACGCACCGATCAGACCCAGTCGGTGATCGCCGAGTTGCCCGAATCCCTTCCCTCCGGCGATCACCTGTTCCACACGATTGCTGTAGAACATCCACGACTCAGGCAGATACTTCCTGCCGTCGGTGAAGAATGGGCGGCTATCGCTCTGCTGCCGTTCCGAGTAGGAGAAGTCCAGCCCGAGGATGTCATTCTCCACGTTCTGGAAATCGGGGTTCACCGTTGCGACGAACGTTGCGCCGCCCTGCGTCGTGTATTTCATGTCCAGGCCCAGGTACCCGCCGGGATCCGACCCTGACGACTGGCCGACGACGTACGGCATGAACACGGGCTTTCGGTTCTGACTGGGCCAAAGCACGCCGGTCCAGTCGCCGGTCTTCGTGCGATCCCACCTGGCGCCCATGTTCGGCCAACTGGCCCACTCGTCGATGCGAGCATGGTGCCGCTCGACCCACAGTCCGACGGTGTGCCTGCCGGGCTTGTGGTTGAAGAGGGAGAATGGCACCGCGAATTCCACCGTCCAGCCAAGTGAGTCCATCCTGGCCACTGCCTGCCAGTCTCCTACCCATTCGGTCTTCCCCGCACTTCCGTCGGGGATGTACTCGTCCTGAGTACCGCGCGGATTCACCCGGAAGACATACGCGCCGTCGTATCGATGCTGGTCTTGCACGTCCAGGTAGACCGCGATGAAATCGTCGGGCCACAGGTTCGAATTGCGCTGAGTCACCTCCATCCGTATCTGATCGGGGCGGTTGTCGTACATGCGCGCCGCGAAGTACATGTGCGTGCTGTCCTGAGCCAGCCAAACGGTGGTCGGCTCGGTCGGCGCACGGTCGAGCGCTTTGCAGTGCAGATCGTCCAGCATGCTGGCGTCGGCCCACAAGCTATCGTCCAGCCTCCCGTCGAGGACGGGAGCGGCGTGCGTGAAGACGGCCGGCACCAGCGGGATCTCGCCGCTGCTTGTGTCTACGCCCCTGTCGGCCTGTACCTGCGAACACGCAAGCGCAAGCGCCACACAGGCCAACCTGAGCGAGAAGTGGTACGTTGGCATGATACCTCACACTCCATAGAAGGTGTTGCAGGTCGGTATAGATCGGAATTCGTATGTGTCTCGACTCGGAGACGAGCGGGAACGAGCTACTTACTCGCCCCCGCTGGTTCGCGAGTGGCATGCCCGGCTGCCCCAGTGGGACCAGGCGAATGGCCGGGTTTCCGCTTGCTTCGGCGAGAGAGCCGGGAGCGTAGCATGGCCGGGTCGCGCATTGCCACGCGATGTCCGGACTTGCCGCCCACGGCATCATCAGCGCCTTCCGCTATCGCCGTCTCCTCCGTCGACGACTCGCAGGTCGTCGGCAGACCCGGTGCCATTGCTCTCAACAGAGCGACGAGTCCCCACATAGTCACAGCGACCAGAACGGCCAGAGGGAACAGGTCGAACATGATCTCTACAAGCGTTCTCATGGCATTCCCCTCCCCAGGTGTGCCCCGGCGCCAGGCGGCGCCGCTCTCATCGTTCGCGACTCGCATCAACCAGGCGACTCTGTGCGCATCCGTCACGCAAATCAATACGATCTACAGTGTCCGATAGCCCCGCCTCGCAGTTGTATTGCCCGTAATAATACGGGTATTATAGCGAGGAATACTTACCGGATCAAGGGATCGGTACGAGTTGTTTCGGGATGAGTTTGCGCGCCGTGGCGACAGCGAAACGAACCTTGGAGTATAGCCAGGTCACAAAGCCACATCAAGGGGGCCTGAGAACAATTCGCAATCTGATCTCGACGCTGGCGAACGGCACACTTCGTATACGCCGCCAAACGGCGGTTGTCAGCCGGGATTCGCTCCCAATCCAGGCACTCACCCATGGCGGAGGCGCCCGTGTCGACACGGGCGCACAGATGCTCTTGCCGCGCTCCGTTCTCTATAGGACGATGCTCGACGCGGAAATGTTCACATGTGCACGGTATTATTCTCACACCGTGATTGCCGCGCGCCGCATCCCGAGCGCGTGCGGGCGCTTCGCCTGGAGAAGACCTACTATCCGCGAGATGTGTTTCGGCGTTCGCAAACGGGCCGCATGCAGGGTTGGTGCGCGCCGAAATGCCCTCCATCATAACACGCGTACGCCCCGTGGAAGCCCGTGCCGTCCTACCCAACCGCTCCGACAGGTGACCCATGTTGCATCCCCACCAGTTGCTCGTCGAGTACGATCCGCACCCGATCGCAGTTGACACGCGGACTCCGCGCTTCACGTGGAAGCTCGCAGCCGACGAGCGGGGGCAGATCCAGACGGCGTACCGCATCCTCGTCGCATCGGACGAGGCCACGCTCGCCGGCGACGCCGGCGACGTGTGGGATACCGGCAAGGTGGAATCCGCACGAACCACCCATGTGCCGTTCGCCGGGGAAACTCTCGCCAGCGATAGCGACTACTGCTGGAAGGTCTGCATGTGGGATGGCGACGGAGCGCAATCTCCGTACAGCGACACCGCGCGTTTCAGCACGGCGTTGCTGGAACCGGGCGACTGGTCGGCGCAGTGGATCGGGCGCGGCCCGCTGAACGAGAGCGAGATCAAGCGTGGCCCCGTCTTCCATCCGGACCGCAGCCAGCCCATGTTCCGGAGGGAATTCGCGATCGCAAAGCCCGTCCGGAGGGCTCGCGCGTTCATCTGCGGGCTGGGCTTCCACGAACTGCACATGAACGGCGAGAAGGTGGGCAACCACTACCTCGCTCCCGCCAAGACCGACTTCCGTTTGCGGGTGTTGTACGAGACGCATGACGTCACAAACCAGATCGTCGAGGGCGATAACGCCGTAGGCATCATGCTGGGAGGCGGCTGGTACAGCACGCAGAGGCGGCACTGGGGATGGCGTATGAATTGGTATGGGCATCCCCGTCTGCTTCTGCAGCTACAGGTGGAATACGCCG
>CAZEAI010000150.1:0-10584 GCA_964510105.1 uncultured bacterium
GATGGCTTCCCCGAGGCGGTCGTCTTCCTTCTTCCCGGCTCCATCCACGGACGGCCGCTGGAGCGCGAGTATCAGCTCGGCATGCTCGACGTGATGATCGAGCGCGACGCTCCCGGTGGATTGCACGTCGCCACGGAGTACACGTACTGCATGGATGGCGCGATCACCGACCTGGCGACGTCGCGGTTCGAGGACGCCCGCATCGACGACCTGCTCGACGAACGTGGCCTCGACTACTGGAGAAGGCGCTGCACGATGGCGCCCGGCGTCTGGCCGATGCATATGGTGGAGACTGGCGCCGACAACTACCGGCAAGTGCCGTGGGAACAGGAACTGCGCGACATCGAGGGACAAGTCAAGGTGCTCCGCTCCGTGGCGAAGCGGTACATGTGGTCCTACACTGGGCGTGCGGTGTGGCTCCCTACAGACGCGCCGGATGCGGGCAGCATCGGGCGAAGCTTGCCCGACTTCGCGGGCGCGGTCGATGTAGTCCAGGAGTGGCATCGTATCCTGCGCGACACGACCCCGCTATCCGAGTCGGAATTCGCCGATCCCCGCGTCGACGCGCTTGTGGATGCCGTTCGTCGCTTCGACGAGACACATGACGCCGACGCGCTGTGCAACGCGTTGGGAACGCCTCCGTCGTGGTGGGCGCTGATCCCGACCGGGAACCCGCACACGACGCCCGCGCGGGCCGCGTGGGAGGCGCTCGACGCGCCGGTCGACCCGAATCTCGTCTACTACGGGCGCGACGGCGCGATTCGCTGGACGAGGCTCGATATCCGCGATCCGCGTGGCATGGTCGAATGCCGCGAGATGGTCGACTATCTCCACACCGACGACGCAGGCATGCACGCCGTTACGTGGATCGAGAGCGACGCCGAATACGAGGCGACGCTCCATTTCGCATGGGACGACGGCGCACAGGTGCGGCTCGGGGACGAACTTGTCTTCGACCAACTCGACTACCCGGAACGTGGCAAAGGCGCTGACTACCTGGACCGGTATCGCTTTGAGGAACACGTGCCGATCACCATCCCGAGCGGGCGTACGCGCCTGGCGGTGACCGACGCCAACAGCCACGGTGTGTGGGTGTTCCGACTGCGCGTCACGGATCGGAACGGATTCCCCATTCCGGGCGTCTCGTTCAGCAGCGAGTTGGAGCAGTAGACCGGCGTCAGATCGTTGTCGGAGATTGGCCGCTGGCCGGGGTGTGACCCGGCACGTCGCCCTCAGCACGTTGCATGGCGCCATGAGTAAGCAACGTCCGTGGTCTCGCCTGGGAGGAGTTTGTGTCGTCGAATCCGCTCTACATATGCAAGCGCGCCGTCGGAGACATCGTCGTGGACGGTGTGCTCGACGAGGGAAGCTGGCGCGGCGCCGATGCCATGTCGCTCCGGCTCACCGACACCGGCGCGGAGCCGAAGTGCGCCACCGCCGTGAAGGCGCTCTGGGACGACACGCACCTCTACGTTGGCTTCCACTGCGAAGACCGGGATATCTGGGCGAACATGACCGAGCACGATGCGCCGCTCTGGGAAGAGGAGGTCGTCGAGATCTTCCTCGATCCGGGATGCGTCGGCACGGCGTATTTCGAACTCGTCGTGAACCCGCTCAACGTGCTCACCGACGTGTTCGTCATCAACCTCGGGAATCGGGACCGCGTATTCCAGCCGCTCCGGTCGTGGGAGTGCGAGGGCATCGTTCACGCGGTCACCATCGACGGCGATCCGCGCGACGCGGAATCCCACGACGTGTCCTGGACCGTGGAGTTCGCCATCCCGTTCGAGCAACTTGTTACCGCGCCGAATATCCCGCCGTCGAACGGAGACACGTGGCGCGGCAACTTCTACCGCATCGAGCAGAACGCCGATGGCGACGAGTACACGGCGTGGTCGCCGACCGGCGCCATCGACTATCATGTGCCGGACGTTTTCGGCACGATCGTCTTCTCGGATGAGGTCGCGGGGTAGGCCCGACCTCACGTCGTTGGTGGGGCCGGCACTCCGGCGCGCAAGCGCGTGTCGGGCCGGGCGTGAGTCGAGCCGAACGGACATCGAGATGCTCTACGTTGCCGAGCCATCGATCCGATACCGCGACTCGTTCCTCGACGCGCTGCGTGAGTTTCACGCCGAGGGCGCGCTACGCTCCTGGGAGGCCGGCATCATCGGGCGGGATTTCGCGGGCTTCGTCGAGCGCCTGCGACGTGCGGCGGCTCACCCACGTCAGGGCTTGGTGCCGGAGACACTCCTCTGGCTCATCCGGCGCGATGACGACGGCGTCGAGACGTTCATCGGACGGGGTGGTATGCGACACGAACTCAACGACGATCTGCGACGACTCGGTGGGCACATCGGCTACGCGATTCGCCCGTCCGAGCGCAGACGCGGCCATGGCACGGAGTTCTTGCGCCTGATGTTGCCGATGGCGCTCGAGCTTGGCATCAACCCAGTGCTGATCACGTGCGACGCGGACAACATCGGGTCGCGCAGGATTATCGAACGCAACGGAGGGGTCCTGGAGGATGAAGAGCCCTATGACCGCGACGGCGAGATCGTGATGAAACGCAGATATTGGATCACGCTGTGACGAAGTCTGGATTCCGCAGTGCGATGTTTGCGACGATGCTCGGAACGGCCGCAGTCCTCCTGGCCGCGTGCGGGTTCCTCAACCCCAACAACGAGCCACATCCGATCTGGGGCATCTGGACAGGGGGTTACCCCACGACGCTCGCCTCCGGCAGCCCTGCCGTCGAGCCCGACACGGCGCGCTGGGTGTTCACGTCCTGGGGTGCGTACGAGTTGTTCGTGCTCGACGAGAACGGGACGCTGGTGCCGGGCGGACACGAAGTCGGCTACTACACCGCGAGCGGGCTCCTGCTCACGTTCTCCGCGGATCGCGACGGCCTCATCGACAGCGAGGAGTTCATCTTCCGCGTCGTGAACGACGTGCTCACCATCGACTTCCGGGGCGAGGAATTCTCGTTCAGGCGCATAGGCGACCATGAAGCAGCCGATCGATTCGAGGATGTCCTGTCTCGAAATACCAGCTCTGATTCCATCTTGGCGCGGTGGGGATCGTGAGTGGCGAACGTCGGTTCGTGAGCCGGGCCGGGGAGAAGCTCGATGCGGCGCTGGAGGCGTTCGCGGAACGGCTGTTCTCGATTGAGGGGATCGTTGCTGCTGACCTCGGCGCGAACGTCGGCGGCTTCACCGATTGCCTGCTGAAGTGGGGCGCGGCCCGGGTGTACGCCGTCGAGACCGGATACGGGGTGCTCGATTGGGGTCTGCGGCAGGACGAGCGCGTCGTGGCCATGGAACGCACGAACGCTCTGCACGTCGAACTGCCGGAGGCCGTGGATATGGCAACAATCGACGTTGCATGGACTCGGCAGCGTATGATACTCCCGGCGGCGGCGCGGATGCTGAAGCCCGGCGGCTGTATTGTGTCGCTCGTGAAACCGCAGTACGAGGCCGACCGGAAATCGCTTCGCCGCGGCGTCCTGCCCGAGAGCGACCTTCCCGACGTGCTCGATCAGGTGCGTCGCGATGTGGCCACGGCAGGGCTCGCCATCGCCGGCGAGATCGATTCGCCCATACAGGGTGCCAAAGGCAACACGGAGTACGTCTGGCTTATCGGCGCCGCGTAGTCATTGTCAAGTGCCGACGCTTGTCGATGCGGCCACCCGGCGGGTACGTTTGTAGTGTTCGGGGCGGTTCGGCTCCGAGAACGAATCTATGTGCGAGGCTACAGTCGAGTGGAGGTACCATAATGCCGATATACGAGTACCACTGTGATGAGTGCGGGACCGAGTTCGAGCGGCTCGTCCGGTCCGCGGACGAGGTGGCGAAGTGCGAGTGCGGCAACGAGAAGGTGGAGCGGCGCTGGAGTGTCTTCGCCGCCCATACCGCCGCCGGCTCGTCGTCGAGTTCGGCTGGGCCCGCGTGTCCGACGTGTCCAATGGGAGGTTCATGTGGGCTTTCGTAACGGGTTTCAGCGAGTTGCCGCCACGTTGACGGCGATGTCAGCGGCGGTCGCGGTTCTGGTGGCGTGCGGTGGAGGAGGCGGCGACGCTGTCGAACCAACGATCTCCACACCGACGGTCGCCATGATCGGCTCCAACGACGCGAGAATTTCCTGGAAGACGAACGTGCCGACGGAAGGCGTCATTCAGTACGGTACGAGCGAATCGGCCCTCGACATGAGCGTCGTGGCCGGTGCCATGACGCCTACCCACAGCATCTCCATCGATGGGCTCGAAGCCGGTACGGACTACTACTATAAGGTCGTCGCCACGTCCGAGAGCGGCAGGGAAGTCGAATCCGAGGTACTCACGCTCCACACGCTTGCAGAGGGCGAAATGGCCGAAGACAACACCTACGACGTGGCGATCATCGAGACGAAGTTCGGCGACATCGTGATCCGGTTCCTGGAGGACCAGGCGCCCGTACACTCGGAGAACTTCAAGAAGCTCGCACGTGAAGGGTTCTACAACGGAACCACGTTCCACCGGGTGATTCCGGGATTCGTGATTCAGGGCGGCGACCCGAACAGCAAGGACCAGAGCAATCGGCGTAGCCACGGGACCGGCGGCCCCGGCTACACCATTCCCGCCGAGATCGGCGCGCGCCACGTCCGTGGAGCTGTTGCCGCGGCACGCACTGGCGACCAGATGAACCCGCAGCGACGGTCCAGCGGCAGCCAGTTCTACATCGGTTTGGCGCCGCTACCGAATCTCGACCGCGGTGGGTACAGCGTCTACGGACAGGTGATCGAGGGAATGGAAGTCGCCGACCAGATTGTCGCCGTCCCGCGCGACGGGGCCGACAACCCGATGGAGCCTGTCGTCATGGAATCGGTGACAATCGAAGAGCGAACTGAAGACATGCCGTAACGCGGGCGTTCGAGGATAGCGCGCTGTTGACGGGCGGGCCGGAAGGTCCGCCCGTTCTACGTCTAGGAGACAGCGATCAGGCGTGGAACGGCAGACGAAGTGGGATATCGCGCTCCTCGGATCTGAGGAACCCACGCGGCGCGAATTCGTCCGTGTGGAGATACAGCCGCACCGTTGCGGTGTCGCTGCCTTCCGTGAGCGTGATAAGCCGGCTCATAGGCATCGTTCTGAAGTTCACGTGATACTGTGTCAGCGCGGCGACGTTCACGAACGTTACGCCCCATTTCCGCTCAACGTGTGACCTGCCGCCGGTCGTGTCACCGGGACGGGCGTGCGTGTGGCCGCCGAGCCAGAGGTCGATCACGCCCTCATTCTCCGCCAGGTACGACTCGAACGCCTGCGCGTCGGGCGTCGCCGAGCCGTCGGGCTCCCGAATCCAGTAGAGATACGACGCGCCCTCGGGGCCGCCGTCCTCGAATCTGCCGTGGTACCGGTTGTCGACGCCCTCCCACGGCCCGCTGGCGACTGTCGTTTCGCGCAGCATGTGGTGGTGCGCCGAGACGATGATCGAATCGCGGTTCTCCTCGACCATGCCGCGCCACCACTCGAATGTCTCGCGCTCCACTGCGCCCGCCGGGTAGCCGCCGCGTTCGCCGCGCCCGATGGGAGGCCCGCCGTCGTTCCGATCTCCCATGAGGAGGAACAGAGCGTTCCCGACGCGGAACGAGTAACGCTCCCATGAACCTTCCACGGGATACGGGCGCTTCTCCGCGTGGACGCCTGACTTCCCCGGGTGCTCTCCGAGCGGATCGACCCATGTCCGGAACCACCACTGAGTCGGCTCATCGACTCCGCTGGCGTCATGGTTGCCGAGGAGGTTGTACACCTGCTCTCGCCGGTGCGCCTTCAGGGCCGAATACTGCCGGACGACCTCCTGCCCCTCGTCGTCCTGCGGAGGTGTCTGCGAGCCGGAGAGATCGCCGACGTCGATCATGATGTCCCAGTCGAAGCCATCCGGGCTCTCAGACTGCTCGATCGCCTCGATGAGACTACTACGACCGTGGCGCAGATCGGTGCCTACGTGCGCGTCGCCCGTTGCCCATACATGGAACCGCCGATCATGTGAAGACATGGGCCTTCCTATCGTACCGGGTCGGAGGAGAAGACGAACTCACCGAACTTGTCGGGGCGGTGGAAGTTGATCTCACCGGTGGGCGACCACGCGCTGTACTCGTCGCCGTCGCGGTCCCGGTCGATGCGGTAGAGATTCACGCGGAACTTGTCGCCCCCGTGCGGAGGGAAGTGCGGCGCCGTGGCGAAGTCATCCCACGGGAATGCTATCTCAGCGGTCCACGAGCGATCGGTGCTCTCGCGCGATGCCGGGTCGCCGTCGACCGTGACCGCGTGTCGGATGGAACGGGAATTCCACTCTGCCATGAACTGAATTTGGTCCCGGTCCAGATTGCGGTTGACGACGTAGAGGTCGACGAGCGCGTTGCGCGGGTTGAACTCGTATTCGAGGTAGGTGATCCGGTTCAGGTTGTCGTCGATGAATACCTCGACTACCTCCTGTTCCCACAGCGGATCGTCGCGCTGTGTGTACTGCGAGTAGATGTGCGTATCCACGCAATGGAACGCCACGTAGAGATAGTCGTCGTCCCAGAGCGCGCGAGCTTCCGTCGCCAGGTTCGGCGCATCGCCGGTGACTGTCTCGACAAGCTTGATCGCCTTCGCTGCCTTCCAGTCCGGCTCCGACAGCGTTCCGTCGATCACAATCGGACGCGTAGCCCGCTTGACCGTGTATTTCCGCGTTCTGGGCATGGTGTCTCCTTCGCCGATTGGTGGGCCGCTACATCCGCTCCGGCGCCCGGATGCAGAGCAGGCCGAGCCCCGTCCTGATCACCACACGTACGCTATCGACCAGAGCCAGCCGCGCGTCGGTGAGCGCGTCGTCGTCGTTGCCGATTACGCGGCACTGGTCATAGAACTTCGTGAAATCCTGCGCCAGATCGAGCAGATACCGGACGACTATCGACGGTTCGTACTGCTCCGTCGCATCGGCTACCGCGTCGGGGAATCGGGCCAGCTCCTTGATCAGCTCCCACTCGGTGTCATGTTCGAGGAGCGACCAGTCCGGAGTCTCAGGCAGCTCGCGACCCGACTTCCGCAGGATGCTGCACAACCGTGCGTGAGCGTACTGGACGTACGGGCCCGTTTCGCCGGTGAACGTCAGCGCGTCTTCCCATGAGAACTCGATGTCGCGATGGCGTTTGCGGTTCAGCGTACCGAAGATCACCGCGCCGACGCCCACGGCCTCCGCCACCTCCGCCACATCGCCGTCTTCAAGGTCGCTCTGTTCAAGCAGTTCGCTGGACATCGAAGCACGATTCGCGTCGATGATTTCCCGCACCTTTTCCACCGCTCGGTCGAGAAGCTCGTCGAGCAGGATCGCGCCGCCCTTGCGTGTCGACATGCCGTGGACGTGTCCGAACTTCACGTGATGCATCCGGGAAGCCCACGGAAAGCCCATGGCGTCCAGCGTCGCGAAAAGCTGCTGGAAGTGCAGCTCCTGATCGCGGGCGACGACGTAGACGCACTGGTCGAAGTCGTACGTGTCCGCACGGTAGCTCGCAGCCGCGATATCGCGAGTAGCGTAGATCGTCGCGCCGTCGCTCTTGACGAGAATCAGCGGCGTCTTGATGCCCCTGTCCTCCAGCGGCACGATCAGCGCGCCTTCGCTCACCTGTGTCACGCCGCTGGCCTTCACGCGCTCGACGGTCGCCGGCAGCATTTCCTCGTAGAACGCCTCGCCATGGTAGTGATCGAACCCAACGTCGAGCCGTCGGTATGCGCGCTCCAGTTCCTCGATGGTATGCGCGCGGATGCGCTCCCAGAAGGAACGGGCCTCCGCGTCGCCCTCTTCAAGGCGGCGGAACCACTCTCGCGCCTCGTCCATGAGTTCGGGATGGGACTCGCGCTCGGCGTGGAACTTCTGGTACACCTGCGTCATGTGCTCGATGGGGTGCCGTTCCAGTTCCTGCTCGTCGCCCCACCGGCGGAACCCGACGATCTGCTGCCCGACGGGTGTGCCCCAGTCGCCCAGGTGGTTCACGCGCTCGGTTTGCCAGCCTTGGAACGCGAACAGGTGCGCGATCGAGCCGCCGATAATCGTGCTGGAGAGGTGTCCGACGTGGAACGGTTTCGCCATGTTCGGCGACGAGTAGTCGATGACAACCGTCTTTCCCGCACCCGATCCGTCGGAGCCGTAGCGGCCGCCTTCGCTGTGTATCCGGTTCAGCGCCGCCAATCGGAACGGCGCCCGCGCGAGTCGGATGTTCACGTACGGTCCCGCCGCCTGCGCCTCGGCGACAACCTCGCTTCCGTCGATGCGTTCGGCTACCTCACCGGCTATCTGGGCCGGATTCTTGCGCCACGTTTTCGCCAGCGGAAAGCAGGGGAATGCGACGTCACCAAGCTCAGGATTCGGCGGAAGTCCGAGGTGGCCGGCTACATCGTCGGGCGTGAGTTCGGTAGCCTGCGCGAGCAACTGGATGATCGGCTCGAAATTGGGATTCATGGGCCTCATCTTCGATGTGTGGAAGGCTGTGGCGGCGTGCGCCCCGAAGCATCAAAGGTACGGCTGGCCGGTGATCACGGAAAGCGGCGGCGGCGCTCTAGTGCCTGCCTGCACAGGAACGTGTCGCTGTCAGAGTGCCCCGCGGTGGACTTTCGGTGTCGTTCTGAGCGTAGCGGAGAACCTCTTCTGTTGTCATGATGTTAGAGATTCCTCACTTCGTTCGGAATGGCGTCGTCGTGACGTGGTCCAAGGAGTGTTGACACGCCCGGTTCCGGCGCTATGTCGGACTACGCATGTAGGCACCAGGTGGCAGCTATTTCCCCGCCCACATCTCGTTTGCGCGATCGAGTTCCACCTTCGTCCCGATATCGAGCCAGTCACCGGTGAACGGGTAGCCGACCACGTTCTCGACGGTGATCAGCCACTGGATGAAGCTGCCGGCGTTGTCCGGAGCGTTGCCCTCGTCGATGTAGCGTCGCACGAGGTCGAGGTCCGCCGCGCGCAGGAGGTAGCACAGTATACCGATGAGTGTTGTTGGCGGGTCGCTCGGCTTCTCGACGAACGCCGCGACGCGGTCGCCGTCAAGCTGTGCCTCGCTGTAGAGCTTCACGAGTTCGCGGTCGCCAACGTCGTAGCACCCAAGCGCGGGCAAACCGTGCCGCTGCTGGAATTCGGCGAACGGGCGCAGGCTGAAGTCGAACAGATTGTCGCCACCGACCACAATCGCGTCGTCGTCGATGCCGCCCTCGTCGATGGCGAACCGGATATCTCCCACCGCGCCGAGGCGGTCGTCGTTGCTTGTCGTGCCGTCGTCCATCGGGACGACTTCGAACGGCCGGGGGGAGGCTTCGCGGTCCAGCCACTCCACGTAGTCGCCATAGAACTTCTCATTCGTGACGATGAAGGCGCGATTCACCTCGGGTATCTCGGCGATACGATCCAGCACGCGGTCGACCATCGGCCTGCCCGCCACGGGTAGGAGCGGCTTCGAGATGTTGAGCGTTACGGGATGGAGGCGGGTTGCGTACCCGCCTGCTAGCACGATGGCGTCCATGGTCTCTCCGTGTGCCTACTCAGAATTCTGGTAGCCGAGCTTCTTTGCGAGTTCGTCCCGCTTCGGGTGACGTCTGAGGTGGGCCGGCAACGGCCACTCGTCGGGCACCTCGAGGATGACGTCGTCGCCTTCTACGCGGACCGGCAGGGACACAAGGTCGTCCCATGCCATGAACGATTTCCCGTCGACCACATCCCATACGAACTCGTGACGCGGGCACTCGACCGTATGCCCGGTCAGCGTACCCAGCGCCAGCGTGCTTCCCGCATGGGGACAGTGATCGTCGAACGCGTGAAATGCGCCGTCGACCCGACAGACCGCTACCCGATGTTCGCCGACTTCCACCGGCGCCATGCTCCCGTCGGACCAGTCCGATGCACTCGCGATGACAACCTCACGTGCCATATTCGGCTTCCCTCCGGCGTGCACCGCAGTGCGGTCGCAGCGGTGTATACGCTACGCCCCATCGCTTCATATGTCAACACGAAGCCCGCGCGTTCGTGCTCGTTGCGCTCGTGCACACATGCACGGTGCGAGCCGGCACGAGCGCACCGTGCTGTGGGATGCTCCCCGTGGCCTTTCGCGTGCGCGGCCCCGTATCTTCACAAGTCCGCGCGGGCCGATCGCGCGGGCGGCTTCGGGAGGTGTTCGTGTCGCAGGGCAAGGAGAGCGGGCCAGAAGAGCTACGCGGCGTGCTCGACCACGTCACATTTCACAACGAGGAAACCGGGTTCACCATCGCCCGTCTCGTGCTCGAGGATTCCGGCCGTCCCATCACGATCGTCGGCGCGATCTCCGCGCGGAACCTCGGCGAGACGCTCGAAATAGTCGGCGCCTGGACGAAACACGCGCAGTACGGAGAGCAGTTCAGGGTCACGGAGTACCGCCCAGTGCTCCCATCGAGCGTCGAGGGCATCAGGCGGTATCTCGGCAGCGGCCTCATCAAGGGGCTCGGCCCGGTTACGGCGGACCGCATCGTCGACAGATTCGGCGAACAGACACTGGACGTCATCGAGAACTCTCCGCAGCGCCTTCGCCGTGTCGAGGGCCTGGGCCGAA
>CAZEAI010000151.1:0-10583 GCA_964510105.1 uncultured bacterium
ACTGCGGTACCAGAGATACCTCCATGCCTCCGTCCGCGCTGACCGCCAGCATCTTGGGCCCGTGCTGCCAGAAGTCTCGCACCGCAACACCGACGGTGCTCCCCGCGCTTGAGCCGAGAACCCAACCCGGTGCTTTCCCGCCGCGCGCAACCTCATTCCCGCCGGCCGTGACGGCGTAGCCGAAGTCAGCGTCGAGCACGTAGTAGTCCGGTGTTCCGTCCTCGTTCCTGCAGACCTCCTGCCAGAAGTAGCAGCGCTGATCGACGGTGACGATCCCGACGTCGTCGAGCGAACCGGCGACGTGGGACGCGACGCCACCGGCGGTGCCGCAATCGACAGTTCCCTCGAATGGCGAGTCTGCGCACAGTTCGATCGTCGCTTCGTCGATCTCGACGATCTCTTCGGTTCCGACGTTGACGAAGGTGTGTTCAGCGGAAACGCTCGCTTGCCCGCGCCAGAAGAAAAGACGCGTCTCGTACCGGAACGGCGAATCGCCTGCTCCGGCGCGCATCGGGCCCGCGACGAACGCCGAGGCGCACACCGGGCCGTTTTCCTCCAGCTCGAGTGTGTCGGGCGCATCGGCGCGGTGCAGAACACCGTCGCCGGTGGTAATCCGAAGGTGCGGAGCTGCGCTCAGCAACTGGTTTCCTTCGCGATCCTCAACGACGAAGGAGTCGGCGCTTTCACCTCCCACGACAGCGCGGATCGAGCCCGTGTCGACCTGAATCCGAGGGCCTTCGTTCGTGGCAAGCGAGGGAGTGGGCGCCATCCGAGCGTCGGGCGGCGCTGGTCGGACTTCGACAGTCGTCTCGCAGCCGGCGGCGAGGTCGATCTGGAAACTGGCGAGCAACCAGCGGATCGACCCATCGCGCCAGAGAGCCAGCGGGTGGTACTGTGCGTCCAGCGATTCGCCGCCGGAGGAAAGAAGCGCGACAGCGTAGGGCTCGGCCAGTACGCCCGGGGCGAACGGCAGTCCGACTCGCACGCCCTCGGAGAGGCGATCGACACCGGATTCCTCGGCTATGCCGATCGTGAAGGACTCCACGTTCCCTCCTCACCTGCTAGTCGTTCCGCTGCGCGCGAAACGCCGGCTTCGCGTCATTCCGGCAAGAGTCGTCCTTACTTCCACGTGAGGTGAACGACCTCGCCCCGCGCCGCCGACTCGTACCCGGCTTCGATCACGCGCTGGACGCGCAGGTAATCCTCGCCGCTCGACAATGGCTCTCGGTTCTCCCGCACAGCGGCGACGAGTTCGAGCATGGATGCCGCGAACGACGCCGACCAGTCCCCGCTCAGCTCGGCGCGCCGTATCTCCCGATCGTCGCGGTATACGACGTACTGGCCATTCTCCGGGTATGGATCTCGGCTGGCGATGTGAATCGCACCGTCCTCGCACTGCACGCGCGTCTCAGTTGTTAGACATACACCGCGGTGGCCTGAGCGATGGCTGCTCCAATGATTCAGCAGGAGCGCCCGGACGCCGCTCTCGGTGGTAAGCGTCGCACAGTGGAAATCCTCGCCCGGCACTTCGAGGCCGCCATGCCGCCCCATCTGGACGTAGACGTCGGCGATCTCGCTGTTCGTGAAATACCGCACGAGATCGATGTAGTGGACGGCTTTGGGTAGCCAGATGTACCTGGCCTCGCCCTCGGTCGGACCCCAGAACGGCTCCGCGCTCCTCGGGATCTCGTCCCATCGCGCGTAGCCGTATGTGCCCGGCGTCCATCGGGCGTATTCGCGAAACTCGAGGAAGTATGGTGGCCCGAGATCGCCGCCGTCGATGTCGCGTTTCACCTGCGCCGCGTCGGAGAAGAAACGGTAGTTCATGTTCGCCTTGAGCTTCACACCGCGCTCTCGCGCGTAGGCCACGATGCGCTGCGCGGAGGCGTAGTCCGTGGAGAGCGGCTTCTCGCACAGGATCGCGACACCCCGGTCGGCGACTGCCCGGCAAGCCGCCTCGTTGTACTCCGGGACGAGGAACACCCCGACGATGTCCAGTTCCTCCGCGTCGAGCATCTCATGGTAGTCCGCGTACGTCCGCTGGAAGCCGAACTCGCTTACGAGGTGCTCCCGCGCCTCGGGTCGGAGATCGCACGCAGCGACCAGCTCCAACTGCTCGGGGAATCGAACGTACCCCGGCAGATGGAAGTCGCACGCGGTGTGCCCGCCGCCGATGATACCGATCCGGCAAGGTTTCCCATCACCCATGGCTTGCTCCTCCCGTCAGCCCGCGCGGGCCGGCAATTTGTGGACGCCCGCGATCAGCCCGTGGGTCGTATCGTGAACGAATACAGTCGCGCGTTGCCGCTGAGGTGGATTCGCAAGCAGACATCGGTCCCGGCGAGGTCGGGCAGCGTGCGCCCGCCGGTCCAGGTCACGCGCGTGCGAACACCATCAGCGCGCATTGGTGCGCAGTCCTCCGACGAGTAGCCGGGCAACGGCGCACCGTCGTCGCCGACCACCTCCACGCGTACTTCACCGTCGGACGCGTCGGCATTCAGCTCGAGCGCTTCCCCGTCGGCGGGGAACGTTGCTGCCATGAGAACGCCGCTCGCATCCTCGGGCTGGATCGACGCGAAACCGTCCAGTCGCATGCGGGCCAGTCCGACGTCCGCGCGCCCGATACGCTCGGGATTCTCCATGAGTTGCCCGTGCTCGATGTTCCAGCCGCTGTAGTGGAACAGGAGTTCGTCGCCGCGCTCGATCATCGAAGAGAGGAACACCATCGCCGAATCGAACGCGCCCTCCGCCCCGGTCGGCACAAACGGCCGCGAGCGATCTGGAATCCGCCAGTCCACGGTATCGGCGCTGACGACGAGCGACACGTCGATGGTGCCGCTCATGGCGGCCTTGTTCACGGGGTTGCGCCTGCCATGGATGTCTGTGTGGAAATTGTGGAGGAATCCGAGGTGCAGGCCCGCATAGGTATCGGACATCCGCCGTCCTGCGGGGTGCATCGTGTAGTATTCCAGCCCCGCGTCGTCGTCCGGGCCGGCGGCAAAGATCACTCGTCGCCCGCCCCATTGGACGAGGTCGTGGCTTTCACAGCGCATGATGCCGCGCTTGCTCGCGCCCCACGCGTTCTTGCCCGCCCAGTGCTGGTCCGTCGTGAAGTAACGGGCGAGCGGGTCGGGTGGAGATTCTTCCGACGAGTGGCGCAGATCGCCCGTTTGCGGGATCGGCAGTTCGTTCCAGTGGATACCGTCGTCGGATGTGTGGAACGAGAGCGAGAACGGCTGCTCACCGGACCAGAAGCCGAACAGCGTCCCCGCCGGCGGGTCGAAGTCGTGGTCTGTCATCACGTGCATGGGCGTCCGCAAGCCGATGATGTTGTTGCGTGTTGAGCCGTCGTATTCGACCTCTCCGATGACGGGCTTCTCCCACGTTACCCCGTCGACGGAGCGCGCGTAGCAGGCGTGTTCCCGTGGGTCGGGAGTTCCGTTCGGCGCATCCACTGCGCGGTACCACAGATGGAAGACTTGCAGCTCGTCATCATACGCGGCCACGGCGGGGTAGATCAGGCCGTGTTCCCATGGGTGGTCTTCGCCGAGCACGGGACCGTCGCCGCACTTCGCCGGGCTGTGGAACGCCCGCTTCAGCCCCGACATCTCGGAGATGGCGCGGTCGTCGAGCATGAGCCGCGTTCCCGGACGCATGTTCGGTCTGCCTTGCATGGCGATCAGTCCTTTCTCGTCTCGCGATCCCAAGCGCCTTGGCGCCTACTCGGTTCGCAGTTCCAGCAGCACGAACTCCAGTGGGTCGAGTTCGAATAGCGAGCCGCGCTCCAGGCCGGTGATGAGGTCTGTAGCGGTCTCGACGGGCTCCGTGGCGACGATCTGCACGACCTGTCGTCGCGATGCGAGATTTGCGGCGTACACGAGTCGGCGCCCGTTGAGCTGAGCAGTGATCGTCCTGACGCCCCACAGTCGGCGTTTCATGTGATCGAGCGCGCGCACAGGGCGAGATACAACGGCTCTGTAGAGCAGCGGCTCCAGCAGCTCCGCCAGAGCTTGCGGATCGGGCGTCTCCGCCAGGTACTCGACGCGGCCCTCGCCGTGCGTCCACGATCCATTCTCCGCGCGCCGGCTCGACGGCAGGAACGCAACGTCACGGTCAGCCCCGTACTCGTCGCGCGCGAATGCGTCGCCAGTAGCCACGAGCGTGCCACCATCGCGCACGAAGCTCTCCACGGCATCGACGGCCTCATCCCGGACGTATCCGGCCTGCGGCGCGATGAGGAGACGCGGCATGTCCGCACTTCCGTCGGCGATCTGCTTCTCCGTCACGAATCGAATCGGCGTGTCGAGGAACGTGAGCGCCTCGTAGGACGCTCTCATGGCGTCCAGGTACTCTTCGCGGTACGGCGTGGACGCGTCAGAGTACAGGATTGCGACCTCCGCGCCAACATGGCTCTTCTGCAGCGCGACAACCTCCGGCGCCAGCCGCTGGAGATCGAGCGACGCCCGGCCGAAAGCTTCCACGCAGTTCGGGCGCGTCAGGATGTTGTCGGCGAGGCACCCGCCTTCGTTGCGCTCCCACACCCACGTCGTGGTGGCCCCCTGGCCGTGGATCGCCCCCTGCCAGAGCATCGCCCGCATGTGGTCGCCGGAGACCCACGTCGGGTCGCCGTCCTCGATGGGGTGATTCTCGCTGTTGAAGATCGGGTTCTCAGGCGCGACGCTACGCTGGAAATCGTAGTACATCGCCTGACGCCACCAGATCTGCGCGTATTCCTCGTCGGGCTCGTAGTGCGAGTAGTTGTCGTTGCCGCTGATGCGGTCGATGCGCGAGAAGTCCTCGTGGTCTACGCCCCACTGGAACCAGCGCTGACCGTCGAAGAGCGTGCCCATCACCTTTGCATGGATCGGCGTATCCGGGTCGTGCTCGCGGATGATGTCGCGCATCCACGTGTGCCAGCCGAGGAAACGCTCCTGGTTGAAACGGCACCAGTCGAGCCAGAGCGGACGTGGCACGCGAGGCGCCCCCGGCTCCCGGTCGTACAGTCCCGATGTCTCGCTGTCGGTCGGACCGGACCCCGGCACGACGACGCCGTCGAACGTCGTCCATTCGCTGTCGTGAAGTTCGTTCACGCGTTCGATAGTGCCGTGCCGCGCGCGAAGCCACTCTCGGAATCGCTCTTGCGACGGCTCGCTGAAGTCCTCGTACGTCGGTTCGTTCATGAGGTCGAAGCTGAATAGCGCGGGATGCCCGGCGATCTCCGGGATCAGTGCATGCAGGAACGTGGCGTAGATCTGTCGCGCGACCGGATGGTCCTCGCGGAAGCTGAAGAATCGCAGATGGTCGTTGCGCATATCGGGATGCTCGCGGAACGCCCACTTCGGCATACCCGGGCCGAGCAGGACATTCACGGCGATGTCGTGCTCGGCTGCGCGGTCGAGTACGGCGCGTACCCCGGCGACAGCCGCCGCGTCCACGTTAAGATCGGGATCGACCGCTGTCGCTTGTCCGGCTGTCGTCTGGATGATGTTGAATCCGTAGGCCTGGAACTGCGGGATATCCTCGACGACCTGCCCGAAGTGCCCGAAGCCGGTGAGAAACACCGGGCGCCCATCCTGAATGAAGGCCCCGTCGCTGATCGACGTTGGAGCGGTCCTGTAACGTGTGATCGCCGCGGAAGCGGCGCCATCGACCAGAGCGCGCGTCTCCCGCATCGCGCGATGACAGGCGTCCTCCAGGTAGCCCGTCGCCGCGGCGCCACGCCTGACGAAGCCGGCGTTCGGGTGGTCTACGTCCTGGCGAGCGAACTCGATGAAGTTTGCGACGACTGTCCGGGTGACGAGCGGATAGGAGACGTCGATTCCCGCCTCTCGCGCGGACGCGATCAGCTCATCGAGCTGGTTGAGCAGGCGGGCTACCGCCTCCAGCCGTGTGCCGACGCGGTCGCGCTCCGGGTCCATCGTCCGAGCTACGGCCTCGCGCGCGCGATTCACTAATGCGACGAACGTTTCGACATCGCCTGATTGGAGCGACGCCACGTCGACTATGCCCGCCGCGCGGCCGATTTCATCGCGCTGAGTCGGTTGGTCGCTCGTGTCCGCACTGCCGGAGAGCAGCGCGTCCACATCGGAGAAGAAGCCGCGCAGGGCGTCGACACCGGGCTCGGCCGTGCTTGAGTGAAGCTCCGCGCTGATGAGCTGTCCCGAGCCGCCGTGATTGATGTTCTGTATGGACACGGAGACAGCATCGCCTGGAGTCGCGCTGTTCGTGAGTTCGATGGCGCGGCTTGTGCGGTGGAACGTTGCGCGGTGTTCGCCGTCGACCCAGACGATGCCATCGTCGTCAACACGGACTTCGAGCCACAGTCGCGCCCCAGCGGCTGGAGCCCCGCCGATGAACTCCGGCACCTCTATCTCACGGCGGTACCACGCTCGCGAGTCAGGCGGGAACCAGCGGTGGTCCGTGCCAACCACCTCCCAGTCGGAATCGTCGAAATCCGGCTGTTCGGGCCCCGGGAAGTCTCCCCACCGGAACCGCCACTCCTCGATTGAGAGGTCCGCGATCTTGCGAAGCGAAGCAAGTGGGTCGTGCATGGGAGTCTCCTCGATGTGCGCCGTCATGGGGCTTGTCGAGAGCAGGGCGATCACGAGGCAACTCGTCGAACGTCAAGATGCCTGGGCGCCCTGGAGAAGGCGTGGTACGGTCAAGACCGGACCAGCACTCAAGATACCGGATGACCCGTGGGACGCAACGGAGGCCCGTCACGTCCGCGGGCCGCTATCGCGCGTTCGTCGCGGGCGGGACGATCTCGTCCATGCGCCGCTCGTCGTCAGCTGTGATCTCGACGTCGAGAGCCCGGATCGCGCCGCGAATGTGGTCCTCCGTCCGCGGTCCGAGGATCGGGATCACGACCGAATCGCGCATGGTCCATGCCAGGGCAAGCTCGGGCAGCGTGCAGCCCTTGTCGTCGGCAATAGCCACCAGTCGCTCGATGAGGTCGAGCCAGTGATCCCCCCGTTCGCTTCCGAGGCGGTCCGGGCCGTGGTCGGCGGACTTGGTGTTGGTTCCGAGGTCGGTCCCATCCCGCCGAAACTTCCCGCTCAGCCACCCGGCCGCGAGCGGGCTGTAGCCGAGGAACGCGCTGCCGTACTTGCGGCAGACCGGCAATTGTGCCTCCTCCGGGCGGCGGCGCAGGACGTTGTACTGCGATTGCTCGCTGACGAGACGGTTCATGCCCAGCTCGTCGCTGATGCGCAGCGCATCGACGTGACGCCACGCCGGGTAGTTGCTGCTGCCTAGATATCGCACCTTGCCCTGCCGCACGAGGTCGTCCAGCGCTCGGAGCGTTTCGTCGAGGGGGGTCGTCTCGTCGAACTGGTGCATCTGATACAGGTCGATCCAGTCGGTTCCGAGGCGGCGCAGACTGTCCTCAACGGCCGACATCAGGTGCCTGCGGCTGCATCCCCAGTCGTTCGGGCCGGTGCCCATGCGATTGAACGCCTTGCTCGCGAGAAATACCTCGTCGCGCCGCCCGTCGATGGCTTTGCCGACGTAGTTCTCGCTGACGCCGTCGTTGTAGATGTCCGCCGTGTCGATGAAGTTCACGCCTTCATCCAGCGCGAACCGCATGACCCGAATGGAGTCGGCCACGTCCACATATCTGCCGAAGTTGCCTGTTCCGATGCAGAATGCCGACACCCGGACTCCGGTTCTGCCGAACTGGACGTATCGCATGGTCTCTCCCGATGGCATCAGACGTTCTCTCCCGGCGCCACGATTTCGTCGACGCGCGCGCGGTCCTCGTCGGTGATCTCGACGTCCAGCGCGGCCAGGTTGTCGTCGAGCTGTTCCACCGTGCGCGGGCCGATGATCGGCGCGGTTACCGCCGGGTGCGAGAGCACCCACGCGACGGCGAACGTGCCAAGGGAGACGCCCTTGTCGTCCGCGATCTCCGCGAGGCGGCCCACCAGCTCAAGCGTCGCGCGACCCGCCTCAGTTTCGAACTCGCCGCTGGAGCCGCTCATTCGAGAGCCGGACTCAGTGTCCGTCCGATCGGGAAGGTATCTGCCGCTCAGCCAGCCACCGGCAAGCGGGCTGTACGGGACAACGGCGTAGTCGTGCTCCGCGCAGAATGGCAGCACTTCGCGCTCCGCCCCACGGCGGAGGATGCTGTACTGCGGCTGTTCGCTCACGAATCGGTTCAGCCTCAGACGTTCCGACGCCCAGAGCGCTTCGACGCCGACCCACGCGGCATGGTTGCTCGTTCCGATGTAGCGCACCTTTCCGGCGTGGATGAGATCGTCCAGGGCGCGGAGCGTCTCGTCGATGGGCGTGTCGTAGTCAGGCCAGTGGATCTGGTAGAGGTCGATCCAGTCGGTGCCCAGACGGCTCAGGCTCTTGTCGACGTGCTCCATGATGTGTCGCCGCGATGCTCCCTGGTCGTTCGAGCCGTCACCCATCGGCGAACGGACCTTCGTCGCGAGGAATACGTCGCCGCGGTTGCCGCGTTCGGCCAGCGCCTTACCTAAGCACTCCTCGGACACGCCGCTCGTGTAGACGTTGGCCGTGTCGACGAAATTCATGCCGTGATCGGTTGCTTCGTGGACGATGCGAATGGACTCGGCCTCCTCCGTGACGTGGCCGAAATTCCAGCACCCCAGACACAGCGGCGTTACGCGAACGCCCGTGCGTCCGAACTGAACGTGTTCCATCATGATTCCTTCCACTCGGCTTCGCTATCGAGTCTGGCTACGGCTGATGAGTTCCCGGCGGTACGAGCCGATCCACGGCTGCCCGATCTTCGTCGGTGATCTCCACGGTCAGCGCCGCGAGGTTGTCCGCGAGGTGAGCCTGTGTGCGCGGCCCGATGATGGGCGCGGTCACCGCCGGGTCCGAGAGCACCCACGCCAGGGCGAACCTGCTCAACGTCGTGCCCTTCGACTCCGCCAGCGCGACGAGTTCCTCGATGATCTCTAGACGCCGCCGGCCCGCCGGTGTCGCGAGCCGGTCGTCGCGCTTCCCTCGCCGCGTGTTCGCATCCTCAGCGGAGGATGTACCGACGCGATAGTTGCCGCCCAGCCATCCTCCGGCGATCGGGCTGTACGGGATGACGGCGACCGCGTTTTGGCGGCAGAACGGGAGCAATTCATCGTCGATACGGCGGCGGAAGATGTTGTAGTGCGGCTGCTCGCTCACGAACGTCGGCACTCTGAGGCGATCCGCAGCCCAGCGTGCCTCGGCGAGCTGCCACGCGGCGAAGTTGCTCGTACCGGCGTAACGCACTTTGCCCTGGCGGACCAGGTCGTCCATCGCACGAAGCGACTCGTCGATGGGCGTGTCGGCGTCGGGGGCGTGGAACTGATAGAGATCGATCCAGTCGGTGTCGAGGCGGCGGAGGCTGTCCTCCACGGCCTGCATGACGTGCCGACGACTATTGCCGCGGTCATTCGGTCCGGGCCCTGTCGAGCCGTGAACCTTCGTCGCAAGCACGACGCGTTCACGAGCACCGGCCTCGCGCAGCGCCCTGCCGACGATTTCCTCCGACAGGCCCGCGTTGTATACGTTGGCGGTGTCGATGAAGTTGATTCCGGCGTCGAGCGCCTGTTGGATGATCGTCGTCGCTTCCTGCTCGCCGGTCACCATGCCGAAGTTCACGGTACCGAGGCAGAGCGGCGATACTCGTACCCCTGTATGCCCGAGTTGCACGTAGTCCATGCCATGGCCTTCCGTTGTCCGGCGGTGAGTGGCGCCCAGGGGGCAACCGAGTTCTACGTCTTACGGGCGACGATGGTGACGACCCCGTCTCTCGTTTCGCGGTGCTCCGCCGTCAGGCCGGAACGCTGGACGAGTTCGCATGCCTCCCGCTCGTCCAGGCGGAGCTTCCGGTAGGAGCCTGCATGAAGCTGCCAGCCGGCTTCCCCGCGAACGTGCACGAGATCCGTGACCAGAACGTGCTCCGCCTCATACTCGAGGGCGACGGTCATGATTCGGTCGTCGTCCGCGCGGAGCGGTATGAACCGGTCGGTTCCGGTGAGTTCGCGCGTTAGGTCGCGAAACGTGAGCATCAGCATACCGCCTTGCGCCAGTACGTAACGGCATCCGGCAAACACGTTCCGTATATCGGTGATTGTTGGCAGGTGTGTGAGCGTGTCGCCCATGCAGACGACCAGTTCCGCTCCGCGCGCGGCCAGGCTCGCCACGTCGCGCATGTCTCCACGAAGCGGCGTAATTGGCAGAGAGCCCGCGTGTTCCTGCAGCTCGCCGAGAAGCGTCTCGGAGAGGTCGATCGCGCGCACGCGAAACCCTCGTCCGGCCAGTGCGATCGACTGGAATCCGGAGCCGCACCCCAGGTCGACCGCGGTACCCGAACTCTCGGGAGCGATGCCGAATCGCTCGAAGACCGCGCCCTCCCGGGCTACTGCGTCGTCGAAATCCCCCGACATCCACGTGTAGTGCCTGGCAAGCAGCCTCTCGTAGTGTTCATGCGCGTCGCACGCTTCACCCGGACCCATGGCGGGATGACTCCTCGCTCATCGCGTTTGGTACAAATTGTAGTACAATGCGGCGCCCTGCATACTGAGACGGTGCCAAACGTTGGCCCGCGGTCCAAGAGTGGCCGCTCCCGG
>CAZEAI010000152.1:0-2371 GCA_964510105.1 uncultured bacterium
CAGATCGACGTGCTGGCCGTGGAGAAGATCGTCCGCGACGATCTCGGCGTGGCGTTCGCGGCGCGTGAGTACACCGTCGTCGGCGAGGGCTACGAGCACCGCGAGGAGTAGGGGCAGCCCCCTGTGGCTGCCCTGTTGCCTTGTCCCGATCCGTTCCGCGCAGCGTTTCTTGCTGGGCGAACACGTGATCCGCCCCTACGTCCAGTCACCCCCGCACGAACTCAACCGCGTTCTCGCCGAGGATCATCTCCGCGACGCCCGGCGCGAATCTGCCCGGACGCCGTACCGCTGCGATCAGCTCCCGCATGTGATCGCCCTGCCCGAAGTGCGGCCAATCTGTGCCGAACATGACGCGATCCGCGCCTGCCGTCTCCACGAGTGCGTCGAGTGCGGGAGCGTCTGTCGGTAGCGCGCCGAGGTCCGCCCAGACGTTTCGACGGGAGGCGATGTACCGCCCGATCTCCACGGCATGCTCCGGCGTGAACGTCCGCGCACCGGCGTGGGCGAGCTGGAAGTGCATGTCCGGATACGCGCCGACGACGGCGTCGAGATGCAGCAGATAGTCCTGGAAGTCGGTCACCCGTCGCGCAACGTCGCGATGTCCCTGCGGGAGGGATTCCGGGTCCGCTGGTTCGTCCTTGCCGAGGTACCAGTACGAGGTGTCGATGATTGTCGCGGCGCCGTGCTCGCGGACGACGTCGTAGATCGGGATGAGGCGCTCGTCGTCGGGCAGCTCGCCCCAGAACGACACGACGAGCTTCACCCCGGCCGCGCCGAGAGCGAGATTCCCTCTCGCCATTCTCGCTGCGTCGCCGAGCCCAGGTCCGAGGTGGCACGGGAACCAGGTGAATCGGTCTCCGTACCGGCGCATCACGTCGAGGGCGTATTCGCGATTCATCGTTTCGCGTACGTTCTCGACGGCGATGTCCTTCGTGAGCAGGTCCGACGGGATGTCCTCGGGCGACCAGCTAATGTAGAATGCGCGGTCGATGCCGGAGGTGTCCATGAGCGCGACGTAGTCCTCGGCGCTTGTCGGATTGCCCGGGCTGTAGACCTGCGGCCGTCCGTCCGCGTCGAACGGCTTGATGAGATGTACGTGCGTGTCGATGACCATGTGCTGGTTCTCCGTGCTCGCATCAGCCGCCGAGCGCGCGACGGTACACGCGCATGACGTTCTCGCCGAGAGTCTTCCGGACGACGGGCTCCGTGTGGCCGCGTGCGCACAGCGCGCGGGTAATGTTGGGAAGCTTCCGGATGCTGTCGATCTCGTCGATGAAGACGCTCCACGTCTCGTGCGTCGAGCCCGCCGGCGCGGGGTGCCTCGCGCGGAAGTAGTCGTCAACCTCGAACAGGTCGCCACCCAGCGCGACGATGCCCTCGTAACCGTTTACCACGAGCCAGTCGATTGTCTCCAGGAAATCCTCGAACGTCGCGTACGGGCCGTTGATGTAGTGACGACAGAAGTGCAAACCCAGTACCCCCTCGCGCCGTAGCAGAAGGTCGAGATATTCACGCGGGATGTCGCCGGAGCCGGGATGCGGATCGCTCGGCGCGCCATGCGACACGATGAACGGCCCGCTCGCTACTTCGGCGACGTCAAGCACGAAGCTCCACGGCGCGTGGGCGACGTCGATCACAACGCCGAGTTCCTCCATGCGGGCAACGGCTTCCCTGCCGAACGGAGACAAACGCCAGCCGGAGCCGTGAGCGTCGACCAGGTCGTTCGGACTCGCCCACGTGAGCTGCATCTGCCGGATGCCGATTTCATGGAACGCGTCGAGCAGTTCCAGGCTGCCCTCGAACGCCTTGCACCCCTCCATGCCGAGGAACACGGCAACTCGCCCCGATTCTCGCGCCGTCCGGACATCTGAGGCCCGCGTCGCGACCACGATCTCCGCCGGGCGGGATTCCAGCTGACGCCGTGCTCGTTCTACGCGTGCGAGCGACTCCCGCCCCCAGCCCGCGGTCTGATCCAGCGTGCGCTGGTAGTAGTCGAGGTGATCGGGGTTGTCGCTGTCGTTGTAGATGGCGAGGTCGCCCACAGGGACAACCGTCTTGGCGGTGACGCCCGCCGCCCGCATGGCGAGCGTTTCGTCGATGCGATGGTGGAGATGGTCGTGAAGCAGCCACACGAGGGCTGCGTCGTGTAGCTGTTGCCGGCGTTGGCGCGTGTCCGCTGGATCAGAGGCCGCCATGGTGATTCCACCTCGTTGATCAGGGCCAGGGCGACGAATCCGCGCTCGTGTTTCGCGAGGAATGGTAGGGGCGGCCCCCTGTGGCCGCCCTTGCCCCGTGGCCGCTGTCCGATGCCGGGACGGTGGTTCAGGGCGGGCACGGGGGCCCGCCCCTGCGGTACCATCATCCACCTGGG
>CAZEAI010000152.1:2471-10422 GCA_964510105.1 uncultured bacterium
CTGGGCAGTTCCAGCAGAACTGCCGTAGGAATCGGCGCGCAGCCGCTGTGCCACCCCCTGGCTATATAGTCCGGGGTGGCCAGCTCGCGAAGGCCTCCGTCTCGTCTGGGCCGAGTGCGTCGCGTAGTTTCTGCGTCTCGGCGGCGACCTCGTCGCACCAACGGATGGTCTGCTCCAGCGGCGGTGTGTAGGGCTCCTCCCACCGATCCCACGCGTCAAAGATCGCCACGAACGGCGCGACGTCGCAGGCGTCGGCGCAGAGCCGGACGAAATCGTCGATGCACTGCCCGCGATGGTTCGCGTAGATTCCGTGCGTCGAGACCGCTGCCCGCACGACGTGCCACGCCACGGTGAACAGCGCGTAGAGAAGCGCCTCGGGCTCCTCGTCGGCGGTGAACGCGGGGAAGCGCCCGGTGAAGTAGGTGAGGAACTTCTCGCGGTCTCCGGCGACGCCCTCAAGCTCACGTGAGACGAGGTCCGTCCAGCCCGCCTCTGCGAGATGGCGACGGCGCTCGTCGGGGTCCGAATGTGCCACGTCGGCGAGTTCCTGCGTCACCTTTTCGCCGATGGGCAGACGGTTCCTGCCGATGGACTTCAGCCAGCGCTCGGCAAGCGCGTCGTTCTTCTCGTACAACTCCTCGCCCACAAGCCCGCGCTCAATGGCGTCCCGCAGCGTGAGCATGAACTCATCCATGCTCAGGATCTCGATCTCGGGATGCTCAGCGAACGTCGGCATCTCGGACTCGAGCTGTTCCCAGATTCCAGGTGAAATCTGCGCGAACAGGAACATGAACAGTGGACGCGTCGTGCACTCTTCGGCGAACTGGATGATCTGCCCGGCATTGTCACGACCGACGTTGGCGATCTCGACGGAGTGAATCTTCGGAATCGGGCCCGTCACGGAGCTTCTTGCGTACGGGTTCCCGCCGAGCCCGCAGACGAGTCCGGGTCCGCCAAGGATCTCCAGCTCGCGGGCGACGGCGTCATCGTCCTCGACTTCGCGCCACCAGTCCTGCAGGTACCAGTTAACCATGTTGCATCCGTGCTGACCCGACTGATCCAGCAGACGGCGCGTTTCGTGCAAGTAGTCCTCCGCGATGCCGTCGGGCAGGAGGAAGCTATACGTATACGCCGCACCGGAGGACGGTCCGAAGAAGCAGTCGTTCTCGGTGCGTGTATCGTGGTGGTACTCGAGTATGCCGGGCATGAGCTTCACGCAGAGCGGCGAGAATCCCCATCCGAACTTGAACGTACCGCGTTTCTCCGCCAGCCAGTTGCCACCTTGCAGCGAGTGGATCAGGCTGGCGGCGTCGCCATCGCTGTTGTAGAAGCAGGTGTAGATCTTGCCCTCTTCGGCGCGACAGTCTTCGCGCTTGGGCATTGGCGGATCGTACGCCTTCTCCGTGTCGCCTACGGCGGCGTGAATACTCAGGTTCGGCGCGGACATGGTCTGAAGCGTGATGAAGCCCTTCTTCGCTGCCTCCGCGACGAATTCCTTCTCCTGGTCGTACGCGCAATGCCAGTTCATCTGGACGCCCGGCGCCTCGCCCTCGTCGAACATTCGGCGGAACAGATTCAGCACACGACGGCGCTGGCGGCTCGCCGGGAGATCGAGCACAAGCCCGCGATGGCAGACGACGTAATCGATCGAGGAGAAACTCCGACCGAACCAGTGCTCCCGGTGGAAGCAGACGTTGCCGTAGAGCCGGCGGTAGCATCGCGGCCAGAGGTTGTCGATGGCCCACTCCGCGGCATCCCAGTCGTTGTCAAACTGCCCGCGCAAGTCGTCGCGCTTCTGGATGCCGTGCCGAGTCATCCAGTGCTCCTGATCCGCCGACACGGGCACGAGCCGGTCCAGTCCGGCCAGCGTGATGCCGACGTTCATGGTCTGACGCACGTGCTCGTTGTCATACACCACGTAGCCGTCGATGTTGTCCCGGCAGCGGTCGATGAGCGAATCCACGTCACGGATGGTTTCCACCGGGATGCCGTGCTTCTCGCGGTACAGGTCGAGCCAGTGACGTTCCGCGTCCGCGCCCGTTGCCCTTCCGGCGTGTCGCCTGAACTCGCTCACCAGGTAGAGGTGCGGTCCCTGCTGGTTCACGATGCCCTGCAGCGAGCGCATCCAGATCCAGAAGTCGATCTCCTGGTGCTCCTCGCTGGGCTCGCTGACCAGCAGGCGCTCCACGCTCGGCATCGCTGGGAGAATGTCTGTGAGTCTCATGTGAGTTCCCTGCTACTCGTGGCGCTTCGGCCCCGCTCGCGTGCGACCTTTGACCGAAGCTATCGGGGGTCTCTACGGAATCTGGTCGTCGTACACCGTGCCTGAAGGATTCGCAAACAAAATGCAGCATGCCGTGGATGGGGACCAACCGGGCCGCGAACGCTTCGCTCTGTTCGCGTTCGTTCACGAGTTCGCGATGCGAACTCGCCGTGAGATGAGGTATGGGGCCGGCGAACGCGGCGCCTGCCGAATTTCCCGTCGGAGAGGGGCGGTACGTTGCGCTCTCGATTGCCCCTCGCACGCGGGCGGCCCATTGTCAGATTAGCGCGGATCGGTTTCGGGTCGATTCCGGGTCCGCCGGACGGTAGGTACGATTGGGAGCAGCGGCGTGCGGCCTCGCGGTCGGGGGCCATCGCCACCGCATACTTAGAGGAGCTGACCGTGAACGACGTGGGCATTGTCGACGTGAGTCCTGGCGACGAAGCCGGATCTCTGGAACGCATCCGGGAGCTTGTTACCGAGACAAGCTTGCCATCTGTCGCGCTCATGGTTACGGCCGTACCGAACGAACGGCCTCTGGATGACCGTCTGCAGGACTGGGTCCATCGTTTCGCCCTGCTCCAGGCGGCGCTGCGAGAGCTTCCCGTGCGTGTGGGCATTCTCGTACAGGCATTGATCGGCCATGGCGACCGAAATCGCATCGTCGGAGATCCGCCGTACCAGACCATCGTCGGCGCGGATGGTACCGTGTGCCGGGAATCGTTCTGCCCGCTGGATGTCGATTTCCAGGCCTACACGACGCGACTGGTTCGGGCTCTGGCCGAGACGGCGCCTGACTTCATGATGATCGACGACGATTTCCGGCTGGCCTCCCATGAGCCCGCGCAGAAGGGGTGCATGTGCCCCCTGCACCTGGAACGCTTCTCGCGGATCGTCGGGCGCGCTGTGTCTCGCGAGGAGCTGCTCCGCCTGCTCAGCGAAAACGACAATGCCGAGGTACGCGACCAGTGGGAGCAGCTCAAGCAGGACAGCCTCGTCGAGCTTGCCCGTGTGATCCGCGATGCCATCGACGCGGTGGACGATGCGATCCCGGGTTCGTTCTGCTGCGCCACATTCGAGGCGCATCTCGCGCCCGCTATCACCGAGGTGCTGGCGGGCCACCATGAGTCGCTGGTGCGCATCAACAACGCCATCTACCTTGAGAACGGCCACCAGGATTTCCCACGCCGGGTCACGCAGACTGTCCATCAGATCGCCCAGTTCTCGCCGGAGACATCCGTCCTGACCGAGGCGGACACGTTCCCTCACAACCGATATAGTCTCTCGGCCAAATCGCATCTGGCCCACATTGTCGCCACAACTCTGGTGGGTTGCCGTGGCGGCAAGCACTGGTACGTCAAAGCCGACGAGGATGGCTGGCGTGAAACCGCGCCGTTCAGGCGCATGCTGGCCGGCACGCGACCCTTCCTCAGCGAGGTCGAGCGCATACGGGATCGCGTGTCCTGGCTGGGGCCCACGGTTGTGGGACGTATGACGGAGATCCTGCGCAAGCCCTGGGACCGGCAGGCACCCTCGGATTTTCTCAGCGATGACTGGGGCTGGCGCATATTCGCACGCATGGGCTTCCCGTTTGCCGTCACCCCGGGTGCGGACACGGACCAGTCGCCGCGTGCGATGTGTCGCACGGCGCCCCTCGCGTACACGAACGAGGAGCTTGAGAGCTTCCTCGCCGGGCCCTTGCTGCTGGATGGCGAGGCCGCGTGGCATCTGTGCGAGCGTGGCCTGGGGGAGCATCTCGGCGTGACGGTACGACCCTCGTCCGCTCCGTGCGCCTTGGAGGTGATGCACGTCTGTCCCGGGTCAGAGCGACGGGAGGAACTCGACACCTGGATGATCGGTGGAGGCCGGTATGACCTCGCTCCGGAATTCGACGACGTCGTGATCGCGTCGAGCTACGCGACGGGTTCTGAGGCTGAGCCCGTCCTGACCGGCCCCGGGCTGACGTGGTGTGAGAACGAACGCGGTGGGCGCGTCGCCGTATACGGGTTGTCCATGGACGCGCCGATGGATCTGGTCTTCTTCAACCGGAAGCGTAAGATCCAGCTTCTTGAGACATTGACGTGGCTCGCCGACGGCGCGCCACCAGTGTTCGTGGACACGGACCTCGACGCGTACGTGCTCCACGGCAGGGACACTGAAGACGATGCGATGGAGTACATGTGCCTGTTCAACCTGAATCCCGATACCGTCGAGGACGTGCGTATAGCCCTGCCCGGCGAGCAGGTGACGTGCGTCGAGAAGTTGGCGATAGGCGGGGGCTGGGAGCCGGTGAACGCTGCGAACGCGGCGCTTCGCTTGCGTTCGTCTACGAGTTCGCGGTGCGAACTCGCCGGTGACTTTGATGGCGCGTTAGTCACATGCGAAACCGACGCGTCTACGATGGAACCTGTCATATTACGTCTCAATCGGTGAAGTTTCATCCTGCTCGCGTGCGCTGCTGAGCCAGAGCGTTGGCTGGGGAGGAATCATGACGCGTGAACCGAACAAGGAGTTCTGGCAGGGAGAAGAGGTATCCGGCTACGAGAGGAAACAGCGGCTCGTCGTCCCCAGGAAGGATGAGATTCTCGACACGATCGTGGATTTCATCCCCTATGACGAGGATCAGGAGTTCCACGTTCTCGACGTTGGAGCCGGGCAGGGCGCACTGTCCGAGCGCGTGCTGACCCGTTTCACGCGGGCGCATGTCACACTGTGCGACTCGTCCGCGGAAATGCTTGCTGTCGCTGAGAAGAACCTTGCGGAGCACGCCTCCCGCATTTCGACAGTGGTGTCCGACTTCAACGCCGAGAACTGGCACGTAGAAGTAGACAAACCGGTGGATGCTGTCATCGCCTCGATAGCTCTCCACTACCTGCGGACTGAACGCCGCGAGCCGTTCTTCCAGAGCGTTTCCGACATGTTGAGCGATTCGGGATGCTTCTTGTGCGGGGGAGCCTACAACGCTGAATACCCGTTTGTCCAGCGGCGTGGGGCGCTGCGTATGCTCGAGTACATACAGGAGCAGCTTCTGGAGACGGAAGGCAAGCAGATCTCCATCGAAAAGCTGCGGGAGAACATGGAGACGGTATCGGAGAAGGCTGGAATCAACAGGCTGCTTCTCGGCGAACAATGCGAACTCCTGGAACGGTCCGGGTTCGCCGGCGTCGAGGTCGTCTGGCGGTATCTGCTGATGGCCGTGGTTGCCGCATACAAGGGATAGGACCGGCGAACGCTTCGCGTCGCTTGCGTTCGTTCACGGGTTCGTGCCGCGAACTCGCCATGACATGCGTCGAGAAGCTGGCGATGTCCGGAGCGTGGGAGCCGGTGAACGCTCCGCTTCGCTCGCGTTCGTCTACGAGCTCGCCTTGCGAACTCGCCGTCAGATCGAATTGGGCGGCCGGCGAGCGCCTTGCTGCGCGCGCCGGCCGCCGTGAACTTGTGCTACGAACTCGCCGTCAGATGCTTTTCGGTGGCCAGGCCGTGAACGCCTCACCCTCCGCCGGACCGAGCTTCTCGCGCAGCACGTGCGCCGCGGCGAGGACTCCCTCCATCCACTCCGTCGTCGTTGCGAGGGAGGGTGCGCCCATCTCCTCCCAGACCTCCCACGCGGCGAACAGCTTCTCGAACGGCGTGACGTCGACGATGTCGCCGCACGTGTCGCGGAAATCGTTGATCGTCTGCACGCGATGATTCCCGTACAACCCCTTCGCCTCGATGGCATTCCGCGCGAGGTGCCAGGCGACGGTCATGACAACGTAGAACATCGTGTCGTCCTCTTCCTCGTCGCTGGGCGGCTTGCGCCCCTCGAAGTATGTGAGGAAGTGCTCCCTGTTGTTGGCGGTCTCGACCTCGCCCGAGACGAGTTGCGTCCACGCGGCATCGGCGATGGCTTTGCGGCGCTCGGCGACGGGTGAATGCAGGATGTGGACGAGTTCGTCGCACAGGCTTTCGGTCAGCGGGAGGCGATTCCGTCCGGGCCTCTTGAGCCACGTCTCGGCGAGTTCCTCGGTCTTCTCGTAAAGCTCGTCGCTCACTAGGCCGCGGTCTATGGCGTCCTGCAACGTGAGGAAGAACTCGTCCATGCCGAGGACCTCAAGCTCAGGATGGTCCTCGAACTTGACGATCTCCGATTCGAGCTGATCCCAGATACCGGGGCTGATCTGCGCGAAGAGGAAGCAGAACAGCGGCCGCGTCGGACATTCCTCGGCGAACTTCGCGAGATCGCCGTAGTTGTCGCGTCCGACGGCGGCTATGTGCATCGAGTGCAGCTTCGGGATGCGTCGCGCGCCGGGTTCCTCGCCTGCGCCGACGTAGTTGCGCGACCACGGGTTGCCGCCGAGCCCGCACACAAGGCCGGGCGCCTCCGAGCCGAGGACCTCCCGCTCGCGGTTCACCGCGTCCACGTCCTCGACCTCGCGCCAGTGGTCCTGCAGGTGCCAGTTGACCATGTTGCAGCCGTTCTGACCCGTCTGGGTAAGCAGTTGTCGCGTTTCGTCCAGATACATGTCGACCATGTCGTCCGGCCACGCGTGCGTATACGTGTACGCCGCGCCGGAACTCGGGCCCCAGAAGCAGTCATTGTCCGTCTTGGTCTCGTGGAAGTACTGGAGCATAGCGGGCATGAGCCGCACCGTAAGCGGCAAGAAGCCCCATCCGAACTTGTACCGTCCCCGCTGCGGCGCGAGCCAATTCTTCGAGTGGAGCGTATCCATCGCCCACGTGGCGTCGCCGTCGCTGTTGTAGAAGCAGACGTATACCTTGCCCTGCTCGGCGCGGCACGACTCCTTCGCCGGCAACGGCTGCTCGTACGCCTTGCTCTCGTCGCCTACTCCACCGTGAATCGTCATGTTCGCGCTGCTGGTGCTGCACAGCACGTAGTAGCCGTACCGGGCCGCGGATATGACGTATTCCTTTTCCTGTTCCCATGCACAATGCCAGGCCATTTGCACACCCGGGCCGTCGCTCGTCTCCATCATCTTGTGGTAGAGATTCAGCGAACGACGCATGGGCCGCGTGCGCGGCAGGTCGAGCGACATGCCGCGGTGGTACATGATGAAGTCCAGCAGCGGCGTGCCCATGGCGTAGCCGACCGGTCGGTGGATGCAGAAGTTCGCGTAGATCTTCTTGTTTGTGTGCGGCCAGAGATTGTCGATCGCCCACTCGGCGGCGTCCCAGTCGTCCGCGAATCGTCCGCGCAGGTCGTGACGCATCGGGATGCCGTGACGCTCCATCCAGTCCACCTGGTCCGGCGCGATGGGAAGCAGATTCTCAAGCCCGCCCTGTGTGGCGGCGAGATTCTGCGTCTGGATCACGTCCTCGTTGTCGAAGAGGATGTAGCCGTCGACGAGGTGCTTGTACCCTTCGATGATCGCATCGACGTCGTGCTCTTCCTCGACGGGCATGTCGAACCGCTCGACGTAGTAATCGAGCCAGTGCTTCTGCGTGTCTACCGCACTGACGTAGAGATGCGGCTCCTCGCGGTTGGCGAAGGCCTGCAACGCGCGGAACCAGATGCCGAAGTCCACGGTCTGCACCGGCGCATTCGGATTCGTGACAAGTAGCCGCTTCACCTGCGGGATCTTCGGAAAGACGTCAGTGAGCTGCATGGGTTGCTCCTTCAAACGGAGAACGGGGTGCCGGCAAATCGATTTTGTGTGCGAACGGGTAGAACCTAGGTGGTACGGTCTC
>CAZEAI010000153.1:0-10378 GCA_964510105.1 uncultured bacterium
AATTGTGGTGGTGGACTTCAATCCAAACGTACACCAGAAACTGCAGGCGATGGGAATCAAGGTGATCTATGGCGACGTCAGCAACATGGACACACTCCACCATGCGGGAATCGAGGAAGCGAAGATCGTGCTCTCGACCATTCCGGACAGTATTCTCAAGGGTACCGACAATCTTCGCATGATCCGGCAGATCAGGCGGCTGTGTCCACGCGCGAGGATCGTTGTAACAGCGGAAAGCCCCGTGAGAGCCCTCAAAATGTATGAAGAGGGTGCCGACTACGTTCTCCTTCCGCGGATTCTGGCCGCCGCCCATTTGTTGCCGGTCATTCAGGACATCCTGGCCGGCAACGTCGACGATCGGAAGAAGTCTGAGATCGAGTATCTGACGGCGCGCGAGGAAATCATCAGTTGACGGATATGCGTCGCGAGGCGCGCAGCGATCGCCAAGGCGCGGCACGAGGAGACTCTTTGGGCCGCGCCTTCCTTCATCATACCGGGGTAATCCGAGCATGAAGGTCTGTGCCACTGGATGCTGCCTCTCAACGCTCCTACTCGTCGCCATCGTTGGTTTCTCCGAGTTTGGATGCGCCGGACTGCCGGTGGGCACGGTTCCCGGCGGCCGTTTCGACGGCACGGTTCGCATCGGTGTCGCCGAGGCTGTATCCGAGCTGACGCTGACCGGCGCCCGGAGTCTTCGAATCGTGGCGGGCCCGAGCACGCTCCATGGCAGGACGTTCCGTGTCGCAGTCGCCGGTGATGAAGTTCGGGTGACCGGGGATGGCTGCGACGTGCGCGCTCGCAGTATCGCCGTCCAGTCCGACGGTCCGATAGGGGTCGGGGAGGTGCGGTATCGAGGCGCAGTCGATGTGTTCGTTCGAGGCGGGGCCCTTACGGCGGTGAACGTCATACCGATTGAGGAATACCTGCGCGGCGTCGTTCCCGCGGAGATCGGCTATCTGCCCGTCGGTGACATTGAGGCGGTCAAGGCGCAAGCTCTGGCGGCGCGCACGTATACGATATCGCACATCGGGCGCCGCGTATCGCGCGGGTTCGACCTCTACGGAGATGTTCGGGACCAGGTCTACGGCGGCGTCGGCGCGGAGAGCGACTTGGGCAGCCGCGCGGTTGCGGAGACGCGCGGGCAGGTGATCACGCACAACGGGCGGCTGATCCGAGCGTATTTCCATAGTACGTGCGGTGGCTCGACGGCGAACATCGAGGACGTGTGGGATTCGCCGCCGGTGCCGTATCTGAAGCGAGTGTACGACGCCGAGAACGATTCGTTCTTCTGCGAGGCGTCGCCGCACTTCCGCTGGCATGAGGTCTACGCCCGTGGTCGTGCGCACGAGATCGTTGGCGCTCACATTCGCGAGGGCGTGCCGGACGCGACGGGCGTAATCGGTCGGTTGCGGGAAGTCGTAGTGGCGGCGCAGGCGCTGAGTGGGCGCGCGCGCTACACGCGCATCGTCTCGGACACCGGCTCGTGGGAGGTTCCGAAAGACCGTATCCGCTCTGTGTTGCGCCGCCCAGGCGATGAGGCGCTGCTTCGGAGTTCATACGTCCGGATGTTCACCGACCGTACACCTGACGGCCACCTCAGCCGCCTCGTGGTAAGCGGGGCAGGCAACGGCCACGGTGTCGGCATGTGCCAGTGGGGCGCGATCGGGATGGCGCGGCGAGGGTCCACAGCCGAGCAAATCGTCAAACACTACTACCGCGGCGTCGAAGTCACCGGTCTGGAGTCGGCACAAGTTGCACTGGTCGAGGGCGCGCGAGAGGTGTCGCGATGATCCCCAGCCTTATGTTCCGCGGGCGACGAGCGCTCCGATGCCTCTCGCTCGCTATCGTAACAGGCGTGCTATCGGGTTGCCCCGCGCCTCCGCCGGACCCAGGCCCGCCACCTTCGCCACCCGACGTCGCGCGGATCGAGTATCCCGACACGTCCGACGAGCCGCCGGCGCCCGTTCTTCCCGATCCTCGCGCCACACTCCCCGCGATCGACGAGGTCCCGGCGCCGACTCCTGAAGCCGCCAGCGTCGCACCGCCCGCGAACGAGCCCACCGGCCCCGCATACAGCGTGCAGGTGTTCGCGTCGGAGGCGCGAGAGGGTGCCGATGCGGCGGCACAGCGGGTTGGAGCCGGCCTTTCGGCGCCGGTCGAGGTCGTTCACGAGCCGGATGGCATGTGGCGAGTCTACGCCGGGAGCGCCGCAAGCCGACGCTCGATCGACGCGTTGCGCGACCGCCTCCGCGCGCAGGGCTTCCCGGAGGCCTGGACGAAACGGCGAGGCGCGTCTGCCGCTTCGAGTCCTGCGGTTGCGCCGCCGGCCAACGGGCCTGCGTACAGTGTGCAGGTCTTCGCGGCTGACAATGAGGCGAACGCCCGCCGCGTGGCCGATGCCGTTCGATCCGACACTCCCATGGCGGTATTCGTCGAACGGGATGGCGCTCTGTGGAAGGTGTACGTCGGGAGAAGCTCCAGCCGAGGCGCGATAGACAGCGAGCGCGATCGCCTGCGCGTCTCTGGATATCCCGATGCGTGGACCACGCGGCGGTGATGCGGCTCGCCCGATCAATGTTGTCTGGAATCCCCGTCTCACAGTATATTCCCCCTTTGAAGACAGATGCTTTTCGACATTTCCCTCGGACGATACGTCGTCGGTGAGAGCGTCATCCACCGGCTGGACCCGCGAACGAAGGCGATCGCCATGCTTGTCCTGGCGATCGGGCTGATACAGGGCTCGACGCTTGCCGGTGCTGTGGTCCATCTGTTGCTCGCCATGGGCATGGTTTCACTGGCCGGCCTTCCAAGTGCGTTCGTCGTGCGTAGCCTGCGGCCGTTCGTCTGGCTCATCACGATCGTTTTCGCGAGCCATCTACTCGCCGGAGGGGCCGGCGGCTGGACGTCCGGTCTCGCTCTGTCGGGGCGACTTCTCGCGATGGTGATGCTCGCTTCGCTCCTGAGCTGGACCACCCAGCCTCTCGCCGTGGTTGCGGGCCTGCGAGCGCTTGGCGCTCCGCTTCGACGCATCGGAGTTCCCGTGGACGTGAGTGCGACGGCGGTCGGGCTCGCGCTACGCTTCGCGCCGGTGGCGCTGGACGAAGCGAGGGATATCCTGCGCGCACAGTCAGCACGTGGAGCGGATTTCCGCGGCATCCGGAATAAGATAGCGCTTCTGGTGCCGATGCTTGGCACGCTGTTCGAACGAGCCTTCGTCCGAGCGGAGGTTCTGGCCGACGCTATGGATTCGCGGGGTTACCGCACGGATTCCGAGCGGACCTGGTATCGTGAGTTGCGGCTTCGAGGCATCGATGCGATTGCCGCGGTGTGCGTTGGGGCTTGGCTGGCGGTGGGCGCCATAGCTGACCGAGGCGTGTGGTGAGCGCCCGCGTACGCCTCGACATCGAGTACGACGGTACCGAGTTCGCGGGTTGGCAAATTCAGCCGCGCGATCGAACGGTGCAGGGCGAACTTCGCGACGCGCTGCGCACGGTCCTGCGCGATGACGACGTGACGATCGTCGGCGCTGGGCGCACCGATGCAGGCGTGCATGCCCGAGGGCAGGTTGCCCATGTGGACGTTCCTGACGATGCGCCCGAGCCATACCGGATAGCGGCCGGAGTCAACGCGATTACGGGCAGAGACGTCGCCGTAACGCGTGTCACTCCGGTTGGCGAAGATTTCCACGCGCGCTTCTCAGCCACGGCACGAACCTATCGATATCGGATCGCGCGGGTGCCGACAGCCCTCAACCATCGTCTCGTGTGGCATATCGCGTCCGATCTGGATGTTGAGGCGATGCGTGCCGCTTCGTTGGCGCTCGTCGGGAGGTACCCGGCAACGTCGTGGTGTGCCGCGAGGGCGCGAGACACCAACGCGGTGATCGATGTGCGGTCCGCGCGGGTGTTAGAGGTGGGTGACGAGATCGTTTTCGACGTTCTGGCGGATCGATTCGTCATGCACATGGTCCGAGCTATCGTGGGCACGCTTGTTGAGATCGGCAGACATGCGAGACCACAGGACTGCATTCCGGAGCTGATCGCCGCGCAGGACAGAAGCCGCGCCGGCGAGACAGCTCCTCCGCGCGGCCTGTGCTTGGAGAACGTGGAGTATGGAACCGATGCAGACACCACATGATGACGAGCATCCTGCCGGGCAGTCGCGGCGCGCACGGTTCGTGATGGGGCTGCTTGTCGGCGTCGTGGTTACCGCCGGGAGTATCGCCGTCGTGGATCGCGTGGCCACTCCGGAAGAGACGATAGTCGCCGCCGTGCCCGTAGTGGCGACACTGCCCGCCGACGAGCCGGTTGCCGCGCCTGTCTCGCCACCGGTCAGTGCCGACGTGTCGCGACGTAACGCGATTGTGCATGCAGTGGAGGATGTGTCGCCCGCCGTGGTGACGATCAGCGTCACGCTCCTGCGGCGAGAGCGGAGCGTGCCGTTCGCCGACCCTATGTGGCGGTATTTCTTCCCGGACATGGGTCGCGAGTTTGTGCGCAAATCCACGTCGATGGGTAGCGGATTCATCATATCGGAAGATGGCGTGATCGTCACGAATGAGCACGTCGTGCGGGGCGCGACCGATATCGAAGTGAGTCTGCCGGACGGACGCTTGTTCAGCGGCAGTATCGTCGGAGAGGCGGACCCGCAAACCGACCTGGCCCTGATCAAGATTTCGGGCGAGGATCTCCCGGTTGCGCCGCTCGGCACTTCGGAAGACTTGATGATCGGCGAATGGGCGATCGCAATGGGCAATCCGTTCGGATATCTCATCCGCGATGCGCACCCGACTGTCACGGTGGGAGTCATCAGCGCGCTGAATCGCGATTTCGACGCGTCATCGTCGAGCGATCAGGTGTATCGCGACATGATCCAGACCGACGCGTCCATCAACCCGGGGAACAGCGGCGGCCCCCTCGTCAGCAGCGAGGGCAAGGTGATCGGCGTGAACACGTTCATCTTCAGTCAGAGCGGCGGATCTCAGGGAATCGGGTTCGCGATCCCGGTTCGCCGCGTCCGGATGATCGTGGACGACATCTTGCGCTACGGCGAGGTTCGCCACAATTTCTGGACGGGCATACGCATCCAGGAAGTCGATCGGTGGATCGCCGAGACGCTTGATCTGCCCTCCGATCGAGGCGCAATCATCTACGATGTCGAGGCGCAAAGCCCCGGAGAGAAAGCCGGGCTGCGCCGCGGTGACGTCATCGTGGCGGTTGCCGGGCGACGAGTTGACGGTACCCGCGAGGTGCGGGAGGAGTTCGCCGGCGCCGTCGTCGGCCAACAGGTGGAGTTGATTGTCGTCCGCGAGGGGCGCGAAACGGCGGTACCGATTACGCTGGAGGAGATGCCGGCGGCTAGGAGGAGGCGTGGCTAGGGAAGGCATCCCGTTTGTCGTCGGGGCGATAGTGTTGGCGGCAGTGTTCCTTGGCCTGTGGTACGGCATGCGTTGGGAATCCTGGCGGGTTCTCGGTATCATCTGGGTCGTACTGGCGGTATTCTGCGCGTATTTCTTCCGCGATCCCGATCGTGTTGCGCCCGATGTCGCCGGTGCCGTAGTGTCGCCGGGTGACGGCAGGGTTATCGAAGTCGTTACCGAGGACGATCCCTACGTGGGAGATGCCGCGCTTCGGGTGTCGGTGTTTCTCTCGGTGTTCGACGTGCATGTGAACAGAGTTCCCGTGTCCGGTGTTGTCGAGGCGGTCGACTACCGGGAGGGCAAGTACCTCATGGCCTTCAACGAGAAGGCCAGCGCGGAGAACGAGCAGAGCCACATCGCCATCCGTAACGAACGCGGAACCGTTGCGTTCAAACAGATCGCCGGACTGATTGCCCGCAGGATCGTCTGTCGGCTGAGTCCGGGCGATACGGTTACGGTGGGCGAGCGATTCGGACTGATTCGGTTCGGAAGTCGGGTGGACATCGTGCTCCCGCCGGATGCCACGGTGATGGTGAAACCGGGCGACCGCGCCAAGGCGGGCGAGACAGTGATCGGAATACTCCCATGAGCCTCATCGCACAGGCCACACCAAGCATACTGACACTCGGCAATCTCTTCATGGGGTTGCTCGCAATGGTCAACGTCATCGAGGGCAGCGAGTCGGGGCTCATTCGAGCCGCGTGGTTCATCATCGCCGCCGCGATATTCGACGCGCTCGACGGTAAGGCGTCGCGTCTGCTCAAGACCTCCAGCCAGTTCGGCGTGGAACTCGATTCCATCGTTGACGCGTGCTCGTTTGGCGTCGCACCGGCGCTCCTGTTCTACGTCTACACCGCGAGCCACCTGCCTGCGTGGCAGAGCTTCGCGTTTCCAATCGCGTTCATATTCGCCGCGTGTGGCACGCTCCGGCTTGCGCGCTTCAACGTGCAGCTCACCGGCTTCAGCAAGACCTCGTTCACCGGCGTGCCAATCCCGACAGCCGCCGGTACCGTGGCGGCCTTCGTAGTCTTCACGAAGGCGGATATCATGGCGAACGTCGCGCTGGAGCCGATGCTGCCGTTCCTGCTGCTGGGCCTGGCGACTCTGATGGTCAGCAACGTGAAGTACGACACGTTCCCGCGATTCGCCTGGGACACGCCCTTCAATCGTTTCAAGCTCATCGTCGTGCTGGCGTTCATCATCGTGGCGGCGTTCTTCCCCGCGGAGGCGTTCTTCCCGATGGCGCTGAGCTACCTCGGATTCGGACTCGTCCGCGCCGCTGTTCGGCTCGTCGTCCCGGCCGAAGAGTCCGCGTACGATGACGAACTCGAAGCAGACGAGAACGAGGAGGCGCTGGTCTGATGCCTCGTCCGAGAAGCACCGGCGTACTGATTGTCACCGTTGTGATCGGCGTGCTGGCCGCCACCGTGCTGAGCGAAATCCTCGCCCAGTTCATCGGGCCGTCGAACGTGGTGTACCGTGTTCTGGTTCAGAGCTACGTGTACGAAGCGGGGCCGGCAACGCTGAATCTGGTGATGCTCACGTTCAAAGCCTGGTTTACGGTGAATGTGAACCTGCTGACGATTCTCTCGCTGCTCGCGTCGTATTACTACTGGAAATACCGAACCTGATTGCGTCTCGCCACCGGAGTACGGAGGGTGAGTCGCCTGTGCATCCGCGCTCTCACCGATTGCCGCTGTCTTCCGGCGGGCTGAAAGGATCGATACCATGATTCCCGGCGGCTGGGAGTGGATCGTCATCGTCATAGTGGTGCTTGTGCTGTTCGGAGCGAAACGCATCCCCGAGATGGGGAGGTCGCTCGGCCAGGGCATCCGCGGGTTCAAGAAGGAGCTTGGCGGCAAAGGCGACGGCGACGACGAGGATGACGCCGGATCGTCGAATGCCACGGCGGAGGAATCGGAGCCGAAGGCGTAGGCTCGGTCGGCGCATCCATCGCAATCACATAATTCTCGTTATCAGTCATACGTATGCTTCGGCGTCCGAGGCTCCCGACTGAACCCGATCAGGTGGCCGGCCCGGCCGAACAGGAAGGTTTCCGATACTGTGGACCCATCCGAACTAACTGCCGCGGGTCTCGCGCCGGCCATCGCCTCCGGTGAGGTGAAGGCGCGCGAAGCCACCGACGCGGTCCTCGCCCACATCGAATCGCGCGATCCCGAAATCCACGCGTACCTGAGCGTGATGCCGCACAAAGCCCGGGCACAGGCCGATGACGTGGATCGTCGCGTGGCGTTGGGAGAGCCGGTCGGCCCGTTGGCGGGCGTGCCGGTGGCCGTGAAAGACAACATGTGCGTCGTTGGCGGCACGACGACCTGCGCCTCGCGCATACTGGAGAACTTCGCCTCACCGTACGACGCCACGGTCATCTCGAAGCTGCGCGAAGCCGATGCGGTGATCGTCGGCAAGACAAATCTCGACGAATTCGCCATGGGCTCCTCGTGCGAGAACTCCGCGTTCGGCCCGACGCGCAACCCACGGGATCCGGACCGCGTGCCGGGTGGCTCCAGCGGCGGGTCCGCGGCGGCAGTGGCCGCAGGGATGTGTGTCGTCGCGCTTGGGTCGGATACGGGCGGGTCGATCAGGCAACCGGCGAGCTTCTGCGGGATCGTCGGCATGAAGCCGACGTACAGCCGCGTGTCGAGGTACGGGCTCGTCGCATTCGCGTCGTCGCTTGACCAGATCGGTCCCATGGCACGCACGGTCGAAGACGCAGCACTTCTCCTGGAGGCGATCTCCGGTCACGACCCGTCCGACTCCACAAGCGCACCGCAGGACGTTCCCAACTATCGCGACGGGCTCGATGCCGGCGTGAAGGGTGTGCGCATCGGCGTCCCGAAGGAGTACTTCGGAGAAGGGCTCAACGCCGAGGTGCGTGCGAATGTCGAGGGCGTTATCGGGCGGCTGGCAGACGAAGGAGCCGAGATCCTCGACGTGTCTCTGCCGCATCTGTCGGGAGCGATCGCAACGTACTACGTCATCGCGACGTCGGAGGCGTCCTCCAACCTGGCGCGATACGACGGAGTGAAATACGGATACCGAACCGCCGAGCCGGCCGACCTGTTGGAGCTGTATCGTCGTACGCGTTCAGAGGGGTACGGCGACGAAGTGAAGCGCCGCATACTGCTGGGCACGTATGCGCTGAGTTCCGGCTACTACGATGCTTTCTACGGCAAGGCGCAGCAGGTGCGGGCGTTGATCGCGGATGATTTCCGCAACGCGTTTGAGACGGTAGACGCCATCGTCACGCCGACCACGCCCACGACGGCGTTCCGTATCGGCGAGATGGTAGACGATCCGCTGGCGATGTATCTGCAGGATATCTATACGGTTAGCGCCAACCTCGCGGCCATCCCGGGTATCTCGGTGCCCGCGGGCGACGCCGGCGATGGGCTTCCGACCGGGCTTCAGGTGCTTGGGCCGCAGTTTGGCGAGGCGACGATACTACGGGTCGCGCGCGCTGTGGAAATACTGAGGTGAGGGCCTGGCGCCGGCGCTCGCGAAAAGCGCGTGCTGAACACGAGACCACCGGCGAGGAGGGTGGGGATGGCTCTGTTTCGCAAACGCGTCACCGAAATGGAGGCTGCGGCAACGTTCGGCATGTCGATGCTAAAGGCTGTCCAGCGTGATTGGCCAGTTATCAAGGCTCGTCTGGAGCGGGGCCTCTATTCAGACCCAAGTGTTCTTGACGATGGCTATGCGAGCTATGAGTTCTTTCTCGCCGTTCTGTTCTGGCATATGAAAACGATTGATAGCTGGCTGCCGAAGGACCAAGCGGCGAGGATATGTGCCTGGACGACGACGTCTTTGAAGAATGATGCTGTGGGTGACTATCCACTGGAGGCGATGGAGCAATACCAACGCGCTTGGGATGCCTGCCTTCAGAAGCAGGAAGACCCCCCGCCGGTGGCGATAGCAGAGCTACTCTACAGGAAACTTGGATGCACTGAGACGATGGAGATCGCCGAGACCAGCTACCTCTCGCCTTTGGCGCTCACCGGGCTCATGGACTCTATTGTGAGGTTCGGCGGAATGTGGTGGAAGGATTTCGCCAAGGATCACAAGATCGTTAGGAGCTAACGCCGATCAGCACGGGGGCGACTTCGAGAAACCACGTGAACAGATCGCGCGGCTCGATGACGGACCAGGCGAGTAGCACGATTAGCACCGCCAGCAGGGCGAGTGGAACGTTGCGTGTGCTCATGGGCGGCCTCCAGTGGCGGGTTGCCGCAGTGTCGAACCGAATAGTACAGCTCCGGCGCTCACGGCGAGCGAGTGCCGTTCACGAGACAGGATAGCGGGTCTATGTCTGCCCCACGAATCGTCATCGGGCTGGAGATACACATCCAGCTCACGTCCACCAGGACGAAGATCTTTTGCGGTTGCCCGAATCACTCCGGCGGCGAGTCGAACACTCATACGTGTCCGATCTGCCTCGGCATGCCCGGCACACTCCCGGTGCTGAACCAGGAGGTGCTCGAAAAGGCCGTCCGATTCTCGCTGGCCCTGGGCGCGGACGTGCGCGACGAGTGCAGATTCGCGCGCAAGAACTACTTCTACCCGGACCTGCCGAAGGGCTACCAGATCTCCCAGTTCGAGCACTGCCTCGCCTACGACGGCGCCGTCGATATCGGGATCAACGGCTCCACGAAGCGCATCGGGCTCGATCGGATACAGCTCGAAGAGGACGCGGGCAAGTCGCTTCACAGCGAAGACTCCGGCATGAGCGACTCGCTCGTCGACATGAACCGGTGCGGCACGCCGCTGCTGGAGGTCATCAGCCTGCCGCAGCCCGGGAAGCCCAACACGGTAGCGGATCCGTCGCTCTACATGAGCACCCCCGACGAGGCGGTCGCGTTCTGGACGAAGATGAGGCAGACCGCGCGGTATCTCGCCGTATCCGAGTGCAGTATGGAGCTCGGCAACATGCGGTGCGACGCG
>CAZEAI010000154.1:0-10334 GCA_964510105.1 uncultured bacterium
ATCCGGTTCGGACTGCCTCCCGGCCAGTTTCCGCGCTTGCGCGTCCGCTCCTCTCAGCGCTCGCATGGCGGGTGGGATCTCTCGCCCAGCGAACCCTCCCTCACCGCGACGCTACGATCTGTTTCGCTTCTGGCCGCGGCGAAATCACGTCCCGCAAATGTCGAGCGAGCGGCGCGGTTCGCCGTCGAGCGCCTCCATCGGAACGGCCGATTCACATCCTCGCCGCGCCGCGATAGCACGCGTAGCCCGGGGCGCCTGCGCCTGACGCACTGCGGCGTTCGAATACTTCATCTGCTCGGATATGACGTCCCCTGGCGCGCCGCAGTGGTTCGGTGGGTCCAATCGTGCCAGACCGAGGACGGCGGCTTTGCGTCGAGTCCGGGCGCACGTGCGGGCTCCCGGATGTGGACGACATGGCTGGCCGTCTCGGCGCTCGGGACACTCGATGCCGCTCCGCTGGACAGCGCCGGTGTCATCGCGTATGTCAGCGCATGCCAGAATGCCGACGGCGGATTCGGCGACTCGCCTGGACGAGCCTCACGGCTCTCCGCTACACGCTACGCGCTGGAGACGCTTGAACTCGTCGCGGGTTCCCCGAGGGCCGGGCTGCGGCCTCACACCGTACCGCTGCCCGTAACGGACATGGAACACGATGCGGCACACGTTCGATGGGCCTACCGAGGGCCCATGCCGACAGATGGCGAGGACACGCCCGTGTGGAACGCCGGGCTCCCGGTGTACCGCCTCGCGGGTAGTGTCGACAGCGCCGTCGCGTACCTGGCGCTGCCGGAAATTGCCGTGCGAGACTCTACGCTTTCGTCGTTCATGCTCGCGCTGGAATTGCCGTCCGTGACCCTGAGCGTGGGCGGGGACGATTCCATTGTCGTCGCGATATCGGCATGGATGGTGAACGGCGGCGACGCAGGCACGTGCGACGCAGTGCGGCGTGCATGGGGCGCATGCGGCGACGTCCGAACGTGGGAGGGCCTCGCGACGCGCGTAGTCGAGCCGATTGTTTCGCACGGCGGTCGGGTATGTGTGTCCCCGATCGCACGTGAGTCGCACATCGGCCTGATGGCGCTGGATGAGATTGCGCGGATCGGCCGGAGACAGGGCGTGATGCTCGCCGGCGCCGGCGTCGACGGAAGAGACATGATCCGCGAACGCCCGTGGTTGGAGTCCGCCCGTGGCATCATACCCTTCGGCGTGGACTGGGCCGGCGCGGTATCGGGTGCGGAACGCGGAGCGGATCTGGCGCGAATGGCCTGGTTCAACTGTGGGGAGGCGGGGCCATCGGGCCTGTTGTGCATCGTGCTTGCGGAGGGCGACCGGGAGGCCGCCATCTACGGGATTCCGGCGGCGGCGGCGGCTCTGCGCGTGACGAAATCGTGGGAGTGGTGGCGGTGAGCGCGCTTGACAGTACGGAGCGGCATCGCTACATTCAGACGACTAAACCGGTCTCGCACGGCGAAAAGTGCGCCGAGCCGATGAAACCTGCGGACGTGATGGGATATGGTGGGTGTAGCTCAGTTGGTTAGAGCATCAGACTGTGGTTCTGAGGGCCGGGGGTTCGAATCCCCTCACCCACCCCATAGCTTCGAAGAAGCCCTGGATGCCGAGTGTGTCCGGGGCTTTTTCCATTTGCGCGTTCGTCGCACACCCTGAGGAGGAATGATTGCCATGGCACGCATCAACGATTCCATGCGCCGGATCGGCAAATCTCAGCCGGTGAACGTGCCTCCCGAGCCCACCAACCACGGCACCGGCCATCACGAGCGGGACGAAGAGGACTCGGAGACGAGTCACGACAGGTACCGGCGTCGCCAGGCCAGGATGGCCGACCAAGACAGCACGTCGAGCCTGCCGATCAAGATCGTGTCCGATGAGCCGCCGAAGCCGCAGCCGGGTACGACCTTTGAGGGCCCGGTGGCAGTTCTGGCCGAGAAGTACAAAGACCCCCGCGAGGTCCTCCGTCACATGACCATGGGCCAGTACATGCGCTACGAGTATCGCGACGGTCAGATATTCGAAGGCGAGACTCTGATCTACGATGGTACCGCACATCTCGGCTGAGCGACCGGTACGAACCGGACGAAGGTAGAGTTTGTTTCATATACGAAGCAGGTCGGACGGCAGACATCCATGCGCGGCTCTGTGGGTGGGATTACCATGAGTGAGGACATTTCGAACATTCTCGACGGGTGGGACTATCGCCCTGATCGTCCCGCGGTCAGAGAGATCGTCGGCGAGGACGGTCAGCCGAAGATTCAGCTTCGGATCGATCTGGGGCTGCTGCAGATGGAAACATCGGGGCGCCCCGACGGGATGCGCCCGCATGGGCAGGACACACTGCTCGACCACTACCGGAACCTCCTGCTCGAACATCGCGGCCACGACGGTGGCGAATTCAGCCTTACCGAGGAAGACTGCGTGAAGCTCCAGCTCGAGAGCATGCAGTTCTACCATCGTCGCATAAGCTGGTTGGAACTCGGAGACTACCGCGCCGCCGAGCGCGATGCCGACCACAACCTCCAGATCATCAGCATGGTGGGTGAACACGCCCAGACCGACCAGCTTCGCGAGACGTTCGTGCAGTGGAAGCCGTTCGTGCTTGTGCATCGCACCATGGCCAAGGCGCGTCAGGCGTGGGAGCGCGGCGATCACGACGACGCCCTGGCGCTGATCGAAGAGGGCGTGCAGGAGATCGGCGACGCCTATCGCGATCAGGGGCGCGAGGATGCGGTCGATAATTCCGGCGAAATCGCCTACCTCCGCAAGTGGGCGGAAGAGATCGATCACACCCGGCCGTTGACTCTCGAACAGCGGCTCGAACGCGAGCTCGACCAGGCCGTGACGAATGAGGCCTTCGAGCGCGCTGCCACGCTCCGCGACCGGCTCCGAACGGTGCGCGAAGAGGGCGTGGACCCAGAGGCGATCTGAGGCGGACCTGGCTCCGGCTTCGCCTTGACGCCGCGCGGCCCGCAGACTACTTTTTTCTGTCTTCGGTGGCGCTCTAGCTCAGTTGGTAGAGCAAGGGACTGAAAATCCCTGTGTCCCCAGTTCGATTCTGGGGGGCGCCACCATCTCGACTCGACGAACGCCTCGGTCTCGACGCAGATCGGGGCGTTTCTACGTACGGTCGCGCAGGCTTCCACCCGCGTCTACTACGTCACGAGCGTTGCTCTCCGTGTCGCGACGAACGCGCCGGACCTGAGCCGCATGACGTAGACGCCGCTGGCGACGGCGCGACCCCGCGCATCCCGTCCGTCCCACGCCACACCATGTGTGCCGGCGGAAACTACCTCGTCTACGAGCGTGCGTATCTGCTGCCCTGTCGTCGTAAAGATGACGAGCGAAACCTCGCCGCCGGCAGGTAGCCCGAACCGGATTCTCGTTGACGGGTTGAACGGGTTCGGTAGGTTCTGCTCCAGGGCAAAGGCTACCGGCCTGATGATAGACGCGACGCCAGTTTCGCCCTCGTTCAGAACGACTGACATCGCGATCGGTGCGTTGACGGCGAATGCTTCGCTCTCAACGCTCAAGAGCACGTTCGATATGTGGTCGGCGCGGGCGAAAGCTATTCGCGACCGGTCTCCGACGCGATTCACCGCGAAATGTTCGGCGACGACGTCGAGGTTCGCAGTCGAGGGCACCACCATTTCGAACGATCCCGCATCGATACCTGCTGGCTCATCGATTGTGAGCGCCCATGTCTGGCCGTCTCGTACCCACGTGAGCGTGCGCGACGTTCCACTGACACGGCTGAAGACGCCGCCTCGCTCGATTGGGAACACGTAGTTGGGGGTGATGGCGTATCGCAGAATCTCCGCCGCGTCCTTCGCCATGACGGACCCGTTGCCCGTGACGTCGGCCGCTACCTCGTCGATCTGCGCGATCAGGCCGACCCTGTATTTCAGGATGATCGACGCGTCGTAGCCGGAGATCGTGCCATCTCCACTCACGTCGCCGTAGACAGGCCCTGTTCCTACAGACCCGTCCGTAAGCTGGGCCGGATTCTCCCCCACGTTCGTCAGGGGGAAGGGCACCCACGCAAGTGGGATCGTGTCGCCGGGTTGGACCAGATCGCTCAAGCGGAACGCGAGTTCGACGAGCAACTCACCATCGAGGCTGATCTGGCCCGCCGAGGCCATCGATACCTTCACCGTATCGCCGATCACGTTGGTGAATACCGATCCATTCCCCTCGAACGCGTGCCCGAGAACGAACACGCCCTCGGGGGCGAGCCGCTCAGTATCCGTGACAAATGCGAGGTCCACCGCGTCGATGTCGGTGAACGTGGCAAGGATCGGGATAGCTACCTGCGAGCCGGGCCGGGGGCCGGTGATCGTTGGCAGCGACAAATGGCGACCCACTGCCGTACCTCCGCCAAATGGGTACGCGCCCATGTCGCTGCGAGAACCATCGGGATCGAACAGCGCTGGGTCACCCGCGTCGATGCACGGAGACGCGGCCCGGAGGTGGTAGTCACGGCTGGAGATGTCCACGAACAACGGGGATGCGTCGATGTTACCGATGCCGGGATAGCCGCCCCGCAGGCACGAGTACGACACGTCGACGCGGTCGGCACCATCGGCAAGGATATCGTTGGGCCACACGATGCTATTCCGGATCGTCGCCGAGGCCTGACCTGCGATGGTGATACCACGCCCGACGGGTCTGACGGCGCTGTTGCCGCTGATAGTGCAATCCAACACCAAGAGATTGCTATGGGCGCTGGCATAGACGCCGCCACAATCGTCCACCTGCGCGACGTTGCCGGAGATTTCCGTGCCAACGATCGTGCACGTTGCGTGTGGACGAATAACGATCCCACCCCCGCCTGCGGAGGCGTTGTTACGGACGAGGCATTCGGTAATCGTCACGGCGGCGTTCAGGAACACATCGATGCCGCCGCTGGACTGCTGCGCCACGTTGTTCGAGACCTCGCAGCGGTACAAGCTCACGGACGTGGAGAAGGAAATCCACATTCCGCCGCCGTCGACAGCGCGATTCCCGGAGATCACCGAATGTGCAAGGTCCACGCTGCCGTCCGACGCGACATAGATGCCGCCTCCGGACCAATAGTCGCTGCTGGCGTGGGAAGCATCCGCGCTGCCACCAGATATGCGGGAGTAAGTCATCTCGCAATTGGACGAGCCCAACAGACGCAGCCCGCCCCACTCATCTGCCTCACCGGGCAGAAACCGGACGCTGTCCGCGTGCGTCCCGTCCGCTACAAGATTCCCTTCAGCCTCGAACGGCACATCCACGTCGAACAGGATGTCTACGCCGGGCTCGATGGTGAGCGTCGCGCCGGCGGACACCATGATCTCTCCGACCACGCGGTACGGACTGCTTGCTGCGGTCCACGTGGTCGTCTCGATGGTACCGGAGACGTGAGTGCTTGCTCCCGCCATGCCATCGTACGGATACGCGCCGATGTCGCTACGAGAACCATCGGGATCGAGAAGCGCAGGGTCGCCGGCGTCGATGCAGGGCGAACCCGCGCGCAGGTGATAATCACCATGCGTAGCGTCGGCGAATAGGGGATCGGCGGCGATGTTGCCGATGCCCGGATACCCGCCTTCTATACTTGAATATGTGGCGGCGATCTCGCCTGGATTGCTCGAGTCGTTGTCCGTCTCCTGCGGAAGATCTCCCCACAGAAGAGTGTTGACCAACGTCGCGGTGGCGTTGCTCCCGACAGCTAGCCCGCCGCCACGCCTTCCGGCGATATTGCCGCTGATGGTGCAGCTGGCCAGCGTCGCCAATGAGTTCTGGACGACATGCAGCCCTCCGCCATCGTAGGTTGAGGTCGAGTTGCCGCTCACCGTGCAGAACGCAAACGTGGCGGTTGTGGAGGAGGCATCCATCCCTCCCCCGTTGTCAGAAGCGGTATTGCCGCTGATGAGACAGCGCGTCAGCGTCATGATCGATTGGTCGGCATGCAACCCGCCGCCATATCTGGCCGTGTTGCCGCCGATGGTGCAGCCTGCTAACGTTGCGTCAGAGTTCTGCAGATTCAGCCCACCGCCCCAGCCGGATCCGGCCGAGTTGCCGGTGAGGACTGCATCGATCATGCTCAGCCTGGACTCCAACACGTGTATCGCGCCACCCAAGCGCGCTGCGCGGTTCCCGCCGAACCTCGAGTCAGCGACTATCGCGTTCGCGCCAAGTTCGACCTGAAGCCCACCGCCCGATTCCCCGGCGACGTTGTGGTGGATCTCGCTGGCCGAGAGGCGAAGCGTTCCAGCGTCGAGCCAGACTCCAGCCCCCCAGAGCGAGGTATTCGCCTCGACCTCGCAGTCCGCTATCAACGCGTCGCTGCGCACGAACACCCCACCGCCTTTCTCTGCGCAGCTGTTCCCGGAAATGCGGCAGGATGATAGCGTGCTACCCGTACCAAGCGCGACGCCGCCGGCATCCTCAACGGCCTTGTTGTCTATGATCTCGCAGTCGGTCGCCAACACGACGCCGCCGAGCGTGATAATCCCGCCGCCCCAGTACGCGGTGTTGTTGCGGATCTCGCAGGACGTGAGGTCCAGTGTGGCGGCCTTGGCGAAGAGCGCGCCGCCTTGCCTACTGGTGGTGTTCCGTTCGAAGGTGCATTCCGATAGCTTCGCAATCGTATTCTCGGCCCACAGTCCGCCGCCGTGGGTGGTAAAGACGTTCCCCGTAAACGTGCATGAGTCCATCGTCACGACGACGCTATCCGAGACACGTATCCCGCCGCCCGTGTTGGCCGAATTCCTCTCGAAAGCGCACGAGACGATGGCAACTGAGGCTCCCTCGGTCACCAGGAGCCCGCCGCCGTCGCCAGCAGTTTCGTTGCTGCGCAGCACGCAGTGATTGAGTGTCACGGCCGACGCCGCGCCGATTATGGTGATTCCGCCGCCGTCGTAGATAGCCGTATTGTCACACACGACGACATGCGAGATCCTCGCCGGCGTGTCCTTCAGATACAGCCCGCCGTTTCCGTCGACATGGCTGATGCGAGTGTATTCGAAGGTGCAGCTATCAGCATCCTCTACCGTGATTCCGGACCACCGGTCCGCCGAAGCGCTCACGAACCGAACGCTGTCGGTCGCGTTGCCCAATGAGTGGAGCGATCCGCGCACCTCGAATCCGACCGCCGCCTCGAGGAACACGTCCACTCCGGCCAGGACCGTGAGGGTGTTCCCCGGCTCGACGATCGCGGTACCGGTCACTCGGTATGGCGATCCGGATGGCGTCCACACCGATGTGTATACCGGTCCGTTCACGACGGTTTCAGCGAGAGCGGTACCAGCGGACACGATAGATATGTATGCAATCGAGAGAATCAGGAGCCACTTCATGGTGTCCTCCTCCGGCGCGGTTGGATGATGCCGTGGCGGTGTACTATTCGGGACGAAGCGATCTACGTCGGATCGCCCGTGGTTCAGTCGCGATGAAACCTATGTACGGCTGGTGGCATGTACAGGTAAATATCGCCTTCCACCTGTGAAACGCCAATTTCCGCGGAAAGCACGCGCCGTGAGGCGCCAGTCGGTCCGGCGCGCTGCCAAGAACCTGCCACATTGCCTCACACGACACCTAGAACGCATACTTAGTGCGCTCCGCCCCGCATTCCACGTACACGGAGCCGCAAGGAAGGACACGAAATGAACCGGCGAGATCTTGTCAAAGGTGCCATCGCGCACGAGTCCACCGAGCGCGTGCCGTATTGTTTCACGTTCACGCCCGGCGGCGAGGAGCGCCTGCGCGAACTCATCGGCCCGCAAAGTGCCGAAAGCTACGCGGATAACGACATCATCCAGATCGGCGCGCCGTGGTGGAACTGGCACAACCTCGGCCCGGAGTGGCAGGAGATGGACACTCCGCGCACGACGCCGACGGTGACAGGGCGTGGCAGCTACGAGGACTTCTTCGACAAGCTCAGGATGTTTCGCGACTACAGCGACAAGTATATCCTCGTGCTGATCTACGGCTCGCACTTCGAGAAGGCGTACTTCTCGCGCGGCATTGAGAACTTCGTGGCCGACATGGCCGGTGATCCGCCATTCGCCCGCAGCCTGCTGAACCGCATCATCGAGAAGAACATGGTGATGCTGGAGAACTTCCTGTGCGCGCCGGAGATCGATGGCGTACTGCTCGGAAGCGACTGGGGCAGCCAGGTGGACCTGCTCATGTCGCCCGCTACGTGGGAGGAGATGATCCGCCCCGGCGAGCAGCGGGAGTACGACCTCGTCCATAGCTACGGCAAGGACGTGTGGGTCCACTCGTGCGGGAACGTTGAGCGTATCATCCCGTCGCTTGTGGAGATGGGGCTCGACGTGCTGAATCCGGTCCAGCCGGAGTGCATGGACCTGGCCGGTCTGAAAGCGCAGCATGGAGACAAGCTGGCATTCTGGGGCGGGATCAGCACGCAGCAGACGCTGCCGTTCGGCACGCCGGACGAGGTCAAGCAGGAGGTCCGCGAGGTGCGCCGCCTCATGTCACAGGACGGTGGTTACATCCTCGCGCCCGCGCAGTCGATCCAGGAGGACGTTCCGGCGGAGAACATCGTCGCGCTCGTCGAAGCGGCGCGGGAGGTGGCGTCGAGATAGAGACCTTTCTCCGACAGACTCCGGTGCTTAGGGACATGCGTGAGATGCCAGTTCCGTCCACAATCAGAGGATGCTTGACATGAGGCCAGCGGAAGCCCTGATCGAGATACAGAGTGAGTATTTGCCCTGCTATGGGACACCTATGAGAGGGTTGGGTTTGATGCTAGCCGCCGCGGCCCCGATGATGTACACCGTTTCGTCCTCAGTGCACTATCATCGTCCAGACTCGTGATCGCCACGGGTACTACCACTATTCCTGTTGCTGTCCGTCACGTTGAGAGGCTCCTGGACGACGTGTGCCAGTTTTGGCAACGGCGCAGCGCACGCGTAGCCAGCTGTATCAGAGATCTCGAAGGTATAGCTTTGCTTTCATACTTCGAACCCGTCCACCTAGCCACGGAGATTGCGCCGCTTCTTGCCTTCCACGATAGACTGCTGATCCCTGATCCATTCATGCTGATGGTGCCCGCCCGCCACGGTGATATCGCTGATGTGGCTCCCACGGTTCTGGCGAATATCCATCTATTGCTCTGTTGGCGGCACTTGTTCTGCTCGGCAGAGGGCGCTCCTATCCTTTTGCTGTGGGACGGTGCAGGAGACGTCGAGCCAGGAGCATTTACACGCCACGACGAGTACGTTCTGGGAAAAAGACGGCAACTGGTCTCGGAGGCTCTTTCGCGGGATATCGCAGACGAGGACGACGTTCAGAAGGTAGCTGCGGACTGCTCCGTCTCCGACCTGCTCGGTAACAGCGAGACTGCCGAGGCGATCGGGGTGAAACGCGACCATGGAGCCGTTGCCAGTCGGATTGAGCGGTACCGCTATGCCATCGGGGACCGTCTGAGTCTTGACTTGGCTCGCAATGATACGCTCTTCCTCCTGAGTGACCTGCATACACGACTGCACCTGTTGACAATAACCCTGGCAAGGGCCACGGCACTGCACCAGGATTTCGCCGTTCCAGATTGGGATTGGCCGCTCAGCGCTTGGCTACTCTCTTCAGAAAGCAAGCGGCTGGCCTCGTTGCTCCAGCCTTCGCTCCTAGAGGAACACCTGCACCAAACCGTCGTACACGTTGGGCCATTGCAGTGGCTGACACACCTATCGTTAAATGACGTGCTGGAACTGCGCCGCATTTGTCCGGTTGATACCCTCCGCCAGGAGATCAACGCGGCCAGACTAAAGGTCAAGCGTGCTCGTACCACAGAGGTCCGTGGTCTGCTTCTTGAGATGACTGAGGCTGTTGAGAAGGCGTTCAGCCAGCACAGCACAGAACTAGCGCACCTTCGACGCCAGCGGGTTCGCAGGGCGGCCGCAGCCGTTGGAGCACTTACTGTCGCTGCAACGATGACCATCGCTGGCACGCTCTTCCCGCCCCTGCTAGTACCCGGTGCTATCATCTCTCTGGTCGCAGGCGGTAGCGCAATTGACCTCATCAGATCGCTTCGCGATAGCGGCAGGGACATTTTGGCGGAGCAAAGGCGACCGTTGGCCGTCTTGCTGGATCTGCGGAATGAGGCTAGGCCGGAAGAGCACCTCGAAGCTGTCGCGCGCAATTGGGCTAGCTTCGGACAGGCAACTGGGCGCGGGAAGTCTTTCGGTCAGAAACGCCGCAAACGGTGAGCATGTAATGACGGCATGTCCGAATGCTCGACACGGGGAACTGATCGAAGCTCGCTGACCTGATCCACAGCTACGGCAAGGACGTGTGGGTCCACTCGTGCGGGAACGTTGAGCGTATCATCC
>CAZEAI010000155.1:0-10195 GCA_964510105.1 uncultured bacterium
TCGTGTGCAGAACTCCGCCGTCGCCCTCTTCGAGCCGGCTGATGCCGAACTCGGTCAGCTCGCGTACAAGCGGCCACGCGACGTCGTGCAGATATTCCTCGTCGCCGATGTGACGCCAGGTGCGGAACGCGTCGAGCGCGACCTGTAACCCCGGCGTGATGTTCGGCGGTCCCTCGGTCTGGTAACCGCGCCTGTCGAACACGTCGTTGAACCACGCGCCCGGCGCACCGAACTTCCGCTTGGCCGACTCGGCCCCCTGTTCGAGCTGCGCACGGCGCATTCGGAGCCAGCAATCGGCCAGCTCAGGATGTCCCGCGGCGGCGCCGGGCCAGAACAGTTCCTCGTTGTTCCAGTGGTAGAGGTGATTCCACGGCCGCGTATCGCGATTTACTGGCCAGATGGCATTGATGAAGTGCGGCGGGTAGTGGCCCAGCGCACTCGATCCCATGATGTAGTGGTTGAGGTACCAAAGATTCTCGACGTACTCGTCCGGCAGGTGCACGAAGGAACGCCGCCAGAAGTCACTCCAGCGGGCGGCATGACGCTGCCGAAGCGCCTCGATGCCTGCCTTGCGCGCCGCTTTGACCGCTTCGCTCGCCGCGGCGACCGGGTCACCATGTGCCTCGCTCGATGCAACCGCGACGAACAGCGTCACCCCGGCGCTCTCGGCGGGAGGTGTGCTGAGTTTGACTTCGCGCGAGTGGACGCGCTCGCACGACGTCGCATCGCCGGTAGCGCACATCGCCACGGCGAACGTGCCGGAGCGGGTCTCCTGCGATAACCACGCTACGTCGCCGTCCACACCGGAGCTTGTGCCGCCCAGCCCGAGCGATGCATCGCGGCGGACCAGTCGGTACCAGTGTCCGAACACGCGGGTGCCCCAGCGCTCAAGGCTGACCTCGCGGGACACCGGCTCTGTCAGCTCGTCCCGGTAGTCGACAACGAGCACGCCCGGTTCGCCGCGCTTCGCGGCTCGGCACGCGAACGCCTCCATTTCCGCGCTCCCCAGGGGCGTCTTCGTGCGCATTCGCGCCGTTGCACCGAATAGCTGGAGGCGTAGCTGGAAGTCGTCCAGGTAGAAGCGATCGAAGATCGGCAGTCCGGCGTTCAGCGTGAGAGATCCAGCCGCGCGCAACGCAGTCGCAACCTCTTCGTCCTCCGCGCCCCAGGGGTCGAACGGCCGCTCGGGGCCGTCGTCCCACAGGTCGGACCGCCCCAGCTCGAATCGGACTGCGTCGCCGCTTGTCCAGAGAAGCGCGCCGGTTTCGCCGTCGCCCAGCGGAATCCCGTCGAATGGGACCTCCGGTGGAGATTCGTAGACCAGATCGTGCTTCGAGAGATAGGCCGGGTAGTCGACGTTCAGTAGGTCGCCGAAAGTGGTATCGGACATGTATGCCCCCAAGGGGAAGTGGAGTATCAGCTGCTCGACCGACGCGACGCTTCTGTTCGAAATGAGATGAATGCCCACACTCCGCATGCGAGGAGTGCAGCCGAGAACACGCCGAAGGTCGGGACGAACCCGCCGATGTTGCCACGGAGGAACTGCCCGGCGATGATAGCTGTCGCGACGCCGAGATCATTGAAAGCAAAGAGCGACGCGTGGACCATGAGGCGTGACTCCGCGCCTGCGATGTCTCCGACGTAGGCGAGGCCCATGGCCGGTGCGATACCGCTCTGGACGCCGATAGAGAAGATACCGACCGCCATCGCCCACGGCGTACCGAACCCGATAGTGGCGACCGCAAGTCCAGACCCCGCCATAAGGAAGCCGGCGACGATGACCGCGCGCCTGCCGATGATGTCCGATATCCAGCCGCCGGACAGACTCACGACGAGGCGCCCCAGCGGGTAGATCGCCGCCAGTGCGAGGCTGCTGACACCAAGCTCGGACACGAGCGCTTCGGCCAGCGGTACGAGCATCAGACCGTACCCGAGGGCGGCCAGTCCCAGCAGTGCCGCGACGACGCGCCAGTTGGGTAGCCGCGTTATGTTGATCAGCGACGCGAGGTCCGGCGGCGTACGCTTCGTGTCATTCGCTCCGAGCATCGACATGACGAGCAAGCCGGCGCATGTAACGACCGATGCGACGAGAAACACTTCGCGCAGGCTGTACCAGCTCGCAACCGTGGCAAGGAGCAGCGTCCCGAGGAGGATGCCGCTGTGCACGGACCCGATGAAGAAGCCCGACGCTTTGCCGTAACTGCGGGAGCTGACGGAGTCGATGACACGAATGCTGCTTGTCACCCACATGAGTGTCGCACCGGCGCCCCAGAACGCCCCCGCCACGATGAGCGTCCACCACACCGGGGAGAGATACACCACCGCCGGAAATGCCACGTACATGGCGCCACCGAGAAGCATCGCCGGGCGCTCACCCATCCGGGCAACGACCCAGACCGCCGGTATGCGCCAGATCGTCATCGACAGATATACCGATGCCGGAACGAGCCCCCGCGTGATCGGCGACCACTCCATGTACTGGGAGAAGTACGGCGCCAGGAATTGCTGCTGCGCGCCCGCTCCCGTGAAGATCAGCAGGAACGCGAGCGACAGGATGGCGATTTCCGGCGGGATGATACGCCGGGGCGCAACAGCCACGGCGGCTTCAGGGCGTTCGTTCACGGGTACCTCTGTTTCTTCATACGGAAACAACGTATATACTTCGGACGGATGTTGTGCGCAACGGACGTGCCCGACTGCGTTTCCGGCGCGCGAGTGGCGCTAACTGTATGACCCAGGCCGTCTGCACGGGCCCCCACGTGAAGGGCGTCGCCGATATGACTCTGCGCTCGCGCACGCCGCTCGTCATCGGAGCGACCGCGCTGGGAGTGATCCTGGCGACGTATGGCGTGCTCCACGTGACGCTCGTGGGCCGCGCCGAACGTCTCGACGAACATACCGCGATTCAGGCCGTGGACCGAGTTGCCGCGCTCCTGACTCACGAACTCGACGAGATCTCGCGACACACCGCGGACCTCGCGCATTGGGACAATCTGTGGCGCATCTCGGCAAGCCCGAGTCCCGAATCGCTGGCGGCGGAAATCCATCCAGACGGCGACTTCACGAACCTGCGCGACCTCGTCCTGTCGGAGGAGAATCTCCTCGAATACCGCCTCAACGTCGCGCTGCTGATCCACCAGGACGGGTCCGTTCTCGCTGAGCGAGCGTACGATCTCGAAGCCAGGGCCGATGCGCCCTTCCCCGACTGGTTGCGGGCGCACCTGACTCCGGATACGCCGCTGGCGGAATTCCCCAACGACGGCGCAGTACACGACGGAATCCTGTCGCTTCCCGAGGGCCTCCTGCTCTTCGTGACCCGTCCGGCGCTGCGTACGAGCGGCGAGGGGCTGGCCCACGGACGAGTGTTCGTTGGAAGATTTCTGAACGATCGGGTGCTGCACGACATCGAGCATCGGCTCCAGACGTCTGTGTCGGTTACTCGGATCGGCGTCTCCCGCCCGATCGCGGGCATGGTATCGCCGTCGCAGCACTTCGACGCCGTATCCCGGACGCTCGACAACACTGTCCTGGCGGCGAGGATACTCACAGACCCCTACGGCGAGCCTACCGCCCGCGTCGAGGCGTCGGTCCGACGTGATGCGTACCGTTTCGGCGGCGAGTCGCTTCGGCGCGCCATGGTTGCGTTTGTCCTCGCGATGGTAGCGTTCGCCTTCGTGGTAATAGTCGCCATGGAGCGCGCCGTGCTGAACCCGCTCGCGTCGCTCACCCGGCGGGCACGAAATATCGCCGACAGACCGGATGCCGGCGAGCGACTCCCGCCGAGCACGGATGCGTCGGAGCTATCCCAGCTCGGCGATGCCATGAACGCCATGCTGGGGGCGCTCGAGGGCACTCATCAGGAGTTGCGCGACCACGCGGCCCTGCGGGAAGTCATCACCGGAATTTCGACCGGTTTCATCAGCATCGGACCCGATGAGATCGACCGCGCCATCGTCGATGCGCTGCGGGTCGTGTGCAGACAAGCGAAGGCCGAGCGCGCCTACGTCTATCTAAGCGACGAGACGTTCGAATCGGCCCATCTGGCGTACCACTGGACAGAGCCGGATGTTGGACCTCCCCGCACGAGCGCCGACGGCGCGCGCTGGGAGGAACATGGGTGGTTGGAAAAGGAGCTCAGAACGCAAGGTTACGTGCACATCCCCAATCCACGAGATCTCCCCGATGCGGCACGAGCTCAGCGGGAGATGATGGAGGCCATGGGCGTGCGGTCGGCGCTCGTCGTCCCCGCCATCGAGGACGGCAAGCTTGTCGGATTCATCGGGTTCAACACGCTGACGCATGAGCGGTCCTGGTCGCATTCCAGCATCGCGCTCCTGCGCATCGTGGGCGACATCATCCACAATGCGGTGTACCGGAAACAGACCTCGGAGGAGGTGCGCGAGGCCAGGGAAGCCGCCGAATCCGCGAACGAGGCCAAGAGCCGTCTCCTGGCTAACATGAGCCACGAGATACGCACCCCGCTCAACGGGATCATCGGGATGACCGAACTCGTGCTGGAGACGGACCTGACGGACAGCCAGCGGGAGCACCTCTCCGTCGTGGCATCGTCAGCCGATACGCTTCTCGAACTCCTTGAGGACATCCTCGAAGTATCTCGAATAGAATACGGTAGGCTGGAACTCGACGTGTCGGACTTCAACATGCTCTCGCTCGTTGAGAGCACCGTGGACGCACTGACGTACCGCGCGCAGGAGAAGGGGATCGAGATCCTGTACAGGATCGCCCCGCGCGTTCCGCTGAATCTCCGCGGCGATTCAGTGAGGCTGCGGCAGGTGTTCCTGAATCTGCTCGGCAATGCGGTGAAGTTCACCGACGAAGGATACGTCTGCCTCGAAGTAGACGTCGAGCCGGTCGAATCCATCGAAGACGAGGCTATTGTCCGCGTTGGGGTACGCGATTCGGGCATCGGAATCTCGCCGGATCGACACGAAACGATTTTCGAACAGTTCTCGCAGGGCGACGCGACAGTCGGCCGCCAATACGGTGGAACCGGCCTGGGCCTTGCCATCTGCCGGATGATCGTGGAAGAGATGGGCGGCAAGATAACCGTAGCCAGTGAGCCGGGCAGAGGCAGCACGTTCGAGTTCATCGTCGCGCTGGAGCGCTCGGCGGAAGCTCCCGACGGCATACCCGCCGGGGACGAACTCGCCGGCATCACGGCGCTGCTGGCCGACCCAAGCGAAAGGTGTCGGAGGGTGCTCCGGGAAATCCTCGAGGCTTGGGGCGCGACCGTGATCGAGGCCGAAAACGGCCCCGCCGTTCTGTACGCGCTGAATCCGACGTCGCCCGATGCGCGGCAAGTCGACGTCGCGTTACTCGACGCCCACCTCCCGGCGCTCAGCCCCGACCTGCTCTCGGACTCAACGCTGCGCGATCTGGATTCGATGCCGCCCATCATCGCGATGTACCCGGTCTCGAACTCGACCGATCGCGCCGGCATGCAGGCCCTCGGCATAGGTGCGTTCGCTCCGAAGCCCGTGAAACAGACACGCCTGCTCTCGCAGATACGTCGAGTGATAGAGCTCGCGGATCAAGAGCCAAGGTTCCCTGCCGGCGGGGAAGCGGCGCTGCCCGCCACCGGCAGAATACTCATCGTCGAGGACAACCCGCAGAACCGCGAACTGGCGCGCGTAGTGCTTGAACGAGCGGGCCACACAACGCTGCTGGCCGAGCACGGAAGGGATGCGCTCGACCTGCTGGAGCGAGAGGACGTCGACCTGATTCTGCTGGACATCCAGATGCCCGTCATGGATGGCTACGCAGCTGCCCGTGAGGCGCGTTCCCGTCCGAAACTCGCCGAGGTGCCGATCGTCGCCCTGACGGCGCACGCCTTCGCGGAAGATCGAGATCGCTGCCTCGAAGCCGGCATGAACGACTATCTGTCGAAGCCCATTCGGCCCGATCGCCTCATCGCGGCTGTGGACCACTGGCTCTCAGGCGGCAGCCCGGCCGATACCGAGGCGACATCCGGCGCCCCCACCCAGGAAGAGGCCGGAGAACCGGAGACACCTGTTTTCGATCGAAGCGTTCTGGAAGTCGCCGTAGGCGGCGACATTGCGACGTTTCGAACGCTGCTGACGGGGTTCACCGAGCACACGCCGGCCCTCGTGAACGCGGTGCGGGAGTCGCATGAAGCGGGGGACAACGAAGCGCTCATGCGAAACGCGCACACGCTGAAAGGTTCAGCAGGCAGCTACGGGGCGATGCGCGTGTATCTCGTGGCCCAGGCGCTTGAAGCGGCGTCCCGCGCCGGCGAACTTGGCGACGCGCCACGAATGGTCGACGAGATAGGCCGCGAGTGGGACGCGTTCGCCAGCGCCGTGTGGGACATGCTGAGAAGCGAGTCCTGAGCCTGCGAGCGCAAAGCGCTCGGACGCTACTCGTCCTTCATGAACCTGCGCTCCTGCCGGAACGCGGCGCGCCCGCGCCCGCCGGGACCCGCAAGATCCTCCTGACCAGTACCGGTGACCGGCTCGCGAGCCCCATCGAGACGAGGATCCACCCAGCGCGCAAACCACTCGTCTAGCTGCGCCTTTAGCTCCTCGCGCACTCCCCGCCGCGCCTCATCATCGACGAGATTCGTCTCCTCATTCGGATCGGCGGCGAGGTGATACAGCTCGTGCGGACCATACGGGTACCGGTGGACATACTTCCAATCGCGCGTGCGAATCATGCGTACCGGACCGTATTCGTCATACACGATGACGCTCTCGGTTCCGGCAAGCTTCTCGCCACGCAGTATCGGCGCGAAGCTCTTCCCCGGCAGGCTCTCGGACTCAGGGTTGGCCATGCCCAGGTAGTCAAGAAGCGTCGGCATGGAGTCGTACTGGCTGAGCATGTTCGTGTTCACCACACCGGCGGGCACGCGTCCAGGCAGGGAGACGATGAGCGGCACCTTCACCGAGGTGTCGTACATGTTCATGGGAAACGTCGCGTTGCCTTTGCCATACAACCCGTGGTGACCCATGTTCATGCCGTTGTCGCTCATGAAGACGACGAGCGTGTTGTCGCGAACGCCCATCTCGTCGAGCTTGTGGAGAATGCGGGCAATGTTGCGGTCCATCTCCGTGACGGCAGCGAAATACCCGCTGAGTTCGGTGCGCCTGCTCTCCTCGTCGAAGCCGGTCGGGGCGGTTCGCACCTGCCACGGGTGCATGGGGACGTTCGGTACCGAGTCGAACGGGCAATTGTCATAGTAAGAGCTATACGTCTCGTCGGGATGCTCTTCACGGTTCCACGGACTGTGCGGCGCGGTGTAGTGTACGCTCAGATAGAATGGCGCGTCGCTGCCGGGCTGTTCGTCGAGGAACTCCAGCGCGTGATCCGTGATCGTGTCGGTGACGTACCGCGGCTCGACGTACTCCCGCCCCTCGTGGAATATGGGCGCGTTGTAGTAGCCGCTCCCGCCGCGTGAGTGAACATGCCAGAACGAGAAACCCTTCTGCGGATGGAATGAGTCGCCGAGGTGCCACTTTCCGCTAATGCCGCAGGTGTACCCGTGCGCGGCGAGGACATCGGTGTACCCGGTCATCCCGTGGAGGTACTCGATGACCTTGCCCTGAGCGCCCCAATCCTTGTCGCTGGGCGCGTTCCCGTCGCGCAGCCAGTCGTGGACACCGTGCTGCGACGGTATCCGCCCTGTGAGGACACTCGCGCGAGCCGGCGAACACACCGGGGACGCGCAGAAGAAGTCGTCGAAGCGGATTCCCTCCTCCGCGAGACCGTCGAGCGTCGGTGTGCGGATTTCGTCGTTCCCGGCACATCCGAGGGCCCACGGCCCCTGGTCGTCGCTCAGGATGAACACTACGTTCGGGCGATCGTTGTCTTTCGATGGCATACTTCGGCTCCTCTGCTACGATAGTCGCCACACCGGTGTCCGGGACGCAATCCCGCGCTGGAGCTATGGTGCCTCCGCCGGATATGTACCCCACCGGTGCGCCGCGCTCACAAACGCGCGCAGGCTCTCGCGTCTCGCCGTCCGCGGGATGACACACCCCGATGCAAGCACGAACCCGCCTCGCGCTCCCGCCTGCTCGATGCATGAGCGGACCTCGGAGTCCATGGCATCCGCGTCCGCGCTCAGGAACGACTGCGTATCGACGCCTCCCATGAGCGCAATGTCGTCGCCGACGCGATCTCGAACGTCGCCGGGCGTCATGCCGCCGAGCGGGTCGAGCGGACCGATGCAGTCGATGCCGGTCTCCACGAGGTCCTCGACGATGGGCAGCACGTCCCCGCAGATGTGGCAGTAGATGCGGGCATCGGCGTCGTACCGGTGTAGTTCGGCGCATGCGTCGCGCATGTGTGGGAAGACGAACTCCCGCCAGTGCGTCGGCGACATCACGGACATGTTGCCCACGGAGTCGTTCAGCCGAAGCGCACGGTAGCCCTGATCGAGCCAGTATTTCCCCTTCGCGACGGCGATCTCGACGCCCTTCTCCATGACGGCGTGAACGAGTTCGGGCTGCTCGAGCAGGTCGAACATCGCCGGCTCCATGCCACGCATGGTCACGAGGAACGCCATGGTCGCGGACGAGCAATCGGCGACGAGCGCCACGCGTCCCGCCACGCGCTTCCGCACGACCTCCTGCCGCCGGGCCCACCCAAGCTCGTCGAACAGCGAGCGCTCCGGCACGGCTATGGATCGGGCATCGGCGACGTTCCGCACCGCGGGCTCAGGCGGCTTCCAGTAATGGTGGTACGTCATCATCACCGGGTCTTCGAGCGGGTAGTCGTCACTCGAATCGAGCAGCGTTGCCAGGCCGCCCTGCATGTCGACGAGGCCGAGCCGTCGACCACGCTCGTCAACTTCGACGACGACGCCCTCCTGCTCGACGATACGCCGCGCCGGGAACGGAAACTGTCGCACGGCGTCGACGCCCAGCTCGATCCCCGCGTCGGCGATCACATTCAGCGCGGTGAGCGGATCCTCGACTACGCGCGTGAGGCTCGTGCCCGTGAGCGCCGCGCCGAGATCGACCCAGATCTTCGGCGCGACAGGCACTCGGTCGGGCATTTTTCTGGAGATGGCTGCGTACAGCCGTTCGTCAGGCGACATGGCGCCCCCGCTGTCAGTTCGTCTCGCTGAGCCAGTCCATGGACAGCCGCCGCATACGCAGCGTGTTGAGAACGCTACCCGTCGCCTTGCCACCCGCGCAGTAGGCGAGAAGCGCCGCCGGTCCGTCCGCATCGTCCACGAAATGGATCGCCGTGTAGCAGTACCCGCTGTCGGGATCGTCCTCGAGAATCCGATGGTGTCGCCACGTCCTCCCGTCGTCGTCGCTCAAGGCGGCGATGAGCGGCGTACGCCCCCATGACTCCTTCGGCGGCCGGGGGAGGTCCCACCGACCGGAGTGATCGTTCCACACCGCCAGAAGCTGGCCCGAGGCATCTCCGGACCCCTCCGGCACCCGCTTGATGGACAGCGGGGAACACGGGCTCACGAAGTCATCGAGCGGCTCGAACGGCGTCCACGTAGTTCCGCCGTCGGTGCTCGTGCTTCCCCACTGATTGCCGGTGTCGGTTCGCGACCAGCACGAGATCGTGCCGTCGCGCAGCTCGATCAGGCCGGGCTCCTGGAGACCGGACCCGCTCACCACCGGGAGCGCCCACCAACTGTCGGACTCGTGCCACGTCGCTCCGTTGTCGTCCGAGACTCTCCACATGACGAGCCCGGACTCCATCTCCATATGATCCGTCTCCGGGTCATAGCTGGAGATCCGGTGATACGCCAGCGGCGCGATGAACCTGCCCGGCGCGTGCGGATTGTCCTGCGAGAGCTGGACGATGCGGTCGTTGTTCTGCACGTAGTAGCCGTGAACCTGGGTTATCCCGATCGGCTCGGACCAGGTCTCGGCCTCGTCATCCGAGAACAGCGCCCACGGACGGCAGTTTCCGTACGGCAGCCCGCCCATGCCATCCTTCGTGCAGTATGAGAAGAAGATGCGACCGTCATGGAGGCGGAGCATCGTTACGCTCATCGTGTTCTGCTCGCCGCGATTCGGGACGATGATGCGCGGCTCGGACCACGTGCGACCGCCGTCGCTCGATTCGGTCGCGGCGATATCGGAGCGAGCGAAGTCATCGCCGCCGCCGGTGAATCGGGTGTACGCGAACAGGATGCGCCCGTCGCGTAGCGTGATGAACGCGCCCTCGGAGTTGCGCGGATTGTCCG
>CAZEAI010000156.1:0-9703 GCA_964510105.1 uncultured bacterium
CGGCGAGTCTCCAGCATGTTGTGCGAACTGTTCCGGTGAGCCCCTGGGGGCGAGTTCGGAGAGTCTGAGGCGTCGGCATTTGGTTGACGGTCCTTTTGGTATCAGGTATCTTGGTAGACTTGTGTAAATGGGTTACGGAAACGATATAGAACGGCTCTCACCCCCTCAAGGCTCATGTATCGCCGCACACGCTGGGGCTGGTAGATGCCCGATCTCCCGCACCTCCTCTGGCTGATGGTACTCGGTGCGCTTGTCGCACAGGATACCACGGCAGGTCCACAGGCTAGGTTCTGTGAGCCGATCGTCGGGGGAGCGCTGGCAGGCTGGATTGTCGATGACCTGCAGACCGGGCTGCTCATTGGGGTGACCGCGCAGTTGCTGTGGAGCGGAGCCGTTCCGGCGGGCATGTCTCGGTTTCTCGACGCGAATACCGGTACGGTCGCCGCGGTTGCGATATCGGGCTCGCCGAGCGCATCCGTGCCGCCACTTACGATGGCGGCGGCGGCGTTCCTGATGCTGGTTCCGATCGGTTACCTGGGAACCTGGCTCACCACGGTCGTGCGCCGGACGAATGATCGACTGGCGGCCTCAGGGCGATTCCAGGCCGATAGCCCCCGCGTGATCGAGGCCAGGCATCTGGCAGGTTGGCTGATCTCGGGTATGCGCGGAATGATGACCGTCGCGATCGGCATTGGCGTCGGACGGCCGGTGTTGACGCAGGTGGCGACCCTCTCGGCACCGTGGGTCGATCCGATCCTGATGTGGTCGGGATTTGTCGGCGCCGGTATCGGCGTGTCGATCGGCGTGACGCGGCGGTACGGACGGGGTCGAATCACGCTGGTTGGTGCGAGTGTCGCCGCGGCAGCTCTGCTCATCTGGCGACTGGCCACGTGAGGGGGCGGCGATGAATGCTGACTCGCAGCCGGACCCTGGCCGTCTGCCGCTGGGCCTTCGACTGGTCGTGGTTGCACGGTCCGCGTGGATACAGGCGTCGCTCAACGAGTCCGGGATGCAGAATCTCGGCCGCCTGTTCGCGCTCACGCCGGTAGCACGCTGGCTTGGCCTGAGCGGGGATGCGTGGCGGGCGTTCGTCGGACGACATGCGGGAGTGTTCAACAGCAATCCGTTCGTCGCGACGCTTGGGCTTGGCGCGCTGGCGAGGGTCGAGGTTGACGCGGCGCGGGCGGGATCAGCGCCGCCGGATGGGCTCGTGGAGCGGTTCAGCGCAAGGCTGTCCACGCCCTTGGGAGCCGTCGGCGATGAGCTGTTCTGGTCGGCGGTGCGACCGAAGATGGCGTACCTGGGCGTCCTTACGACCATACTCTGGGGAGTGTGGGGCGTTGGCGTGTTCATCGTCGGATTCAGCGTGTGGCAGTACACCGTGCGATGGAAGACGTTCGGCGTCGGTTGGCGGCTCGGGTTGAACGTCGCGGAATCGCTGCGCGGCCCCATGCTGAGGAAGCCTGCTCGCATTGCCGGAGCAATCGCGGCGGGTGCAGCGGGAGCTGTTGCGCCGCTTGCCGCCGGGGTGATGGTGCCGCGGCTGGCCGGTTCGGAGTTGTCAGGAGCGATAGTAGCGGTGCTTGTCTGCGCCGCCGTGCTGGGCTTCGCGATGACGCGGCTCGGCCGGGCGCCGGTCTGGGCGTTGGCCGGGGGAACTGTGAGCGCGGCTGTGGCGTCTGCTGTGTCTGCGGTGGCGGGATGATCGGCGCGAACAAGAGATCGCGAGACGAATGTGACGAATGACGTGACGAACGTTGATCAGGTGACAGAATCCGACGTTGTCGTGAAGAACCGGCAGGGCATTCACCTTCGGAATGCGGCCGTTCTGGTCCAGACCGCGTCGAAGTTTCCCGATGCGGAGTTCGTCATCGCGCGCGATGGTGATGAGGTGAATGGCAAGAGTATCATGGGCGTGCTGACCCTCGTCGCCGAGCAGGGAGCGACGCTCCGGCTTCGCGCGAGGGGCGGCCAGGCGGCTGAGCTTATCGCTGCGATGGAAGAGATGTTCGCATCGGAATTCGGCGAGGAGAACGAGTGAGAGGCCCAACGAGTTCGTCATTGCCGGGTATCAGCGATGAGAGCCTCCTCTCGTTCTCTTCGTGGCTCGAGAACAACCGTTCGCTGGATCTGGACCCGGCCGAACACTACCGCGCCGTGCTCGACGGGATCGCGGGGTCGCCGGGCATCGCAATCGGGCCGGTCTACCTCCACGCCAAGTCGGATATCTGGGTGGAATCCCACGAGATAGCCGCGGACGGCGTCGAGAGCGAGATCGCGCGCTTCCGGACGGCTATCGAACAGGTCATCGAGCAGCGTCGCGAGCTTCAGCGAGGCACCAAGCAGAAGCTGGGGAACAGCCAGTCGCGCATATTCGAAGCCCACGTGGTAGTTCTTCAGGATCAGGAACTCATCGGTCGGACCGAGGACCTTATCCGGGCCGAGCGCCGGAATGCGGACTACTGCTTCTACGTTACGTTGCAGGGATACGTCGAGATCATCACGCAGGACGAGAACGATCAGTACCTGCGCGAGCGCGCGTCCGACCTTGAGGACGTTCGCGCGGCCGTTCTGGAACGGCTTTCCGGCGGGACCCCGGACTCGGCGGCGGACCTGCTCTACGACCAGTCCATCGTCGTTGCACACGGGCTGACGCCTTCGGACACCGTTCGGATGCCGACGGACAAGGTCGTCGGATTCGTTACCGATACCGGCGGCGCGACGAGCCATGCGTCGATTCTCGCGCGCTCCATGGGAATTCCAGCCGTAGTTGGGTGTGCGGGCGCGACCGCCGCCGTTGCTCCGGGCGACGTGATCATACTCGACGGATACTCCGGGCGCATCTACGTCGATCCGGACGAAGCCCTGCGCGAACAGGTCGAGCAGTGGCGAGCGCGATTGGCCGAGCGGGCCGACGCCCTCAACACGCTGTCGGCGTTGCCCGCGGAGACGGCCGACGGGCATCGAGTCGATCTCGAACTCAACATCGAACTCCCTGAGGAGATCGACCGCGCGTCACAATGCCCTTCGGACGGTGTCGGGCTGTTCCGTACGGAGTTCCTGTTCCTCGCCCGCAGCGATTGGCCCTCCGAAGAGGAGCAGTATAGCGTCTATTCGGAACTCGCCGAAGCCTTCGCGCCTCGGCCGGTGACCATCAGGACCATGGATGTCGGTGGCGACAAGTTGTCGAAACGGCTCCACGTGAAGCCCGAGAGCAACCCGTTTCTCGGATGGCGGGCGATCAGGATCTCACTCGCTCAGCCGGAGCTGTTCCGCACGCAACTCAGGGCGATACTGAGGGCGTCCGCCCACGGTAACGTGAAGCTCATGTACCCGCTCGTGACGACGCTCGACGAGCTCTTGCAGGCAAATGAGCACCTCGTGAGCTGCCGGGCGGAACTCGACAGCGCCGGACTGGCCTACGATCCGGATATGAGCGTCGGAGCGATGGTGGAGACGCCCGCGGCCGTTGCGATCGCCGACAAGCTGGCGCCACATTGTGACTTCTTCAGCATCGGCACGAACGATCTCGTCCAGTACACGCTGGCGGTGGATCGCAACAACGAGCACGTCGCGGCCATGTACGATTCGACCCATCCCGCGGTGATCCGGCTCATCGCGCAGACCGTGCAAGCGGGGCACGACGCGGGGATCGAGGTGTTTGTATGCGGCGAGATGGCTCATGAGCCGGTTGCGGCGATGTTGCTCGTCGGGCTTGGCGTCGACGGGCTGAGCATGGCGCCCGGCGGCATACCGGAGCTGAAGCAGCTTATCAGGCAGTTCTCGATAGAGGATGCCCGCCTTGTGGCGAGGGGGGCCATGGAAGAGTCGACCGGTGAAGGGGTGAGGAATCTTGTGAAGCACGCGTTCATCGAACGCGGCATCCTCGCCGCTTGAACCATGTCACACCGATTGAAGAGGAGCATAATGGGACAGTCCTTTCTGTTTTCATCCGAGTCCGTGGCCGAGGGGCATCCGGACAAGATCGCCGACCAAATTTCGGATTCCGTTCTCGACGCGATGCTCAAGGACGATCCGAAAAGCCGCGTCGCGTGTGAGACACTGGTGACCACCGGCATGGCGCTGGTGGCCGGCGAAGTCACGACGCAGACCTACGTTGATATCCCAGAGGTGGTGCGAGAAACCATCCGGGAAATCGGATATACTGACGGTGCGATGGGATTCGATTCCCATACGTGCGCTGTGATCGCCACGCTCGACAAGCAGTCGCCCGACATCGCCATGGGCGTCGATGAGACCGAGGATCACGAGCAGGGCGCCGGCGACCAGGGCATGATGTTCGGGTTCGCGACGGACGAGACTCCCGAGATGATGCCGATGCCGATCATGGTCGCGCACCGGCTCGTGCGCAGGCTCGCGGAAGTGCGGAAAGACGGCACGCTGCCATATCTCCGCCCGGACGGCAAGTCGCAGGTCAGCGTTCGCTACGAGGACGATCGTCCGGTCGCTGTCGATGCGGTGGTGATCTCCACGCAGCACGACGACAAGGTCACGCAGGAGCAGATCCGCGAGGACATCATCCGCCACGTAGTGAAGCCCTCCATCGGCGACGAGTATCTCAACGCGGACACGCGCTATCATATCAACCCGACGGGCCGGTTCGTGGTCGGCGGGCCGCAGGGCGACTGCGGGCTGACCGGTCGCAAGATCATCGTGGACACGTACGGTGGCTTCGCCCGTCACGGCGGCGGCGCGTTCAGCGGCAAGGACCCGAGCAAGGTCGACCGCAGCGCCGCGTATGCGACTCGTTGGGCGGCGAAGAACGTCGTTGCCGCCGGGCTGGCGCGACGGTGCGAGATCCAGGTCGCATACGCAATCGGCGTGGCGCAGCCCGTCTCGGTGATGGTCGATACGTTCGACACGAATCAGGTGGATCAGGCTAAGATCGATGCCGCCGTGCGCGAGGTCTTCCCGTTGACGCCGAAGTGGATATCGGACGAACTCGACCTCCTGCGACCGATCTACAAGAGCACCGCCGCGGGCGGCCATTTCGGGCGTGACGAGTTCCCGTGGGAAGCCACGAACAAGGTCGCGGACCTGAAATCGGCGGCGGGGCTCTAGCCCGGCTCGATAGCACGGCGTAGCGGCGGGAGATACCTCCATGCCCCGGAATCTGGCGCTCGGAATCGACTTGGGCACGTCGAGCGTCCGCGCGATGCTCGTCGATGAACAGGCGGGAATCGTCGCTGCCGCCGCGCGCACATATGAAGTGATCGCGCCATCACCCGGATGGGCCGAGCAGGACCCGGACGTGTGGTGGCGCGAGGCGTGTACGGCCGTTCGCTCGGTGCTGGAACAAGCGGGAGATGCCCGTGTAACGGCGGTGAGCTTCTCCGGGCAGATGCACGGAACGGTTCTGGCCGACGACCGCGGTCGTCCAGTTCGGGACGCCGTCATCTGGGCCGATCAGCGATCGTCATCGAACGTCGAGTCGTTCATTGCATCCCACGGCTCCGACTGGCTCGCCCAGCGTACCGCGAACCCGCTCGCCACCGGTTTCCAGCTTGCGACGCTCCTCTGGCTGGCTGAGAACGAGCCGGAAGCCCTCCAGCGAGCTCATCACGTGTTCCTGCCGAAGGACTGGCTCAGACACCGCATGACGGGCGTCGCGGCGTCCGACGCGTCGGACGCGTGTAGCACGCTGATGTTCGACACCGCGCGGGGGGTGTGGTCGGACGAGATCGTGCGCGCATGTGGCGTCGACACCGACCGGCTTCCCGAGATTCGCGGATCGTGCGACGTCGCCGGCAAGCTGCTCCCGTCGGCAGCGAACGACATGGGGCTGCCGACGGGGACACCGGTCGTGACCGGCGCGGGAGACACTCCGGCCACCGCGGTGGGCAACGGCGTCCTCGATCCGGGCAGCGTGATGGCTACCATCGGCTCCGGCGGTCAAGTCGTAGCCCCGGCCTCCTCCCCGGCATACGACACGCTCTTGCGGACGCATACGTTCTGCCATGCTGTACCTGATCGGTGGTATGTCATGGGGGCTGTTCTCTCGGCAGGCCTTTCTCTCAAGTGGCTGCGCAACAGCGTGTGCGGTGAAGCCGAGCTGAGCTATTCGTCCCTCTCCGACGAGGCCGGCACCGTCGCTCCGGGCGCGGAAGGGCTCGTGTTTCTGCCCTACCTCACCGGCGAGAGAACGCCGCATCTAGACCCAGGTGCCTGCGGAGTTTTCTTCGGGCTGACGCCGCGACACTCGCGCGCCCACATGGTTCGAGCGGTGATGGAGGGCGTTGCCTTCGCCCTGGCGGATGGATTGGACATCGTCCGCCAGCTCGGCACGCAGCCCGGGACGATCGTCGCCGCCGGCGGCGGATCGCGTAGCTCCGTGTGGAGGCAGATCCAGGCCGACGTGTTCGGGTGTCCCGTCACGCGAGCGCCGGTCGAGGAGGCTGCCGCGTACGGCGCGGCGCTCATGGCGGGCGTCGGCGCGGGATGGTGGCCCGGCCTGAGGGAGGTGCCGCGGGCGGATGAAGACGACGGCGCGGCGGAGGTCCCGTGCGACGCGAACGTGGCGCAGTACCGCGAAAGCCGGGATATCTACCGCGAGTTGTACCCGAAGCTGCGGGACCTGATGGACCGTCGAGCCCGGATGGCGGCGAGCGGGTATCCGTCCTGATCGAGGTGCCGTCCCACCGGCAGAGAAACGGCGCGCGCCGTTGCCCCGTCCTCGGCGGATCAGGTACCTTTTCCATTCTCCACACACGGCAAATTCCAAAGAACTACCACGGAGGGCGTCATGGGCAAGCTAAAGGTTGGGGTGATGATCGAGTCGTTCCGGCTTGGGGTGCGAAAGGGAATAGCGAAGGCAGCGGAAGTCGGCGCCGATGGGTTCCAGATCTACGTCACGAACGGCGAGATGTATCCGGACAACATGTCGCAGTCGGGTCGGCAGGATTTCCTGCGGTATGTCGCCGACAACGGCCTGGAAATCAGCGCGCTGTGCGGCGATTTCGGCAAGCCGTACACGCAGGTAGAGGGCCTTTCCGAGCTGGTTGATGACTCGAAGAAGGTCATCGATCTGGCCGTCGATCTGAAGACACCGGTCATCACCACGCACATAGGCGTTGTGGACGAGGACCCGCATGCGGCGAGCCGCCAGGTGATGGCCGACGCGCTGAATTTCGTCGGCGCCTACGCGGACAGCCGGGGCGTAGTCTTCGCGACAGAGACCGGCCCAGAGTCCGGCCCCGTGCTCGCGGATTTCATCGCGTCCCTGAAGACCGAGGCGGTGAAGGCGAACTTCGATCCGGCGAACCTGGCCATGAAGGGCTTCGGCGTGATCGAGGGAGTCGAGGCGCTTGCCCCGTACATCGTCCACACGCACGCCAAGGACGGCATCCAGCGTGAAGACGGCTCCGGCGAGGAAGTGCCCCTGGGAGAGGGCGCCGTTCCGTGGGATGAGTACATTGAGACCATGGGGCGCGTCGGTTTCGACGGCTTCTACACCATCGAGCGTGAGGTCGGCGACAACCCGGAGGCCGACGTCCGAATGGCGGTGGATTTCCTCAGACGCTGGTAGGGAGCGCGAGAGTGCCAGTACATAGATCGATCATCGGGGCGATCGTCGCGTGTATCGCGGCGACGGCCCTTGTTTCGTGTGGCGCCGACGCAGAGCAGGACGCTGCGAGAACCGCGCACGAGAATCTGCCGCCGCGCGTGCGGGAGATGATACGTTCCGTCATGTTGCAGAACGTCAATCCCGCGTACACGTCGATCTGGCGGTTCGTGAATCGTGGAGATCTGGAACACATCCCAGCTCTCGCCGAGCGACTGAAGTCGACGTCGGAAGGCATCGGCGTGGCGATGGGGCAGTCGGAGGAGACGCCGCGGGAGCTGATCGAGCTGTACGATCACATGGCGATGCAGGCCGATTCTATCGGCGTGGCCGCTCGAGCGAACGATCTTCCGGCGGCGCTCGCAATAACCACGCGTCTCAAGCGCCAGACGTGCGACGGTTGCCACGCGAAATATCAGATTGGCGGCAATCGGTAACGCACGCCAGAGGCGGCACGAACACGCGGCGGCGAAGCTGGAACAGCTTTGCCGCCGTCTTCCCTAATGGCATCGAGAGATGAGCCCCGGGCAACAGGCCGTCACGCGACGCGGTGCGCTTCGATCACGTGCGGTCGGACTTCGGTGCCCAGGCCGGGCGTATCCGGAGCAAGGACGCAACCGTCGCGCAATTCCAGATCGACCGTGTGGAAATCCTGTCCCTTGAGGCTGCCCGACTCCAGGTAGTACGCCGTCGGCAGCGTGCAGAGCAGATGCACGTTCGCCGGTCCGCCGCCGTGGCTCGCGATGGGGACGCGGAACGTTTCGCCCAGTGCGCCGATTGAGAGCCAGTCCGTCGGGCCGCCTGCGCGACGGTTGTCCGGCTGGAGCACGTCCACCGCGCCCGCTTCGAGATACTCGCGGAACCGCTCCGCGCCGTACAGATTCTCCCCGGTGGCGATTGCGACATCCAACGAGCGCGCGAGTTCGGCGTAACCTCTCATGTCTTCCGGCACGAGTGGCTCCTCGTACCAGAACACGTCCTCGGCCTGATAGGTCCGCCCCCGACGCAGCGCCTCGGCGACGGTGAACGCCTGGTTCGCATCGACCATCACGCGCCCAGCCCCCACGACCTTCTTCGCGATGCGGATGCGCTTCACGTCCTCGTCGAGCGAGCCGACGCCGACCTTGATCTTCAGATCGGCGAACCCCTCTGCGATGGCATCGGCACACGCTCGCTCGAACTCCGCGTCGGTGTCGTAGTACCAGCCCACCATGGCGTACGCGGGGATGCGGTCGCGCGATGCCCCGAACCACCGCCACGCCGGAAGTCCGGACGCCTTGGTCACGATGTCGTAGAGCGCCGTGTCGATTGCCGCGGTGCCGAAGTGGACCAGGCCCGACCATCCGACGTATTCCACCGCCTCCCACATGCGCCGCCGGATGCGCCGGATGGCGTGAGGGTCCTGCCCGACGACCGCGGGGGCGAGCATCTCGTCGACGATGGTCTTCAGCGCGTTTGGCGCGCCTTTCACCATTCCGAAGAAGATGTAGCCCCAACCCACGATGGGTTCGCCGTCCACGTCGGCGTCGGTGTGGAGCTTCACGATGACGCCGCCGCGCGCGTCGCCGAAGGTGTGTATTGCGTCCCGAATGAGCTTCTCAGCAGGCGGGAACGCCAGCACGATGGTTTCGACACGGGTGATCTTCATGGTTGGGCCTCCGAGGATGGGTGATGCATCACGGGATGATGTGCCGGAGGCGTTGGCGGGGCAATGGTAGGGGCGCGACTTGCGTACCGTCGGCGATCCTCGTATTCAGTATGCACCGGATGTTACCGCGCGAATCTGCTGCAGCACGAGGAGACTCATGCCACGACTGACCGAACAGGAACAGCAGGAAATCGCCCGCTTCCTCGAAGCCGACAAGCCCCTGCCGGACAAGTACCGCTTCCTCCTGTTCGACGAGAAGCGCGAAGTGGAGCTCGTGTGGAACGGGAAGACGAGCGAGGTCTGCAATATCGTTCTTCCGTTTCAAGTCATTGAGCAGGTCGATGAGCCGCGCGCGGAGAAGCCCGAAGATACCGAGATGCAGTTGGGCATGTTCGACTCTCGGGGCCGCCAGCTCAAGGGCTGGACGAACAAACTCATCTGGGGCGACAACAAGCTGGTCCTCTCATCACTGA
>CAZEAI010000157.1:0-9634 GCA_964510105.1 uncultured bacterium
TGCATGGCGACCCCGGGGCCAGCTCGTAGAAGCCGGCATCGGCATCGACGAATTGCGCGTCCGCCGTGATGTTGCCGGGGCCCGGCCAGCCCCTCACGAGGCGATCCGAGTCCAGCGACCAGTCCAGGACCGTGCCGACGCGGGAGAACTCGGAGATCAGCTCGCAGTCCGACTTCAACTCGATATCCGCCGCATCGCTGTGCGCCAGTTGGATGATCGTACCGTGTAAGCGAGCCGCCGCACGGTATTCGGATGAACCCAGTACCATGATTCCGATGACGTCGGTCTCATCTCCGGAGATCGTACACTGCGCGAATTCCACATCGCTCTGGGAGACGGATACGATCGGCGATGGTCCCGAATTGCCGGCGATGAGTGTGTGCTCGAATCGCGCATGCGCTTCGTAATCGAGGCTGATCACGGTATACGGACTAGCGTACGTATTACGGACGATCTCGCAATCGGAGAACGAGACCGCGCTGCGCGAGCCCGAGTTCCGGATGCGGACGATACTGTTCTCGGTCCGGTTGCCTCGGATCGTACACCGGTGGAATTCAGCGTTGGCGCTGATCACGACCACGATATTTCCGTCTTCACTCCTGTTGCCGTCTATCACCACATCTCGAACTACTGCCCGTAGCGGCGAAGCCCCCGGTCCGGCGATCGACAGGCTAGAGCGACTGGTAGATTCACACCCGCTGATCCGCGCGTAGGCGATCGAGCAGACGCCTGCCGAGTACGCGCTAATCCCCCCCACCCCTCGCCTGAACCGTCGAGGAACAGCACGCTATCTGATGATGTGCCCTCGACGCGCAGACTTCGGTTTACGCCGAGGCGCGCGTCCTTCTCGAAGTACACCTCGACACCCGCATCGATGATGAGTTCCTCGTCGGTCGGGACGTACGCCGTGCCTTCGACGCGGTACGGGCTGTTCTTCAGCGACCAACGACCGTGCGCCACGCCCGTTACGACGAGCCCGGCCGTACCCCGAAGCGGGACGGCCACGGTATCGGCGTACGGGTCGTTGTGGACGACGTACGCTGTATCGACGCGGTCGCCGCCCGATGGATCGAAGAGCAGGTTGACGGTCAGTGCCTCCCCCGGTTCGACAACGGCTGGGAAGCCGGTTGAGGTGCTGAAGCCCTCGGGCAGAATCAGCTGCTCCACGGTCAGCGCGCCGCCGCCGACGCTCCGGATATCGAGCGGCGAAATGCGTGTCGCATTCACGACCACCTCATCGGCGTCGACCTGGATACGCGGTATGTCCGGATTCAGGCGCAACCCCGGTTGCGCGCCCATGTCCGCGCGGCCATTGTCCAGGCCGAGCCAGTAGGGGCTTCCGGCGCCGAGACAGGGCGATCCGGGCTGGAGGGAGTAGTCGCCATTCCCTGCGTCGACGAACAGAGGGTCGGACTGAAGGTTGTTCGGGCCGTCATATACGCGGTACACCATGTTCGACCAACTCACGGCCACACTGCTTCCATTCACGTTGAGCCGCTCGGTAACGTTTCCGTAGATGATGGAGCCCTCGATCCGGATGTCAGAGCCGGTGGCGGTGATGGTCCCGGGATGGCCCGGGTTCGGATCCGGTGCCGCGATGGCCTTGTTCCCAGCGACTGTCGATTGAACGAGATCGAACGAAATGAGGCGATCTGAGGGATCGAGAATGAACGGAATCTCGAGCCAGACCGCGGAACCGTCTAGGGCTTCGTTCCCAGCTATCGTGGAACCGATGATGGAGACCTCGGAGCGACCGCCGGGCACCCCGACCGAGATGGCGCCACCGACTTCCGCCGAGCGATTTCCAGTGATCCGGCAACGCTCAACGCGTACTACCGCCGATCCGGCATCAATGCCCGCTCCTCTCTGGTATCGCGCGGCGATCTCATTTCCCGTGATATCGCAGTCGGTGAGCGTTGCCGTTCCGCCACGGACCCTCAGGCCGCCGCCGTAGTTACCCTCGATCAGCGTGCGATCGATGTTCACACCGGCATACCAGCCTGAGATCGCGCCGGTGCGCTTCTCCGTTCGATTCGCCGTGACAACGCAGTCGGACATTACCAGATGACCGTAGCTCATTTGAACCGCGGGACCGGAATAGTCAGAGCGGTTGCCGCTGACTACGCAATGACGCAGTTCGATCGTCGCATTCGCCGCGTTGATCCCGCCACCGTAGAAGCCGCCTCCCGAGGGTACGATCTCCCCGCCGTACGCTCCGCTCACGCGGACGTGTTCGAATCTGAGTTCGGCGCCCGAGCTGACGTGAATCCCAGCCCACTCATCACCGCCGGACGGCAGGAACCGCACGCTGTCGGAGGCTATTCCAAGCGCGACAAGGTCGCCCTGGGTGAAGATCGCCACCCCGGGATCGAAGAGCACGTCGACGCCGGAGTCGATGGTCAGCGTGGCACCGCCGGGCACGACAAGGTGGTCGACGACGTGGTAAGGGCTTCCCGCCGCAGTCCAGGTCGTGGTAGCGATTTCGCCGGAGACAATCTCGGCCGTGACGCCGGTTGGCGCGACGCCCAGGAATAGAGTCCAGGCAGTGAGCAGGCGCAGATACATCCGGATCCCCAATGCAGGAGTGGGCAGTTGATGGCATCTGTCGGACGAAGACTCTCGATCTCAGGCAGTAGCAGTTGGGACCTGATGTCGATTGTTGGTGAAGATATGCAGAGCGGTCAGAAGTAGGTAGGGCGCGTTTGCGGATGTATGCAGCGCGCGGTCGATCAGTCGTCGATCCCACCGCGGAGACAGCGACGCACCGCCGACACACGAGATCGGAGGTGCTGGCCGTCGTCCATATCTGCACCACATCAACGACAGAGGGCGCCATCCGATCTCCGGACAGCACCCTACGTCGTTGATATGTATGGTATGAGCCCGGCGGGATTCGGACCCGAGACCAACAGACTGAAAGGTTGTCCACACAGGATATATGGCAAGAGGCAGCGACCATCGGCAACACACTACAGTAGTACCACACACTGCTTGCACACAATACATACATCGTGGGCCATCGCGATGTGTTGCCAGTACTCGTAGCGAAGTGTACCATTCTGTTGACCCGTCCCCTTGACACCGGTCCATGTTGAGATTTCGTGTCGGACCGAACTCGGAAAGAGGCAGACCGTGCGAGGCGCTCTCCCTCGTAAGCGTGCATATCGCTCGGACACGGCGGCTCTTTCGAGCACTTTGGGCAGCGTCGCTGGTCAGGAGTTGGGTTTGGCGGATTCGGGAAGATTCCCATTCCATTGGACGGACTCGCCCTTGGGGAGGTTGCGTGAAATCAGGGGCTCGCCTCAGACAGATCTGACGCTGAGCCAACACCTGATCATGCCGGTTTGCATCGGACATCGTACATCGGAACGTTACAACACTGAACGCTTTGCGCTGTCAGGGCATGAGCGGATTGTACCAGCGGGTGATCGGTGAGGCTCGGAGCTGGGACGTCTCACCGAACGAGAGGATAGTGAATGACCCAATCTCTGCCTGTATCCTGCGGAGAATGCGATCTGACGGTCGTAGGTGGTGGTATAGCTGGATGTTGCGCTGCCGTAGCAGCCGCACGTCTCGGCTTGAGCGTTGCCCTGGTCAACAATCGCCCCGTGCTGGGTGGCAACGCCTCCTCCGAAGTGGGCCTTCTCATCGGGAGCGCAGACCGCGACTTCCCACATGCACGAGAGAGGGGAATCGCCGAAGAGATAAACCTCCTGAACAGGTACCACAATCACGAGGTGCAGTGGAGGAATGCCATCTCCGACGCGACGCTTGAGAACCTAGTCAAAGAAGCCGGAGTCGAGACGTTTCCGAACGTCCACGTCGATGCGTTGGGCGCGGATGACGAAGGAAGTATCGCGCAAGTCACCGGGCCGCAGTTGCCCAGTCGCCGTCTCCGACCTGCCCCCACAATCTGTTCATTCCGAATCTAGACAGTAGACGCGGTCATGCGCTCGGCACCTGCCGTAGCGAAGCCCTCGGTGACACCCGTGACACATCTGCCATGGACCATAGGCTTCGCGCGCGAGCCACTGTCCGCTGCTAACCCGGATCATCGCAGCTGGCGAGGCCCGAGTTGGGGCGCCAGCCGTAGTCCGCCTCGGAAAGAGATCGGGCCTCATCTCGCTCCTTTCGCAGGGGGCTCCGTAACGCGTGTAGCGTCAGCCATCTGGTGCCGCTGAGCCACGCGAGGTCGGTACGGCAGGCCGAGAGTGATCGCCCCGATAGTGCGATTCGCCCCACCGCCCGGCCACAGCATCGTCGTTCCCGCCATGCCTGTATCTAGTCGATGACAGAGTCGAACACTGGACGGAGAGCCCGGCTGCAGGATCTCGGCTGCGACAAGGCGATGCATCGGCCCATCAGGTGGCGCACGCCGGCATGTGACCAGATCGGTTTTCATTGCAGCGCCGGTGGCGGCGTCACGAGCCAGGCGTGGTTGAATACGTAGTGGTTTCTGCTACTCACAAGGTGGATCAGGCCGTTCTGTGCCTGACACGCAGTCAGGTACCCGTACTGCTCCGACCGGCTCTTCCCTATCGTCCACGGATACCCGTCGTAGAACTCGATCGGGCGGTCCATTCCGTCATCGCTGACAAGGCGGCAGTTCGTCCACGTGCGCCCTTCGTCGTGGGACACTGCGGAGAACATGCCCACCACGTCTCGCATCGAGCCGGAAGCATCCTTGATGGCCATCGGTTCGTTCGTGAATGAGACGAGCATGACCGGACCTTCGCGCAGACGCAGCAGTACGAGCCTCTGCCACGACTTGATCGGCGGAAACGGACTGGCGGAATGTGACCAGGTTGCTCCGCGGTCGTCGGAAAGGCTCATGGGCATCTTGTCATCGATGTCTTCGCCGCGCCCAAACGCCATGAGCCGGCCGTCCCGGAGTTCCACTACCCCCGCGTGGATACCGGCAATCGTTCCGCCCGCGTCACGCCATGTCTCCCCTGCATCGTCGCTCATCCACAGCGCGGTGCCAAAGCGGGAACCCCAGCGCTCGTTAGATTCATCTTCAGAGAGTGCGTCGCAGGGCAGAACGAGCGTGCCATCTCTCAGAATCGTGGCTGTCGCGCTCGGAACGTGACGAAGACCGTGTTCGGGTACAATCAGATGCGCTTTGGACCACGTCCCACCGCTGTCCGTGGACGTGCGCAGCAATATGGCCTGGCTTCCGTAGGCCGCCCCATTCGACGAGCCATTGAGGTGATAGAGTGTGCGTCCGTCGCTAAGCAGCATGCTGCACGCGTCGTTCCGATCAGGCGTATCCCAGAACGGCGACGCTGGCTCCCACTCGTCCGAGCCCCAGCGCAGACGACTCGCCAGTACGCAAAGCTCACGACCGGGTTCCTCTTCGCACGAGAACCAGATCACGAGGATGTCGCCGTTGGGGCACGACGCAACGGCAGGCGAGTAGTTGTGAAACGAGAACATCGGACCGTACGACTCCGGCGGTATCTTGACGTACAGCCGTGGACCTTCGAAGTACGGGAGCGAACTGTCAGGGCCCTCGCCAATGTCTACCGGAACCTCGGGCTTGACGTTCCGAGCGTGAAGCTGCAACGGCAGTGACACGGGCGGCATCAGAGGCTTCACGTCGGAGATGGCCACCCGAAACCCTATCAGCCAGTTCCGTTCCTCGGGGAGCGCACCGGAGCGGTTCGCGGATCGCAGGTAGTACAGCTCCGTGGAATGGCTTCCGCCGCGCGTAACACGGAAATCGCCATCGATCCTTCCAACGGGATCCGTGACGCCGCCGTTACGTCGCATGTCGGGCGGACCGTACCAGTCGTTGCACCACTCCTCGACATTGCCGTGCATATCGTACAGCCCCCAGGGATTTGGCGGGGTCCGGCCCACGGTAAGCCGGACCTTCTCATCCTCCTCCTTGCCGGCTCGCAGATCGGGATACCACGTCATCCGGGCATTCCTGCTGAACTCCGGCGGCAGGAGGTCGCCCGCGGAGTACGCGGTCGTGGTGCCCGCACGGCAGGCGTACTCCCATTGCGCTTCGGTGGGCAGGCAGTATGGCAGTCCCTCCCTGTTCGCCAACCACGTGCAGAATGCGACCGCGTCGTGCCAGCTCACGTATACCACGGCTTCGTCGTCTTCCCGCGAGAACCCAAGCTTCCCACGGAGGGCGCGATGCGAGGGATCGAATGCCTCGTACTGGGCGTTGGTGACCTGACAGGTCGCCATGGCGAACGGCTCCGTGATCCAGACGCGGCGAACGGGTCGCTCGTCGTAGTCTCCGAAGCGCCAGTGGCCAAGTCTGATCAGGTCATCGTGGATCGGCGCATCGTTCCCCATGAGGAAGTCGCCCGGTTCTACCCGTTGGAGCGTCATTCCGAGTGAACTCGTGTATGTGGGCTCTATCATCTCTGCTCCACGGTGCGTCTGCTCAGTCGAGCGCTGGATTCGGTGTCGCCCGCAACGGGTCCTACGCGACGTGAGGGCTCTACGCGACCTGCAGCTCCATGCCGTTCCGTACAAGACGCTCTCGCAGGCCGGTGCCGTCGAGCGCTCTCGGTCGGCAGTTCCGCTCGAGGCACAACGCGGCGGCCGTGCCGGCAGCCTGCCCGAGGTTCATGCACACCGCCTGCAACCGCAGCGAGCCGTTGGCCGGGCGCGTGCTGGATATGCACCTCCCCGCCACGAGCAGCGCGTCGACCTCCAACGGAACGATACACCCGTACGGTATCTCATAGTAGTCGCCGTCCGGTGGTCGACGGGCCGCGCGATATTGCCCGAGCGGGTGCTTGTTCTGTCCGTCGTGCAGGTCCATGTACCAAGCGCACCGGCTGACCGCATCCGGCTGCTTGATCGCGCCCATGACCATCTCCTCGGTGAGCGTGTGCTCGCCGCTAATGCGCCGCGTCTCGCGCACGCCGAGATGTGATGCTGAATCCACGACGACGCTGTTCTCGAACGCCCTGAAGGTCGACCGCAGGAACTGCCACAGTTTGAGGACACGCCGGTGGCACAGGACCTCGCCATCGGTGAGACCCCTAGCGCTCGAGCCGTCGACATGGTGTGCGAGGTCTAGCTGAAAGTGACGGATTCCGGACGGATAACCCGGCCGCGCGGTGCCGCAGTGCAGCACGTCCCACGGCGGCGCCATCTCTATCCGGCCGGATTCGAACGCCTGTCGGCACGTCTCTCGGAACTCATCCGGATCGGGCAGAGCGTCGTCATCGACTCCCGCCAGCACGAAGTTCAGGCTCACCGCCTGTAGGAACCCGTCGTCTTCGCGGCCTTTGTCGTACGCGGCGCCCGCCATCGCCGCCACGTCCCCGTCACCCGTCGCATCGACTGCCATGCGGCCCGCGATCGACTGCAGTCCGTCCTTGTTTGCGATCTGGATTTCCGTCACTGCGTCGTCGGCTTTCGACACGCCCGCCAGGTGAGTGTGAAGCAGCAGATCGGCGCCCGCGTCCTCAACCATGTCGGCAAGCACAACGCGAGCCGCCAACGGGTCCATCCACACGACGTGGCTGCCTATCTCGGCGCAACCCAGGTCAGCCATACACGCCCAAACTTCCCACACGATGCCGCCGCCGTCGCCGGGCGTACGAAGCGCGTGTACGAGCCCGTTCGTCATCATGCCGCCGAGGGAGTTGGTCTTCTCGATCAGCATCGCCCGTGCGCCGCACCGACCTGCCGCGATCGCGGCCGCGACTCCAGCCGGGCCGCCTCCGACGACGACCACGTCGTATGTGCTTTCCATGGTGATCCCCAGTCTGAATCGCGGCCCGCTACATCCGCTGACGCACGCGGAAGAACGCCTAATCCAATGCCGGAGGCGGCGTCACGAGCCACGTGTAGTTGAAGCAGTAGTGATTCCTGCTGCTCACGAGGTGAATCAGGCCGTTCCGGGCCTGACATGCGGCCAGATATCCCACCGGCTCCGAGCGACTGATGCCGAATAGCGCTGCGAAGCCGTCGAACGACTCGATCCGGCGCTCCGGACCGTCGTCGCTGACGGGGCGGTAGTTTGTCCAGGTCTCACCGTCGTCATACGAAACAGCCGAGTACATCCCCTCGATCTGACGTTCGGCGCCCGATGCGTCGGTGATAGTCAGCGGCTTGTTGGCGAACGAGACGAACATGATGGGACCTTCACGCAGACGCATCAGCACGAGCCTCTGGCACCGGTGGATCGGCTGGAAGCAACTCGCGCCGTACTCCCACGTTCTGCCGGAATCGCCCGACACGCTCGTGGGCATCATACCGTCTATGTCGTTGCCCCGGCCAAACGCGAGCAGGCTCCCGTCTGCCCGTTCTACGATCCCGGCATGGATGCCTCGTATCGTACCACCCGCGTCGTGCCATGACTCGCCATCGTCGCTGCTGAGCCACAGCGCGCAGCCCCCGTCCTGCTTCGTACCCGCGTCGCAAGGGAGCACGATCGTCCCATCGCTCATGCGGAAAACGGCGGGATTCAGCAGTTGTCGGACACGGTGCTCACGGAGGATGAACCGCGCCTTCGACCAGGTCGCGCCGCTGTCGGTTGAGATCCGCATCACGATAGCTGGACAGCCGTAGGTCGCAGCAAACGAAAGCCCGGAGAAGTGGTACATCGTGCCTTCTTCGTCAGTCCGGAGGGCACACGCGACATCGTTTCTCGCTGGCGCGTCCCAGAATAGCGACGCCTCCTCCCATTCCTCGGTACCCCACCGCAAGCGGCTCGCGGCGCAAGACACCTCACGACCCGATTCCTCTACACAGGTGTACCAGATCGCCAGCAGGTCGCCGTTGGGGCAGACCGCAATGTCCGGCACGTGGTTGTGCCGCGAGAACAACGGGCCTTCTGATCCCATCGGCAGTTTCACAAACGGACGAGGGCCGCGGAAATACGGCTGTGAGACGTTCGGTCCCGATTCGATGTCCAGCGGTGCGTCAGGTCGAACGTTGCGTTCATGCAGATCGATCACCCGTCCCATAACGGGAGGAGTCTCGGAGTGCTCACCAATGGCGACGCGAAACCCAATCAACCAGTTTCGCTCGTCCGGCAGAGTGCCGGCGCGACTGCTGGAGCGAAGGTAGTATGGCTCCGTGGAGTGACTGCCTCCCCGCGCGACACGGAAGTCACCGTCGGGATACCCGACGGGATCAACGGACTGGTACTCAGCGTACGGCCCTTGGACGTCGTACGGACCGTACCAATCGCTGCACCACTCCTCGACGTTGCCATGCATGTCGTGCAGGCCCCACGCGTTGGCAGGCGTGCGTCCCGTGGCAAGAGGTACGATGTCATCATCGCCGCGACTTCGACCGGGAGCGGGGTAGGAGGTCACGCCCGGGTTCAAGCAGTACTCCTCGGGCAGCTCGCCGCCAGTGTGGTACGGTGAGGTCGTGCCGGCTCGACAGGCGTATTCCCATTCCGCCTCAGTCGGAAGGCGGCAGGTCTCCCCCTCCTTTTCGCTGAGCCATTCGCAGAACGCGACCGCATCGTGCCAACTGACGAAGACTACCGCCTCATCGTCGAGTTTCGAGAAACCCAGCTTGCCTCGTAGATCGCGATGCGACGGATCGAACTGCTCGTACTGCGCGTTGGTCACCTGGCACACGCCTAGGTCGAACGGCTTGGAGATCGATACATGATGGGCGGGCTGCTCGTCGAACTGCCCGC
>CAZEAI010000158.1:0-9552 GCA_964510105.1 uncultured bacterium
ACGGACCAATCGCCCAGGCATCGGATTCCGTGGCGGCGCGCGGTGTCGTGTATGTCTCGTCCGCGGGGAACGCTGTCGGCGACCACTACCAGGGCGGTTATGTATCCGCCGACGGGTCAGGCGGCGGGTGGCACGCATGGGACGGCGTGAGCGACTCCGCGATGTCGGTCGGAGTCACCGGCGGCAGGGCCTACTTCTTCATCCAGTGGGACGATCCGTTCGGCGCGTCGTCCAACGATTACGATCTGTATCTATTCGCCGACGAGGCGCTGACGGACACCATCGCCGTCGGCGACGACGAGCAGAGCGGAACTCAGGACCCATACGAAGAGATCGCGTATGGCGAGGACGGCGGCGGGATCACTATCGGCGGATCTCAGACGGTCTACCTCGCGATAAAGCTCCATCAAGGAGCGCCTCGCCTGCTCGGCATGTACATCTGGGGGCAGGCCTATGGCATGGAGTACCCGGTGGCGGAGGGCAGCATTTTCGGACACTCGGCCGCACGCGGGGCGATCTCGGTTGCAGCCGTCCACGCGACGGATCCGAGCACAATCGCCTCCTACAGCTCCCACGGACCGGTAAGCATCACGCATCCAGTGCCCGAAGTTCGGCTGAAGCCCGATATCACGGGGGTATCCGGCGTCACGGTTTCCGGCGTGAATTTCGTGAGTCCGTTCCACGGCACGTCGGCATCCGCTCCTCACATCGCTGCGATCTCGGCGCTGCTGCTGAGCGCGCACCCCGGGTGGTCACGCGACGACGTGTATGAAGCGATCACGACCACGAGCGAGGATCTCGGCGACCCCGGCTGGGACAACGTATACGGTCACGGGCTCGCCCGAGCCCTGCCGGCGGCCATGCTCGACTGGCAGCTCACCGTCGGGGGCACCATCGGAACAGCCACGTGGACGAAAGACGCAAGCCCGTACATCGTCACGGACACCGTTACCGTGCCGGCGGGAGAGACGCTATTCATCGAACCGGGCGTCGTGGTTGCCACGAGCCGGGGCATTCCGTTCGTCGTGACGGGATCCCTTCATGCGATGGGAACACCGGACGAACCTATCGCATTCACGGGGGACTCGTGGGCGGGAGTGCGCTTCCAGGGAGCCGACTCAAGCCTGCTGCGACACGTGGAGTTCAGCAACGGCCTGGCCGACCCGGGCGCGGGCGGTCCGTGGAGTCGAGGCGGAGCGGTCTATGCTTCCGACACGCCTCTGCGGATCGAGAACTCATCATTCAGTGGGAACGCGGCGAGACTGGGCGGCGCCATCTACGTCGAATACGGAACCGCGTCGGTTGAGGAATGCTCCTTCGCCGGCAACTCGGCTGCCGAGTCAGGCGGTGCCATCGCTTCGTATGCGAGCACGGTCATCGTCGCAAACTCGACAGTGCGCGGAAATGACGCGGTGGGAGACGGCGGCGGTATCCGCGCCGACGGCGGCGACGTGCTGCTTGATCGATGCGTTTTCGCCGGCAACACTTCCGCCGACGGGGCAGCAGCGATCCTGAGCGGCGACGCCCGAATGGTCCGATGCACGGTCGTCGACAACGTAGCCAATGCCGGGGGAGCCGCAGTGCGATCCATGCATGGCACCGCCCAACTGAACTCGTGCATTGTATGGAACAACGCGCCGGCGCAGATATCGGATGCCAATCCGGCGATCTCCGTCGCGTACAACGACGTGCAGGGCGGTTGGCCGGGAACGGGCAACATCGACCGCGATCCGCTCTTGGCAGATGCAACGAACGGTGACTACGGCCTTGATGCCTGGTCGCCCTGCATCAATCGTGGCGATCCGGCGTTGAAGCACGACGCCGACGGCACACGAGCCGACATGGGGGCGCTGTACCACGCCGTTCCCGACATGGCGCTGACCGTCGCCGACATCCCGAACGATCAGGGCGGACTTGTGCTGCTGAGCTGGGAAGCGTCGGAACTCGACGTCGACGTGAACCGGCCCCCCCACTACAGCATATGGCGTGCGCTTCCCCCCGGCGCGCCGAGACCCTCCACCGAGGGCGTGGCGATCCGAGTCGCCTTCGTCGATGGAGTCGAGTACGCGTTCCACCACATCGGCGATCAGGTAGCGCATCGGGACGCATCCTACACGTATGTCGCCGAAACGCTGTACGATTCATCCGCCGTGGCCGACGGCGCGCACCATTTCAGAGTCACCGCGCAGACGTCGGACCCCGATGTCTTTCTCGACTCCTTCGTGGCAAGTGGCTACTCGCTGGACAACATCTCGCCGGACGCTCCGGCGCTGCTTGCCGTGACCAGAGTGGGGGAAACCGTATCGCTGAGGTGGAAGCCGAACGCCGAGCCGGACCTGGGCGGCTATAGAGTCTACCGGTGCGAAGACATAGAGGAGCCGGTAGACGGATATACGCTCATCGGTAGCACGAGCGACACGACGTTCCTGGACGAAAGCCCGGGAGGCGTCGCGCTCTACGTCATCCGGGCACGGGATACGCACGACAACCTCAGCGCAACGAGCAACATGATCGGCGTCGGGATCGTAACGGGCCTGGCGGAAGGCGCCGGACTCCCGGCAGCGTTTACTCTCCGCCGGAACGCCCCCAATCCGTTCAACGGGATCACGACGATACGCTATGGCGTTCCAGAGACAGACGACGTGGCACTTGTCGTGCATGATGCGCTCGGGCGCCGCGTACGGACCCTCTGGACGGGCATCCGCGCGGCGGGCTACTACGATGCCCAGTGGGACGGCGCAGACGACCGGGGACGGACTGTGGCCAGCGGGATGTACTTCTGTCGGCTGACCGGGACGCAGGGAGATCTCGTCAGTAAGATGCTGCTCCTGAGGTAGGCATCGGCCCAGCCGAGATCGCAGCGACGGGTGCGCCGCGTCCGGCGTCACTGCTGGATCGTTGCGTGGCGGGCGCCCGGTCCCAAGGTCACGCCGTCCCGTGGTCAGGCTCGATGTCAGTCCTGAGCTCTGACAGCGGGCAGGCCGTATTCCTCGCTGGCCTCCGTGAGCGCCGCCAGATTCTCCAGCGGCGTGCCGGGACACACGTTGGCGCCATCTCCCAACAGGAAGCCGCCGCACGGAGCGAGTGCATCCAGCGCGGCGCGTGACGCGCGCCGAACGTCATCCGGCGTACCGTCGAGCATCAACATGGGGTTGATGTTGCCCCAGAGGAGCGTTCGTCCACCCAGGTTCCTGGCCGCGTCGTCGGGGTCGACCGCGTACCCGAAGATGTCGAAGCTCGATATGCGCAAATCGTCCACGAGCACGCGGTGAAGGTGCGTGCTCTGGCCGCACATGTGGAGTCCTCTGCCAAACTGGGACCCGCCGCCAAATGTGTCGAACAACCGCCCGGTGTACGGAACGACGAATTCCCTGAACATGTCGGGCGACATGATCTGCGCCGTGTCTTCGGCCAGGCCGAATCCTCCCCCCGGCCGATCGTCGATGGCCATGAAGTAGCGCTGAGCCTTGATGAGCGCGTCGGTGATCTTCCTGAGAAAGTCGTGACACTCGCCCGGATACTCCGCCTGCCACCAGTAGAAATCGTGGCCGACCAGGTCGATGGCGATCATGTGCGGACTGAACCCACCGATTCCCAGGCGCGCGACATCAACGCGACCTTCGACGTCGCCGAAGGTCAGCTTCGTCTCACGGGCAAGCTCCCGCATCTTGAGCCACCAGTCCCGCGCCTGGCCCCAAAGCCCCGCTTCCGGCGTCGGGGCCTCGTAGTGAACCATCTCGTCCAAACTTCCGATCGTCGGGCGGCTCTGGAGCGTCTCGTTCTCAGGCCATGCGATCTCCGCTCCGAAGGCATCCGAATCGAGAACGTTGTCGAAGTACGGCCCGACCGTCAGAGTCGGACTCGTGCAGGCCATGTCTTCCGGTATGTTCTCGATACGGTACTTGAGGAACTTCAGTTGCCAGTAGAAATGCTCTTCCACGTTCTCGAAGATGGCGTTGTAGGGTACCCCGAAGATCGGGGTGAAATAGCGCGGCGCGAGGCAGAATCCGACCGGAACACGATCCGTGTACTCGTACGACTGACGTGCCTCCATCCGCGCCCGACTCCGCTCCATCTTCTCTACGGGGTAGTCGATGTCCAGCGTGAACCTCACGACTCGTCTCCCCGCATGTCGTCCAGATCGGCGTCGACCGCCAACAGGCCGGACACAAGCTCCGCGTGGATGTCGGCGTACGGGAGCGTGTGCTTCCAGAGCGGGACCGTGCGTGCCGCGTAGTCGGACTCATCCTGGGCGGAGGTCTCGTCCACCGCGTAGCCCTGCTCGTCGTTGGTGACGCTCAGAACCAACGGGATCGGCGCTTTCGCTTCGCGGATCGTGTCGTTCTTGATGGCCTGGAACACCTCGAACGGGGTGCCCAGGATGGCGACCGGCCCGATTCTGATGCCGTGGAGTTCGGTCGCTTCGTCGAAAGACACGCCGCGCTCAACGCGATCGATGATCGATCGAAGCGCCTTGTTCCGCATAACCGCCCATCGGAATTCCTGGTCGGCGTCACCGGCATCGGAGTTCTCGATCACCGCCTCCTCCGTCGCAAGCTTCTCGCGTAGTTCGTCGAGGGAAACCTGCCTGCGCGAGAAGCTCATCTGCCGTCGACAAACGCGCACCGCGTCTGTCTCCAACGGCTGGGCCGCCGCCAGACCGTTGCGCACCGCTCGGGCGTACCGCCCCGCCATCGTGTCGAGCGCATCGAGAACGGTCTCGTCGCTGAGACAGCACACGGCGGAGTTCACGTCGCCTTCCGCGCCCTGGAGAAACAGGCCGATTGCCCCCGGGTGCTCTCGTTCGAGCAACCCCGTAGCGATTCCGGCGTAGTCGCCGTGGATGTACGTACACGCCGGACCGCCCACCACATTGTGACAGCCGAAGTACGAGACGAATCCGAGCAACCGGTCCTGCGCTACGGCCTTCAGAACGTGGCATGTTGTGTCCGTCAACTCGGGCTTCACCGGTCGGAACTCCTGCTCCAGCGCCGCAGGCCCGTAGCTGAATTCGTCGTGGACACGATTCGTTCCGACGCCCTCGCACGGTACCTCGGCATGCTGTAGCTCGGCTTCCTGTATTGACTTGACGGCGTCGATACACGACCGGGCGACTCGACGAGGCAGCATCTCCATGAATGGTGGATCGTAGGCGTTCTGATACTCCAGTCGGAGACACGGCCCGCTGTGCGTGTGCGTGGCATGGACCATGATGGAGTCCGCGTCCAGCCCCGTTTCCACGCCGACCAGCCGACGTACTTCGGTCGAGAGTTCGCGCGTGATGAATACGAGATCGCAACTCACCACGACGGCCACCTGATCGCCGTCGCTCACGGCCATACTGCGAGCCCAAAGCTTATCGCGAACGGCCGACGCATACCGGTTCAGATAGCCGGAGTACCCGAAAAGCTCCACGCCCAACCGTGGCGTGATGTCCTGTTTGCCAAATCCGATGAGCATGTGACGATTCCCTCTGTCGTGTATGTTGTGGTATCGGACGCCGGCGACCGGCTCGGCGTGGTTTGTATGGCGGCATCACGGCGACGCAGCTACGGCGTCGGCAACGCCCTCTCACCGTGGAACTGCCGTCTCAGACTGCTGGGCGGCATCTGTACGCACGGGCAGTTCATACTGCCGACGAAGGTTGCTGACATGTTCTCTGATCCCATTCCACCGACACTCGCCCAGCCACCCATCCCATAGCTGGGCGTAGCTCATGTGCTGGAAACCGATTTCCGAACCCGAAACCCGGTCTGCAAAATCATCAAGTGATCTCCGATGGCACGAACACTCATCGAATTCGTCAGCGTTGGCGGGCTCCCAGTAGACGTACAGCAGAATCTGTCTCTGGGGAAATCCGCGCAGGCTATGTCGCATTCCCAGATAGTGCTTCACCAGTTGAGCGGCATCGAGGTGGTTAGAATGGCTTGGATCGTCTACCAGCGCCTCAAACACGCTCGCCCACTGTGAGTCGGCGAGTCTGCTGACAGCTCCACGATAGACTTCCGCAAAATCGGCCGCTTTGGGCGTGAGCCACTCGGTGAATTTCGACTCGACCGCAACGATACTGTCCGCTCCACAAGCGAAGAAATCCAGGTTGGGCGGCGTGCCTCTGAGTCCGTTCCTGAGCTTCTTCTCAAACTGCGCGATTTCGAATCCGCTCTGCTCAGCCAATACGAGCCGACTGGTATCATATCGGAATGGCCCGAATGAGTTGACGGCCAGCTTGGCGGACGAATGCGCAGCGCAGAACTTCGGCGGCCTGGGCGGTTTGCCGATCAGCTCGCCTCCGTTTCCTTGCGAGAGATCCGTCCAGAAATCGTCCCTCGAAACACCCGGAATCAGGCCGGACTCACAGTCGATGGTGTAATTCCGATTGTCCGTATTGCGGATGTCTTCACCGTGAAGGTCGAACAACCGTTCTGATACCGCTGAGCGAAAGCTATCACAGATGGACATCGAAGCGATTCCCTCTCGGTGAGTGGTGATTCGTGAACCACGGACCTCGGACGCGCACGTCTGCCCCGAGTATCGCGAACGCGTGCCCCCGAACCGCTACCGCTACGCCGCCGTCAGAACTCGCGCCGTTGGGTCTTCTACCCATCCCGCGGGGCGCTGATTCGCGCCTTCCCGGTCCCAGTCGCCGAGATCTCGCCTCGCCCCCTCCGCGAGGGCCGTCAGCCGAGCGACGACATCCGGCTGCTCGGAGACCGCGTTGGACGTCTCGCCGAGGTCGTTACGGACATCGTAGAGTTCCGCCGCCGTCTTCCGTCCCTTGTCATAACCGCCGCCAAGGTTATCGATCTTGTTCTCCAACGGCAGGTACAGCTTCCATCGACCGGAACGCACGGCCTGCAACTGATGCATGTGATAGTAGAAGAAGCCCCGCTCGTCGTACGGCGATTCGGCGCCCGTCTCGTTCGTCAGAATCGGCATGATGTCGTGGCCGTCCACGATACGGTCTCTCGGCGGCTCGCCTCCCGCCAGGCGGACAACTGTAGGCATCACGTCCATCATGGCGGTCACGTCGTCCCGGGTGGTCCCTGGCGGGACCACGTCAGGCCAGCGGACGATACACGGCATGCGCTGCCCACCTTCGGACGTGTTGTAGCCACACCCTCGAAGTGGTGCGTTACTGCCTTGAGGCGGGTCCCAACCGACGGCGCCGTTGTCCGACGTCCAGATCACCAGCGTGTTGTCATGGAGGCCCAACCTCGCCAACGCATCCATGATCTGCCCGCACGACCAGTCGAGCTCCTCGACCGCGTCGCCGTACGGACCGTTGGCGGATCGGTTCCGGAAGTCGGGGCTGGCAAACGGGCGGTCGGTGCTGCCCGGCATCGCGTGCGGGAGATACAAGAAGAACGGACGATCCCCGTTCGCCTCGATGAAGCGAACACTCTCCTCGGTGTAGCGCTTCGTCAGATTGTCGCGGTCCGCGGGCGCCTCGACAACCTCCTCGCCGCGCATCAGCGGTAGCGGCGGCCGTTCGGGATGCTGGTGGGTGGCGACCATGTCCTCGCTATACGGGCAGCCGAAGAACTCGTCGAAGCCGTGCCTCGTGGGCAAGAATGGGGGCTGATCGCCGAGGTGCCACTTACCGACGCAGGCAGTGGCGTAGCCCTGTTGGCGCAGAAGGTCCGCAATGGTCGGCTCGTTCGGGTGCAGACCTCTAGGGTCGACCGGCATTAACACGCACGTGCCGCGCCCGCCAACGTGCATGTTGACGCGTCGCGGGTAGCAGCCCGTCATCAGGCTCGCGCGCGATGGCGTGCAAACGCCGCTTGTACCGTAGAAACTCGTCAGGCGCATGCCCGTCTCGGCGAGCCGGTCGATGTGTGGCGTACGGTGGCACGACGATCCGTAGCAGCCCAGGTCGCCGTAACCCAGGTTATCCACCAGCATCACGATGATGTTCGGGCGTTCCATTCGCAACTCGTCCTCACTGTAAATCCGTCCGACTCTCGCACCAACTCGGATACGCGGGAATCATGAGCCCTGCCCCGATACTGGCTGAGTCCTCTCCATGTCCCATGCGTTCACCGACCGGACAACCGCCCCGTTGACGCAATCCAGCGTGACGCCCGCGCTGTCTTCCCGCGTGGGGTAGATGCGCCCGGTCACGCATTGGCGGCGGTTCGCGTACACCTCGATGATCGACTTGTCGATGAATACGCGCAGGCGGAGTCGTTCGCCATCTACCAGTTCGAACGGCGCGATCTGCACAGGTGTATCGGTACCGTCAGCGCGTATAATCGGGAATATCCGGCTTATGTTGTCGGCCAGGCTGGAATTCGTCGTGTCGATGGACAGTGTGTCGTTGGCGCGATCCACCTTGATGATAGTCCTCTCCGACCCATCGGCGGACACGCGGACGCCCACCTCCAGTGCGGACCCTCCCGGCAAGTCGGCATCGACGGCCAGTTCCACCACGTCGCCCCGAATAGCGCCGGTAGCCGCACCGGACACACGTCGGTGGTTGCGGCGCAATTGCTCCAGCTCCACCGGCGGATCGATAAGAGGCTCGCCGGATTCGTCCAGCGACAGCACGCGCGGCATGGTCATCACGCCGAGTTCATTCGCCACGACCCACTCGCCCTTGCGCTGATCTATCACCCATCCCCAGAACACACGGCGTCCCGAGCCATCCAGCAGCGATTCCGGTGCGAAACACGACCCGCCCGGGAAGTTCATCCGGTGGTGCGACTCCGGGATGAATCGCTTGTCCTCGTGTCTGCCGAGGTAAAGGCGCATTCCGCGTGGATGGCTGATGCACAGCAGCGCATGGCGTCCGCCGATCTCGAAGAAATCCGGGCACGCGCAGTCCTCTTCCTCGCCGGTCCACGCCGGGTTTGGCTCGTAGAACGGATGCACGTACTCCCAGACGAGCATGTCCCGCGACTGGAAGAGATACACGGTGTCCCTGACGTCATCCGGCTTCACCATGCCGCCAAGGATGGCGTAGTACGTGTCGCCCTCCAGCCAGACGTGCGGGTCGAACACGTTGTACTCGCCGAATCCGGGATCGCCTTCCTTCGGGACGGGGATCACCGGGTTCTGCGGGAGTTTGGTCCACATATCGAGGTTGTCGTCCGTGCTCTGGGCCAGGCAGATGCCCGATTCGACGCCGAAGTATGAGATGGTGGGAATCCCGTCCTTACTCACGAACGCGTTTCCGCTGAAGATCCCCCTGTCGCTGTCACCCTCCGGGGATGACAGTGCGACCGGGTGGAAATCCCAGTGAAGCAGATCCGCGCTGGAGGCGTGCCCCCAGCAGTGCCCGCCGTTGGGCAGGTTCGCGTCCTGGAAGATGTAGAACAGGTGATACCGGTCGTTCCACCAGATCGCCCCGTTCGGATCGAACGGCAACGCTTTGCCTTCAGGCGCGATGAAGTGATAGTGCGGCGCGTGTGGGTCGGTCTCGATGATCTGGGCGATGCGCTGGTGTGCGGCATTCACGTGCACAACCTCCGATGTCCCTTGATAGCAGGAATGGTCCACCCGTGGCATCATGATACCGCGTCGGTGTGGAGGGGGCCAGTTGGGGCGAGG
>CAZEAI010000159.1:0-9530 GCA_964510105.1 uncultured bacterium
TGGTCGTGCCACGCCTTGAGCGTACCGCGCCACCACCCGAACTCCTCGTCGGGTATGTGGTCTACCGGCTGGAAATGCATCGTTCTGCGGTATCGCTCTCGGGGTGTCATCGACTGGTCTCCGTCAGTGTCGTGCCGTCCGAGGCGGCCTAAGAAAATGGGGGCCGTGTGGGCCCCCGTCTTTCATCGTCGCGTATGAAGCAATCGCTCGATCACTTCGGGTCGAAGGACTTCGCGCGCTCCGGATCGGTCTTGCGGAGCTCGGCCAGTCGATCCTCGTATGGCGCGGGATCGGGCACACCCAGCCACGAGCGCTTCTCGCGGACGTAGTAGAGGTAGTTCTCGTACGTGACGTCCGGCGGGACGCGGTGGTCGACGTGCGGCACGAACCCGCCGTCCCGGATCAGCGGATCGAGCCGCTTGATATCCGCGAGGATCGTTTCCTTCCCCTCGATGAGCGCGATCTTGTCTACGCCACCGGAAAGCAGCACGTCGTGCCCGTAGAGTTCGCGCATCTCGACGGGGTCCGAACCACCGCGAATCTCGATGGGGAACATCGTGTTGACACCGCCCTCGATCCAGAGCTCAACGAGAGGCATGATGTTGCCGTCGCAGTCGAGCGAAACAACGTCGGTGCCATGTTCCTTCAGCCGGTCGGTTATCCTCTTGTAGCGAGGGATCACGACACGCCCGAAGAACGCCGGGCTGACCATCGGTCCGTTTCTGAACGCGATGTCCTCCCAGAAGTGGGCGTTGTCGATCTGCACCTTGCCGAACCACTGCTCGCAGGTTGCGAGGATGAAGTCGGCAAGGTAGTCGACCATCTCCTCGACCCACTCGGGATCGTCGATGGTTGCCATGGCGAGGTTCTCGAAGCCCATCCAGTTACGGATGAAGCCGAACAAGCTCCCGACGTGGAGCATGGTCGGTTTGTCGCCCGCGTCGAGCTGCGCCGCCGTCTCGTCCACGTCCCATGCGTAGCGCTCCGGCGATGCCGGGTCGAGGCGCTTTTTGAACTCGGCCCAGTCCTCACGAGTCTCCACGGGGAACTTGAGATACATCGGAATCGACGACGCCCCGCTCTTGTTGGACATCATCTTCGCGCCGTCGCCATCGATGTAGACGACGTGGCGATCGTCCTCCTCGAGGACCTGGCGCTTGAAGATCGGGATCAGCGCGTGATTCGTCGGGATCGTCGCCTTCGTGTCGAAGCCGAAGAAGAAATCGCCCTTCTCGTTGCTGTCGATCTCTTTCGGCAATCCCTGCTCGTGCCAGATGGGAAACAGCTCACCCCACCAACCGAATTCCTCGTCGGGAACGCGGTCGACGGGCTGAAAATGCATCGTCCGGATGTAACGCTCGCGTGGCGTCATGTGTGTCTCCCCAAGTGCGGCGTGAGCCCCACCGGTTTCAGAACAGGCCTGTGATGATTCCGTCGTCTGACAGGTCGATGTCATGGGCGGCGGGCTTCGCGCCCATGCCGGGCATGGTCATGATATTGCCCGCGTAAGCGACGATGTATCCCGCGCCGACGTTCGCTTTGATGTCGTTGATGGTGATGCTGAATCCCTCCGGACGACCCCTGAGAGAGGACACATCGGAGAGCGATCGATGCGTCTTCGCAATGCAGACCGGCATCCGACCGTATCCCTGCGCTTCGAACTGTTGGATCTTCTTGCGGACCGACGGCAGGTAGCGGACACCTTCCGCGCCGTAGATGAGCGAGGTGATCTTGCCGATCTTTTCCTCGATGCCGTCCTCATCGGGATACAGGTGGTGCCGGTTGTCGGGTTCGTCGACAGCCGTCAGCACGAGTTCCGCGAGTTCGCGACCGCCATCCCCGCCCTTACCCCACACGTCGGCAAGCGCGACGGGCACGCCGAGCGCTTCGACTGCTTCTTGAATGGTGGCGATCTCCGCTTCGGTGTCCGACGTGAACTGGTTGATGCCCACGACCGGCGAGAGCCCGTGGTGCTGCATGTTCTCGATGTGCTTGAACAAGTTCGGCAGTCCGGCCTTCAGCGCGCCGACGTCTTCCTTGCTCAGCTTCTCGAGATCTGCCCCGCCCTGATACTTCAGAGCGCGGATCGTCGCCGCAACGACGACTGCGTCGGGCATGATGCCCGCCGAGCGGCACTTGATGTTCAGGAACTTTTCCGCGCCGAGGTCGCTGCCGAAGCCGGCTTCCGTAACCAGGTAGTCCGAGAGGTGCCGACCGAGCGTCGTGGCGATGACGCTATTGGACCCGAACGACACGTTTCCGAACGGCCCCGCATGAACAAGCGCGGGCGTTCCTTCCACCGTCTGGACGAGATTCGGTTTCATGGCGTCGCGGAGTGTGGCAGCCATTGCCCCGACGGCGTGCAGATGCGCTGCCGTCACCGGCCGTCCGGAGGTCGTCGACGCGACGACCATGCGGCCGAGGCGTTCCTTCAGGTCCGCGATGTCGCGCGAGAGCGTCACGATGGCCATCATCTCGCATGCGGCGGTGATCTCATAGCCGGTTTGCCGCGGGAGACCGTTGGTCGCTCCGCCCAGCGCCACGACGACGTCGCGCAATGCACGATCGCACAGGTCGATAGTGCGCTTGATCGTGATGCTGCGCAGGTCGATCTCGAGCGCATTCCCGTTGTGGATGTGGCTATCGAGCAGCGCCACGAGCAGGTTGTGGGCCAGAGTGATCGCGTGGCTGTCGCCAGTAAAGTGGAGGTTGATATCCTCCATCGGAAGCACTTGCGCGTACCCGCCGCCCGTTGCTCCGCCCTTGAGTCCGAAGACGGGCCCGAACGATGGCTCGCGGATAGCAACCAGCGATCGCTTGCCGAGCTTGGCGAGCGCCTGGCTGAGCCCTACTGCCATGGTCGTTTTGCCCTCGCCCGCGGGTGTCGGCGTGACGGCGGTGACCAGGATCAACTTCCCTGGCGATCTATCGGCATTGATACGTTTGATCGCGTCGAACGATATCTTCGCCTTATGTGGACCGTAGAACTCCAGGTCGTCGGTGGTGAGATCAACGTCTGCTGCGACATCCGCTAGTGGTCGCAGCGTAGTCGCGTGTGCGATCTCAAGGTCGCTGGGCATCGGTGGTAACCTCCCGGCAGGGCAAGGGTTGAACGGAAGCGTATCGAGGGTGCTGATAGCAATCGGCAAAACGTACGCGACCCCGCCGAACGGGGCAACCCGGATGCTCGGACCTGGGTGCGCACAGCGAGGCGTTCCATTGGCCGTCTGGAGCGACGGGAGTACGTTCTTGTGGGCGCGTCGATGCACGCGCTGGTTGTGGGACGGGGGTTCAGTGAGGGTCAGATTCACCATAGCGGTCATGCTTGCAGCGCTGGTCTGCGCGTGTGCGCCGGTAGAGCGTTCACCATCGCTGACGGCAGCGCGCTGGGGCCGGGAGATTCAGCCGTTTCACGAGGTTGACGTTGTCGTGTTGACTCCCTCCAACCCCCGCGACAACGAGTTTATCCTTTCCGGGCTGGGCGCGGAACGACAGAACATCTCCGGTTTTCGCTGGCTTGCGGATTCGACGTCGGACGGCCTCGACTATCGCGATCTCGCCGCCATGTCGGATTCGCGGGCCTCGCGTCGGCGAATGAGAGAATGCGCCTGCAATGGCTCGGAGACGAGGACCGGCACGGCGCAACTGATTGTGATTGCAGTCACCGTGGACCGCGACGGCGTCGTGCTTGAGGGGAGCGTACCGTTCGCCTCCACTACGGATTCGGACGTGCTTTCCTGTCTGCTACAGAGCGTGATGACGTGGCGATTCCCGGCGCAGACCACGGAACAGACCTTCGACATTCCCATTGGTATCGTGCCCGCCGACGGTGAGGCGAACGGAAACGTGACGCCGTGCGGGGATCCGCTTCGATAGGATCAGCGCATCACCTTCACCGTGTCGGCGATCTGCTCCAGAGTGGCGATTCTGTCGGGGTCGCCCGTTGTGCCGTCACGATCCAGTGTCAGCGGCAGCATGCCGACTTTCGTCGGACCGACCCTGTCCCACCTCGGGTCGTCCCCGACGAAGATGCATCGCTCCGGAGCGACTCCCAGGGCCTCGGACGCCGCGAGGAAAGGCTCCCGGGCGGGCTTTCGCCAACCGGTGTCGCGGCAGAACGAGAGCGTATCGAACCAGTCGGCCAGCTCGTGTCGTGCCACCTCTTCCCGCCACGGCTCCGACGGGCTTCCCCACGGCGTGTTCGATAGGAGCCCGATCTTGACCCCCGTGGAGCGGATGTCTTCCAACGCGGGCAGCACGTCGTCATATCGGCGACCGACGGCGAAGATCGGTTCGAGAAACGCGCGGCACGCTGAATCGCGGACCGGGCCCGCAAGATCTCCGTCCGCCAGGTCGAATACGCGTTCAAGGCGTCGCTCAAGCGGCCGCACGCGATGGTCGCTCGCCTCATGGTTCTCGGCGGCCGTACGCTCAGCGATGACGCTTCCGGACGGCACCGGGAGGTCGTCATCGACCAGCACCCGCGCGACGTTCGAGATCGAACTACGGAGGATAGGGGGGAACTCGTCGCGCCTGTAGTAGGAGACAAGCGTCCCGCCGAGGTCGAAAATCACTGCGTCCACGCGAGCGATCCTATCTCAGTCGAGTGTGGGTAGCGTCTGGAAATCCGGCACGTCCACAAGATACACGTTTCCATATCCGGACATATCGCTCGTGTAGACGACCTGCGAGCCATCGGGCGTGAATCGCGGATGAACGTGGGTCTGCTGGATATGCATGCTACTCCGGTGCTCGCACAGTATCCGAGGCCCGTCGAATCGCTCACCGTTCCATTGCCACAGGCGTACAACGGACCCGGCATCTCCCACGATGAGGTGGAAGTCGTTCGAATGTATGTGTCCGGTTTCGTGCGGAAACTCGACTTCGAACCGGTCCGTATCATCCCAGCGTACTCGCCCGAACAGTTTGCTGCCGTCGGAGCGATCTCCGTGGTAACTGATGTACTTCCCGTCAGCGAGCCAGTACTCGTGACCCACCCGTTCATCCGGCACCTCGCGCTGCCTGATCGGCCACGCCTCGCCGGAGGAGACGTCCAGCCCCCAGATGCGATTGTCCACAAGCGCCCACGGTCCTTCGTGACAGAACGTTGCGATTTCCGGTTGCGTCGGCGACGTATTGACGTGTCCGATCCACGTGTTCTCCTGGTGGACTGTCTCGGTCGTGCCGCCGTCTACGGGCATCCGCAAGATGCGGCTGTCTGGATTCGCTTCCCACGTCTCGTTGAACCCGACGTATCCGCGCTGGTAGTCGATTCGTATCCGGTCCGACAGGTCCTCGTAGATTCCGGCACACACGAATCTGCCGTCCGCGGTACAGTTCATCATCGAGTGGCGGAAGCCGTGAGGCGTCTCCCAGAGCGGGCGTGTCTCACGGGAATGCAGATCGACTGCCATCGCGTCCCGGCCATACCAAAAGTACGCCTCGCCTCGTTTCCGGTTCAGCGTTGCGTGGAGGAAATCGACCTCGAACGGCGGGTCCATCGGAGCGAGGTCGGTTATCTGCGTGATCTCGCCGCTGTCGAGTTCGATGCTGAAGAGGTTCGTCCGGTTGCCACGGTCTGAGCTGAACAGCATCCGCCGCCCGCCGTCGTACCACCCCGGGTTCGTGAAGTACAGATGGTGGCTGTGTCCGCGATAGCTGGTGAGCTGCCGAACCGTGGCGCCACTGTGCCAGTCGGCGTACTGATGCTGCTCGCTGGGCCAGATGCGACCTGCCGTCATTCCACTCTCCTCAACCTGATACCGCCGCCGGCAGCTTCTTCTTCATGAACAGTGCGACCTCGAAATCGTCGGCGTCGGTATTCGTGTAGTACGACAGGTCTATGCCGTCGAGTTCGAAGCCGACGGCGCGGTAGAACTGTATCGCCGGGACGTTCGTATTCTGCGTCTCGCAGACGATCGCGCGCAGCCCTTGCTCGTGGGCGATATCGACGAGCTTCTGGACGAGTAGCCGTCCTATTCCGCGTCCTCTGGCCTCCTCCGCCACGTGGATCTCGCAGACGCTCAACGTTCGGTGCCACTCCAGCGGTTCGGCGATGGCCAGTCCGACTTTCGCGCTACCTTCAGTCGCGATGAGCGAGTGTCCGAGCCTCACGACCGAGTGGTAGCGATCATACTCCTCGCCGGAGTAGCCCCATATGGCGACGTAGGGACTCGGAAGCCGCTCCAGCGTCAACTTGAAAGAGATGCTGTCGGATGTCTCGACGCGCTTGACAGTATACCGCTCGGATGACTCGTAGCCTGGTGCCATCATTCGAAGCAGGTCGGGATCGTATCCATCCCAGCGCCTGATGTCCATCGCTTGTATCCTACCGGTCGGACGCCTACACGTCCACGCCGAGGAAGTGCCGGATCACAAAGCCGATGCCGAACGTGACCAACGCTACGGCAAGGCTTATCCCCGCCATCTCACCGAAACGTGCGCGGAACGAGAGATCTTTCGCTACGGAGATGTAGAACGTGAACACGTAGATCACGATGATCGCGCTGAACAGGGCCAGTCCGAGGCAGACATACAGGTTCTCGAAGATGAAGTAGGGCGCCACAAGGAACGCGACGGTCAGCACGTACGCGATGCCGGTGTACAACGACGACTTGAGCGGGTTCTCGCCTTCCTCGGTCTTCGTCGATAGGTACTCCGACGCGCCCATGGAAAGCGATGCGGCGATGCCGGTGATGAGCCCGGCCATGGCGATGAGACGCGTATTCGCGAGGGCGAACGTGAACCCGGCCAGCGCGCCCGTCAACTCCACGAGCGCGTCACTCAAGCCCAGGACGACCGAGCCGACGTACTTCAGCAACTCCTCGTCGAGCATGTCGATGAGTTGGTGCTCGTGCTTGTCCTCGTCCTCGATGATCCTGCGCATGCCCGGTACGTGCTCCTCGACCTGTTCATACGTTACCTGCGCCTTCGCCTCGCCCTTCTCCATGAGCTTGATGCCGAAGGTCAGCCCGAATATGCGCGCGATGAAGTAGAACCACCGGATCTTGAATCGGCTGGGCTTCACGTCGCGATCGGTGAATCCCTTGTAGAAGTCGTAATGGTCGCGCTCGTCCTGCGCGATCTGGCGCAGTATGCCGCTGTTATGCTCGTCCTTGATCTTCGCGGCGAGCCGGTCGTAGATGATCGACTCGGTGAGTTCGTTCTTCTGCGCCGTGACCAGCGCGTCGAGCACGGCGGGCGGAAGCGTGGAGCCGTTGGATTCGGTCATGTTAGCGGCCTCGGATGGAGGGTATTTCGGGAAGACGCGTGCAACTTGAATGCTACGCGGGGCTCTGGGTGGGCGTCAAGCGGAAGAGGCTCGGCGCAGGGCGGGCCGGGCCGCGCCAGGTGAGCATCGACGTTTCGTCCTCGCGGCCGGGCATCGGTTAGCAGACCGCGAGCGCCGTGACGGCAATGGGATCGCGCGTGTGGCGCGTCAGCTCAGACGTCAACGATGTCGTCGATGTCGCCCGATTCGTCTTCGGAGCCGGTTTCGTGCTTCCTGAACTGGCTCACGAAGTTCATGATGTCGCCGATATCCCCGAACTGCGATGTCTCTTCCTGCTCCGGGAGTTCGCCCTTCGAGAGGCTGATGGCCGCAAGGCGATTCGTGGCATACTGGCCGATTGAGTGTCCTGCCTCGGTCGGCCCGGCGTTGAGCACGCTGCGGTAGAGAAGCTCGGCTCGATCGGTGTTGCCGACCGCCTCGTACGCTTGCGCGAGCGTCGTTCGGACGGCATGCTGATTCACGTCGTGTTGGTACTGGTCCTGGTAATCCATGGCGAGACCGCTCTCCAGTACGGGGAGCGCCTCGTCCGCTCTGCCCATCTGGAGCAGTAGTTCGCCGAGCACGTAGTTCAGCTCCTGACTGTACCGGTTCAGATCGCATCCCTTGCGCAGGATCTCCTCCGCGCGTTCATGTCGTCCGAGATCGCGTTCGAACCGAGCGTACGTGGACCAGACCTTGACCTCAGTGGGCAGCCTCGACGCGACGTCCTCAAGGGCCTCCTCCAGCGATGCGATGATGTCAGGCGTGAGCTGCCCGGACTGCACCGCTCGAGCGTAGAAGACTACCGGACGCCATCCGCGGGCGAACTCCTCGGGCGAGTTCTTCCGCCAGTGGTCGAGCATATTCTTTGCTTCGTTCGCGCGGCCGAGGCCGATGAGTCCGATCGCCTTGTCGGCCATGAGATCGTAGTGCTCGGGAAAATGCCTCAACCCGACGTCGGCGATCTCCACGCCGAGAAGTGGATCGTCCATGCGCATCGCTTCGGAATGAGCGTTGTGGAAGTCGTCCGAGTCACCGGGTAGGTCGTGTTCGCCAATGCGCTTGAGGACCAGCTTCGCCGACGGTTTGTCGCCGGCGATTCGGAAACGCGTGGCCACCTCAGCGGCCTCCTCGACGCCTGCGACCTCGTGGAACTGGTCGGCTACTTCACGCACGTCCTCACGGTCCAGCCAGCTATACCTTTCCAGGAGGCCTTCGACGCTCTGGACGACGCCTCGAATCTCGTCTTGCGCTTTCTGCGCAGCCGAGCGAAATGTTGCGTCCTGTTTCTCGGTCTCTGTCTGGAATTTCGAGGTAATTCGGGCCATGTCCGCGCTTGTCTGCTTGAATTGTCGCTCTGTTTCCTCCCTGACTCGCTCGCCCACTTGGCTGAATACGCTGTCGCGGAGCGCAGATCTTGTTTCCGCGATCCGCACACGTACGGCGTTATTGATCTCCTCGCGGGCGTCATTGATCAGAGAATCGATGTTCCGCATGCGCTGGAGACCGAGGAGTCCGAGCACAGCGAGCACTACGGTACCGCCCGCAAGCTGAATCAGTGTGAGGCCCTCTGGCGAAATCTGCGCCCGCTCGCGGTTCAACTCAACGACTGCTAAGCGGTGGGATGCCGCCTGTGACGCGATGACACCGATCGCTGCGGCGTGGCGCACGCTGTCAAGGGACAGCGCTGCCAGCTCCACCGCGAGGGCCTTCAGCTCCTCGTTCGACTGCCGCAACTGATTGCTGAGATCGTCACCCGCCGGTTCGCGCAATCCGATCACAACCGCAGCGTACACGCCTATCGCAGCGAGCATGAGGCCGAAACCGAAATAGATGAAGGAACGAAACTGGCGGTGGAGCAATCCTTGTGCTCGGTCGTACACAGCCTTCATCTCTCTCGGCGACACAGAGTCGTCGTTCGAGCTGATCGTGTTGGTTGCCTGCTCGGACATGGCATCTCTCCGAGGTGTCGTTCATCGAGTTCGGCAAGGGGCATCCAGTAAGCGATACTACTTTAGGGGAGCAATAGCGGAAGGTCAAGTACCCAATGGACGGGAGACCTCCTTGATGGCAGGAGTCACGCAACAGCAGTTGGCGAATCGCTACAGACTATACACGCCATGCCCCGCGCCGGGGCCGAAATACAGCCAGTCCAGCGCGACGCCCACCGCCAGGCCCGTGAAGTAGCCCAGGATCAGCCCGAGGAACAGCGGCTTCCCGCGCTCGTAGAGCCGCCGCCCGCCGAAGCGCACGATGAGCG
>CAZEAI010000160.1:0-9104 GCA_964510105.1 uncultured bacterium
CAGCGAGCTTCGGGACTTCCTGCTTGAACTCCTCGACGGCGCGATGAAAATCCTCGATGTGCGGCTCGGAGTAGTCATAGAAGCGGTTGAGCAGGTCGCACAGGGCCCGCGCGTCGTCGAGCATGACGCGCATCGCTTCGCCGCCGTTCTGGTAGAGCACGGCGCGCTGGGTGTCCTCGAAGATGATGTTCGTGAGGGGGTATCCGGCGCGGCGCTTCTTGACGATCTCCGCGTCGAGGTCGTCGTCGGCATCTTTCGCTTCCCAGAAGCCGCGCCGCTGCTCCCAGTCGTCCCACACGGTGCCATCGGGGCGGATCGGGTGTCCAGTCGCGCGGGGAAAATTCTCCTGCGGTACAAACCGCCAGCCGCGCGGCGTGGTCGCTTCGAGAAGCTCCTGGAAGGCGGCTGAGACCGCACCTTCATGTGTCACATCGTGCTCGCGGAATTCGGCGACGCGGGCGTAGTACGCTTTCACGGCCTTCTGTGTCGGCTTGATACGATCAGGCATCATCGATTCCTCGTGGCCGCGAGCGACAGTGATGCGCAACGCTGATGGTTACCGAATGATACAGAGGGAGATCGAACCGGGGAACGGGCGGCGAATCGTCGCTATGCGCCGATTCGTGTGGCAGTTCGTGCCGAACTGCCCGTTGTCGGTGGCGCGATTGGAGGTGATGAGACGTGGGTAGTTCGCTCCAGCGAACTACCTTACGAACTCGACCCAAGGGAGAGTTCGCAGCCGAGATTGCCCGCGACGGTACGCGCCTCCCACAGCAGCGAGGGGTCGTCCGCGGCGCGCTGCTCGAACTTCCGGCACGAGCGGACCACTGTGGCGTGATCTCGTCCGCCGAACGCGTCGGCGATGGCGCGGACGCTGAGGGGAGTCAGCGCGCGGCAGAGGAACATCGCCATCTGCCGGCTCAGCACGACATCGGCCTTCCGGCTCTTACCCATGATCGTCGCGCGGTCGGTGCGCGACTGCTCGGCGACGGCGTCGATGATCGCCGGAACGTCCACGCGCACGGGCTTCTTCGCGCGTCCGGAGCCCGATTGAGTGGACTTCACCTTCCCGCGCATGGCCTCGACGGCCTGCTCGACAACGTCGCGCGAGAGGCTGGCGTCGAGCTTCTCCACGAGGAAGAGAATCCGGTTCACGATCCCCTCAAGCTCGCGGACGTTCGCGCGCACCTGTTTCGCGATGAACTCGGTGAGCGCGTCGTCGAGGTGCAGGCCGCTCTGCTCCGCCTTCTGCTGACAGATCGCCATGCGGGTTTCGAGATCCGGCGGCTGGATATCCGCGACGAGCCCCCACTGGATGCGCGATATTATGCGGTCCTGCAGGCCCTGCAGGTCCTCGGGCGAGCGGTCGCTGGATAGGATGATCTGTTTGCCTTGCGCGTGCAGGACGTTGAACGTGTGGAAGAGCTCCTCCTGCATACGCTCCTTGCCCTCGAAGAACTGCACGTCGTCGATGAGCAGGACGTCCGCCGCGCGGAATCGATCCGCGAAGCTGTGGGTCTTGCGGTCCTTCAGCGACGCGACGAATTCGCGCGAGAACTGCTCGCTCGTGACGTACACCGGCCGGGCGCCTACACGCATACTCTCGTTGGCCACGGCGTGCATGATGTGGGTCTTCCCGAGACCGACGCCGCCGTAGATGAACAGCGGGTTGAAGGGTGTCCGACCGGGGTTGTGGGCGACGGTATGCGCGGCTGTGTACGCGACCTCGTTGCCGTTTCCGACGACGAGCGACTCGAAGACGTATCTTGAGTTCACCGCCGTCGTGTTGGATGCGCTGCACGAGCCGACGTTCCGCTGCGTCGTATCGGCGGTGAGGATGACGCCCTCGGGCTGCTCTGAGGCGGTACCGTCGTGGCCGGCATCGGAGATGTCGTCGGAGGTCGCTTCGAACTCGATTTCGGGCGATGATTTGAAGATGCGTCGGATCGCGGTACGTATGTCGTCGAGGTAGTGTTCCTTGATCCAATCCACCGCGAAAGCATGCGGCGCGCGCAGAAGTACGGTGTCGGAATCGAACCGTTCACACTGCAATGGTTGTAGCCATGTTTCGAAGCTCTGTGGGTAAAGCTTCGCCTCAAGCTTGGTCAGGCATTTCGCCCAGGATTCGTGAGGGGTAACGCTCATCGTTTCATCTGCTGTATCGGACCGCCGATTTCGCTGACAACCGCGCGAACCGACACATCGAAAACGCCGACGCGGCAGCTCGTGGCCACCGCGCGAATCTCTGAGCGTTCGTCAGTGTATGTCTGTGCGGTGCATAGTTTTATGCGGGTCACACACCCGGAGCAACACCGGGTGTCCGCCACCGAACCCGCGGAAGGAGCACTGGCAAGTTCCAAGCTACAAGAGCGCCTCATGATCGGTCAAGTCACATATGAGCAGTAGCAGTATTTCCGCCATATCCGCCGTGCAGTTTCGTCACTTCGACACAGGGGTACCGACCGGCCCCTGTCGGGTGGAAATCGGAACGCGAATCGCACCTAAGTGTCGGAGCAGTTTTCGCACAAGATTTTTGCTGACCTCCGGCGCTCCTCCGACGAACATCGCCGCGCCCGTTTCGTCCCGTCGACGAGTATTGTCGACGCCAGGTGAAAGCCGTATTGTGAGAGGATGGGTTCGCTGGCGGAAGAAGAGATGAAACATACGGATACATCGCACGACATCAGCCGGGGGCGGTTCACCGAGCGGCTCGACTGGAGCGCCGAACAGGCCACACTGCGTGTGGACGGGCGACGCAAGATCATCCTCGATGTCGAGGCGATGGGCACGCTGCGCAAGTCGCTCGTCGATACCGTCGGACTGGATCGGGCACGCGGCGTCCTGCGGCGCTTCGGATACGCGTGCGGACAGTTCGATTTCGAACAGCTCGCCCGCTCGGGCGAGACCGACCTGTATTCGGAAGAGGTACTCGCGCGCGGGCCGCTGCTGCACATGCTGCAGGGGCACGTCCATGTTGAGCTATACGAACTCGACGTGGACCGAAGCCGAGGGCAGCTTCTCCTCAAGGGCACCTGGCGCAACTCCTACGAGGCGGAGCAGCACGTGCGAGTGTTCGGCACGTCGCGCTCTCCGGTCTGCTGGTCGCTTGAGGGATACGCCTCGGGGTGGTGCAGCGCATGGTTGGGCAGTCAGGCGATCGCGCTTGAGCGCAGGTGCGTCGGCGTGGGAGACCAGAGCTGCACGTTCACGATTCGCCCGGCCGAGGAGTGGGGTCAGCAGGCAAACACGTTCGTCGACGATCTCGCGGACGTGGACCTCCATCTCACCATCAGTCTGCTCGAACAGATGGCGGCCGACCTGCGCGCGACGCAGACTCGACTCAGCGGGTCGGAGACGAAATACCGTTCGCTCTTCGAGGACGCACCCGACCTGATGATGCTGTGCGATCCGGTAACCGGTCGGCTGCTCGACGTGAACCGCCGTGTCGTCGACGAGCTTGGCTATGAGCGTAGCGACGTACTCACGAAGTCCCTTCGCGATATCCTGCCGCCAAACGAGCACCATCATCTCCCGGATGTAATCGGTCCCGAGATTGCCGAGCCGGTGCGCTCGCTGGTTCTGACGCTGTTGGGGAATGACGCCACGCGCTACTCGGTCGAAACGGCGTTCTCGCTTGTTCCCTTCGCGGGCACGACCGTACTCCAGGCGATATTCCACGATGTGACCGAGATCAAGCGCACACAGAAGGCGTTGCAGGAAGCCGAGGAGCTTGCACACATCGGGCAAATGGCCAGCGCCGTCGCTCACGAGATTCGCAATCCGCTGAGCGCGATCGTGAGCGGTATCAGGCTGCTCACCTCCACGGAGCGCTCGCAGGAGGAACTCGACGTCATCTACGAGACGATGCTCTCCGAAAGCGAGCGGCTGGACAACACGCTGAACGACTTCCTGCAGTTCGCGCGTCCACGCAGCCCGCGACGGAAAGCGACCGACCTCACAGCGATGATATTTGATCTGACGAGCCTGATTCGTAGCGACGCCGAATCGGTCGGCAACGCGGAGATCGTGACGGATCTGCCCGACGACTCCCCCCTTGTCTCGTGCGACAGCGATCAGATTCGTCAGGTGTTATGGAACGTGATATTGAACGCGCTTCACGCAATGGCCGGCGCGGGATCTGTGACCATTCGCCTCGCGCCGCCTGAGGACGGCTTCGCTCGTGTGGAGGTGATGGACACCGGCCCGGGCATTCCCGAGAGCGAACTCAGACGGGTGTTCGAGCCGTTTCATACTACGAAGCCGCGCGGCACGGGTCTCGGTCTGGCAATCGCGCGGCGCATCATACAGGGGCATGACGGTACGATCGAGCTTGACAGCACGGTCGGCGAAGGAACGACGGTCATTTTCACGATACCGATGGAAGACGGCAATGCCGAAACCTAGAATCCTGCTCGTCGACGACGAACGCTCGGTCACGACATTGCTGTCGCTGGCCATCAGAGACGCCGGTTACGAGGTGGACAGCGTCAACGGCGGAGCGGATGCCGTCGCCCGGCTCTCCGACGATGTGTACGACGCCGTCATCACGGACCTCCGTATGGAGGACGTAGACGGCCTCGAAGTCCTGCGCATGGCGCGCCGACGCTACCCGGTGCCCGCGACGATTGTCATGACCGGCCACGGATCGATCGACTCGGCGGTGGACGCCATGAAGCTTGGCGCATCCGACTACCTCACGAAGCCGGTCGACCCAAGCGAATTGCTCGTGATCGTCGAGCGCGTGCTTGAGCACCGCCAGCTTCTGAGCGAGCTTGAGGAGCTTCGCGGCAGAGTGCAGCAGTTGCAGCTCGATGACATCATCGGGTCCAGCCGCCCGATGCAGGACATATTCCGCACAATACGGCGCATCGCGAGGACCGACGTCACGGTCCTTATCACCGGCGAGAGCGGAACGGGCAAGGAACTCGTCGCCCGCGCGGTGCATAACCATTCGTCCAGAGCGGACAAGCCGTTCCTCACGGTGAATTGCAGCGCGCTCACGGACACACTGCTGGAGAGCGAACTCTTCGGTCACGCGAGGGGCGCGTTCACCGGAGCGGTCAACGCGAAGAAGGGGCTTTTCGAGGACGCGGACGGCGGCACGATCCTTCTGGATGAGATCGGGGACATGGAGCCGGGCGCGCAGGCCGCGCTGCTGCGCGTTGTCGAGTCGGGCGAAATCAGGCGCGTGGGCGAAACCCGGCCAATCGCGGTAGACGTACGCGTGCTCGCGGCGACGAATCGGGATCTGCTGAGGGCGATCGGCGAAGGCACGTTCAGGGAAGACCTCTACTACCGCCTGCGGGTGGTGCCTGTCACGATTCCCCCGTTGCGTGAACGCGCCGAGGACATCCTCCTCCTGGCGCAACATTTCGTGACGCGATACCAGGAGCGCTTCGACCGGGGCACGTTCCACACGTCCAGCGAGGCAGCCGACGCCCTCGTGCGGTACCGCTGGCCGGGAAACGTGCGTGAGCTGCAGCACGCCATAGAACGCGCGATCCTGCTCTCCGAGAACGAAGTCATCGAACCGGCGGACCTGCCACCCGAAATCACCTCGCCGCCGCCAACGGAGACGAACACCTCCTCCATGACACTCGACGACGTGGAACAGCAGCACATCCTCATGCGCCTCGAGCAGTGCGACGGCAACAGAAGCGAAGCGGCGCGTCAGCTCGGCATCAGCAGGAATACGCTCGCCCGCAAGCTGAAGAGCTACGGCATGGGAGACGACGGCGAGGACGAGTAGACGTCGCGCGGGTGTGTGCATTCATGGAGCACGCGTCGCTCAGAATTTGTCGGCGAGCACTCGCGATACCCGGCCACGAGAAGTCAGACCACGCCACCCAATCCCCTATTCCACGGCACCTTTGCCCACGTTTTCTCGTTCTGGCACGAAATGTGTATGTAACGGTTCCCGTTCGGCGAATGCGTCCACGTCACCCAGCGCCTTTCTACAGCAGCACAACACGTTCGGGAAGAGCCTCATGGTCACCATCCTGGTCATCGACGACGAACGAGGCGCTCGCACGCTCCTCGCGATGGCGTTTCGGGAGCCCGGCGTACGGGTGCGAACAGCGGCCACCGGCGGCGAAGCGCTCAGAGCCGTGCAGTCCGAACCGTTCGACTGGATCGTATGCGACGTGCGGCTGCCGGACATGAACGGAATCGAGTTGACGGGAGAAATCCGACGCATCCAGCCGGACGCGCGGATCGTACTGATGAGCGCCGTCGTCTCGGAGGATGAACTCGAAGACGCTCCGCCGGTGGATTCGTTCTGGAACAAGCCTCTCGACCCAATCGCCATGCGCGACTACGTCTTCAACAACGAGCGTCCCACGCAGTCTTCATCGGGGCTGCGCGAGCGCCAGCGCTTCACGTAGGCGGCGCGCCTCCTGCTCCGCCGCCTCGGCGTAGTCTTCTCCGGACGACGCGTAGAGAATGCTCCTCGACGCGTTGATCAGCGCGCCACCACCGCCCTCCCATGCGCCGTTTCGAACGCTTGCCTCCAGGTCTCCGCCCTGCGCGCCGATTCCGGGGATGAGCAGCATGTTGTCCGGTGCCGCTTCGCGGACGCGGCCGATCATCTCGGCGCGCGTCGCCCCGACGACAAGACCGCACGTGCCTTCCCACGACGCAATCGTCCGCGCCATCCGCACGAACAGCGGCTCGCCGTCGACCTCCAGAAGTTGCACCTCACCCGCCGACCCGTTCGACGTGAGACAGAGCACGATCGCGGCCTTGCCCGGAGGAGTGGCGAACGGCTCGACCGCATCCCACCCCGTGTACGGGCTGACGGTTACCGCGTCGACGCCGAGAACACCGTAGTAGGCCTCTGCGTACCGCTCCGCCGTATTGCCGATATCGCCGCGTTTGGCGTCCAGGATGACGGGGATGTCGTCGGGCACGGCGCGTACGACGTCGTTCAGCGCGGACCAGCCGTCGCCGCCAAGCGCCTCGAAGAACGCGATGTTCGGCTTGAACGCGGCTGCGTGAGGTGCTGTCGCTTCGACGATCCGCTCGCAGAACGTCGCCACGCCCGCAGGAGAGTCCGGTATGCCGTCGGGCATGCGGTCGAGGACCGGGTCCAGCCCGACGCAGAGCCACGAGTCGCGCTTGTCGGCGGCGGCGTTGAGTTTGGTGATGAAGTCGGTCATGGATGCGCTCCGTTCTGATCAGCGACAGGCGGCGTGATGTCGGGGATGAGTATCGCCAAGCCGGTCGGCGGCGGCAAGAGATCCTTCGGCTTCGCTCAGGATGACAGCCGGTGGGAGCGGCTCTCGAAGCGCCGGTACTCTCTTCGTGCGGACCGACGAGGCGGCCCTGCGGCGACTGTTCCGACGCGCACTGTGCAGGATCCTCCGGACGGAGGCGTCGCGCGTCGAACTCGGGGAGTTCACGGAGTAGGCGCGACTGCCCGACCGACGAGCTGTGTGTAACCGGTGGCGGCGACACTCTTGTCGCCGCGCCGCTGCCGCGCCCTCACGCGCTCGGGATCTCTCGCAGGCGCTCGGCGAGCCACGTGTAGCGCTCGCTCACCGCGGCGTTCTTCACAGCAAGGGCGAGGGCACGCTTGGCGCCCACGAGAACCATCAGCCGCTTCGCCCTCGTCACCGCCGTGTAGACGACGTTGCGCTGGAGCATCATGTAGTGCTGCGTCGTGATCGGCATGACGACGATGGGGAACTCGCTGCCTTGGCTGCGGTGGACGCTGATGGCGTACGCCAGCGTGAGTTCATCCAGCTCGTCGGCGTCGTACGTCACCGTGGTGATTTCCCCGTCGGCGCCGCCCAGATCGAGCATCACACGCCCGACGTCGACGTCTATCCCGGTAATCCGGCCGATATCGCCGTTGAACACGTTCTTCGCGTAGTTGTTTCGCGTGACGATGACCTTGTCGCCAACCCGGAACTGGTTCTGCCCGCGCGTGAGGGCCTCGCCATCCGCGTTGAGCACCTCCTGCAACCGCTCGTTGAGGGCGTTCGCGCCGGTGTCGCCACGGTACATCGGCGCAAGGACCTGGATATCCCTGAGCCGGTCGGCGTCGTAGCTCTCGGGCAACCGGCGGCTCACGAGGTCGATCACCGCGTCCGCCGCCGCGCCCGGCTCGGCCGCGCTCAGGAAGAAGAAGTCGCCGTCGCGTTCATTTTGCAGCGACGGAATCTCTCCGGCGTTGATCCGGTGCGCGTTCGTGATGATCCGGCTCTCCGACGCCTGGCGAAACACGGTGCTCAGCCGGACGACCGGCAGCGCGTCCGACGCGATGACATCGCGAAGCACTTCCCCCGGGCCGACGGACGGGAGCTGGTCCGCGTCGCCGACAATGACGAGCCGCGCGCCGGGCTTGACGGCACGGAGGAGATCCCGGAAGAGCATCGTGTCGATCATGGACGCTTCATCCACGAGGAGCACGTCGTGTTCCAGCGGGTAGTCCTCGCAATGCTGGAAGCCGGCGCGTTCAGGCTGCCAGCCGAGCATGCGGTGTATTGTCCGGGCTTCGACGCCGGTGACCTCGGTGAGCCGCTTGGCGGCCCGTCCCGTGGGAGCGCACAGCGCGAGGTTCACGTCGCGCGCAGCCAGTTCGTTGATGATGCCCTGCACCGTCGTCGTCTTCCCCGTGCCCGGGCCGCCCGTCATGACGAGCACGCCCTCGCGCAACGCGGCGACGATCGCCTCCCGCTGACGGGGTGCGTATTCCATGCCGGTGCGCTTTTCGACAGCGGCGACGATTTCCGAATCATCCGGCTCAGGCTTGCCCGGATCCTTGGCAACGTGCGGCGAATCGGCTATGCCACGCAGCCGTTCGACGATCTCTCGCTCCGCCGCGATGTACTCCGGGAGCGCCACACGCTCGTCCTCCCGTTCCAGCCCGCCGGTGCGCACTACGTCCTCAAGCGCGGCATCGACCGTCGCCTCGTCGACCTCCAGTATGCCGACGGCGTTCGCCGCAAGCTCGGTCTGCGGGAGGTACGTGTGGCCCTGCTCGGTGGCGCGGCTCACGACGTACGCCAGACCGGCCGCAAGCCTGAGCGGGTCGTCGTTGGCGATGCCCACCTTGCGCGCGATCTGATCGGCCGTCCGGAAGCCGATGCCGCGAATATCCG
>CAZEAI010000161.1:0-8606 GCA_964510105.1 uncultured bacterium
AGACGATTCATGGCCTGCAATGGACTGACTTCGAGCGTCTCGCGCACTCCGAGCACGTCACGCCGGCGACCTGCGGGCTGACAGGCGATTCGCTCGCACGGATGACGCTGGACCGGGCGATATGGGAACTCCGAGAATCGCGCGCGCGGATGTCGGAAACGCTGGGGATGGACATCCGGCACCTCGTCTACCCGTGGGGCGAATCGAACGCGCTCGTCGAGAAAGAGGCTGAGAACGCCGGGTATCGCGTGGGAATCGCCCAGTCCGTCACCGATGGGATCATGAATTTCCCGGACGTGAGCCCCTACCGCCTGCTCAGCCGCGCCCTCGTCCCGGGCGAACGCGATCTCGTGCGCGCCGATCTGGCAGGCCTTATCGCGTTCATCCAGCCTGCTGTGGACTTCTTCACCCGTCGGCGCTGACACCTCCGCTTTCAGACGTCGCAATCAATCCGAGGTACATCCATGTCAGACAAACGCTCTCCGCTGCGATACCATCTTCGATTCCAGATCCCGCCCGGGCCCAACGTACGGCAGGAAGCCGGGATATTGGCGGACTTCTGTCGCGACCGTGGCGTCGAGGAGGTCGTACTATTCCTCGCCGGCGAAGAGTGGAACGACGGCCTGCTATCACGCGCCGACGAGGATCGCTGGTTTGAGACGGTTCGGGACGCATCCGAAGTGCTGACCACAGCCGGGATCGCCTGCTCGCTGAACCCGTGGATGACCGTGCTCCACACCGATCGGGGGAGAACGTTCCCGGCGGATCGCTCTTTCAGTTCGATGGTTTCTCCCCTCGGGGAGGAGACCGCGGCGTGCGCGTCGTTCGCCGACCCAGCGTGGCAGGTGTATATCGCGGAGGTCTACGGGCGATTCGCCGAGCTTGGCTTCCGCGTGCTGTGGGTGGAGGACGACTACCGATTCCACAACCACGCACCCCTGGAGTGGGGAGGCGGGTTCGAGCCGGAGGTGATCGAGCGATTCTGCGCTAAGATCGATCGCTCGGCGACGCGCGAGGAGATCGTCGAAGCGATCCTGATGCCGGGACCGCCTCACCCGTGGCGCTCGCTCTGGATGGAGACATGGCGCGAAGTGCATCTCGAGGTGGCGCGCATCATCACCGGTGCGGTCGAAGCGCGCTCCCCCGGCAGCTCGCAGATCGGGCTGATGACGTCCAGTCCGTCGAGTCACAGCATCGAGGGGCGACGCTGGTACAGCTTCTACGACGCGTTCTCGATTGGCGGCGAGTTCGTCCATCGTCCCCATTTCGCCGGGTACCAGGAGTCGCCACCGCAGGGACGAGCACGTTCCTTCCTGATGCTGGAACTACAGCGTTCGCTGCGTCCCCGCAATGCAGAAGTGGCCCCGGAGATCGAGAACTTCCCGTTCACTGCGTGGAACAAGTCCGACACGCAGACCTGGTGCGAGATGGCTATCGCTCTCGTCTACGGCTCCGACGCGCTTCTGCTCGACCTGTATCCGTTCGCTGGAAATCCTCCGCCCGACGAACCACAGATCGGTGACCTGCTCGATGCGAGCAGGCCGGGCCTGGAATGGATCGCCGAACGCTTCCACGCGTTCCGCCCCACAGCCGGTATCGGGATTCCGTGGCGCGACGACGCGGCGGATCGCGTCCACACGACGGTGGGGCGTTCGATGGACGAACTGAGCGTCGACCCGTTTGCCGCGGGAGACTTTCTTCTGCGCAACGGACTGCCCATGGCGGCGGAGCCGAGCGGCACCAGCGCGGTATTTGGGCCGATCGCCTGGGCGTTTGATGACGACGAATTGCGGGACATGCTCGCGGGCGGTCTACTGCTCGACGGTCAATCGGCTGCGATACTGGTGGAGCGCGGCTTCGGCGAGAGCATCGGGGTGGAATCGGTGAACTGGCTGGCGAGAGAGAGCAGCCGCTATGCGATGGAGCAGATCGTCGACTCCGCCACCGGGGTGCGTGAGGGACTGCTGCTCAACATGAACCTCGCCCCAAGAGTCGCTCAGCTACGCCTCGCGCCACAGGGCACAACCGCATGGACCCGCATCGTGACGCCGCAGTCGGAGGACGTCGGGCCGGGCGTAGTCGCCTGCGAGAATGAGGGCGGGGGACGCGTGGTGACGTTCGCGGTACCCAATCCAGGCGAGCTTCCGCAGAACTACCACCGGCAGAAGATCGTGCATGCCGCGGCCGAGTTCATCGCGGACGACGCCGGAGTGCCGCTCCGCGTCACCGGGTCGCCTCACCTCATGCCGGTCGATTTCCGGGATGGCAGCAGTCGCGCGGTGGTGGTGCTGAACGGCGCCACCGACCCGGCCAAGCCGACCATCCACGTCGCGGAGGCACCGGCATCGGGACCCGCCGTCACGCTGCTGGCGCCACTCGCCGAGCCGGAGCGCATCGACGCGACGGTTGAACCGGCGGAAAGCGGCGTCACGATCACACCTGCCGCGAAGGTTCCATCGCAGGGGTTCGTCGTCGTGGAGTGGTGACGGCGCCTACGCCGCGGCGTGTTGGACGGCAACGTGCGCGTCATGCTCGGCTTGACGCTTCGCATCCGCTGTGAGCTCGCCCCACCGGCGTAACAGGCAGACCGCGGCCTTTCGTTCGGTCCAGTGCTCCGAGTGAAGCATGTCTTCGACGATGGGCCTCGCGGCATCCTTCAGGCGATGCATCTGCCAGAATGCCTCCTGCGCCACCTTGCGTGGCTTCCCCTCTCGGAGAAACTCCCGAAGCTGTGGCAAGAAGGCCTCAGCACGCTGTTTCGCGATCTTCCGCACGAACGCCGCGCGCACAGAGGGTATCCCGTAGCGGAGAAGCTCGTCGTCCGTGGCATACCCTCGCGCAATTCGGCTCTTCGCCACAGCCCACGCGAGGCCGGGATGCTCCGCGACGTCTATCTCTCGCGACTCGACCAGTTCCTCGATTCTGTCGCTGTAGTTTCGCACGAGGGTATGGGCTACGATTCCGATCCATCTCTTGTGGCGGCGCCCACTCACCAGCTCGCGCACGAGTATGGCGAATGCTTCCTCGTCTCCCGGGCTCGACAGCGCTACGGCGGCCGTTGCCCGTTCATCGGGGCTTCCGGTGCGCATGAACCGTTCGAGCGCCTGCCGTCCAACATCGCCGTGGCGCAGCATCAACCAGCCGGCGAAAACGCGCTCTTTGGGATGCGTATCACTGCGTAATCCACGCACGCACATGTCGATCGGGAGCACGATACCCGACCGCCAGGCGATCCACCATGTCCACCAGCGTCCCCGCCCGATCGCGGAATCGTCGAACGCCTCGGCTATCACTTCGACGGCAGCTTCCGGATTCGGCGCAAGGTCGCACAGAACCTGAACAGCCGTTCTGCGCACTACCGCGGCGATTCCAGTGTCCCGGAACACGTCAAGGATGCACTCGTACACTTCCTCATCGCCTGAGGCGTACGCCAGTGCTTCCATGGCCTGCGTGCGTTCGACGGGCGTTCCGGTGCGCGCCGAATGGATCAACTCCTCACGAACGCCGGGGATCGACAGAATGTGTCCTTTCCTGAATATGTGCTGGAATGTCCAGTCGCCCGAGTACACAATACGGAGCAACGGCCCGAGCGCGCGGACATCGCCGAGTGAGCAGAGAACGGAAGCAGCGGTGCGTCGAACAATCCATCTCGGGTCGCCGAGGGCATCGCAGAGTGGGTCGACCGCCGGCTCGCCGATTTCCGCCAGACGCCGGACAGCGCGCTCGCGCTCCCGTCCACCCACTGCCGTCGCGTGGATGAGCCGACCGATCTCCTCCGAAAAGTCCGGTGGAAGCGGCTCCTCGCCGAATGTCTTCTCCACCATCGCCAGTTCCTCCTTCAATTTCGCCCGCGCGCGTTGCAGGCGTCCCTGCACGGTCGTTTCGCTCACGCCGATGAACCGGGATATCTCCTCGTAAGAGAAGCCGTCAACGTAGTACAAGCCGACCACTTCACGATTCCTCTCGTTCAATCGCCCGAGCGCCCGACGAACGATCTCACGTTGCTCCGTCCGTTCAGCTGTCTCCGCCGGCGTCGGCACCTCATCAACACGCTCGGTCTCCCCGGCCAGTTTCTCCGCCATATCGCGCACGGTGGCCAGTTCCCGCAGCGCTCGAAACGAAGTGTGGCGGACTATCCCCCTCAACCACCCTCCGAAACGAGATGTATCTCGCAGCTTGCCCAGATCGTGATACGCGCGGATAAAGGACTCCTGCACAACGTCTCTCGCGATATCGTGTTCCGACACGAGAGCGATCGCGACGCCGTAGGCAAGGTTCTGGTACCGCGTAACGAGGGCGGAAAATGCCTCGCCGCTCCCGGCAAGACTCCGCTCGACAAGCTGCGAATCGTTCGGATCAATCACTGCGCGGGTCCCGGCAGGTCGTCTGTGCGCTCGGGTGAGGCCGGACTCGAACCAGCGACCTTCCGCCGAAGCGGACGCTCTTTCCTCTGAGCTACTCACCCGAGCTTTCGTGCTGCCCTGTCACTAGTATGTGTCGGAAACGGTGGAGGAGCTAACGACTCGGTAGCGGCATCACTCTGGCGCGCCTGTGCATTCTCACGGAGAGCGTGTGTCCGAGTCGCGTTCAGGAATCCAGGAATCGCGCGTACTCGAGGCTGTTGCGATGCAGGTGGCGCGGCCGTCTCGCCGCCCAAGTCTTCGTACTGAGCGGTCGGCCGGTGCCGTCGTACAACTCGCGCCGGTGAAGACGCGCCGTCGCCGCGTCTTCGTCCCCAAGGCCGAACACCGCCTCAAGAACGAATGACGGGTTAATGTTGTTGCCGTCAGGGTCGTTCAGACGCCCGGCGATACTCACGGAGACTCCGCCGTCGACGGTTTCCATCGAATGTGACACAACCGCCTTCTTCAGATCGATGATCCGTTCCTTGCCCTTCGCGTTGACGCGCTTCGCTTCCCACGCCGGCGCCTGATCGAATGCCCGCAGCTTCTCGCCGACGGCTTCCGACGAAATCGTCGTCGCCGGGAACGTCAGCTCATACCGCGCGGCTCCAACAAGCGCCGAGATCGCCTCGGCCTTGCCAGTGATGCGCTGCGCATCCAGCGCCACGAGCCCGTCCGGGAGCGCCCGCCCGAGCGCCGAGACGAGGTCGTCGACACCTTCGGCGAGTTCAACGTCGAAGTACTCGCCGGAGGCTGTGCACCCGTGGGGGACGGGCGGCCCGAATCCGATCTTCGGCCGAGGCGTGTAGCCCTGCGTGGTGACCACGGGTATCCCGCCGACGTCGAACGCCCGGTGGAATACACGCATGAGATCGCCGTGGCCCACGAAGCGGAATTGCTCCCCGACGCTGAACCGCACACGGTACGTGCCGCCTCCGAGCCCCTCGCCGGGAAGCGCCTCTACGGCCGGTCCCGACTCGACGCTCCGTTCGATGTCCAGAATCTCCGGCGGACGCTCATTGGTCAGCACGTTGTCGTCGGGCATGCCCGGCACACCGCACGCGTTACACTGGCCCCAGCGGCAGTCGACCGTCGATTCCTCACCGACGGCGCGCTTCCATTCGAGTTGCAGATACTTCTTCGTGACGCCGATATCGATGATATCCCACGGCAGGACTTCGTCGAGGTCGCGTTCCCGTAGGTACATCTCAGGATCGAGCCCGGCCTCGGCAAACGCTTCGCGCCACCGCGTCAGGTTCCCCCACTCGTTCCACCCGTCGAACCTCGCTCCGCGCTGCCACGCGTCCAGGATCACGCTGCCGAGGCGCCTGTCGCCTCGCGAAACGATCGCTTCGAGCCAGATGTCGTTCGGGTGATGCCATTTGAGCTTCACGGCGCGGCTCGTCATCTGGTCTTTGAGTGTTCCCAGCGTCTTCTCCAGCTCATCGATGCCGGCGAAGCGCACCCACTGGAACGGCGTGAACGGCTTCGGCGCGAAGCACCCGATGGACGCGTTCACCATGGCATCCTTCCGGACGCCGCGTCCGATCTTCGCGATCTCGTGCGACAGGTCCACGATACTCTGAACGTCCTCGGCCGTCTCGGTGGGCAGGCCAATCATGAAGTACAGCTTGATGAGATGCCAGCCGCTCGAATACGCAGCGAGAGCGGCCTCGTGCATCTCCTCGTTGGTGATGTTCTTGTTCACCACACGCCGCAAGCGCTCGGACCCGGTCTCGGGCGCGAAGGTGAAGCCGCTCTTCTTCACTTCGCCGATCATCTCGCACAGATTCACCGAGAACCCGTCGGCGCGCAGACTCGGCAGGGAGACGCTCACGCCACGCTCCGCGAACGCCTTGGCGGTGCGCCCCACGAGTTCTCCGGCACGGGAGTGATCCGCCGTGGAGAGAGAGATCAGACTGATCGCGTCCCACCCGCCGGAATCGACGCCCTTCCGGGCGATTTCGAGAACCTCCTCGGGCGACCGCTCGCGAATTGGACGATAGAAGTAGCCAGCCTGGCAGAACCGGCACCCCTGCGTGCATCCGCGCAGGACTTCGATCGCAAGGCGATCCTGCGTGATCTCCGTGACGGGTACGATCGGCGCGTCAGGCACCTCGTCGGGCAGAAGCTCCGGCACGATGTGGCGCTTGACCGGCAGCGCGACGTCGTCAACCAGCCGCCGCATCTCGTCAACGGAACCGTTCTCGCGGTAGGACACGGCGTAGAACTCCGGCACATAGATGCCTTCGAGCCGCGCCAGCTCAAGCAACAACTCGCGACGGGTCGCTCCGGTCTCACGGCCACGCTTCACCACATCGAGGATCCGGTCCAACGCGCGTTCGCCGTCGCCGATGAGATACGCGTCGAAGAAATCGGCCATCGGCTCCGGGTTCGCCATGGTCGTCCCGCCGCCCAGGATGAGCGGAGAGCCGTCGCTCCGGTCCCGCGCGAGGAGGGGAATCCCCGCGAGGTCGAGCATGGTGAGAACGTTCGTGTACGTCAGCTCGTAGGAGAGCGAAAAGCCCACAATGTCGAATGCCGCCAGCGGTCGACGCGTTTCGTGGCTGAACATCTGCGCGCCGACGCGACGCATCTCCGCCTCCATGTCCGGCCAGGGGCAGTACGCTCGCTCGCCGATGGCGTCGTCGCGACGATTCACCAGGTGGTAGAGAATCCGCATGCCGTTGTTGGACATGCCGATTTCGTACACTTCCGGGAAACAGAGCGCCATCGTTACCCGGTCGTCGGACCATTCCTTGCGGATGACATTGCGCTCGTTGGCGATGTACCGGCTCGGTTTCAGGACGCGAGGCAGTATGTGATCTATGGCTACAGGGTCCGCGGGCCGTCTCCGGCTCATGGGGCCTCCCGGTTAGCTCGGCGAATGGGTGGACGGACGGCAACACCGCGCTGGGTGTGCACGCTCCGTCAGAAATGATAGCGGCGGCAAAACGGCATGAGAAGCGCCGCGCGGGCGTCCTACACGTCGGCCGACGCCCCGTTCAGAACGCGTTCGTACAGCCGCTCGTACTCGTCGACGATGGCGTCATGGGTGAATCGCTCTCGGACTTGAGCCTGGGCAGCATCGACAATCCGGGTCCGGGTGTCATCGTTCCGTAGGAGTTCCAGCGAACGCTCCGCCATGCAATCCACGCTACCGGCCTCGCACAGGTATCCGGTCTCGCCGTCGTCGATGACCTCGGGCAGCCCGGCGGAGTTCACCCCCACAACTGGTACGCCGCAGGCCATCGCCTCCAGCGCCGCGAGCCCGAAACTCTCCGATCTGCTGGGGAAGAGGAAGAGGTCCGCCATGCTGAGGAACTGCTCCACTTCATCCTTCTTTCCGAGGAACCACGTGTCGTCCATCACGCCAAGTTCGGTAGCGAGTTCCTGCGCCGGCATTCTGAGCGGGCCGTCACCGATCATGAGCAGTTTCGCCGGCATCTCCGCTCGAATCCGGGCGAAGACGCGCACAACGTCCTCCACGCGCTTCACGGGGCGGAAGTTCGAGATGTGCACAACGATTGGCTGTCCGTGCGGCGCGTATCGCGCACGTGCCTGCGGGTCGATGTCCAGTCGACGGAAGCGATCGGTATCCACCGAGTTGTAGATCACGTCGATGGGCTTCTCGACGCCAAACTCCTTGATCGTCTCCTCCCGCAGCCAGTTACTCACGGCGGTGACGCCGTCGGACTGTTCTATCGAGAACTTCGTGATCGCGTAATAGGACGGGTCCTGCCCAACGAGCGTGATGTCGGTTCCGTGGAGAGTCGTGATAATGCGAACATCCTTCTTGTGGCAAAGCTGGCGCCCCAGATACGCCGCGGTCGCGTGAGGGATCGCGTAGTGAACATGCAGCAGGTCGAGGTTTTCCGTGCACAATACGGCGCCCATCTTGGCCGCGAGGGACAGGGTTACCGGAGTATGCTCGAACAGCGGGTAGTGCATCACGTCCACCTGGTGGACGTAGATGTTCGGATGGGCTCTGAGCCTGTACGGGCGATCGAACGTCACGAAGTGGACCTGGTGCCCTCGCCGCGCAAGCGCCATTCCGAGCTCCGTCGCGACGGTCCCTGACCCGCCGTAGGTGTGATGGCACGTGATTCCGATCTTCACCGAAGCCCTCCCAGGAGCCGTCGTTATTGCTCCGAGCCGTCCACGGAGCGTTCTTTAGTGCTGTGCCCGGAACTTCGGGCGCGC
>CAZEAI010000162.1:0-3800 GCA_964510105.1 uncultured bacterium
GGCTCTGTGACTTACTGATGACTAGGATAGAGAATCGCAACGCCGTGCGTCGTGATCCCTATCACGCCGGCCAATAAAACTGAAAAAACTTCGCTAAGCATCGGTATCGCCTACCGGTCACTGCCGACTGCGTAGCGCGAGAAATGCTCAAGTGTCGCGACGACGTAGCTGCCATCGCTGTCGCTCGGGATGAGCTGCCAGCCACCGTCGTCGGTGTCGGGGTTCCCGTCCGGATCTGGATCATGATAGTAGAGCCGCATATTCAGCAGATTCCTCAGCTGCCGATTGCTCAGCCCTTCCAGCGAGAAGCGCACCGTCACCGACGCGTTGAACTCGGTGCCGTGCGGGAACAGGAACAGGTCGCGCTTGCCCTTGAGCTTGTGGACGATCGTGATAACCTCGTCCTCATCGAGAGCGTCCGCCGGAATCTCCAACGTCGAGTAGCCGACCTTCTTCGTGCCGAACACGATGGTCCCACCATCCTTCGCCGAGATCTCCTGCGATTTCACGAGCCAGCGCCTGGTCGAGAAGTCTACTTCGTCCTCGTTCGTCTCAGCGAAACTGATGAGATTCGACTTCGCGCCGCTCGGCCTGGCAAGCATTGCCTCGGCATACGCGCCGTCGATGTCGATCCCGGCCAGTTCTCCCGGCGTGTCATCCTGGAACGTCTGGCCGATCGCTGCAAGCTGCGCCATCGGTGACGCCAGCTCCGCAACGTGTCCGCGTGACTGCATCGGGCTGTCCGAACAACTCACCGCGCCAAGCGCTATCACGCCCAGTGCGATCGCAGTCGCCGCGAGCCGACGCAAGATCCGTGTTTTCATAGTGTGCCCCCCAACCATCCGACTAAGTCATTCAGATGTGATCTGTGCCACGTCCTGTAGTGTTTGCCGCACCTATCGCAACGGTATATCGCACGTGGGAAGGTGTCGTGCCGTGATTTGCGTCACGCCGTCGCGAAAAACTGAGTGCATGATCATCAACCATCGCTATGCATCTCCTCCTGCACTGACGCAGGCCTTCCCTCAAGCAAAGTAGCACCCTTCGACATGACTTGTCAAGAGCCGTTAGGATGTTTTTCGATACTTTCGTGCAGACTCCTCCGTGAACCTCCGTCCCATGGGCCGCGGAAGCATGCATCGAGAAGTCAGGCGGAGACGCGCTGCACACGTCGCGCGAGGCCGGCGTGATGCAGAGGTGTGACGCAGATCACGGGAACGCTGCCCGCCACACGGGGAGGACAGCGCTGCGAAGAAGGTATGGGCCGGCTTTCTGGATGAAGCGGACGGAGTTCGCCTACAGCGGCGTGACCTCGATCATCGCGTACACCTCCACCTCCGGCACCCTGACGCCATCCGGTCCGGCCGGCAGCTCTTCGCCCTGCATCCCGTTGGGTATCCAGGCACGGGCGCTCTTCGCCGGTACGGCGAGGTGGACATCACGCGCCGGTATCGGCGGGCCGGACGTGGCTCTCCCGGTGACCGGCAGATCGTAGTTGACGAGGTGAACGATGATCTTCCCGCTGGCAGGATCGCGGTAGGCGTTTACTCGAAGTGTGTACGGAACTGTGTCGCCGAGGAACGTCAGCCGTTCGCCCGTCAGCGCACGCAGCACGTCGACGAGTGGGTAGTTCCGGGCCGACTGAGCTTCATCCACTGAAGCCGCGCGATCCGGCAAATCGGGCGGACCGCTGCCCCAGGAGTTCGTCAACTCCTCGGAAAGCTCGTACATCTGATCTCCGCGATCGGGGACGAGGTCGGCATATCCCTCGACATAACGCACGCGTTCGCTGTGGGGGTCGAGTAACGTCCGGAGCGGCTGCTCGTGCCGCTTGCCCCTCTCGTCGAACGTCCCGCACTCGCCGATTATGACGGCTCGCCCGTCGTTCGCGACGTATCCGGCAAGGACGTCCATCTGCGCGCGACTCATGTGCCGTACGTGTGGCACGATCACGACGCCGAACGAGGCAACGTCTTCAGGCGTGAAGTGCGGCTCGACGAGGAAGTCGAAGAGTATGTGGCTGTCGGAGAGCGCCGTCCGGAGCCGATATGCGGCCTCGATGTGTTCGCGATTCTCCCAGTACATCTGATCCGCGAAGAAGAGCACGCCGACGTCGTGGACGGATTCCTTCCCGGCGTACAGTTCTGTGTGATCCTGGAACCAGTCGCCCCAGAACGCCATCTCGGGCATCCTGCCGAGCCCGGGTTGGACGAACGCTCCGCCACCTGCGGCGGCAGCTTCGGCGTTTGAAAGCATATTGCCATCGTGATCTGTCGCGTTGTAGAGGAGCGTCACGCCTGTGGCGCCGTGTGCAAGAGCGTACTTGAATTGAAGGATGCAGTCGCAGATGCGATCCGCGCCGAAGCGCCCCGGCTGCTGCATCTCCTCGAACATCACGGCATCGCACGAATCGTGGACGTGCGCCAGCCCCTGGCCGCAGTCGCGACGCGTGTAGAACGCCTCGATCGTACTCATCGGAGAGTTATTCACCGTAACGAAGAAGCCGTCGACGTGCTTCCGCCCAACATCCCGCAACTCGGCGAAGAGCCGACCCATGGCACACGCTCGGAACCGCGCCGTCTCGAACCACAGCAGTCCGTCGCCCGGCTTGCCCAGGCGCACATCCTCGCCGGAGCGCACTCCGAACAGATCGCCCAGCTCGTCTATCGAGTAGCGTTCGGAGAGATACTCCGAGAACGCGACGCGATCGACCTCGTGGTAGCTCACGAGCGCGTTGACGTCGAGAAACGTGCCGTCGTAGCCACACTGGGCAACGAGGTCGACGCACGCTCTCAGGTACTGTCGCCACGCGGGATGGTGGACGCTCGGCTCGTACTTGTACAGACCTTCCGCTTCGAGCTTGTCCGCGCCGGTTTGCAGCCATTCGATAGGGTCGGTGTCCGGCTTCGGACCGATGCCGAGGCGTTCGAAGTCATCCCAGTTGTCGTAGAGCTTCCAGAAGCCGTCGCGGGTTTCCGCGTTACCGACCAGGATCATCGTGCAGACATAGGGGATCATCCGCTTCGCGCCGGCCTCATGCGCCTGTGCGACGAAGGCCTTCAGCGATTCGATGCGGGCGGGCATCTCGGCGGCGGAAATGTGTCGGAACGCCTCGCCGCCGGTCTGGATCGCGTTGCCCGCCCATGAGTTCAGCGGCGTGTCGGCAAACGTGTGCAGGAGTTGCGGCCGACCTTCCCGGACGTTCCGCAGGTAGCCCTCATTCTCCAGATGATCGTTCGCGTAGTCGATCGCGTACGTGTAGGGCGCAATTGTCGTCCAGGGCATGAATCCCTCCATCTGTCGTCGTTCGGTGGCGCGCACCGGCGCACCGGCGCACCGGCGCTCAGCCGCCTCAGCCGGTTGCCTGCCGATAGTACCCGACGCTTCGCTCCAGAAACGCACGAGGGTCGTCGCCGTCGGGAACCTTCACCTCAAGCTCCACCATGCCGTCGTACCCGGAGTTCGCCGCGACATGGAAGAGGGCATCGAAGTCGATATTGCCCTCGCCGGGAGGCAGTTGCGAATCGTCGACGCCGAGATTGTCGTCGTAGTGGATGTGGATGATGCGTGCCGCGTTGCGCTCGAACACGGCCGCGAGATCATCGCGTTCGCTGATGTTCGCGTGCCCGGTGTCGAAGCAGATCCCAACCGTCGACGGATCGGCGTCGGCGACAATTTCCGAGAGCTGATCCACGAACATGCCCGTTCGGTTAGAGGCGTCGGGACGATGTCGCATGTTCTCCAGCGCGATGCGCGCCCCGACGGCAGACGCTTCCTTCGCGAGTTCCTCAACGCTGCCG
>CAZEAI010000162.1:3810-8491 GCA_964510105.1 uncultured bacterium
TCGATCCTCGCCTCGTCGTCACCCCGATTGCGGATGGGGGCGTGGTCTTCGGGATGCACAGCGATGACGACGCCCGGCATGTCTAAGCCAATCCTGGCGATGTACTCGCGCACCGTGGTGACGGCATCCCGCCGCGCGGCCGGATCCGTCGCACTGATGTCGGGTGTCGGCGCGTGCGCCGAGATTCGCAGCCCGCACTCGCGAGCGCCCTCGGCGATCATGGCAGCGTACCCCAGCCATTCGACGCCGGTCTCAGGCGCTTGGTAGTCGACCTTGACGCCGCCGATGCCGAGGTCCGCAAGTTCCGCGAAGAGTCGCCGCACGGTCTCGGGCGTCACGGCGTGCAATTCGAGGAATGGCGACGCTGCTACACAGAAGACCACTGATGACTCCCTTCGACGTCAGCGTCGATCACTCTCCCCAAACGAGGCCGGGAATCTCGCGTCCATCCGCGTCGAGTATCCGCAGGTAGAAGCCAAATCCCGAGCCGCCCACGTCACCGGTCTTCACGAGTATCCGGGTAGTGCCCGCACGCAGGTTCACCACGAATACGTCGCCGTCGAGGTATGCGGTACCCTCCTCGACGACCTCATAGAGCTTCTCCGAGTTCACGAAGACCGCCCCATAGTCGTTGTGTCCGAAATGCAGGTATGCCGTCGTCGGTCCGGATACTCGAACCGAGGCGGTGCTGTAGGCGAGCACCGTGTCCTGACGGCTCACGAGGGATTTCAAGTCGACATACGCAGTGGAATCCACATCGGCGCGGTTCCATCCGAGCGAGTCGCTCGGCGTGTCGAAGCCCTCGAACTCCGGGTATGCCGCATCGAGAACGACGGAGTTTTCGGGGAAATGCTGCCGCGTGAACTCGGCGCCGCTGCGACAGGGGAACGGTCCCAGGTGCCGCCACGTCGGCGCGAAGCCGGGATAGCTCGGCGCCTCTCCGCGCTCGGTCACGGAGGCGAATGCGTCGGCATACAGTGGATCGTCCAGCACCTGACGATCACGGAGCACCGAGAGGAACTCGTCGAGATCGTCGGCAACCGGCATGGTGTCTGAACGCGTGCCGTGATAGCGCCGCATCTCGTCGAGCGTCATGCGCCACAGCACCGAGCCGTGGCAGTAGACCCACATGAATGGTTGATCGAGGAGGCGAACGGCGCCGACCTGCCGCCTGAAATCCGCCGGAGAGTAGTTGCTGCCCGCCTTGTCCGCGTACGATCCCACGATTTCATCGCCGTAGATATCGTACCGCCCGCCGTAGCCCAGGAAGTTGAGCTTCTCGTCCACGATTTCCCGGTAGAAGCCCAGCGGATACATGCCCAGGTTGTAGCTGCCGTTCCGGTTCCACCACGCAAGCGCCTCGCCGTCGGGCAGCGCGCCGAGGGTCGAATCGACCGAGCGCTTCACGGTCGAGTAGTGCTTCAGCACGTCGAACGGCGACGGGTTGTAGTAGATGCCCTCCGTGCTGAGGTGGTAGCCGCCCGATGCATCCCGTGCGGACATGGCGCCGACCATCCCGGCGAAGAGGTCCGCGGCGAGCGGGCCATATCCCTGCACGCCTTCGGGCAGTTGCCAGAGCTGCATCTCCGGAAACTCATCCAGCATCGCCGCCATGAGTTCGCTGCCGCGCCGACGCGCCATCGCTCGCATGTCCGTGCGATTGTAGCCGGGAACGAGATACTCCTCGAAATCGAGGGCGTAGCGTTCGCTGACGTACTCGATATCGAGAGATATCCCGGCGAAGCCGGCGTCGCGGGCGAAGATCGCGCATTGCCGGTGATTCTCGCACAGCTCCGCCCAGCCGGCGTCGTCGTACCAATCCGGCAGGTACCCGGAGAACGACGTCTTCACCGAGTTGTATCGAATGCCGACCGAGTCGCAACGCGCATTCATCGCGCGGCACATCTGAAGGAGCGGATTCTCCTCGCCGACGACTCGCCCCTCGGGCTGATCGGGAGTGAACGTCATGGGCTGCCGCCAGACGTCGGTTCGCCAGTTGTCCATGATCCTGCCGACCATTACGCCTCGTACGCCGGCATCCGCGAAGTACTCCGCGTTGTCCGCGAGATACGACGGCGGGATGTACGCGAAGAGCAGCAGCGCCGGGTCCTCCGGCGTCGGGTCGTCCGCGTACGTGACGGAGCGCGGTACCACCGTACCCGACGGCACAGGAGCGTGCTCGGCGCATCCGATCGCTGCGACTGACAGCAGAAGCGGAATCCAGTGAACGGCGTGGCGTCTCATCGTGATCTCCCTGCTTCGGATATCATGCAGACTTCTCCGACATCAGATCGTCCTGGGCGGCCAGCCGGAGAACTCCTCCTCCGACTCGTCCGGACCAAGCGCATCGCGCAGCTTCGGTGTCTCGACGGCGATGCCTCGGCACCACGCGACGACCTCGCCAATTTCAGGCGCACCGGACTCCCACCGCTCCCACGCGTCGAACAGCTTCTCGAACGGTGTCGTATCGCAGATGTCTCCGCACGTGCGCGAGAAATCCTCGATGCACTGCGTTCGGTGGTTCGCGTAGATGCCCTGCGCTTCGATCGCCGCGCGGACCGTCGCCCACGCGAGGGTGAACGCCACGTAGAGCAGGGCGTCCGCCTCCTCGACCTCGGTCAGGCCCGGGCGCCCCTCGAACAGCGTGAGGAACTTCTCGCGGTCGCCTCCCACGCCCTCGAGCTCGCGCGATACGAGGTCCGTCCAGCCGGCGTCGGCGATGTGCTTACGCCGATCCACCGGATCGGCACCGGCCATAGCGGCGAGTTCGTCGCACATCTTCTCCGCGATGGGCAGGCGATGACGTCCGGGCTGTTTGAGCCATGTCTCGGCGGTCGCGTCGTTCGTCTCGTAGAGCGGATCGTCGACGAGATCGCGCCCGATGGCGTCCTGAAGCGTCAGGAAGAACCGGTCCATGCCCATGACTTCCACGTCGGGACGCTCGTCGAGTGCATCGATGTCGGAGGCGACCTGTTCCCACACGTCCTCGGCGATCTGCGCGAAGAGGAACATGAAGAGCGGGCGCGTCGGGCACTCGCGGATGAATCGGGCGATGTCCTCGACGTTGTCGCGGCCCGCGTTGGCGATGTGAACCGAGTGCAGCTTCGGAATTGGGCCGGCCACGTAGCTCCGCGCGTAGGGCGATCCCCCCAGGCCGCAGACGAGCCCCGGCCCGGATGCCAGATGTTTCTTCTCGCGGGCGATCGCGGCCTCGTCCTCGACTTCGCGCCACCAGTCCTGCAGGTACCAGTTGACCATGTTGCAGCCGTTCTGCCCCGACTGGTCGAGAAGTTGGCGTGTTTCGTCGAGGTACAGACCGACGTGTTCCTCCGGCCAGAGGAACGAGTACGTGTAGCTCGCTCCCGAACTTGGCCCCCAGAATACGTCTCCCGGTCCGCGTGTCTCGTGGTAGTACTCGTACATCCCGGGTGCGAGCTGAACCATGAGCGGCAGGAACCCCCAGCCGAAGTCGGTGCGGCCGCGACCGGGCGCGAGCCAGTTCTTCGATTGCAGGTTGTGCATAACCCAGGTCGCGTCGCCATCGCTGTTGTAGAGCGTGACGTAGACCTTGTCGCGCTCTGTCTTGCACTCCTCCGGCGCCGGCAACGGCTGGGAATACGATTTCTCCGTGTCGCCGATGCCGCCGTGGATAGTCATGTTCGGCGATCCGACGCTGCACAGCGTGAAATAGCCGAACTTCGCCGCTTCGGCGACGTATTCCTTCTCCTGCTCCCACGCGCAATGCCAATTCATCTGCGCGCCGGGCGCGTCGCCGGAGGCGTACATACGGTGGGCGAGGTCCATCTGGCGCCGGAACATGCGATTGCGCACGAGATCCAGCGCGAACGCGTTGGTGTACACGAGGTAGTCGTCGAGATCGTGCGAATTCGGGTGCCAGATGGATCGATTCTCCGACCGGTGGATGCACAGATTCGCGTAGATACGCTGGTTGCAGCGTGGCCACAGGTTGTCGATGGCCCATTCCGCGGCATCCCAGTCGTTGTCGAACCCACCGCGCAGATCGTCGCGCTTCGCGATTCCGTGGCGAGTGACCCAGTGCTCCTGGCTCGGCGCGATGGGCAGCACGTTCTCCAGCCCGGCGCGGGTGATGGCGAGATTCTGGGTCTGTATCACGTCGTCGGTATCGTACACCACGTACCCGTCCACGAGGTGCTTGTAGCGTTCAAGTATCTCGTCGAGGTCGTCGAGGGATTCAGTCGGGAATCCGTACCTCTCATCGTAATACGCGAGCCAGTGGTCTTCCTTCCTCGGCGGCCCGCCCGCGTGGATCCGCGCACCCGCCGGGACGATGTACATGTGCGGCTCATCCCGGTTTACGAGCCCCTGGAGCGCGCGCAGCCAGATCACCGTGTCGATGTTCTCGAATTCGGGTTCGCACACGAGCAGGCGCTCGACCTGCGGGATCGTCGGGAAGATGTCGGTCAGTCGCATTCCGCTCTCCGGGCTGATGGGCGATGGGTGCTGAACGTCGTCGACGCGAAGGATACCATGCGCGCTGGTTGGGGGCACGTCCACAAGACGCGATTGCCGTGCGGGCCGCGATGCTCGCGCAGACCATCGGGATGTGGCGAGTCTCGTGGCTACACCCGTGGGCGACCCCGCTGGAGCTGCGTTCCGACCCTCTCGAGCCAGCAGGATTCCGATGCGATGGTGGACACCG
>CAZEAI010000163.1:0-8428 GCA_964510105.1 uncultured bacterium
CGACACTGATAGCGACTGGTTCTACTGGTATTTCCGCGTCCGCAATGCCGGCGGTCGAACGCTCCGATTCCAGTTCACCGAGAGCCGGGCCATCGGCGTCCGAGGTCCGGCGTGTTCGCCTGACGAAGGCTGGACGTGGAGCTGGCTCAACGACGCCAACATCGACGGCAATTCGTTCGCCTTCACGTTTCCTGACGACGCCCAGAGCGTTCGTTTCAGTTTCGGCATGCCCTACATGGAGGCGAACTGGAGCCGCTTCGTGGGCGAGCTGTCTCCGAATGCCCACTTCTCGACGCACGCGCTATGCACAACCGGGAAGGGCCGCGCCGCCGAGTACGCCCGGGTCGGCTGCATCGATCGCGAGCCGACTCAACGCGCCATCCTGACATGTCGCCACCATGCGTGCGAGATGATGGCCTCCTACACGCTGGAGGGGCTGACACGGTTCATCGTCACGAATGACGGCGACGAGGCCGCCTGGCTTCGCGGGAACGTCGAATTCCTCATCGTGCCGTTCGTCGACAAGGACGGAGTCGAAGACGGCGATCAAGGCAAGGCGCGGGCTCCTCGCGACCACAATCGCGACTACTCGGAGGAGAGCGTCCACGCCACGACGGCCGCGATTCGAGAAATCGTCCCGACGTGGGCGGGTGACCGGCTCCGTGTCGCCCTGGATATGCACTGTCCCTGGATCGCGGGCGAACACAACGAGGTGATCTACCTCGTCGGGAGCCCGGAGGACGAGGTGGCAGAAGAACAGCGAAGGTTCTCCCGTGTCCTCGAAGGCATCTGCCGAGGGCCACTACCCGTCGACGCGAACGACTACCTGCCTTACGGCGTGGCCTGGAACACCGGAGCGAACAGCGTGGAGGGCATGAGCTTCAACCGTTGGGCGTCACAGATTGACGGCGTTCGATTGTCGGCGGGAATCGAAGTACCCTACGCCAACGCGAGCGGCTCCGAGGTGAACCAGTCGACGGCAAGAGCATTCGGCGCGGACCTCGGCCGCGCTCTGAGCGAGTACATGGAGAGCATCGCATGACCACGGAGAATAGCGGCAGCGGCGCGCCCGAAACCCAGGACAAACCGGAAGGCGCGCCACGGCTCGGCATGAGCCGGCGCACGGTCATCGCATGGCTGACGGTAGTAATCGTCCTGGGCTCGTTCCTCAGGCTGTGGAGACTGGACTACCAGTCGCTGTGGAATGACGAGCTGACGACCTGGGTGCTCTCGCGATCGGGTACGTTCTCAGGCCTTCTCGCCGAGGGCTCTGAACGATGGGGACATCCGCCCGGCTACTACCTGATCATGTGGGCGACGATGCAGGTCCTCGGCGACAGCGAGTGGGCGCTGAGGTTTCCCTCGGCGATGACCGGCATCCTCGTCATACCCCTGATGTATCTGTTCGGGAGGCGGTTCCTGAGCGAACGGGAGGGTCTGATCGGCGCCACACTGCTCGCGGTGCTCCGATGGCCTGTCTACTACAGCCAGGAGGCATGCACGTACTCGATCCTCATGCTGGGCGCGCTGGGCAGCACGTGGCTGTTCCTCGAGGTCGCGGCCCTGATACGAGATCGCGACCGCGTGTCCATCAGGCTCGGCGCGTACTACTTCGCCGCGGCCGCCGCGGTCTGCTACCTGAGCTACTACGGCGTCATCTACGTCGGACTCCAACTCGTGACGTTGTGTGTTCTCGCCGTCGTCTACCGCGGCAATATCGCGCTGACGGCGACAGTCAGCGCGGCCGTGGCGCTCGTGCTTCTCCCCTGGGTTCCAGTCGCCATCGAAGTGGGCACAACAGGCGGCCCGACGTGGATACAGAAACCGGCGCCGTACCTCTACGAGCTGCTGCGGCTTCACGCCTACATGCTGAATGACTCCTACTGGCTGGGCGGCGTCGGGTTCGTCTGCCTGATGGCCGTGCTCGGCCTGGCCATGCGACGGTGGCGCGGATCGATCTACCTCCCTGAGATCCTCGTACTCGCGTGGCTCCTGATCCCGTTCACCGTCGTCCACCTGTTCAGCATCTACGTGCGGCCGATTCTCGTGCCGAGGGGCCTCGTGATCTGCGCGCCGGCGCTGTACTTCATCGTCGCGCGAATGATAGACACACTGCGCAGCCCACGGCGAATCATCGCCGTAACCGCCGTTGCCGCCACGATCGCACTGGCGAACTTCGCGGTTTTCGGGGAGTACTACACCACATACCACAAGCAGAACTTCAGAGCCGCCGTGCGCCACATACTCGACCAGGCGGAGACAATCGGCGAATTGCCGGTGGTGGGCAACGTGAACTCGCCCCACTACCTGGACTACTACTTCGAGCGACTCGGATCTCCGAAGAGGGTAGACGCGCTCTGCACCGGGGCCGATGACACGTCCGAGCTGCTGCGCGCCGCCGCGCAAGGCCGGCGCAGAGTATGGTTCGTAAACGCGATGAATATCCCGGACGATGACCTGATTCGCTATCTGGAGCAGAATTTCGCCCGCAGGCAGATGACGCATTTCAAGGCGATAGACGTACTCCTGCTCCAGTGGAAATGGGGACCGCGCTGAGCGGCATGGCGTCGAACTACGGAGGTGAGCACCGATGAGCGATCAGGCGAGTCGAGTCAACGTCGGCGGTACGTTTCCGCACCTGGCCGTGAAAGCGGACCATCTGCCGGCCCGGTCGGAGACCGGCATCGGCGCACTCATGCCGTGGGCGAATCGGCTGTGGTTCGTGACGTATGTAGCCCACAAGACCGAAACAGGCGGCGGCACCGGTCTGTTTTCGGTGGATGACGGCCTGCACATCGAGAAGCATCCCGCCTCGCAGGTGGGTACGTACGCCAACCGCATCATCCACGCTGAATCGAACCAGCTCATCATCGGCCCGCACGCCATCGGCATCGACGGCGACGTCCGCACGTTCGCAGGCCTCGTGGACACCCGTCTGACCGCCACGGCGCGGCATCTCGAAGACCCTGAGCGGAAGGTGTACTTCCTCGGCATGGAGGGCGAACTCTTCGAAGCCGACGTGGATACGCTGGAGTCCACGCTCCTGACGAATGTGAACGACGAACTCGACGTATCACGAAGATCACACTACAAAGATGCGTTCACCGGTCACGGCCGACTCGTCGTCGCGAACAACTCGTACTACGCGGATGACTTCCAGCGCGGTGAGAGCGATGGTCGGCTCGCGGAGTGGGACGGTCAGCGCTGGCGCACGATCGCACGAACACAGTTCAACACGGTCACGGGCCGGGTGTCGGGAGAACTCGGACGTGCAATCTACGCCGTCGGGCAGGACAGGGCGTCGGCGCTGCTGTCCGTCTACCTCCCGGAGACCGACTGGAAGCTCTACCGCCTGCCGAAGAGCACCCACACGCAGGACCACGCCTGGACGACGGAGTGGCCGCGCATCCGCGAGGTGGAGTCCGAGCGCTGGCTCATGGACGCGAGCGGGATGTTCTACGAGCTACCGGCGATGACGTACGCCGACTCCGTGTGGGGAGTCGTGCCGATATGCCGCCACTTGCGGATCGTCCCGGACTACTGCTCATGGAACGGGCTGCTTGCCATGGCGGGCGATCAGGCGACGCCGATCAACGACAGCAACCCGTTTGCCGGACAACCGCAGGCGAACCTGTGGCTCGGCAAGACCGACGACCTCTGGTCCATGGGAGGCACCCCCGCCGGCTGGGGCGGCCCGTGGTGGGAGGATGCCGTGGAGCCGGAAGTGCCGTCGGACCCATTCCTGATGACAGGATTCGACCGGAAATGCCTGCACATCAGCCACGACGGCCCAGATACGGCGCGGTTCGTCGTCGAGATCGACTTCCAGGGCACCTGCGCGTGGAACCGGTACGCCGAGGTCGAAACACAGGACGGCTACACAGTGCATGTGTTCCCGGAGGGGCTCGCGGCGCACTGGGTGCGTCTGATACCGCTCCAACCATGCACCGCGACGGCCCAGTTCTTCTATTCGTGACCTCCGACGACGTTCAACCGCGTTTCTCGATCGGAACGTAGTCGCGCTCGTCTTCCCCGACGTAGATTTGGCGCGGCCTCGCGATCTTCTGAGCGCTGTCCGTCAGCATCTCCTGCCACTGCGACAACCATCCGGAGGTGCGCGGAATTGCGAAGAGCACGGGGAACATGTCGGTCGGCAGACCGATCGCCTCGTAGATCAGTCCGCTATAGAAGTCCACGTTCGGATAGAGCTTCCGTTGCACAAAGTAGTCGTCCTCCAGCGCGATCCTTTCGAGTTCCAGCGCGATGTCCAGCATCGGGTTGGACCCGGTCACCGCGAAGACCTGGTCGAACATGTGTTTGATGATCCGTGCGCGCGGATCGTAGTTCTTGTACACGCGGTGCCCGAACCCCATGAGCCTCAGCTCGCCGGCTTTGGCGCGGTCCACGTAAGCGGACACGCCGTCGACTGATCCAATCTCGGCAAGCATTCTGAGCACTTGCTCGTTCGCGCCGCCGTGAAGGGGGCCGTACAGCGCGCTGGCGGAGGAAGCTATCGCGACGTACGGGTCGGGAAGCGAGCTGCCGACGACGCGCATAGTGGTCGTGCTGCAGTTCTGCTCGTGGTCGGCGTGCAGGATGAACAGCACGTCCATGGCGCGCTCGATGACGGGGTCCACCTCGTAGCCGGACCAGTTGAAGTGGGCGAAGAGCATCTTCAGGAAGCTCGCTGAGTACGACAACGACGGGTCCGGGTAGATGTACTCGTGTCCGAGGCTGTGGCGGTACGAAAACGCGGCGATCGTCGAGACTTTGCCTATGAGCCGGCTGATCTGGAGACGGCGATTGTCGGCATCCAGCACATCCTTCGCATCGGGGTAGAACGTCGAGAACGCCCCGACGGCCGACGCGAATATCCCCATGGGGTGGGCGTCGTGCCAGAATCCGTCCATGATCTTCTTGATGTTCTCATGGACGGGGGCGTGTTCGGCGAGTTCATCGCTCCACTCGTCGAGTTCGGCTTTGCTCGGAAGCTCCCCGAACAACAGGAGATATGCTACCTCCGGGTACGTGGATTTCTCGGCGAGCTGATCGATGGGGTATCCCCGGTAGCGCAGGATGCCTTTCTCCCCGTCGATGAATGTGATTGCGCTTTCGCACGAAGCGGTGTTCATGAACGCCGGATCGTAACTCAGCAACCCGAAGTCGTCTTCACCGTTCTTGATGTTGCGCAGGTCGATGGCGGGGATGTAGGCTCCGTAGTTGGGGTAGAGCCCGTGGCTGATGGGCACGTCGTACTGTTCTCCGGTGCGGTTGTCGATGATTGTGACAGTTTCTCCGGCCATGGTGATCCTCCTGTCCCTACCTGATCCTCCCGTTGTTCCCGGCAAGTTCGGCCTTGAATGGCTGATCGGCCATATACTCTGAAAACTGGCACGATAACCCGTTAAGTGCAACACCTTCGGCGGAATCGCGCGCGACCGTTACCCAAAAACACCGCACGACGAATCCCAGAACAGCCACCCGGTGGTCCGGCTCGCATTTCCTCCAGGGGGGGTCTGCGACGCCCGTAGCCGACGAGGAGACTGGACCGGCACGCGACGAGAGCGGTCACGACGCATGTATCGTGTGATCAAGCGCTCGACTGTGTGCCCGATCACAATATACGCCCTCACTCGGTGCGTATATTGTATCAGGACACCGAGACATCCATTTCAACAGGTTCTGAGTCCTTCGCCGGTCTGAGACCTTACCGGTTCGCGAATTGGCGGCGTACACGCCGCCGATCAGCGAGCGTACGCTAAGCAGGGAGCGAACGATGCGGCATTGTATGATGATGGTTGTGACTGGCCTGGCGGTCATTCTATCGGGAACGGCGAACGCCCAGACGGTCGTATCCGGCCCGATCGCGACGGCCACCTGGGATTCCGCTGGTGCGCCCTACCGCATCGCCGGGACGGTGACCGTTCCCGCGGGAGAAACGCTGACGATCGAAGCGGGCGTCAACGTGCTGTTCGACGTGGACGTGCCGTTCATCGTCCAGGGCGTGATCGAGGCGCTCGGCACAGCGCAGGACAGCATTCTGTTTGTCCCCGACGTCGCCACGGAGTGGGGAGGCATGAGAATCAGCGGCGGGGAAACGAGTACGTTCTCGCACGTACGGCTCTCCGGCGGAAGCGCGTCCGGCTCCATTCCCGACGACCGTGGGGGCGCGATCTATGCGGTGGACAGTGGTACGCGGATCATGCTTGACAACGTCGTAATCAGCGGAAACACGGCGGCGGTCGGGGGCGGCGGAGTGTACCTCACCTCCGGCGCGACGGCATCCTTCACGAGCTGTACGATCCACGACAACACCACGACCTCGTCGTACGGAGGCGGCATCGCCGTGAATAACGCGTCGGTGACGCTGTTGGACTCCCGGATCGAGAGAAATACCGCCTCTGGCTCCGGCGGCGGGCTGGTACTGGACGCATCGTCGGGCGATATCGAGCTGTGCGTCATTGATTCAAATGCCGCTACCGGTGACGACGGTGGCGCCATATGCCTGTACAACGCCTCCGAACTGTACATGCTCGACAGCCACGTAGGCGGCAATACGTCGGGAGATGACGGCGGTGGAATCTACGCCAACAACTACTCGACGTTGTCCATCTCGGGTACGCCGTTCGTCGGCAACGCGAGCAGCGCCTGGGATGGTGGCGGCGCATTCTACGTCAATCGCTCCACTCTCACGTTGCGGGACTCACCGATTGCGGACAACCGTACGTATGGCTACTACGGGCATGGAGCCGGCTTACGACTGTGGCAGTCGACCGTGCGAATGACGAACTGCCCCCTGACCGGAAACATCGGCACAGGCTCCCAAGCCACCGGCGGCGCGATGTTTGTGGATGACACCGATCTCGTAATGACGGACTGCCCGGTGACCGGCAACGCTACCACCATTCAGGGCGGTGGCCTCGCTCTTTGGGACTACACGACGGCCATCGTGAAGAACTCGCCGATCCGAGGTAACTGGAACACGACTGGCAACTCCGGCGGCGGAGTCCGGGTCTACAACAGGGGCGACGTAACGTTCGATGGAAGCCCAATCTCTGGGAACTCCAGCGGCGGCTCAGGCGGCGGCCTATCGGTCTCCACGTATGCGTATGTGCGACTGGTCGACTCCTCGGTGGACAGCAACGATGCGGTCCTCGACGGCGGCGGCGTCGTGCTCTGGGATAATGCCACCGTGCGGCTGACGAATAGCAGCGTAGACAGTAACGTCGCGCTGCGCGACGGCGGGGGTGTGTTCGCTGAATCGGCGACGTTGGAGATGCTGAACTGCTCCGTCACCCGCAACGAAGCGGTCAACGGCGCGGGAGTGCGAGTCAAAACGACCCAGAACGCCCGGTTCATCAACGTCACGTTCGCGGAGAACGTGGCGAGCGAGATAGGCGGAGGCATCAGGGCGTATGCATCGACGGCCGACCTCGTGAACTGCATCGTGTGGGACAACTCCCCGCAGGGGATCTACGTCGATGCCAGCACCGTGAACGCCAGGTTCTCGGACATCCGCCAGGACACCCTCGTATACGCGGGAGCGGGCAACATAAACGCCGATCCGCTCTTCACGGACCCGGCGAATCTGAACTACCTGCCGGGGCCGGGCTCGCCTGCCATCGACGCGGGCGATCTAATGGAGCTTCGCGACAAAGATGGCTCGCGCGCCGACATGGGCGCGCTACCCTATCGCATCTCCGAGCTGCGCGGCAATCTGACGGACATGCAGTGGGATAACCAGGGCTCGCCGTACCGCGTTGTCGGCACCATCACCGTGCCCGCGGGCAGTACGCTCGTCGTCGGATCGGGCGTCGATGTCCTTCTCGATGCGAACGCGCACATCATCGTCAACGGAGCGGTGCACGCATATGGCGCGGCGGGCGACAGCGTTCGTTTCCTGCCATGGCTCACCGATACGTGGCGAGGCTTCCGAATCATGGGGGCTGACACAAATTCGTTTGCGTTCACACGGATCAGCCGCGCACATGCATACGGTGGGAACCCCTGGTACCGTGGCGGCGGCTTGTTCCTGGGGCCGGATGCACGCGTGGGGCTGAGCGATGTCGTCATCAGCGAGTGTCACGCGGACGACCTCGGCGGCGGCGTGTACGTCTCGCCGGGAGCGGTTCTCACCGCTAACGCGAGCACGTTCACCGACAACTACGGCTACCGGGGCGGGGCTGTCAGCGCTGAGGCTTCCCCGTACATGTCGTTCGTAGGATGCGACTTCATCGCCGACAGCACGTTCGGCTATTCCGGCTGGGGAGGCGCCGTCAGCGCGCACGGGTCGGACTATGTGGAGTTCGAGGATTGCCTCTTCGACACCAACGTCACCTACGGAAGCGGCGCCTCCGGAGGCGCTCTCATCCTCTACGAGGGCAAGCAGGGGCGGGTGTGTGGGTGCGTGTTCACCAGGAACGACGCC
>CAZEAI010000164.1:0-2025 GCA_964510105.1 uncultured bacterium
ATCTACGCCGAGGCGCGACTTCATGGCATGGCGCCTGAATATGGTCGCTACCTGATCGGCACGTTCGATTTCGACCTCGACAACAAACCCGATCCGATATCGATCACCGGCATGCAGCACATGATCAATATGGGCTTGGAGCCGAGTCCGCTCGGCCTCGTCCAGGGCGACGTGTATTTCGCCGACGGGCGATCGAACCTCTTCAGTTTCGCCGATGGCGGGGCTCCTACGACGAACCCGGCAGACCTTCAGCTCGTCAGCCTGGGCGAAGGATACGACGTCATCGCCGCGCGTGACGGTGTGAGGTTTGCGCGCGTCGGGGTGTCGTACGACGGCGCGATTTCCATGCTCTCACCCCGGCCGGGAACGCCTCAGCTTCCCTCGCCAGACGACCCTGAGGCGTGGTACGGCTCTCTGGAAGCCGCCTCCGGCACGTACAGTCTGTCGAACGCCGTCTTCCTCGTTGAACTGCCGGACGGGACGCATGGCCTCCTCGGATTCTCCTTCCCCGGCGAGTACGGGGTGGACAAGCCCGCGCGCACTGGAGCGGAGCGCCCTGCGCGAGAGGCGACCCTTGTTGCGGATTCCGATCTCTATGCGGTCTGGGCATGGCAGCCTGACGGCAGCCGATTCTTCGGCGCGCCCGTACCGAACGAAGTCGCATTTCCCGAGTTGATCGGGCTGACGGTGCCCGAGGTCCACGACGCGCTGCGCGGAGTGGCCATGTTCAACCTCGAGGTAGAGTACCAGGCGATCAGCGATCCGAGCTTGTTCGGGACCGTAGCGTGGCAGGATCCGGCGCCCGGGCAGGTGGTTTGGAATCAGGATGTGTGGCTGCGGCTGGGAGTCTACGGCCCGCCCGCGACGCCGGTCGGCATCGTGAGCATCGATCCGGACCATGGAGCGACCTCTGTCGGCACGCCCCTCGGTGGCGATTCCGTCGAGGTCATATTCACAATCGAGTTCGACAGCCCATTGGAACTCATCGTCGAGAACGACTTTGACATGCCGAACTTCGGTGAGGAATTCCCGAACATAGGCATCGATCTCATGGGGCCGGCATCGCCGCCGGAGTACTCGTGGAACGAAGACCGGACAATCGTTGAGGTTGCGTTCGTGCTCGAATCCGGCGGCACGTTCGACTACATGATCATGCCCAACGAGACTGACGGCGTCGGAAGCGAGTTGTCGAGCAGTCAGATTCGGTTCGGCACATTCACGACCGAGGCAGCGTTCGGCGGAGCTGTGGTCTCCGGCGACTTCGTTGTGCCATCGCCGACGGCGACGTTCCAGTTCGTCATGCTGAGCGAGAAGCCGGCCTATTCCCTCGATCTCGACGCGATTCAGCCGACGCGCCTCGGCATGGCGTCGGGCGGTACGTACGAGGCACTCGGCGTTCCGGCCGGCCGGTATTGGATCTCCGGCTACGGGATCAACCCCGCGGCGTTCGACGACGGCTCGCGGCTGCCGGAGGCATACTACGGATCGTTCGATCCCGACGGCGACGGAATCGCGAACCCGATAGTCGCGAACGACGTCGACCTCGTGGACGTCGATCTGAGCGTCCGGCGTTTGACCATGATAGATTTCGCGGACCTGTCGCTCGTCGATGTCGACCCGACCGCGCTAGACGTGAATGTTGCTACGTTCGACACCGTCTCGCTGGCGTTCAGCGATCCGATCTTGGGCGATGAGGGTGGTCCGTTTATCGAGGCCATGCTTGTGCCCGGTGGTGGTCTGGACCGCGCGAGTGCGATCGTTGCGAACGAGGGGCATACGGTGTCCTGGATTGTCGAACTCGACGGTAACACGGCGCACCAGTTGGTAGTGACCGAAGCCGTTGGCTGGGATGCCGACGACCAGACGGAGGTCCGGTTCGGACGACCCGTCGTCGTGCCGTTCTCGACCGGCGCGGCTCTGCCGACCGGGAATCTCGTCGTGGATATCGAGCTTCCGTTCGGCGTGATACCGGACGTCGAGGCGTATGCGGTAGGTCTGCTGAGCACGCCTCCGATGGGCCTGGAC
>CAZEAI010000164.1:2035-8375 GCA_964510105.1 uncultured bacterium
TAGCGTGGATGGGTGTCGGCGGTACGCGCCATGTACGCGTGGGCCTGATACCCGACGGCACGTACTATGTCGCCGCCGTTCCCTCCGCCGGGAACCTGAGCCCCGGTCTCTACACGTCCGCGGGCGTACCGCAGACGGTGACCATCGTCGGCGGCGAGCAGGCCGAGGCGATCACCATCGCGCTCGGCGAGGGCCTGGGTGCGGGTATCGTAGCGGCCTATCCGGCCATTAACGCGGTGAACGTCGCGATCGACACGACTATCGCGATAACATTCGACGAGCTCGTGCTGCTCGATGAGGGGATGAATCCGGAAGTCGAGATATCCGTCTTCCCGTCGCCCGGGGAAGCCTCCGGGACGTACGTCAGCGAGGACGGCCTCACGATCTTGAGAGATGTACTCCTCGATCCGGGCACGACCTATCAGGTGCTCGTCGTGCGGGATCAGGACTTGCCGCTCTCCTATGCGTTCAGCACGGGTCCGACCGTGGCGGATGCGTTCATATCGGGCCAAGTGCGCATCGAAGTCTCCGACATGTTCCTTGGAGACGCTCCGGCCAAGACCACAGCGAAAGCAGCGGTTGATGAGCGAGTGGGCGGTGGAGGTGATCCAACCGCGTACGCAGTTGCGCTCTTCGACACATTGCCGTCGGTGATGAACCTGGAGTCGCAGCTTCATCTCGTGAGCCGTGTGTCGCTTTCGTTCGGGAGCGACTTCACGCTCCGCAACGTCGAGCCCGGAACCTACTACGTGATGGGTGGAACCATCGACGGTTCGGACGGTGGAGCGATGGGTCTCGTCGGCTTCCTCGACAAGAACGACGACGGACTCCCGGACCCGATCGTGGTAGCGGCGGGCGAGGCGGTTACAGACGTCGAAGTCGGTGTCGATCAGATACTCGGCTGGCCGCGAATTGTGGCGGCCTCGCCGGGATTGTTCGAGACAGACGTTGTCTCCGGAGTGCCGACCACTATCGAGCTGATGCTCTCCGACGACTATTCGCCGCAGGATGGCTGGGTCGGAGAGATTCAGATGTTCCCGCCGCCTGTGAGCGGACTTCTGATGGGCGCGTCGTTCATTGGCTCGTTCGGTGAGGACGGCTTGTGGCACTTGTCGGCTGAAGTCGTTCTTGCGCCGAATACCACATACACGCTGTGGCTTTTCGAACTGCCCAGCGCAACCGGCTACTGGGGTGGACCGATTCGTCACGTCTTCTCGACCGGACCGGCGATTCCCAATGGGAGTGTCGTGGGTCAGGTATCCGTACCGCCTCTCGTTCCCGCGTTGAGGGGCGACGGCGGCAACTTCGTGTACCTGAGCAACTCGCCGGGCGTCCCTGACATAACCGCGCCGGATCCATCCGCGGCGTTTGCTGCTTTGGCGGGCATTGGTCTGATCTCGAACACGGGCGATTTCAATGCCCTGTATCTACCGGACGGCACGTACTACCCGACGTCGATGCTCGTTCGTGCCGGCGACGACGTAACCGGCCTTCCGACGATCGTGGATTACGGGCAGCCGGATGCTGACGGCGACGATATTGGCGACGGCTACGTGATCGATGGGGCGCACCGGAAGGTCGTCGCCTCGATTCCGATCACGGATCGCCAGGCGACGTTCCGCGTGCTGTCGGACACGCCCGCCGACGGCGCGGTGAACGTGCCGACGACGACGACGCTGTCGTTCGCGTTCTCGCAGCCGGTGTGGTCCGCCGGCACGTTGCTGCTCGACACGCTCTTCATCCACCCGCCGCCGGTCTCGATAGGTCCGCCAAGTCAGCCGTACGGGGCGGAGTTGCTGGAGTACTCGGTTACGCTTGAGGCGAACACGACTTACTCGGTCTTCGTGCCGTTCTCGAACACGCTGACGTCGTACACGTCCACGTTCACCACGGGCGCGGCGCTCGGCACTGCGTCGATCGAGGGGAACGTGGGGCTGTCGTCGCAGCTCGCCACTCCGCATCTCACCTTGGTCGTCTTGCTCAATGCAATACCCGATACCATGGACGTCAGCGCGTGGGATATCGCGCAGATCGTGCAGACGGTAGACGGCAGCTATGCGTTCGACGATCTCGATCCGGGAATATACTATCCGCTCGTACTTGGCTTCATCGATCCGGAAGCGGATGAACCGGTCATCGGATCGCTGAGACAGAGCGGCATCGTCGTCACCGAAGGACAATCGGTAAGCGGCGTGACGCTAGGATTGGGTCTGGACAACGTCCCAACGCCGCCGGTCGTGGAGTCGTTCAACGCCATGGTGGCGTACTTGACGATGGAAGTGCAGTTCGTCGGCACGGTCGAGATGTACGTGCCTGTCATAGCGGCGCGCATCACCGATCCGAACGGAATCGAGACGATCGAGTCGGTCACACTTACGTTGCCGGATGTGTCGGAAGCGCCGATTCCGCCCTCCGAGGACGGGAACTACCTGACCGCGCTCGATCCCATCATCGGCTTCACCGGTGGCACGTTCGGCATCACAGCCGCCGACGTGGATGCCGGGGAAGCTTTGCCGCGATTCGACGAGGTCGGTCCGGTGACGCTCAGCAAACCGCAGCTCATGGCTCCGGGTGACGGTGCGTTGGAAGTCGCTTCCGCGCCGCAACTCGATTGGGCGGACCTCGTGGGCGCGGGAGCGTACCTGGTGCAGGTTAGCACGGTCTCGCCGGTGAACGCGGTGAACCCGCCGCAGGGCGTCCGCGACTTCCTGTCTCCGGAGAACACGGTGGTCAGCCTGCAGCTCACGGAGCAGAGCACGCTCCAGATTCCGCCGGGCGTTCTCGAAGCGGGGACGGAGTACTGGTGGGCGGTTGGGGCCGTCGACAGCAAGAACGACCCCGATCAGCTCGTGGTAAGCGACGCGCGCTCGTTCACGACGCGTAGCGGCACGATAGCCGCCGACACGCAGGCGCCCGCGTTCGAGCAGAACCCGCAGGTCGTCCACCGCGACGAAACGTCGATTGTCGTCGAATGGGTGACCGACGAGCTTTCGGACTCCCGCCTCTACTACGGGCTGGCAACCGGCGTGTTCACCGACAGCGTTGTCAGCGCGAGCCTGGTGAAGGCCCATAGCATTGGGATCGAGGAACTCGAACCCGGGACGGGGTACTTCCTCGCCGTGGCGTCGCGTGACCATGCGGGCAACGTTGCGTACCGCGTGCTGCGCAACGCCGCGCAGACGCTGACGGCCGCCGACGAGTCGTCACCCCAGTTCGTCGCGGGACCGGCGGTTGTCGGGCTCGGACAGTCGCGGGCCGACATTGGCTGGGGCAACGACGAGCCGACAACGGCTACCGTCCGCGTTTCCGGTGGTGGGCAGGACACGACCGTGGTTGTCGACGAATTCAGCCGACAGCACGTTGTGACAGTGCTCGGCCTGTTGCCGGCGACTCAGTACAATCTCCAGGTCACCGTTACCGACAAGGCCGGGAACGAGCCGACGACATCGCCGAACCAGACCTTCTACACCAAGGCCGCTCCGGACATACTTCCGCCGCGAGTTCTGCTGGGTCCGGTCATCATCGCCGACGAGACGAACGCCCTCATCCAGTGGGAGGCGAACGAGCCTCACACGGCTGTGGTGGGAGTTCTTCCCGTCGCTGGCAGCACGGCGGATGCGATAGTCACCTACCAGTCGGAGCCGGCGACCAGGCAGGCCGTTCGCGTTCCAGGCCTGACGGCGGGAACCGAGTACGTTGCCAAGATCGTCCTCACGGACGTGGCCGACAACGAGAACCCGAACGTGGCGCCGAAACTGTTCCGCACCCGAGCTGTGGCGGATACGATCCCGCCGAGGCTCCTCTCGCTACCGAGCGTAGCGTACCGTTCCGATACGCGTATCGTGCTCGTGTGGGAGACCGATGAGCCGTCTGACAGCTACGTGCGGATTCTCCAGGGCGACGCGGTTGTCAACGAATTCGGGAACGGCGAGTTCGTCCGGAAGCACAGCGTCGTCATCACGAACTTGGCGGCGGGGAGCGCCTACTCGTTCCAGATACAGTCCACCGATCCGTCGGACAACACGCTGACGTATCCGGAGGATCAAGGAACGGCAGCGGGTAAGGCTGCTCGGGCCGCGGGGCGTGGCACATCGTCATTCGTTACCGCCGCAACGGGCGACACTCAGTTCCCGGTGATCACTTCGTCTCCGACGCTGGCGGCGGCTACCGCCACGACCCTCATCATCGAGTGGGAGACGGATGAAACCGCGAACAGCGCCGTCCACCACGACGATGGCACGGCAGTCGGGAAGGTTTCGCGTTCCGCTGCGGACGAGGTGACACTGAATAACACGGTGTCGTCGTTCGACTACGTTCAGACCCACAGCATCACGCTATCGGGCCTCGATCCTGACACCGAGTATTTCTTTGAGGTAGGGTCGACTGATCCGGCGGGCAACGGCGAGACAGCCAGTGTTCGGGCTACGACGGGGACGCAGAAGGAAGAGGACCTCGAGGCGCCGGTAGTCACCGAGGATCCGGTTGTTATCGGCACGACGGACAGTCGTCTCACGCTCCGCTGGCGCACCGACGAACCCTCGAACAGCGAGGTGTTGTACCGGGTCTCGGGCACGCAGGATCTGTTCGAAACGACGACGGACCCCGCGCTCGTGACCGATCACATCGTGACGTTGACTAACCTGGCATCGTCGACGGCCTACGAGGTGAACGTCGAGTCGACCGACTTGAACGGGAACGGTCCGGTGAGCGCATCCGCTTCAGGTACGACGGATGCATCCGCGGATATCTCCGCTCCGGTCCTCGCCGACCTGGCGGTCTCCGTCGACGCGGTTCAGGCCACGGTGACCTGGACGACCGACGAGCCGGCGGATACGTGGCTCGACTACGGCACATCGGCTGCGTATGGCACGGTTGTGTCCCAGACGACGTTCGGGACGTCGCACTCGGTCGTGCTGACGAATCTGTCGAACTCGACGCAGTACTACTATCAGTTCGCCTCGGCGGACGCTTCGGGCAACGTGGCCGATTCCTCCACCGCATCGCTCGTGTTCACGACGCTGGATGAGGCGGACACGACTCCACCGGATCGCATCGTCGGCCTGATATCGGAAGTCGGCGCGTATGCCGTCCGGCTGACGTGGCCGGAACCGGGCGATCCGACGGATGTTTCCGGGTTCCTCATCGAGCGTTCGGATGACGGTGGCGCATTCGCCGAGATCGCGGGTCCGATCGACGTGTTGACCTACACGGATGGATCGGTCTCGATCGGTACGGCATACGAGTACCGCATCCTGGCGAGCGATGTCTCGGTCGCCGGCAACCTGAGCGATCCGAGCGACACGACGGCGGCGAGCCCGACGGCGAACGATGCTCCGGGCGCTCCCGCGGCAGCGGCCCTTGCGGACACGACCACGGAGCTTGCACCTGCGCTTCGTGTGGCGAACGCAACGGCCAACAGCCGCGCCATCGCGAGCTACTCGTTCATAGTCGCGACGGATGAGGCGTTGTCGCAGGTCGTCGCCACCGGCAGCAACGTGACCGAGGGCGTGGACACAACGTCGTGGGATGTGACGTTCGATCTGGAGCAGGGATCGGTGTACTGGTGGGCGGCGAAGGCCGTGGATGCCGAAGGGTTCTCGGGACCGCTATCGCCGGCCGCTTCAGTTGTCGTCGATACGTCGTGGAAGCCGACTTCCGTCGCGCTAAGCTCGCTGCAGGCGGTGCCACAGCGCCGCTTCGTGGAGATCTCGTGGGAAGTCAGATCCGGAGAGGTGTCCGGATTCCACGTCTGGCGCTCGCAGGGCGATGACACGTTCGAGCGGATCACGGACAACACGCTCGTGGGTGGCCCCGGCTACGATTACCTGGACGTCGACGTGATCGCGGGTCGCGAGTACGGATATCGGATCGAGGCGTTGCTGCCCGGTGGCGGCACGCAGACATTTGGTCCGATCACCGCGATGGCAGCGATTCCTGATCGTGTCGCACTCGAACAGAATGTCCCGAATCCGTTCAACCCGACAACGTCGGTGTCGTACCAGATACCGGCGGCGTCGCACGTGCGCCTGCTTGTCTACAACACGCTGGGTCAGGAAATGGCCCGCATTGTGGATGTCGAGCAGGTGGCGGGCTACTACCGCGCCACGTGGGACGGTCGCAACGCGACGGGTCGGAACGCGGCGAGCGGCGTGTACTTCGCGCGGCTGGTTGTCGAGGCTCGTGACGGCGTGAAAGCTCGCGAGGTTCGCACGATCCGGATGCTCATGGTCCGGTAACGCGCATCGAACATGAGTAGCGCTGGGCGGCCGGCGGCCAATGGCCCCCCCCCCCCCCCGCGGATTTTAACGGGGGTGTCGGTGGGCGGCGGCTGACCCCCCCC
>CAZEAI010000165.1:0-8364 GCA_964510105.1 uncultured bacterium
ACCGCCATTGCCGTCTTGCCGGTCTGACGGTCGCCGATGATCAGCTCACGCTGCCCCCGGCCGATGGGAGTCATCGCGTCGACGGCCTTGAGGCCGGTCTGGAGCGGCGTATCCACCGGTTGGCGGAGGATGACGCCGGGCGCTTTCGTCTCGACGAGGCCGTACGAATCCGTCGATATCTCGCCCTTGCCGTCGAGCGGCTCGCCAAGCGGCGTCACCACGCGCCCGAGCAATGCCTCGCCGACGGGAACCTGCAGGATGTTCCCGGTCCGGCGGACCGAGTCGCCTTCCTTGATCTCGATGTCCTCGCCGAACAGGATGCAGCCGACGTTGTCCTCTTCGAGGTTGAACGCCAGCCCCATGATGTCGTGCGGGAACTCCACAAGCTCGCCGGCCTTGACGTTCGCGAGGCCATGCACGCGGGCGATTCCGTCGCCTACCTGGAGCACCGTGCCGGTGTCGTAGATATCGACGTCGCGGTCGTACTCGGCGATCTGCTGGGCCAGGATTTTCGATACTTCGTCCGGCCGAACGTCAAAGGTCGTTGCCATACCTGCCTATCCTTCTATGGTTCCCGGTCGTGGGCCGCGGATTCGAGATTGGTCCGTCTGAGCCGCAAGTGAAGCTGGGCGAGCTGAGCGCCAAGCGAGGCGTCGTAGACGGTGTCCCCGATCTGGGCGACGAAACCCGCCACCATCGACGGGTCCTCTTCCACGCTGAGAGTCACCTCTTTGCCCGATATCTCGGCGAGACGCGCGCTCAGCCGGATGCGCTGATACTCGCTGAGCGGCTCCGCGCTTCGCACCTCGGCCGTCACGCGCCCGCGACGGTCATCCACGAGTGCCTGCGCCCCCGCGAGAATGTCCGGCAACAGCGCCTCGCGACGCTTCTCCACGAGTAGCTCGACGAATCTCCACATGATCGGCGAAAGCATCTCGCGGAACAGCGTGGCGAGGACGTCGTGCTTACGATCAACGTCGATCGTCGGATCGTCGAGGACATCGACGAGTTCCGACGACGCGGCGAGCAGTCTGCTCAAGGCGGCGATTTCGGCGGCGAGGTCATCCAGCGTGCCTGCGCCGTCCTGCTCGGATGCCAGGAGTAGCGCACGCGCGTACCGTATGCTCGCTCGCGAATGACTGGCCATAGTTCGTATTCCAGCGCCCCCTCGCGGGGGCGTCTACGGGGACGGGCTCAGTTGCGCTCCGTCTCCGGTAACCGGTCCATCATCTCGTCGACGAGCGAGCGATTCCGCTCGGAGTCGAGATTCTTCTGGACGATTTTGCCCGCGGCTTCCACCGCGAGATCGGCAACCGTGTCGCGAATGTCGCGGAGGGCTGCATCGCGAGCGCTCTGTATTTCGCGCCGCGCCCGTTCGAGCATCCGTTTCGTTTCCGCTTCCGACGCCACCGCGGCTTCGCGCTTCAGGCGTTCCGACGTCTCTCGTCCCACCTGGATGATCTCGCGGGATTCCGACTCGGCCTTGGCGATGAGCCCGCCGTACTGTTCGCGGAGTTCGTGCGCCTCAACGCGGGCTGCCTCGGCTGCGTCGAGGGCGTCGCTGATGCTCTTCTCGCGTCCCTGCAACGCTCCGATGATCGGTCCCCAGCCGAACTTGCCGAGGATCGCCACGAGGATGAGGAACGTGACAATCGTCCAGATTATCAGCCCCGGATTTACACTTACCAGCATCGCCTGCTCTCTTTCATGACGGCGGTGTGTTTCGCTTCACATCGTCCTCGCCCAACTGACTGCGGGGTGCGAACAACTGAAGCTGGGAATGCTCCGCCGTATTACTTGAATGCCAGCACGACGTTGATAACCTGACCAAACATGGCCACACCCTCGATAAGGGCGGCGGCAATCAGCATCGACATCTGAATCTGCGGACCTGCTTCCGGCTGACGCGCCGTGCCCTCCATCGCCGCGGCGGCGATCTTTCCGATACCCAGACCAGCACCGAAGGTGACGAATCCAGCGCCGATACCGGCAGCCCAATAGGCCATCCCGAGCGTTTCCATCGAGTTCCTCCTGATGATGGAAAATCAGCCGCGGAAACCCCGCGAGGACACAGTCTGCGCCCTCGTCTATCAGTGTTCCTCGGCGTGACGACTATGAACGCCCATGCCCGTGAATACGGAAGTGAGCATGGTGAAAATGAATGCCTGGATGAATGCTACGAGTAGCTCAAGCAAATAGACAAACAGTGCGAACGGTACGGCGATCCCCGCCACGCCGACGTTTCCCAACGTCATAATCAACCCAAGCAGCGACAGGATGACGATGTGCCCTGCCGACATGTTCGCGAAGAGTCGGATCGCCAGGGCGAAGGGCTTTGTGAAAAGCCCGACAATCTCCACGGGAATCATGATCGGCCAGAGCAGGGGATGCACTCCGCCCGTGAGGTGCTTGAGGTAGCCACCGAGGCCGGCCTCGCGAATGGCCGTAGCCTGGATAAGTATCCAGCTCAGGAGCGCCAATGCTACCGTGACGCTCAGGTTCCCTGTCATCGTGGCGCTGTACGGGACGAGTCCGATCAGGTTGCCGAACAGGATGAAGAAGAACACGCTGAGCAGGTACGGCAGGTACCTCACGCCGTACACCGGTCCGAGCGCGGGCACGGTGACGTTATCGCGCATCCAGACGACGAACACCTCGATGAGGTTCACTACGCCGCTTGGAGTTCCGCCGCGGCGCGCTTTCACGCCCACGCCGCCGATGAGCACGATCAGGATAAGCGACACGAGCCACATCATCACCAGGTGCTTCGTGACAGCAAGCTCGAATTCGATGCCGGCAACTTCGTACGTGCCGAAGGTTGGAAGGTGTATCTCTCGTTTCAGTTCCGCGTTCAGCCAGGGAATCTCGATGCTGCGGGAGTCGATAACGTGATGAATGGGATCGACCGTGTTGCTGTGCTCGTCGCCGTGGCTTGACGCGTCAGCGGCCGCATGCTCGGCGTCGGCGGCATGTTCAGCGTGAGCGGGTGCGGGCGCGGACTCGGAGGCCGCCGCCGACGGAGCGTTGACGAGCACGAACGCCACGGCTCCCAGAAGACCGGCGATGGTTGTGATGTGGCGCCTCACTGCGACGCTCCCGCGTTTGCTGATACCGCGCGTCTGATCATGACAATTTCCAGCACCTGACTCAATACATACGTCGACAACAGGCCGGTGACAAACGCGATGGTGTGTCCGTACCCGGTAACGACCACCACGACGGTCGATGCCGCGACGATGAACATGCGGACAAGCATGCCGCCGAACACTACCAGCATGAACCGGTTCAAACTCGTCCCTATCGACGAGAACGCCAACCAGCCACTCGCGACGCACATCGCGAGCCCGATGGCCCAACCGGTGTACGCTCCCGCGAACACCGCCATGCCTGCGTAGGCGACCGGAAACGCCGCGATCAGGGCTCCCGCAAGTGTCAGCCTCAGGAACCAGCGCAGCCATGCCCCGCGCGCGGCAATATAGCTCCCCGCAGTGGGCGAACTTGCGTTGGCGTCAGGACTCATTTCCGGGTCGATCCCTTTGATCGGATTCGCGCGGTAGCACGGCGCGAAAGAACTGATAGAATCCGATTCCGATCCCTACCACGCCGCCGATGAGCTTGGCCCACGGATCGACGTCGTACCGGTTATCGATAACGTAGCCAATGCCCACACCGAACAGGATCGTGACGGCGAACTGGACTCCCAGGCCGAACAGCGGCGCCAGCCGTCGGAGCGATTCACCCCTGTCGGGCATGCGTGGCAACTGAGCCATCTTCCGTGCCCCCGGGACCGGCTTGAACGACGCGTTTGGAGTCGCCCAACGGGATACACCCGGAGACCAGCCAACATCGGCGCAAACCCTGCGTCGCTCCGGGACACAAGAGTATGCGCGGGGCGTGCCGTAACGTCAACCCCCGCGATTACCGTTCATGCCGCCCCCGGTGGGGGCTCACGGGCCGTCGCGTTCGGCGGCGGGGCACGTGCGAACCGGGGCGTCCGCGAGCCCGTCGTCGCCGGGTCGCGTTGAGTGATCCACCACCCAGCGAACGCTTCGCACGCCTCGTGCGCGCTGGTTTATTCTTGACGAGAGCACACAGGCACTTCATCTTTCCGCCCAAGCCGACGGCGTGCGATAGTCGGCGGCCCATGGGATCATGCCACGCCATCCGGCGTATACCAGGTAGGGATACGCCGCCTCGGATCGACCCGAGTGGTATTCGACAGGAGGGCCATCATGGCGATGAAATCGACATCCGACGTGCTCGCTCAGGTTCGCGGCGTTGTGGACGACGCCCGGGACGAGCTTCTCTCAATGGTTCCAACGGCGGTGGGCGACCACCTCGCCGCGGCGAAGAAGGAACTGCTGGCCGCGGTGCGCGAAGTCGTCGACGAGGAGACTCGTCGCACGGACAGCAGGTGGGAGTCAGCGAAAGCGCGCAAGGGGAGCCGGAAATCGGGGCCCGTTACGCCCGAGAGCGACTCGGCGCCTGACTCCGCCACCAAGTAGCGCGCCTACACCGCCCGGGCTGCTCGCGCCGACCGGCGAACTCTGCGCGTTCGTGGCGCGGGATTGTGGACATCTCGATGGGCTTGATTTTCCGGTTCTGGCGCATATTCTGGGGCATCGTGCCGCCCATCGGCATGATGATCCGCGACTACCATCACTCCCTCATTGCGGGTGACGGCTTCGACTGGCAGCACCCGAAACGCAAGCGCCGGGCTCGACGCCTCGTCGACCGGTTCGCGAAGCTCGGCCCCACGTTCATCAAGCTTGCACAGGTACTCGCCGCCCGCGCGGACCTGTTCCCCGGCATCTACCTCGAGGAGCTCCGTCGCCTGCACGACAGCGTACCACCGATGCCGAACCGGCGTATCATGCGGCAGTTCCAGAGTGCGACGAATCAGGGAACGCAGGATATCTTCGACTCGTTCGAGACCGACCCCATCGCTTCGGCATCGCTCGGACAGGTCCATCGAGCGGTCTACGACGGGCGCGACGTCGCGGTCAAGATACTGAAACCGGGAATTCGCAAAACCGTGGTGAAGGACCTTCGCGTGATGGCGTGGGTGTTCAGCATCGCCACGATGTTCTTCCAGAACAACCAGCTCAACAGCCTGATCGTCATGTACCTGGAATTCAGCCGGACCATCCACGAGGAGATGGACTTCGCGCTGGAGGCCGACCACATACGCTACTTCCGCCAGCGATACGCCGATGACGACCGCGTGCTCATCCCCCGCGTGGTGGATGAGATATCCAACTGCGATGTACTCGTCCTGGAGTGGATCGACGGCATCAGAATCAGCGACGTCGAGGCGGTGAAGGCCGCCGGGCACGATATCCCGCAGTTGCTCGAGCTTCTCGTGGGCGTCTTCGCCGAGCAGATCCTCCGCGACGGCAGGTTCCACGCCGACCCGCACCCCGGCAACATCTTCATCAACCAGCGCGGGCAGGTATGCCTCGTGGATTTCGGCCTCGTCGTCCATATACCCGACGACGTGCGGAGCAACTACATGGGGGCCGTCATCGCGGCTGTTCAGCGGGATGCCGACAAGCTCACGCGGATCGCGTACGACGTCGGCGCCGTGGGGCCGGAGGTGAATCCAGTCGTGCTCCGGCAGGCGGCGCAGCGTCTGATGGAGATAAGTCTGCGCGACGACCTCGGCATGATGCAGATGCAGCGGATCGTGCATCAGATAATGGAAGTGTTCTACGAGTTCCCGCTCCAGCTTCCCGGAGACCTCGTCTACGTCGTGAAGACGATGAGTCTCGTCGAAGGCCTGGGAGCGCTCTACCAGCCCGGCTTCAACCTCATGAAGGACGCGCAGCCGACGCTCCGACGCATCCTCGCCCCCGAGCTGGAACGCCTCGCGGAGAGCGTCCCGGATCGCGTCGTCGGCGAACTGCGGGAGGTTTGGGACCTCTATGAGAACACGAAAGTCGTCATGCAGTCGGTCGCTCGCGAAGAGCTGTCCGTGCGCGTCTACCGGGGAGATATGGCGGAGATTCAGCGAACCGTGGGCTACGCTGTCCGGCGGCTGGTCGCCGCGCTCATGATATTCGGCTTCTGGCTGACGGCCGCCATCGTATTCGTCAGGACGGGGAGTTGGTGGATGCTCGCGGTCGCGGGGCCGCTTGGGCTTGCCGGGCTGGTACTGATCTTTGCGATGCCGAATACACCGAAGCTGCCGCGCATCATCCTGCCTCACCGCGGTGGACGCGAGTGATACGGTGGCGGGGCGCCTACTCGCCCGAAGCCCGCATATCAGGCGGCGGGGATTGCTGGATCGCCGTCGCGAGTCGGCCCAACGCATCGATCTGGCCCTGGTCGCCCGCGGTCTGATAGATGAGGAGGAGATTCACGATCATCCGGAACATGACCATGCGCGGCGGAAGCGGCGCCAGGTGATCGTCCCTCCATGGGATCTCTGCCTCGGTCACGCGAGACCGGCATTGCTCCTCCGAGATGGTCGCGCCTCCGAAGAACGGGTCGAACAGGATGCGTCCGTCGCCCTCGCCGTAGGCCATGAGGAAGTGTCCGGGCAGTCCGATGCCCGAGAGTGGCAGCCCTGCCCGGTCTCCGACGAACATCGCGATGGCGGAGAGGCCGATCGGATTGCCGAGACCCGTCTCAAGCACGCGGTCGAGGTAGGAGTTGTCCGGCGAGTAGTAGTCGTCCTGATTTCCGCGGAAGCCGTTTCGCCGGAACAGGATCTCCGAGAACCGCTCCACCGTCTCGGTCGCACTCAGCCCGGGCGGCACTTCCTCTCGTACCTGGGCGCCAAGCGCGTCGAGGCGGGCTCGGGCGGTATCCTCGTCGAGGAGCGGGTCGCGCGTTCGGGCAAGGAGGAACGCTCCCGATTCCAGATCGAACTCGGGGGCCTGGGCGAGGGAGGAGAAGCTTTCCACTACGGCGTCGCGGCGGATCACTTCGATGAGCTGTCCGGCGCGTCCACGAGCCTGGTCGTTGGGAGACTCCGCGCCCCGCTCCAAGGTCGGAATCGCACGGCGCCCAAGCTTCCGCAGCCGCGCGGACACGGCCTCCTGCACGCGCTCGTTGTCATCGTCGAGCAGTGACACGAGCGCGTCGAGTTCCCCTGTTTCCTGCTGAATCATGCCGATGTGCTTCCCTTCGCGGGTATCCGGTGTGAGTATTACTCCATGAACAGCTCTGAGTCCGTGTGAGTTTCGCCGGTCCCGAGCCCTTCACGTGCGAAAGTGCAGCGTTCCGCACCATTACGGTACGGAGGCACGCCTCGCTTCGCAGCAAGGAGATGTCGCGAACCGCCGTCAGATGGCGATATTCCACGCAGGTACGTTGTTTGCCCGCAAGATAGGTGGTCGATTGGCCCATGCCTCGCTGGACGCCTCGGCGCGTGTTCGGTGGTAAGGTTAGTGCGAGAAGAGCGCCGCACGACGGTTGCGAAAGGCCTGCCGGTGCAAGACGCGGCTGAAGAGCAGACGCTCCACATATCGGTGTTCGGACGCCCGAATTCGGGCAAGTCATCACTCATTAACGCGCTGGCGGGCGCATCTCTCGCGGATGTATCGGCGACGCCCGGAACAACAGGCGAGGCGGGGTACCTCTCCGCGGAGTTGGCGGAGATCGGGGCGGTGACGTTCATCGACACTCCCGGGCTCTGCGAGGGCACTCGTGTCAACTGCCGGCAGTTCGATCTGATCCAGAGGATTCTCAGCCAATCGGACATGGCGATTCTGGCGATCGACTCGACGTCCGAATCTATCACGTCCATGGAACACCAGCTAATCCGGACCATCGAGCAGTACGAGATTCCCAACATGCTCGTACTGTCTCGAAGCGATCTCGCGCCCGACGTCGAGGCCGCGAAATCAGCCATCGGGATTCCCGATTCCTCCCTGGCGGTGAGCACGAAGGAGAACACGGGTTTCACCGACCTGATGTCCGCGATCAGTGAGCAGATGCCGGAAGTAGGCCACTGCCTCATCTCCGATATGATCACCACCGGTTCACCGGTCCTGTTCGTCACTCCCGATGAGGGCGGGGACCGCCGCAAGCGTATGCTCCAACTCCACTACCGTATGGTTCGCGAGGTCCTCGGCGCGGGATGTATGCCACTGATCTCGAGGGAGACCGATCTGCCACTGGCGATGACGACGCTCAACCGGCCCCCCGGACTGGTTGTGGTGGACACCGAGAATCTCGACCGCGTCGCGAACATGATTCCACCCGATATACCGCTGACGTCCACAAGCCTGGTAATGGCCCGTGAGAAGGGAGACCTGCGCGAGTTCGCTATGGGATTCCAGGCCCTCAGCAGCCTTCGCCCGGGCGACCGGGTGCTCGTCGCCGAGGCATGCAACCATCGTCCCCTCAGCGAGCAGG
>CAZEAI010000166.1:0-584 GCA_964510105.1 uncultured bacterium
CATTCTCGCGTACTCAAGCATCGCCCACGTTGGATACGTCCTGATGGCGCTCGCCGTCGGGGGCGACGTCGGCATTCATGCAGTGCTCTTCTACGTGCTCACGTATTCCGTCGCGACGGTAGGCGCGTTCGGAGTCGTGGCCGCGATGCCGGGCGACGAACGGCGTCGAGTCGATCTGTACTACGTCCGCGGGCTGAGCAGGAGCCATCCTGTTCTCGCGGCGTTGTTCGCCCTGTTCCTGCTGTCGCTGGCGGGGGTGCCGCCGCTGGTTGGTTTCGCCGGGAAGTTCGTTGCGTTTCGCGCGGCGCTGGTTGCCGGGATGCATCCGCTAGCGATTTTCGCCGCGCTGAACGCCGCAGCCGCCGTGTATTACTACTTGCGAATCATCATCCGCCTGTACATGGAGCCGCGGGCCGAGCCCCTTACGTTCCGCGTCCCCCAGGTGATCTACGCTTCGCTCGTCGTCGCGGCGGTCGGCGTGATTCTCGTGGGAATATTCCCGGGCGGCGTGCTCGACATGATCCAGATGTCGGCGCGGGCGTTCATCATGACCTCGTTCGCCATTGCCGGGCTCTGAACCCGGC
>CAZEAI010000166.1:594-8358 GCA_964510105.1 uncultured bacterium
AACGCAGATGAGTCCGCCGTCCGTTCCCGGGCGGCGGACTCATCTGCGTACTCCCGCGCGCAGTTGGCAGGCGCCTAGCGCACCATCTCCTCAGGCAGCGGCGGAACGGAGACCTCTCGGAGTTCCATGCCGCTGATGCGGACCATTTCCTCGATCGTGTCGATCTTGTAAGGCTTCGCGTAGTATATGCCCGTCATCCCTACGTTCAAGAGAACCTTGAGGCAGTGTATGCATGGTGTGTGCGTCACGTAGACCTTCGCTCCGTCGATGGCGTTTCCGTTCTTCGCAGCCTGCGCGATGGCGTTGATCTCCGCATGGATCGTGCGGAAGCAGTTCTCTTCTTCGGTACCGTCAGGAGTTCGCGAATAGTACACGAGGCATCCGACTTCGAGACAATGCGGCATCCCCGAGGGTGAGCCGTTGTAACCCGTTGCGATGATGCTTCTATCCTTGACGATCACCGCGCCTACCTTCGCGCGATTGCACGTCGAACGTTCCGCGACGAGCTGCGCGATGCGCATGAAGTATGTGTCCCAGTCGATGCGGTCTTCGGAATGCGACATCTCGGTCTCCACGAGGGTATGCGTTGCGCGCCGCGCGTCGGGCTACGGCACCGCGAAATTACGGCGTGTGGGCGCCCAGCCGTCAACCCCCGTCCGGTAGCCGTGTGAGCCACGTATATTCGTGACCGGGCGGGAGGCCCGCCTTGCTTGGAGGATAGTCGTCGAATGCGTTGGCGTGCGGTGCACACACTAGCCGTTCTTATCGCGTTGGCTGCCGGTGATGCTCGCATCGCCGGCGCGGATGGTTTCGTGCGTGACGGGATCGACAGCGTCGAGGACGGGATCGACTGGATTCAGAGGCGCCGAACGTTCACGATGAACGGCGTACCATACGGGCTCACGGGGCTGCCGATTGTCTTCTACACTCCGAAATCAGGATTTCACTACGGTGGCTGGGTGGAAGTCGCGAACTACGGGGCCAGGCCGTACAGATACCGTGTTAACCTCCAGTGGTGGCTTTCGACGGCGGGATATCGCAACCACCATATCCGGCTGGAGTTCCCGCGCATCTGGCGTCTGCCGGTCGCCGTGCGCTTCATGACTCAGGACCTGAAAAACACGGGAGCGAACTTCTTCGGGATCGGCAACGACAGCGAGATCATCGAGCGCCGCGTCCAGCAGGAGCCGGACTACTACCGTTACCTGCTTGAGCAGCAGAGAAGTGGGATGGACCTGGAGACCGGCATGCTCGGGCCTGTCTCGCTCTTCGGCGGAGCGCGCTTCAACCGCGGAGTGCCCACCCGCATCGACGAGACTCGGGACAACTACTTCTTCCTCCAGCAAGCAGGCTTGCCCGGCCTTGCGGCCGGGTGGTCCAACTTCTTCGTCGTCGGCATCATCGTGGACATGCGTAACGACCAGGAGCTGCCCACGTCCGGCTGGATGAGCGAGTTGTCCTACCAGAAGTCGTTCGACTGGCTCGGTGCGGATTACCTGTTCGAACGGTACACATACCTGAATACCCACTACCTCCCTCTGGGGCGCCGTCTTACGCTCGTGAACCGCCTGGTGGTGGAGCGGCTGGGCGGCGAGGCGCCCTTCTACGAGCTGACGGAGATCGGCGGTTCGATCCGCTCGTTCGAGATTGGTGGATCGGCGGCCATGCGCGGCTACGAATCGCGTCGTTTCGCCGACAAGCAGAAGCTGCTCTGGACGACGGAGTTGCGGCGGCGTTTCAAGGAGCTGAGGATACGCGGACAGTACCTGCGCGCCCAGACGATCGTCTTCGCCGATCTCGGCAGAGTCGCGCCCAGGTTCTGGGATCTCTCCCCGCTCGACTTCCACTGCAGCGGCGGAGTCGGGCTCAGCGCGACGTGGAACTCCCAGCTCACCGTTCGCGTGGATTACGCCGTATCGCCTGAGGACAGGCGCGCCTTGGTGAGCTTTGGCAACCTGTTCTGACGGGCCATCCGTCAGAGGAGCTTCGGCACGACATTCGCCGATTCGGGCCGCCTGACAGGGTCGCGCCGGCCGTCTATCCGGCCCGGTGGGCAACCGATCTCCTCAAGCACGCGCAGGTACCTCTCGTGCATCTCCGCGATCGGCGAGGCATCGGCGCCCGCGACGTCTGATAGCAGCGGATCGTGCTCGTCACCGCCGTAGAGATAGATTCCGTCGCTCGTGGTAAGGGCGCTGGGCGCGCGGCAGTCGTCGTCCTGCAGGAACGTGTACGACGTGATCGCCCAATCGCGGACCGCCTCCTTCTCGCCTCGAAACAACGGCAAGAGCGACTCGCCCTGCACGCCTGCCGGCTGAGCGACGCCCGTCAGCTCGAGAATCGTCGGCATGATATCGGGTGGCTGCGTGAACGCGCCGCAGCGTCCGGGCGTCACGCCGGGTATTCGCGCGATGAGCGGGATGTGCGTCATCTCCTCGTGAAGTGGATAGCGTCCGATGATCCGGTCCTCCCGATCCAGGTGAACCTTTCCCACCAAGCTGTGCTCCCAGAGGTAGAACCCGTGGTCGGTGGTCACCATCACCGCGGTTGAGTCGCGGAGATGGAGGCGTTCCACGGTCCACATGAGATACCCGATCCATGTGTCGACCATCGTAACGGTCGCGGCATACAGCGCCCGCATGTGCCGGAGTTCCGCCGCGTCCATCGTCTCTACCGGTTCGTATGCGGGCTCGATGATCCGTTCGCCCGTGAAGCCGGGGTCGTAGCGGTTCACGTACCACGGCGGTGGGAACCACGGCTCGTGCGGGTCGAAGGTGTCGGTGCAGAGGAAGAACGGGCTCGCGTCCCGGCGACTCTCGAGGAAATCCGCCGCCGCACGCGCCGTGCGGGCACAATACCAGTCCGACTCGCTGCGGCGCTGAGCGTTGTGGGCCATCTCTTTGAGCACCCGCTCCGGGCGGCGAAGCTTATCCGGCGCCGCGGGTAGTTCGTAGCGCTGCCCGGGAGGGTCCGGTGGGAGTTGCTCGTCCCAGTGGCGGAACAGACGCGCGTCGTCGAAGTGGTCGGCGTAGCCTGCGTGGACGATGGCGGGCGTATCCGCGGAGAGGAAGGTCCGAACTCCTGACTCACCCAGCGCAGTGCCGAGACTCACGTCCTCCGGCGCGATCTGCGACCACCGCTGGTAAGGGAAGGTGAAACGCCCGGTGTGCACGTCCTGGCGGTTGGGGCCCGTTGGGAACGACGCCGCGTAGTGGCTATCGCAGACGATACCTTCAGCCGCTAGCGCGTCGATGTGCGGCGTTGCGACATCGGAGCCGTAGCAGCCGATGTGGTCGCGCCGGAGCGTGTCTGCGATGATCAGGATTACGTTCATGCGCGTCCCCTGCCTGGTGGAGTGGAACGGATGTCGGCAAGGTACTGCTCGGTATGGTTCGGGAACAACGCGAGGGAGGTGTCAGCCGGTGAGGTCCACGCGAGTCGCGGCTCTTCGTAGGTCCTGGATCGCTGCCGCGGTGAGGAGTGTTTCGCCCTTTTCGCCTCGCACCCGGCAGTCGTCAATGCGTCCCGAGCGGAGCCAGCGATAGAACGTCGGCGCGGTGATGCCGATCATGGGTAAGGCCAGCTTGAGTGGAATCATCGGAGGGGGGTTCGCCTGGTGGGCGTCCGGGACGCCGGAATCGGTTGACAACATTGGCCTGCCTGCTCACGCTGTGTGCGTCGTTCCTACATGCAACGGCTGCACGCGTCGAGACACGTCGCGAGACCGTCGCATGCGACGGCGATTCAGGGATATATGGATATGGGTAGCGGGTTACGAACGCGGCTAGACCTGAGCGATCAACCAGCCGAGGGTTCCGCCGGCAACGCTAACGACGACCTTCAACGCGACGCTGACTGCAGGCGTCTTCAGCTCTGCCGCCTGATGTGTTCGCTCGACAATCCTGCGAAGCATGTCTGCCTCCTTCGCTGGGTGCATTACGTGGCACCCATTCTTATGCCTCAATGGGTGCCATTACGGTAGGGAATATACACCACCTTTTCCCGTCTGACAAGTGCGCATGCGTTTTTTTCTGCTGAATACTCGCAGTCCTGGCCGGGGGAGGCTCGGACATGGGCGGCGCACAGGGCGCTGGCACCCCGTCCGGGCCTTGCTTTGAGGGCGTACCGTCGTGAGTATAAAAGGCGATATGTCGGGAGCCCAAGAAGCGGCCAGCCAGTCATTGTGGCGATGCGGCCGGATACGAGATTCTTTTCGATGGCCAGGATAATGGACCGGGTGCGGCTCGCACCCAACGTGTACCAGTTGGAAGTAGACGCGCCGCTCATCGCCGCCCGCAGGCGCCCCGGGCAGTTCGTTGTCGTTCGCGCGCACGAGCAGGCGGAGCGCATCCCGCTCACCATCGTGGATAGCGACCCGGTCGCGGGAACGATCACGCTCATCTACCAGACTCTGGGTGAGAGCACGCGGTTGCTGGCCGAACTCGACATGGGCGACGAGATTCGCGACGTCGCCGGGCCGCTGGGACAGGCGACGGAGCTTGAGTACGTCGGATCGGCTGTCTGCATCGGTGGTGGAATCGGCGTCGCGCCGCTCTATCCGATCATCCGTGGCCTGAAGGAACTCTCCAACGAGGTGACGGTTGTCATCGGCGCCAGGAATTCGGATCTGCTGATCCTCGAACCGCAAATCCGCGATGTGGCCGACGACGTCATCGTGGCAACCGACGATGGGAGCGTGGGGTTCCACGGCTTCGTCAGCGACGCCCTGAGCGAGCGCCTGGAAGCCGGTTACGAACCGCAGCTTGCCGTATCCATCGGGCCATTGCCCATGATGAGAAGCGTCGCGGAAGTTACCCGGCCGCACGGCATCCGCACGATCGTGAGCCTGAATCCGGTCATGGTGGATGGCACCGGCATGTGCGGTGGTTGCCGCGTCACAGTCGACGGGGAACGCCGATTCGCGTGTGTCGATGGTCCTGAATTCGACGGACACGCGGTAGATTACGACGAACTTGCCAACAGACAGCGCATGTACCGGGACCAGGAACGGTGCCAGATACGTTCCATCGTACCGGCTGCTTGAACCAGCTCTACTACGCACATCCCCGCGAGGCATCAATGAGCGAAACACCGATTCGACCGAAACGAACGCCGAAGCCCAAATCGCCTCGCGGCGAGATGCCGCAGCGTGAGGCCGTGCTCCGCGCGAAAGACTTTGACGAGGTCGCTACGGGATTCGCGCCGGAGCTGGCTGTTGCGGAGGCGGAGCGCTGCCTGCAGTGCAAGAAGCCGCTCTGCGTGGAGGGCTGTCCTGTTGGCATCGACATTCCCGCATTCATCGACCTCGTTGCGGAAGGCGATTTCGGCGCGGGCGCACGCCGCATCAAGCAGGACACGAACCTGCCGGCGATCTGCGGGCGAGTATGTCCGCAGGAATCCCAGTGCGAGGAGAAGTGCATCGTTGGCCGGAAGCACAAGCCGGTGGCCATCGGCGCGCTTGAGCGCTTCGTCGCCGACTGGGAGCGGGAACATGGCGAAGTGCTCCCGCCGGATGTCGCCGAGCCCACCGGGCGGAACGTCGCCGTGGTGGGATCGGGTCCCGCCGGACTCACCGTGGCCGGCGAACTTGCTCGCCGGGGCCATGGCGTTACGATCTACGAAGCGCTCCACGAGCCGGGCGGCGTGCTGGTCTACGGCATACCGGAGTTTCGACTCCCCAAGGAAATCGTTCGTCGCGAGGTCGACAGCCTCCGGCAGATGGGTGTGAATATCGAGCTGAACGTTCTCATCGGTCAGTCGCTGACCATCGACGAGCTCTTCAACACCGGTACCGACGCCGTATTCATCGGCACGGGCGCCGGACTACCGTATTTCCTCGACATACCGGGCGAGAACCTCAACGGCGTCTACAGCGCGAACGAGTTCCTCACGCGCGTGAACCTCATGAAGGCCTACCGTTTCCCTGAATACCATACGCCGGTGTTCCTGGGCGAGAACGTCGCTGTCTTCGGCGGCGGCAACACGGCCATGGATGGCGCGCGCACGTCGAAGCGCCTCGGACCGAAGTCGGTGCGCCTGATCTACCGGCGTTCCGAGGCCGAGATGCCCGCCCGGATCGAGGAGATACATCACGGTAAGGAAGAGGGCGTGGAGTTCATGATGCTCGCGGCGCCGTTGGAGTTCATCGGGAACGACGACGGGTGGCTTACCGGCCTCAAGATCGTGCACATGGAACTCGGCGAGCCCGATTCCAGCGGCCGCCGCAGGCCGGTGCCTATCGAGGGTAGCGAGGAGATGATCGAGATCGATACGGCGATCATCGCGATAGGAAACGGACCGAACTCCCTCGTCCCGCGGACGACGCCGGGCGTCAGCACTTCCCGGCACGGCACGATCATCGCGGATGAGCATACGGGTGCGACAGAGCGTCCCGGCGTCTTCGCCGGCGGAGACATCGTCACCGGTGCGGCGACGGTGATCCAGGCGATGGGGGCGGGCAAGGCCGCCGCCGCGGCGATCGACGAGTTTCTGACCGGGCACGTGGACGCAGAGGCGCAGACGACTCTCGAGGAGCGGTTGGGCGGCTACTTCGGCTCCCAGCGCGAGGAGCGCACGGACGAGGAACGAGTTGCGCTGCTCTACACCCTGGGTATCCAGAACCCGGATGAACTCCTGAACCGGCCGCTGCCGCATTGGCGGGCCCGGCTCGACGAGCTGCTCGATCCGAGTTCGATCGACATGATGCCGATGCATCTCTCGCACGCGTATGTACGATTCGTGCGCGGCGCCATTCAGGAACTTCCCGTACAGGCCAAGGCGCGGCTGTTCAGGGCGAAAATGGTGGCGAGCGGAGTCCACGGCGCGGTGAGGTCGCTCCACCAGGCCGCTACCGGTCGCGAGCTGGGTGACGACTTCACGGTCTCGGCGGTCGATCTTCTCGACGACGTTCGGCAGACGACACGCGTCACCATTCATGATGGCGGACGGCGTTTCGTCTTCGACCTCGTCAGGCTGAACCCGGAAGCGGAAATCCTCTTTGCCGGCATCGCTCAACGGTGCGGCATCGATCATGCTCCAACCGAGCAGTTCATCACGGAGGCTGGTGACCGCGTCGCGCTCATCGCGGTCGTCGAGGGTGAGCCTTTGCTGAACGGCGGGTCGATGACCGATGAGTACTATCGAGCGCACTGGCCGTGGCTCGCGGATGTCTGCGCGGAGCAAGAGGCCCTGGCGGACTTCCTTGGCGTCGCGGATCGCGCGGGCAGTCACCTCGTGGACGTGGAACGCCAAAGGCTTGTTGCAGTCGATCACTCGGAGTTGTTCCACTACGTGCCCGAGAGCGAGCGGATGGAACAGCCGACCATCGCGTCGATCGTTGTTCGTGCGCTGCCGGACGACCCGCGAACACGTCAGCGCGCGGCGCTGGATATGCTCACGAGATACGAGGCGGGCTATATCGCGGTCTGGGAGCGGATCGGAAGATGCTGGCATGATACGCGAGCATACGTCGATGCCAGCGCCGATCTACTTGACGCATACGCCGGGCTGTCCCCCGCGGATACGGCTAGCCAGCTGGACGCCGCGCGACGCAGAAATCCCATATCGCACCTGACGCGTCTCTATGAGACGCATTTGCCCGATGTCTGGGAGTCGATTCGGGATGACTTGTGGGAAAGCCGTCGGGAGCGCCGTCAGAAGCAGGATCAGGGGTGATCTGAGAGATCACCCCTGTCGGCGCCTGAAATGTCAGTCGTCGAGGTCGTCCAGAGTCACTCGCCATTCGACGAGCATCCCGCGCGGGAT
>CAZEAI010000167.1:0-8298 GCA_964510105.1 uncultured bacterium
GATCTCGTGTCCACCGAGCAGGATGAAGCGCGTCGGTTCTCCGACGATCGGCGCGGCGCTCGCGATGTTCGTCCCGACTGTGATCGCCCAGTAGGCGAGCTGGTCCCACGGGAGCAGGTATCCGGTGAAGGATAACAGGAGTGTCAGGAGGAGAAGGAGCACCCCTGTTACCCAGTTCACCGGCCTGTTAGCGCCTGTCGCATGGACATTGCGGTAGGCCGCCGTGAGGAACACCCGCACGAGGTGCAGAAACACCGCCACGACCATGGCGTGGGCGGAGATCCTGTGGAGGGCGCGTAAGAACCCGCCGAACGCCACCACGTGCTCAAGGTCCTTGATGCTGGCATAGGCCCGCTCGACGCTGGGAACGTACAGGAACATCAGCACGACGCCGGTGAGCGTCAGGATGAGGAACAGCGCAAGGCTTATCGTGCCGAGGTAGAAGCTGTAGGACCAGCGATAGCTCGCACGGCTTGTGTGCGCCGGGAACCAGTGCAGCCAGAAATTGCGCACGACCGCGTCGCCCGCCTCTTTCGCGCTTCCGGGACGCCACGACCAGACGAGTCGACTCCACCAGGTGTCTGTGTTCGGACCGGCGCCCGTTTGTGTATCCATCGAAGCCATCGTATCAGACCCTCACCGCGGTACCGACCTGAGCCTCGGCCGATGCATCGATGACCAACTGGCCGTCGTCGGGCGAGACCGAGACGGGATGCCAGGCCAGCGCTTTCGGCGCGGGACCCGAATAGTTGGTGCCATCGGCGCGGAATTTCGATCCGTGGCATGGGCAGGCGAATTCGTAGGTCTGCTGGAGTGGTTTGCCGCGCACGATAATCTCTTCGGCCTGCGCGAGCCCCACGAGCTTCACCGTGCAGCCGAGATGCGTGCACACACCCGAGATTGCCGAGAAATGATCGCCGTTCCGGACGACGTAGACGCGATGTTCCGCGAGGAACGTCGCGCCGTCGGGATACGCTTCCGGCGTTCCGACCTTGAAGCGTCTCGGCGGCTCATAGAGCACGTCCGGTACAAGGGAGCGCAGGAACGCGACGCCCTGCCCGGCGAGACCGAGTATCAGGGCTCCCGAACCGAGGTTCCTCAGAAATCCGCGGCGATCTGTCTTCGCGCCGTCGTCAGGCATGCTCGTCCTCCAGCGTGGGCTCTGTCTCGACGAATGAGAACTGTTCCATGGTGAACGCCCCCGTCGGGCAGCGGATGGCGCACAGGCCGCAGCGAATGCAGCGGTCGTCGTCTTTCAGCATCGCCGATGCGCCTTGGCTCGTGTCAGAACCTCGATCTGACGCGAATTCGGCGGCGTCGCCGTTCTCCAGGTCGAGGTTTTCAAGCGGTACCAGACGAAGCACGGATTCCGGGCACACATCCACGCACCGATTGCAGAGCACGCATTTCGACGCGTCGTAGATGGTGTCGACGTGGCAGGCGAGGCACCGCTGGGCCTGCTCACGGGCCTCGTCGGGCGTATATACCTGCTCCAGCTCCGAGACACCCGTGCGGCGCTGAATATCGATGAGTTCGGGACTGCGTCGGGGTTTCCGCTCGTAGCTGTCCGGCATACTCCAGGTCGCGGTATCAAGCTGCCGTATCTCGACGTTCATGTCCGGCTGTTCAGTCAGCGGGATGCCGCGAAGATACCGGTCGATAGAGTTCGCGGCGCGTTTGCCGCCCCAGACCGCATCGATGATGATCTTGGCGCCAAACGCCGCGTCACCAGCGGCGAAGACTCCCTCCGCGCTGGTGGCCATGGTCTCCGCATCCACCGCGATTGTACCCGCGGGCGTGAGTTCGACTCCGTCGTCGGGCGAGATGAAGTCGAGGTCCGCCGTCTGACCGACCGCGAGTATCACCGCGTCGATTTCCATCGTCTCGGTTACATCCGGGTCGTACTGCGGAGAGAAGCGGCCGTCGTCATCGAAGACGCGGCTCACCCGCTGGAGCACCGCGCGCTCCAGCCGTCGTGTACCGAGGAACTCTTTCGGGCCGAGGGACGGGTGAAAGATGACTCCCTCCGCGATGGCCTCATCGAGTTCTTCGCGGCCCTGCACGCTTCGCGCGGCGGGCATCTCATCCATGCTCTCCAGGCTCGCGATGTGGACCTCGCGCGCGCCCTTGCGGAGTGCGGTTCGCGCCGCATCGAGCGTCGTCTTCATGCCATCGTCGATGGTCTCGTCGGTGAGTGACGGCGCAGTTATCGCCTCTTGCACGATGGCGGTGCGGGCCGCGTCCAGCGCGACGCTCCCGCCGCCGATCACGAGCACCCTTTCGCCGAGATTCACGCGGTAGCCGTGATTCACGTTGAGCAGGTAGTCGACAGCCTTGATGACGCCGTCAAGCTCGGTGCCGTCAACGCGCAGGTCGCGACCGCGCCAAGCGCCGACGCCGATGAAGATCGCGTCGAAGCCTTCCGCCCTGAGTTCCGCCAGGCCGTGGGTCTCGCTGAGCGGCGCGTTCATGCGCAGTTCGACGCCGAGCGTCTCCAGCACCGACATCTCGCGATCCATGACGTCGTGAGGCAAACGATACTCGGGTACTCCGTGGCGCATCATGCCGCCAAGCTCTTCGGTGGATTCGATAAGCGTCACCGGGTAGCCGAGCACGGCCAGGTCGTGCGCGCATGCGATGCCGGCAGGGCCCGCGCCGATGACGGCGACGCGGCGCTCTGGAGCACGCAATCCGCGTCTCGACTGGACCGGGAGTGACCAGGGGCGCTGATAGCCGGGGTCGCCGCGGCCCTGAAACAGCTGATCCGCGGTCTCGGGATGTTCCGATTCCGCGCCGAAACGTTCCGTAACGAATCTCTTCAGTCCGCGAATCGCTATCGGCTCGTCGATACTGCCGCGCCTGCACGCGTCTTCGCACGGGGCGGCGCAGACGCGACCGCAGATAGAGGCAAGCGGATTCGGCGATCGCGCCACGAGCAACGCCTCCCGGTCGCGGCCCTTGGCGATCAGTTGAACGTAGCGGCCCGCATCGGTTCTCACCGGGCAGGCGCTCATGCAGCTCACGTTATCCCGATACCATGCGAGATCTCTGACGCGGGCTGTGACTCGATGCTTGCCATCACGGGTCATGAGGCCACGTCTCCATCCGGTGCGGGCACGCCCTTCATCCTGCACGCGTCAATTCCGAGAAGCGTTCCCGTCGGGTGCGGCCGCTCAGCGAGATCGGCAAGAGTCCACCGCGAAAGCACTTTCAGCGTCGCATCGTGAAGCTCGATCATCGCTCGATGGAAACTGCAAACGTCGTCGATGTTCGGCGCATCATCGCAGTAGTTCGCCAGGACCTTGCCCTGGCACGCTTCGACGATCTCCAGAAGCGCAATATCAGACGGTCGCCGCGCCAGCGTGATGCCTCCCTGCGTACCGCGGTGGGAGCGGGCGATGTCGGCTTTCACCAGAAGCCCGGCGATCTTCGCCATGTAGCTCGCCGATGCGTCGATCTTCTCCGCGATCTCCCGAGGCGGTACCGGCCTGTCTCGATCACTGTTGGCGATGCAGATGAGTGCGTTGATCCCTGCCACAGTAGTTCTGGTGAGCATCGAATTCCCCTCAAGGCGGATAAAGGATATCTGATTTATCTTCATTGTCAACCCCGGCGCGCAATCTTTGTGGATCTTCCACATCCTGTGCCTCACACCTCACGCCGATTGCGGCGTACGAATGCGATGCGACCAGCGGCGCTCCGATGGCACACAGGTCGCGACAGGATGGGGGTGTGGAACCCGAACCGGGGGGGCGTGGGGAAGGGATCGGCGGGATGAGTGAGCAAGCGCGTTTCGGCGGGTGCGCTCGGGCGACGGCGCGCCCCAGAGCGAACGAGCGGCGGGGATCGGCAGGGCCCCCAGGGGGGCAGCGACGCAGAAGGCCCGGCAAGTCAACGACTTACCGGGCCTTGAATCTGGAGCCAACGGTCGGACTTGAACCGACGACCTGCTCATTACGAGTGAGCTGGAAGGGTATCGAGGGCGACGATGGACAACGTCTGGCGGCAGCTGAAGACAATCGTGGCAAATGGCTTATGACTGGGTCATGATTTGGTTCTGGTTGCCATCTATCGCCGTCATGTGTGGCGAAGTGTGCCGTGAGTGTGCCACGGCACAATCAGCTTACGCGCCATCCCATGCGGCATACATCACCTCTACAATGTCACCCTCCTCGCCGCGACGAACTCGCCCGCCGTCATCCACACGACCTATGCACCGCTTGCAGTCGCCCGCCAGGCATCAGGAGCGCCTCCCGCCATATGCTCGTCGAACCACGCGAGCATGCGCTCGTAGAAATCCTGCGCGTTGGCCGCGGACCATACTCTCTGCCGATGGGATTCTCGCCGGTACACGCGCCGCTCGACGCGATCCGAATAGAGGAACGGCGAGTTCTCGATGTAGGTGTCGCGTCTCTCCCAGGGCGCCCCACCAATGCGCCCCTGACCTGTTTCGCACCATCCGACACCATACCCGGAGTACGAGACGGCCATCGAGGCCGCCCGAAGCGGCAACACCGGGGCGGACGCCCGTACTCGATCAGCCGGACGCTCCGAGGTCGCGGCGCATGGCCCGAATGCGGTCATACTGATAGTGGTAACAGTCGTCGTTCCGGCGATAGCCGATCTGCGTCGCGTAGAACAGGTACAGCGACCGCCGACCGTCGACATCCGTGACGAGAGTCTGGGGGACGTGACAGGCGTCAGCATCGGCATCTGGCGGGATGAAGCCGCGCATCGTCCACGAGATGCCGTCAGCCGACACGGCCTCGCGCAACTGCCGCGCCATCCAGAGCGGCGCTCCCTCGGGCGACGGATACCCGGGCGGGTCGGCAAAGCAGTGGTACCGATCAACGATCTTCACGACATCGGGGTTAGGCCAGTCCAGCAACAGCGGCTCGCGTAGGTCGTGCGTGACGTGAAATGCGCCTTCGTCCCCAAACTCTCCCGAGTTCGCCGCGTGGCCGAGCGCCACGTGCCCCGCCACAAGCGAATCCCATCCTCCTCCGGGGCTCCCTGGGAGCCAGTAGTCGAACCAGAGACGCCACCGCCCGTCCTCCCAGCGCAGGCAAGGGCGGGCGAAGTCGCCGATCCGATCGGGCTCGGGATCCGGCAGGGGTTTGTCCTCGCGCCGTATGAGAAGCGGCTCGGCGTTCTTCCGCCAGTGAATCCCGTCATCGGAGGTTGCACCCATTATGCAGCAGACCATCGACGCGGGATAGCCGGGCCGCTCGTCGAACGGCTGAGACGTGGCGCTGTATGCCATGTAGAACCGCCCGTCCCTGAGTACCACCGAAGGATCGCCGTTGTGCCAACAGTCGTACCATTGCTCGCTCGGCACTACTACCGCGGCCCACAGTCGCGGGTCCATGGTCGTGTCCCACGCGCCGTCCCCGCTGTAGACCTCCCACGTCCGCAGATCCTTCGACCGGGCGTGGAAGATCGCATCGGCACCGCGCAGCCCCGGATTGGCATGGCCCCACGCCCACCCGAAGAACCACATGCTGAACCGGTATTCGCGGCCAGTCTCCACGACGCACGGCTGGTACATGTTGTCGAAATTGGTCAACAGCGGGCGGCCTTCCCGCTCCCATTCCGCGTGTGCGCTGTCGTGTCCCATCCCCCGCTCCCAGGGCTACCTCGTCTCGAAGCTCCTGTGGACCGGCTCCAACTCACCTTCCGATCCGCACTCCTCGCACTTCCCCTCCGGCCGTTCAGTGTTCTCTCGGCAGCGGATGTCCCGGCCCCGAGGTTCAGTGAGACAACGAAAACGTTCCACCCACGTGTACGACGCCTGCCGGAGCATCGGTTGCGCTGTCATAGCATTGTAGCGTATCAGCAAATGTGCCGGACATAGTGTTCTGTTCCACGGAACCCGTGACAGATCCGACTGCGTATTGCACGTCCATCAGCACTCCCCCTGGCAATTCCATGTCAATGAGCCATAGGGCGTCGCTACCCGTCATGTCGGCTGTGAAGACCTGCCCGTCTACACTCCCGCTGTACATAGTCTTGAGGCCGGTGTTGTCGAATTTCCAGGTGATAGACAGTGATGAACCGGACTGCGAGAATGTCACGGTGGATTGGTAGGCCTCGCCGATGGCTGAAGCGACTGCCTGAGTCAGCGGATGACCGGGCGGCGATGCTGTTGTTGTGGTCTGTGAGCCTATCCATATACCACTCAGATCGGTATTCCTGGAAGATGCTGGGTCTCCGCCACAACTCAACAATGGAAGCATCATGGCGATGAGCCATACGTGCGTGTAGCGGAACCCCATCGTTGACCCCTTTCTTCCCGTCCGATTCCTGTTGCGCGGGGTCGAGAAGACTTCCAGCTTGGCCATCTCCTTCTCCTGTAGGGCACTTCGCTACATCACGCCGCCCCATCACCTGCGCAGACGCGCAACCTCATGCACCGCCTAACAGATGGCACACAGCGCCACCAAGTCCTCTGGGCGCTCCCGCCACAGCTCCTCATAGCTCCTGTGGATCGCCTCGACTCCCTCGCTCGAACCGAAGTCCGTACACCCAAAGCGCACTCAGTGTTCCGTGTGTTTCCGCTGTGCAAAGAGCCATTCGAGTACATCCGGATCGTCGAACACCTGATGCCAGCAGTTGTGTCCGACGCCCTCGAATTCCGTGTACCGAGCTGTGCCGCCAGCAGAATTGACTGCGGCGACCATGTCACGAGTGCTCCGTACGGGAACGCGGTTGTCCACTTCGCCGTGGAACGCCCATATCGGGATATCAACGAGTGAGTCGGCATAGCACGTACTTACGGCGCCAGTGATTGGCAACACCGCAGCGAATAGATTGGGATGCCTGACTGCAAAGTGCCACGAGCCACTGCCGCCCATAGATTGGCCAGTAACGTAGATGCGATCTGAGTCGACGGACCAGCGATCTGCCACGTCCTGAATGAGAGCGACGATGTACTCGTGTATTCCTTCTCCTGTAGGACGACCTTGGCTGTTGCGAGCTGCGGTCGTTTCCTCGTCGATAGAAAACCCCCAGCTACCTCCGGGTGGCGCTTGTGGGACAATCAGGAAACTCGGATAACGCGTCCTCATGTCCGGCTCGGAGAGTACCCGTGCGGGCTTGCAGCCGCCGATGTTCCTCAAGTTGTCGCGTCCGCAACCGGCGCCACCGTGCAGGCATACTACGAGGGGGTACTGCTGGTCGGAGTCGTAGCCTTCCGGCGGGAGAAAGCGATACGGTATGGTATCACCGGAAGCGGCAACATAGGTCTCCGCCTGAAACCGCTCAGCGATATCTGCCGAGAGATTCCAGCCCTGTTGGTTACGACGGTCCGACATATCCTCTCCCGATGCCTCGATAGCCAGTGCGCAAAGTATAAGAGCAACCCCCAAACGTCTCAGCATTCCGTACACTGTCTACCTATTCAATCGCTCGGATGATGGTTTCCTTCATCATCGCATGTCTGCTCTTGGCTCAAGTACGTAGCCTCTATCACTCAGACCTACCGTAACGATCACAATCGTGAGATAAAGCTGCCAGATCCTCAGGGCGCAACCGCCAAAGCCGCTCATAGCTCCTGTGGACCGGCTCGACTCCATCCACCGATCCGCAATGTTAATCCGTAGGAGGGTCGTGCCAGGCGTGGGCCGTCCAAGAGCACTACAACGTCGTCGTTGGCCTCACCCGCGTCCTAGCTGTCCACAACGCCCACGCCCAACGCATGAGCGAGTTCGTTGGCGAAGGACCGGGCCGGCTCTTCGTCGCGGAATTCCCGGCCAAAGTACGAAGACAGCAATTTCAGTGCGCTGCCGTCCGACAGCAGCATACCCACGCGGTACCAATCTCCACCTTCTCCGCCGTTCACACGGAACGAAACGGATTGGACTGCCCCGGCCGCGCAGATTTCCCGCGCATCGTATGGGACCCGCCCCGTTCCCTCGACGATGAGGGGAAGTGCGCGAGATTGCCAACACATCGCGAGCGAACGCACTCCGAATACGATCATGATTACGCCGAGGAGGCTGATCATGAGGAGAGCCGAAGACGCTCTTGCGTACCCAAACAAGGGGGATAGATAGCAGAGACCGACAACAACGACGAGCACACGAAAGCCGATCACTGATTGGACTGACTCCGGCGATGATCGAAACTCCCGACGGCCATCAGTCTGGGCGACAAGCACGATGCTATTTCGCTCTCGTTTCATCGCATCTGTTTCGGAATTCGCTCCCGGCGGCTCTTCCGCGTCGACGTCAAATACGTGATCCTCGCACGGTCAAACCCCTCCCGACACTCCCCGCACAGTGCTAGCAGATCCTCAGG
>CAZEAI010000168.1:0-8196 GCA_964510105.1 uncultured bacterium
TCAAGGAACCGGAACCCCTCGCCATCACCGCGAGGAACCTCGCGCAGGCCGAAGAGTCGGCGCGCGATCTCGTCGCTCCGTGTTCCGCGTGCTTCACCGTGCTGAACAAGACCCGGCGATTCATGGAGGAGATGCCGGAGCTCCGCGAGCGCGTTGGCGATGCGCTTGCGGCGGTGGACCTGCACCCGGACTACTCTGTCCGCGTTCGCCACCCGCTCGACGTGCTTACGAACGACATCGGCCTCGAACGCCTCGCCGCCGCGCGGGAGCGCGCTCTCGACGGCGTGCGCGTCGCCTGCTACTACGGTTGCCAGATACTACGTCCCGAACGCGCCGTCGACGCGGACGCGGAAGTGCCGACTTCGATGGACCGGATGTTCGAACTCCTTGGCGCCCAGACGGTCGATTTCGCCGCGAAGACGAGGTGCTGCGGCGGAATGCTCATGACGACGTCGACCAACATCGCGCTGGACCTGGTCGATGAAATACTCGGTCGCGCAGCGAACGCGGGCGCAAACGTGATCGTGACAGCCTGTCCTCTGTGCCAGATCAACCTGGAACTCTATCAGAAACGGTTGCGGAAACGGAATGGCCGCCGTGATCCCATACCGGTGCTCTTCTTCACGCAGCTCATAGGGCTCGCGCTCGGTTGCTCGGAGAAGGAACTCGGTCTGCAGCGCCAGGTAATACCGTTCTCGGCGGAACACGCAGGTCCCGTGGAGGTCTCGACATGAGTGAATCGAACGGGGTCCGAATCGGCGTCTACGTCTGCCGTTGCGGCCTGAACATAGCCTCGGCTGTGGACGTCGATACCGTACGCACGGTCGCGTCGACGATGGACGGCGTCGTAGTTGCGCGCGATCAGAAATTCATGTGCTCGGAGGCCGGCCAAACGCTCATCCGAGACGACATCGGCGAGTTCGGGCTGAATCGCGTGGTAGTGGCCGCCTGCTCGCCGCTTATGCACGAGCTGACATTTCGCTCCGCCTGCGAGGCCGCAGGCCTCAACGCCTACCTGTTCCAGATGTGCAATATCCGGGAGCAGTGTGCGTGGGTCCACGGCGACATGGACGCGGCCACGTGCAAGGCGTGGGCGATGGTCGGCGGGGCAGTGGCAAGAGTGAGATTCCACGAGGAACTCGAGCCGGAACGCGTGGACATCAACCCGGCCACCCTCGTCGTGGGTGCGGGGATTGCCGGCATCCAGGCGGCGTTGGAGATTGCCGAATCGGGTAATCCTGTCTACTTGGTCGAACACGAGTCCGCCATCGGCGGACAGATGGCGAAGTTCGACAAGACATTCCCCACACTGGACTGCTCGGCGTGCATTCTGACGCCGAAGATGGTGTCGGTGAAGAGCCGGGAGAACATCAAGCTCCTGACACTGAGCGACGTCGAATCGGTGGATGGCTACGTGGGCAACTTCAAGGTGCGGGTACGTTCGACCGCCCGATACGTGACAGACGATTGCACGTCGTGCGGCGAGTGCATCAAGGTGTGCCCAGTCAGTGTTCCCAGCATGTTCGACGAAGGACTCGGAGAACGGACGGCGATACACAAGGCGTTTCCACAGGCGGTGCCGGGAGCTTTCGTCATCGAGAAGCGGGAACGGCCGCCGTGCAAGGAGGCGTGCCCGATCCACCAGGATGCCGCAGGCTACACTGCCCTCGTACGCCGCGGCGAGTTCGCGCAAGCCGCGCAGCTCGTGCGACGTGAGAACCCGCTCCCATTCATCTGCGGACGCGTCTGCTATCACCCGTGCGAGTCGCAGTGCAACAGGGGAAGCGTGGACGAGCCGATCGCTATCCAGAACTTGAAGCGCTTCCTCATGGATTGGGAACGGGAGAACATCGGAGTAATCGATCCGCCGCCGCCGGAGAACGACTACGCGGACAAGGTGGCGGTCATCGGCTCCGGCCCCGCGGGGCTCACCGCGGCATTCGACCTGGCGCGCCAGGGCTACGGCGTCACCATCTTCGAGAAGGAGGAAGTGGCCGGCGGCATGCTGTCCATCGGCTTGCCGGCCTATCGGTGCCCGCGGGACATCATCGAGCGCGACATCGACTACATCCGGAAGCTGGGCGTCACGATCCTGACCCGGCGCGAACTAGGACGCAGCTTCACGTTGCAGGATCTCTTGAAGGATTCGCCACGGTATGGGTTTGGTGCGGTGTTCCTCGCCACCGGTGCGCACAAGGGATTCACGCTGAATATCCCAGGTGAGGGTCTGACCGGGGTCGTCTCCGGAATAGACTATCTGCGAAACATCAACCTCGAACGCGGCCAGATAACCGGCGGGCGCGTCGCCGTCATCGGTGGCGGGAACACGGCCATCGACGCGGCCCGCACCGCTCGCCGCGACGGCGCGGATGTGACGGTTCTCTACCGGCGCAGGCGAGAGGAAATGCCCGCGGAAGAGGAGGAGATCAACGATGCCGTCGCCGAGGGAATCAAGTTCCGCTATCTCATCGCTCCGGTGGAAATCCTCGGGCGCGAAGGCGCCGTCAGCGGCCTGAAGTGTGTGCTGATGGAGCTCGGAGAGCCCGATTCCAGCGGGCGTCCCAGGCCGGTACCCATCCGCGATTCGGACCACGAGCTGAAGTTCGACCAGGTCATCGCCGCGATAAGCCAACAGCCGGATGCGTCCTGGTACCAGAGTCAGGCCGGGAGCGGTGACGCATTGACCTTCACGCAGTGGGACACCGTGGAAGTGCACAGCGAATCCATGCAGACGGACATCCCAGCCGTCTTCGCCGGGGGAGACGTCGTGTTGGGGCCTTCAACCGTCGTGGAGGCCATGGGGCAGGGAAGGCGGGCGGCGGAAGCCATCGACAAGTTCCTGCGGGGGAAACCGTTGCAGGACTTCGAGACCCACCTGCCGCCACCGAATCCGCGCAAGAGTTTCGAGAGCCGTCCGCATCCGTACGCGCCACGGTACGAAGATATCCCCCATGCGGCGCGCGTCGATATGCCGGAGCGCGATCCAAACCTGCGAGTGAGCGACTACCGCGAGGTGAGTCTCGGCTACACGCCGGAGCAGGCGGTAGAGGAGGCCGATCGGTGCCTCAATTGCGGTGTGTGCGTAGAATGCTACGAATGCGAGCACGCCTGTGAGCCAGGCGCGGTCAAGCATGATATGCACGACACCGTGCACGAGATTGACGTTGGTCAGATTGTCGTAGCCACGGGCTACCAGACGTTCGATCCGTCGGTTATGGGGCAGTACGGGTACGGGCGGTATGACAACGTTGTCACCGCGCTGGAATTTGAGCGCATGCTGGCCTCCACGGGGCCGACGGGCGGCGACGTCAAGTGCCGCAACGGCGATACGCCGCGAGCGATCGGCATAGTCCATTGCGTTGGATCTCGCGACGAAAACCATCACCGCTACTGCTCGCGCGTATGCTGCATGTACGCGCTCAAGTTCGCTCACTTGGTCCGCGAACGCACCGATGCCGAGGTGTACCAGTTCTACATCGACATGCGTGCCTACGGTAAGGGGTTCGAGGAGTTCTACAGCCGCGTGCTCGCCGAGGGAACGACGGTGGTTCGGGGCAAGGGCGCGGAGGTCGTGCCCAACCGAGAGAATTCGAACGGCGACAACCACCTCCTCGTGCGGTGCGAGGATACGCTCATCGGGCGATACCGCGAGATTCCGGTCGACATGGTGGTTCTGTGTACCGCCTTCGAACCGCGCGCCGACGCCGCCGAGGTGGCGCAGGTGCTCCGGATCAATCGCAGTCCGGACGGATTCTACCTCGAACGTCACCCCAAGCTCGACCCCATGGGTACCACCACCGACGGAGTGTACCTCGCCGGCACGTGTCAGGGCCCCAAGGATATCCCGGATACGGTGGCACAGGCGCAGGGAGCTGCCGCACGAGCGCTCGGGCTCATCGCGAAGGGCTACGCGCAGATCGACCCGGTGCGGGCGTCAATCGACGCGGACGAGTGTTCAGGGTGCAGGATGTGCAACGGGCTGTGTCCGTACGACGCGATCTCGTTCGATGCGACGGAACGTGTCTCGACGGTGAACGAGACGCTCTGCAAGGGATGCGGCACATGTGTGGCCGCATGTCCTTCCAGTGCGATAGCTGGCCGACATTTCTCCGACGAGCAGATCTACGCCGAACTCGAGGCGTTGCTTACTTAGGAGGCGCGGACGATGGATGACATGTGGGAGCCCAGGATTGTGGGGTTTCTCTGCAACTGGTGCAGCTATACCGGCGCGGACCTCGCGGGTGTATCACGCACTCCCTGGCCGGCCAACGTGCGGATCATCCGCGTCATGTGCTCCGGGCGGGTGGACCCGTCGTTCGTGCTTTCGGCGTACCGGAACGGTGCTGACGGTGTACTGATCTGTGGATGCCATCCAGGCGACTGTCACTACGTCGAGGGCAACTACAAGGCGCTGCGCCGAAAACACATGCTCCAACGGCTCCTCGCGGACTACGGCATCGAGCCGGAACGCTTCCGCCTGGAGTGGATCTCGGCCAGCGAAGGCGACCGATGGGCGGAGGTTACTACCGAGATGACCGAGAAGATCCGGGCGCTCGGCCCTTTGGAGCTAGAGCTCGCGGTCGCGTGAGCGGGAGGAATGGACGTGTCCGACGTAGCGAAACCCAAACTCGCGCTCTACTGGGCCGCGGCGTGCGGTGGCTGCGAAATCGCCGTGCTCGACATCGGCGCGAAGATACTCGACGTCGCCGAGGCATTCGAACTCGTGTTCTGGCCCGTCGCTCTCGACTTCAAGGTGAAGGATGTCGAGGCGATGCCTGACGGTTCGATCACCCTTTGCCTCTTGAACGGAGCCATCCGCACCGACGAGAACGAGCGTATGGCGAAGCTGCTCCGCGCGAAGAGCGTCGTGCTTGTCGCATTCGGCTCATGCGCGTATGAGGGGTGCATTCCCGCGCTCTCCAATACGACGACGGCGAGCAAGACGCTTCGGTGGTCGTTCCACGACGCGCCATCCGTGGATAACGCCGACCGTACCACGCCGCAGCTGAGGAGCCAGGTGCCCGAAGGTGAACTCGAACTGCCCGGCTTCTGGAACACCGTCAAGGCGCTCGATCAGGTCGTCGATGTCGACTATTACGTCCCTGGTTGTCCGCCACAGGCCGATCGTATCTGGGAAGTGTTGGAAACGGTCATCACGCTGCTCAGTACAGGTGCGGAACTCCCGCCGAAGGGCAGCGTTCTCGGAGCGGGAACAAAGACTCTATGCGACGAGTGTCCGCGCGAACGCGATGAGAAGCACGTAACGAAGTTCGTCCGCCCGCACGAGATACTCGCGGATCCGGAGTTGTGTCTGCTCGATCAGGGGGTGGTGTGCGCTGGGCCGGCGACGCGCAGCGGGTGCGGCGCGAAGTGCGTCTCCGTAAATCTGCCCTGCCGTGGGTGCTACGGCCCGCCGCCGGGTGTTCGAGACCAGGGAGCGAAGCTGTTGTCGGCGCTCGCGTCGGTCATCGACAGCGAGCATCCCGACGAACTGGACGGCATCATCGACGGACTCGTCGACCCGATCGGGACGCTCTACCGGTTCTCGCTCGCCCATTCGACGCTGCCTCGAGTTCAGAACGGAAACGAGCAGACGGCGGAGCGTGCAGTCGGCCAGACCACGTGAGATCCAGTCCTCGGACGGGGGAGTGACCATGCCCAAGATATCGATCGATCCCATAACTCGCCTTGAGGGCCATGGCCGCATCGACATCTTCGTCGACGACGAGGGCGAGGTCGAGCAGACGTATCTCGTGATCCCGGAGCTGCGGGGTTTCGAAAGCTTCGCTGTCGGCAGGCCGGTCGAGGAAATGCCCCGGATCACGTCTCGCATCTGCGGCGTCTGCTCCGACGCGCACCACCTCGCCGCGGCCAAGGCGTGCGACGCGGTGTATCACGTCGACCCTCCGCCCACGGCAAAACTCCTGCGCGAGCTGCTCTATTCGGCGTTCTACGTCGCCGACCACGCAACGCATTTCTACATACTCGCCGCGCCCGATTTCGTCGTCGGGCCAACGGCGCCGCCGGCCGAGCGGAACATACTCGGCGCCATTGCGAAGATCGGGCTGGAAGCCGGGAAGCAGGTTATCCAGGCGCGCATGACCGGGCACGAAATCATCAAGATGCTTGGCGGCAAGACGGTGCATATGGTCAGCTCGCTGCCCGGCGGAGTCTCGAAAGGGCTGAACGCCGAGGAGCAGCAGCAGATCATCGATATGGCGGAGCAGCTTCTCGAGTTCGGCAAGCTGACGATACAGATACTCAACGACGCGGTCCTCGCGAACCAGGAATACGTCGATCTGATCTTGAGCGATGCGTTCACGCACGAGACCTACTACATGGGGCTCGTGGACGAGAATCGACAGACCAACTTCTACGACGGGCGCGTCCGCGTGGTGGATCCCGAGGGCGCGGAATTCGCGCTCTACGAGCCCGCTGACTACCTCGACAACGTGGCGGAGCACGTAGAGCCGTGGTCGTACCTCAAGTTTCCATTTCTCAAGAACGTCGGCTGGAAGGGATTCGAGGACGGTAAGGACAGCGGCGTGTACCGCGCGACTCCACTGTCCCGAATCAACTGTTCCGACGGTTTGGCCACTCCGCTCGCGCAGGAGGAATACGAGCGTTTCTACGAGACGCTGACGGGAGACGCAACCGGCCGGACGCCGGTGCACTTCACGCTGGCGACGCACTGGGCGCGCGTGATCGAACTCGTGTACGCTGCTGAGCGGACGCTTGAACTCGCCCGCGACGAGAGAATCTGCGACCCGAACATCCGTACCATCCCCACGGAGACTCCCGACGAGGGGGTCGGCATTGTGGAGGCGCCGCGAGGAACGCTCACACATCACTACACGACTGACGAACGTGGCATCTTGACCAGCGCAAACCTCATCGTTGGGACCACGAACAACTACGCGCCGATTTCGCTCTCGCTGCGCAAGGCGGCTAAGCACCTTCTCGGCAAGGGGCGCGAGGTAACCGAGGGTGCGCTGAACATGATCGAGATGGCGTTCCGCGCGTACGATCCGTGCTTCGGTTGCGCCACGCACGCTCTGCTCGGAGAGATGCCCCTCACCGCGGTGATACGTGATCGCGATGGGCAGACCATCAGGACAGTTTGCCGCGACGCCAACGGCATCCATGACGAGATCGTCGAGCGATAGCGGAATCGCCCGCGAACGCGTGGATCGTCCTTGCAGGATCGGTGGTTCGATCAACGTCGCTGGGAGGGTTCACTGCCGCAACGCGCGAACTCGTAGGCCCTCGGACACGTCTCCACAAGTCTCTGTTGCGCCGGAGCTATGGGCAGATGCCCGCGGAATCATGAACCGCGCGTCCGGTAACCTGCCCGCGGTTGGTCCGCGCGCACTCAGTGCACGATCGCCCGCAACACTGGCGGAGGACTAGGAACCGGGGGTCCGTGCGAACCTGCCCTCACCAACTGCCTCGTCTACGGCAACACTGCCAGTGGAGGAGTTGCTGGCGGGAGCAATTTGGGGCGACGCTCTCGGGCCTGCCGCCGCCGTGGGCTGCGGGTCCTTGCGGCGAAATATGCCATGAGTGTGCCTAAGGCCGGAGATGAAACAGAAACAGGGACTCGCGGATGAACCGCAAGTCCCTGTTTCGCCATATGGTACCCCCGGGAGGACTTGAACCTCCAACCAACTGATTAAGAGTCGTATTCCGCGCTTGGAGCAGTGATAGATCGCGACAAGTCACAGCACGTGAGAGCCCATTGGAAGGATACCATATAGAGTCCGACTTGTTGTGGCTTGCTGCCGCCTGCGGCTAGTATTCGTGGCGAAGTGCACCATATGTGCACCATATTGGCCAGTGTTCGCAACATCTCCCGCATCGGGCCGCAGGTGATCCCGACCACCGCATTGAGACCGCTCTCAACCGCGACATTGCTCGTCCCGCGTGTCACGGATGGGGTGTCGTCGATTCACGTCACCGCCAGATGGCGACCCGGCTAGACTTGCCCGGCTCGTTCCGAGGTCACACGAAATGGTCAGCCGTGATCCTCGATCGGCCACAGGTATGCTCCACGACGTGATTGCTGACCATATTCGACGCACAGTGCAGCAAGGACCTCTGTACGGTCGGACGCGTCCACGAGTTCGGAGCTCCGAGGAGACGTGTCTGAATCACGCTCACACACGCAGCCTCAACGCTCATACTTCTGCCGACGCG
>CAZEAI010000169.1:0-5228 GCA_964510105.1 uncultured bacterium
TGTTCGCAGTTCGTTTGCGCGGTTCGAGTCCGACTCCGCAGCGGCGAGCGAGTCGGCAAGGTTCGCATATCGATTCGCCCACGCGACAATGCCGTCGGACGCGATGATAACCGCTTCGAGGAATGCCCGGCCCTCATGGTCGTCGCCTACTGAGTCCAGTCTGGCGCGCGCCTCGTCTGCGATCGCAGCGAAGCCCGTGTTGATGGCCTTCTCGTAGTCGACGATGACGTGTCCGAATCCGGTCGACGTCCCGGTGCAGTAGCCCGCTGCAAGCTCCCGCTCGGCGACTCGTAGTCGCTCCGGGTGCAGGGCGAGGGCAGTGTCCCCGATGGTATTGCCGCGCCAGTAGTCAGCCACATCGGGCGCCGAATCCGCCTGGTTGTGATGAAGGTCGTATTCGGGGTAGGTTGTGCTGGCGCCAAGTTCGCCGGAGCGCTGCCCGACGAGGAGTTCCCCCGGCCGGATGAAGATCGGCATCTCCGCGAACACCGCCCGGAGCGCCTTGGCACGACGTATCGCCCAGTGCTCACCCTCGGTCTCGCGGTACGATCGCGTGACGATTCGCGCGCGTTCATGACACACACGGTCAGGCGTGGCGAACAGCTCATCGCGCAGCGCCGCGATGCGCTCAGGCACGGAGTGTTCGGCGAAGTCGATCACGGTGTGGTTCCTTCGCTCACCCGGCAGGGAGCATGATTTGCTGGCTCTCGGACAGCATCGGGACTTCCGCGTATGTCGGTTGCCGGAGCCGGGCACAGGAGCACCACCAACACACCCCCTATGCGCTCATCATCAGCGCCTGGCGCACAAGTGCCGAGGCCCGCGTGGCGTCAGCTTCCTTGATGACCTCCCCAAACGCCTCCATGCCTACTCTATCCAGAGCCGCGAACAGAGCCGCCATCCACGATTTGCACTCCGAGGCCGCACGGACCCCGTCTTCGCGGTAGGGGAAGATGTCGAGGGTGAGCCATCCTGTGTAGTTCACGCGCTTGAGCCAGTACGCGAACTCCAGGTAGGCGACGAGGTGGACGGAGCCGACCATCATGTCCTCGTCCCAATCCCCGTGGTTGTCGTTGAGGTGCACGTAGTCCAGCTTGCCATAGCTATGGAGCAGCGCCGCGGCGGCGGATACGTTCTCCGCGCCCTGCATCGCGTGGCCGACGTCGAGCAGCACGCCCACGTTGTCGAGATCGGCAAGGAGTAGCAGCACCGTTCCGACGTGATCCACGAAGCAGTGCGTTCGGGGTTCTCTCGGCTTGTACTCGACGAGGACACGCACGGCGTCGTTGTGCGTCGAGCACTCCGCCAGGCCGTCGCGCAGCCACTTCCACGCCTCCACGTAGTCAGCCTGGAAACAGTAGTCGAAGCCGTCCTGACCGGGCCAGACGTCGACGTACGGGCAGTTCAGTTCCGCCGCCCAGTCCATCACCTTGCGGACCTCGTCGACGGCCATCCGCCGCGTCTCCGCGTCCGGCGCGGCGAGGCTTCCCTTGCCCCACTTCGCCTGCGTCCAGAGGTCGGGGACGAGCATGGGGATCTTCAGGCCGCGGTCGTCGAACATCCGCGCGACGTCTCGGATGTTGTCGTCGTTGACGTGCCAGTTGCCGACAAGCTCAAGTCCGTCCAACCCCTCCACCTGGAGGGCCAGATCGAGCATCTCCTCCATGCTGCTTCCGCCGCCGCCGTAGCCGCTGAGGCAGTATCGATCGGCGCAGTCGCCGAATGTCGGCAGACACGCTCCGAATTGGTGGCCCGCTATCATTCTCCCACCTCCTGCTAGTAGGAAACGACCTCTTTCGCCGCTGCGACGATCCGCGGCACATCCGGGACGTAGAACTTCTCCATCGTCGGCGCGAACGGGGCCGGTGTCTCCGGCGCAGCCACGCGTCGTATCGGTGCGACAAGGTAGTCGAGCGCATCCTCGGCAACTCGTGCCGCGATCTCCGCGCCGATCCCGCCACGCTTCGGGCTCTCCTCCACCGTAACGAGGCGGCCGGTCTTAGCAACCGATGCGTGCAGCGTATCCCAGTCCAGCGGCACGAGCGTGCGCGGGTCGATGACTTCCGCGCTGATGCCCTCCCGGGCAAGCGCTTCAGCGGCCTGCATGCTGCGATGCGACATCAGGAGTGACGCGACGATGGTGACGTCCGTGCCTGCGCGCCGGACGACGGCCTGCCCGATCGGTACCGTGTAGTCCTCGTCCGGGATTTCGCTCGAAGCGTCGACGGAGCCGCTTTCCACTCGCGCGCCCTTGGAGCCGTACAGCAGCTTGTGCTCGAACATCATCACCGGATCGTCGCTGCGAACGGCGCTACGGAGCAGCCCGACCGCGTCGTAGGCCGTTGCCGGAGCCACAATCTTGACGCCGGGAAGCGGCAGGAAGAACGGTTCGAGGCACTGGGCGTGCTGCGCGCCCCGGCCCGTGACTCCCACCGGCGCGCGCATGACCATGGGCACCGTCAGCTTGCCGCCGGACATGTACCGCATTTTCGCAACCTGATTCGCCATCTGATCCATCGCGCAGAACAGGAAGTCGGAGTACTGCACGTCGGCGATCGGTCTCAGCCCCATCATCGCCGCGCCGAGCGCCACGCCGGTGAAGCCGTTCTCGGATATGGGCGTGTTGATCATCCTCGCGGGGAATTGCTCCTCCAGGCCGAGGGTGACGGTGAACGCGCCTCCCCAGCCGCCCGGAATCGCTATGTCCTCGCCAATGCAGAACACGCGTTCGTCGCGCTCCATTTCGCCGCGTATGCACTCACGGAGTGCCTCGGCGATAGACTGCCTCTTCATATTGCACAATACTCCCGGTGTGCTGCGTCAGCCCGATTCATCCAGATGACAATACCGATGTGTCCCGTCATTCCACGAACATGTCCTCGAGCGCGTCCTCCGGAGCCGGTTCGGGCGCGCTCATGGCCTCTTCTACAGCCGACCCGATTTCGTCAGCTACTTCCCGATCTATCCGATCGAGATTTGGCTGCTCGATCACGTTCATGTTCGGGAGGAAACGAGTTAGCCTGCAATGCCAACTACCCGGAGTTCCTGACAATTCACTGTGGATCCTCAATCAGATAGACCAGATAGCACAATACTTTGTAGCAAGAATAGAGGCCCACAATCGAGCCTCCCACCATCCCAACGGGCTCTCCCTCTCTAACTCCTTCCCGGACGAAGAAGAAGCAACCGACAGCCAGAAGTGCATAGAGGGCGGCGCCCCATAAGCTATTGGCTATACCCGACGAGCAACCGGACCAAATACCCGACGAGCAACCGGACAATGCGACAAGAGCCACGACAGCCAGTAAGGCTGATACCCACCGCTTGCCTGTCATCTTCCTTTCTCCTTATCAACTCAGCCGGACGTCACAGCTCCAGTCGTCGGGCAGGCTCCATGCCCTGTCCGGCACGGGCGCGGGACCCGCGTCCCTACCCCGCGAACATGTCCTCGAGCGCGTCCTCCGGAGCCGGTTCTGGTGCGCTCATGGCCTCTTCCACAGCCGATTCGATCTCGTCAGCCACTTCCCGATCTATCCGACCGAGGTTCGCCTCGTCTGTCACGCCGGTATCCAGGAGGTGCGTCCGGAACCGTCCGATCGGCTCGTTCTCCAGCGCGGACTTCCTCTCGTCCTCGGGCTGGTACAGCGCCGGATCGCGTCGCGAGTGCCCGGTGATCCGGTACGTCAGCAGCTCCAACAGCGTTGGTCCGCTGCCTCTTCGAGCCCTCTCGACGGCCTGGCTTGCCGTGTCGCGGACCCCGAGAACGTCGTTGCCGTCGATGGTCACGCCCGGGATGCCGTACGCGGCGGCGCGTTCCGAGATCGTCTCGGTGTTCGAGACGGAATGCACGGATGTGGAAGCGCCGTACAGGTTGTTCTCGACGACGAACACGACCGGCAGGTCCCAGATTGCGGCCATGTTGACGCCCTCGTGGAACGCCCCCTCATTCGTCGCCCCATCGCCCATGAAACAGACCGCTACGCGCGCTTCCTGCTTCATCTTGAACGACAGTCCGATGCCGGCTGCAATGGGTATCCCGCCACCGACGATGGCGACGGCGGGCACGATGCCTTTGGCGAGATCGCCCATGTGCATGGACCCGCCCTTGCCTTTGCAGCAGCCTGTCACCTTGCCGAACAGCTCACCCATCATCTCGCGAATGCCCAACCCCTTCGCGATGCAGTGGCCGTGCGCACGGTGAGTGCTCGTGATGACGTCGTGCTCCTCCAGCGCGGAACAGACGCCGACGGCACACGCTTCCTGGCCCTGATACTGGTGGATCGTTCCCGGCATGATCCCTTCGAGGAACAGGAACTTCACTCGCTCCTCGAACTGCCGGATCAGCACCATGCGCCGATAGAGGTCTACCAGGAAATCTGCATCATGTTTCGCTTCAACCATGCGATTCTCACTCCAGTGGCATCCGGTGACCGCTCGACGAGGACGTCCCCGCCCGCGCGTGGTCAGCCGGCATCCTTCGCGCGCTGCACGTCTTCCCGCGTGATTCGTCCACCCGGCCCCGTGCCCGTGACGGCATCGAGATCGACGCCCATTCGTTCCGCCAGTTTGCGGACCAGAGGCGGCACTTCATTGCCGGCGGCTATCTGTGTCGCAGGTTGGCTGGGCAAGGTCTCGCCGGCCTCCGCCGACGCCGCGTCGTCGGCATCGGGGAGCGACTCGCCCGGTTTGCCGACATACGCGATGACGTCGCCGACCGCGATCTCGTCACCCGCGGATACCAACTGGCGTAGCAACACGCCGCTCGCGATGGATTCCATTTCCGTCATCGCTTTGTCGGTCTCGACCTCGCACAGGGCTTCGCCGCGTTCTATCGTTTCGCCTTCATTCTTCAGCCACGATGCGAGTACGACGGTGTCGACCGTGGTACCGAGTTCCGGCATTTTGATCGGTGTTGCCACGTTCTGCTCCCAGAGCGAGTACGTATCGCTCACGGAAAATGTGTAGTCGTTCAGTCGAACTTCATTGGCTGGGGCTGGTACTCCGGCGCCAGCCGTAGCCACGGCGCCTTGGGGCGCTCCATGTACCCCCACTTCTCCAAGGCTCCGCGCAGTGCCGCGTTCTCCGGCATCAGGGCCGCCTCGGGCAGCGGAGTCTCCGCCATGGTGGCCGCTATCGCCTGTTGCCACGCCTGAGCGCCCGCGGTGTAGCCATCGGGATGCCCGAGCATGCCACCGCCCGCGGGGATGATAATGTCGCGACCGTACTCG
>CAZEAI010000169.1:5238-8144 GCA_964510105.1 uncultured bacterium
GCCGATGAGGATGTGAGCCAGGCCGGGATACACTCCGGCGCACGGCATGGGGAATGTGCGCTTGATGTGTCCCCACGGAGCCAGCTTCACAAACGAGGTGCGGATTCCCTCTTCCATGGAGACCATGGGAATCGACGACCACATCGTGGGCGTGAGCATCATGTCCGCGCCGCAGAGCCGGCAGAGCTTCGCCAGCACCGGCCAGGCAATCTGCTTCATCATGGCGATCATGTGCGAAGCATGCAGCATGACCGGCACGTTGATATCGGGATGGGACGTCAGCTCCCGGAGCGCCGCCAGCCCGGCGGAGTAGGTTACGAGCAGTCCGTTGGCCCCCAGATCGATGGCGCGGCGGGCTTTGTCCAGCATCTTCTGTGGCGAGTCGGTGATGCTGCACATGTATATCATCCGCTTGCCGGTCTTGTCCGCCGCGCGGTTGATCTCATCCATGACGAGCGGCAGACGCTGCTCCATCGTGTTGTTGTAGGCGTCGCCGAGCATCTCATCGTCTTTGCACATGTCGGCGCCGCCGGCAGCCGTGAGGCGCACTTGATTCGCCGTCTGCTCGGGCGTCATGCCCATCTTCGGCTTGATGATGTGCAGCGAGAGTGGGCGGTCCGTGACGCCGGTCAGCTCGCGGATGCCCTCGACGCCGAACTGCGGTCCCTGGAACTTGGCCAGCAGGTTCTTGCCGATGAACAGGTCCGTCAGCATGATGGTCTTGGAGAACGCGAAGCAGTTGCCCGCGATAGCCAGCAACATCATTGGCAAATTGTCGCCCCACGCCCGTATCGGGAACGCGAGCTGCACGACGGCGGATTTCGTGTACTCATCGTCGGAGGGGATTTCGTGGTAGCCCACCATCTTGCTGGACAGCGCTTCCCGGACCTCCTCAGTCTCTTCCTCGATCTTCTCCCACGTGCCGGTCGATCCCTCGAAGCCCATCGACTGTACCAGCGCGAAGTGATCCAGGAATTTCTCCCCTTCCAGCCGGTCTTTGAGGTAGTATGACGCCACGATGTGATCGTCAAGATCGATACCGTCCATCATGTTGTGGAAGATGCCTAGGTCATAGTACTGCTTCACGTCTGCCTCTTTCCTGATGTCGAATGTATCCGCGTAAGAGCGGGCGTCGCCGTCCTGTGGCCTGCCCTCGTGCTCCTTGGCTCTGATATGTATCTCCGTATCGCTCCGTTCTCACGCGCTTGGTGGCGATTCATAAGATTCAGCTACGTCGGGCAGGAAGCAAGCATACGAGGCGAGGAACCATCGACTCGCACAACTGTCCGCGCCGGGGTGATCGGCCTCATTCGAAAGCTATTTCCGATGGTTCGTCTCGAGATTGATCCCCGGCGCGAACCTCGGAATCGGCCGCGCCCATCGGATCGCTGGAAACAGAGAGCGCGGTTAGCTACGGCTGTGCAGAGAGCCGCTATGCCAGTGAGGGTACAGGTGTCGGCGGCGAGTATGATCTCCTCACGGGGCCCACTTGGCCCACTTCGACAGGTTCACTAACGTCGTGACCTGACCAGACTCCTGATCTGGCCAGATGTGTGCAGACTTCTACCAAGGTGACACAGTAGGACAGGTCCTAGAGGGGCATGCCGGACATGCAGGATACCTTTGGCTTCGCAGTGGAGTGGGGCGCCAAGTTACTCGGGAGACTCGCTGACGCTCGGAAACGCCGAGGTCTGGAACTCGATGCGATAAGTGATGTATTCGGCAACCCACTCGAACTCGCCGAATACTACGTGGAACCTGACTGCCAGCAGTTCAACCCAGCAGACGACGATGAGGATGAGATATCGTACGTTGTCAGGGAGCCGGTCTTCCGCCGAGTCGCATCATTCTTCAGCGGCGCGAAGCGGGAGGGGAGAAATCAGTTGTTCGTCTTGTCCGACGCCGGAATGGGCAAGACATCGTTCTTGGTCATGCTCAAGCTGGCACACATGGCTTCGTTCTGGCCGAGGGGCTACGATTGCTTGCTTTACAAGCTCGGGCCAGATACACTCTCCGAATTCGAGAAGATCACGGGGCGCCGGAGGAAAGTCCTTCTGCTGGATGCACTGGACGAGGATCCCTCAGCTTGGGGCAGAGTTGAGGAGCGGATTACCGAAATACTGGCTGAGACCAGGAACTTCCGTCGCGTCGTAATAACGTGTCGGACTCAGTTCTTCTCGGCAGGCGAGGATCCGTTCAACCGAAGGGGGCAGGTCGAGATTGGGGGGTTTCTGTGCCCCGTGATCTACAACTCGCTATTCAGCGACGACCAGATGGACGAGTACCTTAGGCGCAAGTACAAGGATAGGGATGACGCGGCAGTCCTCGTCTCAGAGGGAAAGCTCATAATTCAGAAGATGGGGTCACTCAAATGCCGACCAATGCTCCTGTCACATGTTGAGGACTTCCTTCAGGCCGGGCAGGAGGATTGGAACGAACACTCCGTCTACGAGGCGCTCATCCAAGCGTGGTTGCTACGCGAACAGACGAAGCGACTCGACAGAGAAGTACCCAGTCCGCCCATTGACGTACTGTGGCGGGCGTGCCAGACGCTGGCGTTCCATCTGCAGGATCAGGGGCGACGGGAGATTTCCGAGGCCGAGTTGGCGTCGCTCATCGCGCGGCATCCCGCCCTCCAACCCATTCCCCAGATGGACATCACCGATCGCTCGCTTCTGAACAAGAACTCCAATGGGGACTACAGGTTCTCTCACTACTCGATCCAGGAGTTCTTGATAGTACACGGTTCTCTGCATGGCTCTCTCAGCCTCAAGGACAGTGGGATGAAGCCCACAGATCAGATGACATCCTTCTTCACCGCCTGGCTGACTAGCGTGGGGAGGACGGAGAGCGTGTCGCATGAGATCCTAGCGTATGATTTCCGAGGCGCTGACATGAGAGGGGTA
>CAZEAI010000170.1:0-7790 GCA_964510105.1 uncultured bacterium
GGCCCTCGCCGTGGTTCTCCGTGACGGTAAGCCGCAGCTTCTCGGTCGCGATGGGATCGAACGCATGAACTCGGAATCGATGGATGTTGCACTCCTCCCGCGCCAGTGCAGCCCAGCGCCCGTCCACCCACGCGGCGAGTTCGTACGCTTTCGCCAAGGTGGGATACGCGCGCCCGCCGGACTCCCAGGGGTTGTCGGCGCGGTCGGCGGCCAGGTTGTCGAACGTGACCTCGACACGAGCAATCTCTGCGGGCTCCGGCCACGTCAGCGTCAGCGATTGCGGGAGCGGCTCCGACGACATCCACATGTTCGTCGGACCGCGGCTGAAGCGCCGATGGAATCCGTTGGTCGCGTTGACCGCGTCGCCGAAGGGTATCTCCGGCGTGAACCGCATGGAGCCCATGGCGTCGAGCTGCGGCCAGTGCGGCTCGTGGTGGCTGTGTTCGACCATGTGGCACAGCTCCGTCGACGACTGCATCAGCCCCCACCACACGGAGCGATTTTCGCCAAGCGACACGATGACCCGATCCGCGTCGCTCGAGGCGTCGCGCGGTTCGAGTTCGATCGGCTCGTCGAGACGCACGGTGTACCACCCGTCGAAGCCGCCCGGCAGGAGGAACGCTCGCTCCGCGACGACGGCAAACGCGTCGTCGGCCAGGTCGTTCCACTTCTCGCGACCGTATCGCGCGGAGGTTGTCCAGCCGGGGTCACGCGTGGAGCGGAAGACCGTCAGCGCCATGGTCTGGTCTTCGGGCGAGTCGTTCTTCACGTAGAACTGCATCTCACCCACGCGCGCGGGCCAGTCGTGCAGAAGATTCCCCACCGTCGCGACGAGCGGAGCCATGTGCTCTACGCGTTGATCGTTGAACCGTACTTCGCTTGATGCTTCTACGGTGGCCGCTCGCGCCAGATCGTCCTCGGCACCGACCGGTTCATTCAGGATTGTCCCGTCTCGCCGGAGTAGCAGCTGCCGAAGTTCATCCAACCGCCGGTCGTGGAGTTCGCGTGGGGTGAGGTTGTGTTCGCAGCACATCGCCGCGGCAAGCCCGACCGCCTGGCCTATCGCCGCGCCGGTGCGCATCACACGCGTCGACGAATGCGCCAGATGAGTCGCGCTGATGAGTCGTCCAGCAAGCAGCAGATTCGCTATGTTGCGCGAGTAGCACGCGCGGAACGGGATGCCGTACATCGGCGGGATGCTGTGCCCGAAGATGTTGCTGCCCGCCGCGCCGAGGGACTGATGATCGTCGAGATCGTGCCCGCCGTACGCGACGTCGTCAGGGAAGCATCGTCCGGCCTCAAGGTCCGTCTGCGTGAGCACCACGTCGCCGAGGAAGCGACGGCTCTCGCGCTTGCCTGCCTTGGGGCTGACCCAGAGCAGGTCCCAGTACTCTGCCTCCTCGCGATGCGACCCGTTCTTGATGTGGTTCCACTCCGCCCAGATCTGTTTCAGAAGCTCCTCGTAGATCTCGCCATCGTCCCGGACCGTGTCCCTGTCGCCGCCCGCCTCCGTCATGTACATGAACTTCAGCGTCTTGTCGCCGGAAAACTCGCCGCTGTGGTGGTCGAAATGCGTCCTCACGCGGCCATGCCAGAGCCGGGGTACGAAATCCGGCGTGCCGGGCGGGGGGATGAACTCCACGGGATGGTCGGTCTTGTGAGCTATAGCGACGAGGCTTGTGCCCTGCACCCACGAGCGACGTTTCTCGGGGGCGGAGCGCTCGTCGAACTCATGCGCTGCCTCGCTGCCGACGTCGAAATCCGCGCCGGCCTGCACCCCGATGTGCCCGTCGCCGGACGCTTCGATCACGACGCCCGCGACGCGTATCTCGACGGTGCGGAACGCCGCGCAGTCCACCGCGGTCACCGCGACGATGCGGCCTGCCTCGACAGTGGATGACTGCGCGAGATGCCGCTTCAAGATCGTCACTCCGGCGGATTCCAGCGCGTACTGGACGACGGCCTCGTTCCGCCGGGAGATGCTGTAAGGCACGGTGCCTTTGCTGAGCCGGGTGAAGCCGCGCACCCACGACGCCGTCTCTTGAAGCTCCTGGATGACACCGGTCTCGGTTCCGTACGCGTTGTGCCGGTCCGCACCGGTGATGCCGACGCCGAGGTTCGGGCCGCTGTTGCCGCCGAGCACCTCGTCCTTCTCGACGAGTATCGTCCGAGCGCCCTCGCGGCCGGCCTGGATGGCGGCGCAGTAGCCGGAGACGCCGGAACCGATCACGAGCACGTCGCACTCGTGGACAACGCGTTCATCGTTGGAGTCGATATGCGCCATGATCAGTTCATCTCCCGCTCAGGTGTGGATGATGGTGCGTCCGCCGGACGCGGCTTCAGGTCCTGACGCCTGGTTCCGGCTTCCCGGTACCGACCCCAGTAGTGCGTCAGGGTCGTCCTCGTAAAGAACCAGTTGACGGGTCGCCAGCGATTCGCCAGCCAGAACAGCAGATACGACGCGAACAACGCCGGGTAGAAGTACAGGATGTCGATGGTTTCCGCAACCCACGCAGGTGGGTCCGCGCCCAGTCCGATCGCATCGCCAAGCGCCTTCAGCACGTATCCCGATACGGGTACCGAGACGATGAACCATAGCAGCACACCCCACGAATGGCCCGCCTCGACGGCCTTTGTCGGACAGAAGCCCGCGCATCGCATGCAGCTTTCGCACGCGTATGTCCAGTAGGGCTTCCCGCGCCACATGCGGATCGCGTCCACTGGGCAGTCGCGCTCACAGACGCCGCATCCTTCGCACCGATCACCGGCGAAGAAGAGCTTGGCAAGATAGAATCTGCCAAAGAGGAGATACGCGACGGAAACCGGCAGGAGCGCCAGACCCGCGATGAATTCGTAGAGATTGCTTGTTGTGAGCCAGAGCCTGCGGCCATCGAGTATCCGTCCGAATGCGCCCGTCGCGATGCCACGGCTGCGTTCGGCGATCGCCGCGTGGCTCGACGCGCTCTGCATCGGGTGCAGCGGGAACCAGTTCGACGGCATGTTCACACTGAGCGCGCCGCGCACGCGGTATCCCTTGAGCAGCAGCATCAGCGCGATGAGAAACGTCGCCGTTCCGCTGAGGCCGGGCGGGTGGAGTCTCCCCACTTTCACCCCTGCCCGCGTGGCAACAACGAACGCTGTCGCACCCACGCCGCCGCCGAGCCGCGCGACGCCCTTCATGACGTTCCAGGGTGCCGTGAAACCGTGGGTGGGGAAGACAAGCGTGAGATGATCGTCTCGGGTCAGACCCGACGCGCCGGGCTCGGGCACATTTCCCAGAGAGGCCAAGCGTGCCTCAAGCCCTCGGTCCCGCGCTAGCGCGTCCAGCCACTGCGCGACGCGGTACGAGTTGCCCGTGCCGGAGAAATGGTACGTGTGGACACGTCGCATGTCCGCCATCGGTCAGGCTCCCGGGATGATTCCCACGTGCTCCACGGCGAAACCTGCGCCGCGCGGCGCCCCGCTCACCGGTCGCCGCCATCGCTAATAGTCGGTGACTGCCAGCGAGCGATTTCCATGTGAGGCTGGCGGTCGACCCCCCGGTACGAGTAGCTCGTAACGAGGGTACCCTCCTCCAGTTGGACCGTCGGGCCGAAGCCGCCGCCGCTGTCGCTGTCGAGTGGCGTCTTCGCGTCGATGACGAGGCGGTCGGTGTCGAATGCAAACGTGAAGCCGTCGTCCCGCTCGACGCCGAACACGGCATGTACCCCGAGCGGCGGGTTCAGATCCCTCACGGTGAATGTCATGAGCAGCCGACCGTCGGACAACCGAATGACGGAGGGGTACATCTCGCCGTAGACACTCTTCAGGTCGGGTTCTCTGCTCCACGTGGCACCACCGTCGCGCGAGCGGAAGAGGATCATCCGCTCATACTGGTCTCCGGCGCCGGGCGGTTCCGCCGAGGCGAGTGGAAACACGCGATGATCGACGCGAAAGAGGCCCAGCACGTCGCCGTTCGACGCCTGCCACAGAATCGTCTCCGCCCAGAACGGCCACCAGAGGCTGGATTTCTCCACACCCTCGAACGCGCAGGGGTGCGACCCCCAATTCATCCCCCCGTCGGTCGATCGCCACAGAAGATCATGTCCCTCGGGGGCGGAGACACCCAGCAAGAGCGCGCCGTCGTCCAGCTCCAGAACGTTCCGGCTCGTCAGAGCCCAAGCGTCGTCCGGCGCACCGGCGATATCCTGTGAGAGAATCGGCGTGGTCTCCCACGTTCGGCCGCGGTCCCCCGAGCGGTGGATGTAGCTGTGTATCGAGCCTCTCTCGTTCCTGACGTCCTGCGGCAGCAGATGCACCGTGATAAACAGCGTGCCGTCCCGCGCGACGCTGAAGTACGGCTCTCTGCCGAGCAGATCGCTCACTTCACGGTCCGACCATGTCAGCCCGCCGTCCGATGAGCGGTAGAGGATGATATCCTCGCGGATCTTGCCGTCGCCGAGCTGCACCTGATGGAACGCCGTGAGAATCAGCTCGCCGCCCGGAAGCTGGGCGATACACGGCTTGTAGTCGCCGGGGACGCCCAGCGGGATCCTGTCCACAGGGATGCTCTCGTCCCGGACCGTCACCGGATTGCGGACAGCGATACAGTCGTGCGACATGCCTGCCGTCATGACGTCATCCTCCGCGCCGTCTGCTCGAGATCGGCCACTTTCGCCTCCAATGGACGGTAGACGTACTCGTTGAGCACGGCGAGCGTGCCGAGATCGGATCGATCCTGCACTGCCAGCGCGAATGCCCCCAGAGCCTCGCGGGTGCGGGTGAGAGCCGTAGCGGCCAGCTCGGCCGCCTTCGACGGATTCCCCTCGCTCTCTGCGGTGGCGGCCTCGCGCACCTGCTCGACGGCGTCGATGTAGAGCCTGCCGAACGCGAGGCGGTTGATCCAGTAGCCGGTGTACGATAGCTCGGGGCCGTACCGTAGCGTCTCATCGTGCGCCGTTCGGACGCGATCCTCGGCGCGACGGTAGAGCTCGCGTACGGTCCGCAATTCATCCGATAACGACCCGGGCGTCCAGTGCTTCATCATCATGCCGTGTACCGCGAACGTGAATCCCAGTTCGTGCTCTTCGAGAAGATGCGTCGCTTCCTCGATGAGCCCGAACGCTTCGAGCATCGGCCCCACCGCGTCCGGTCCGCACAGGCATCGCACGTGTTCGGCGTAAGCGCTCTCCGGAGTAACGTCCCGATCCCAGGCGGCCCGGTCAAGGTAGGACACACATGGATCATGGTCGCTCATCAGCCAGTAGCGCGTCTGAAAACCCGCCCAGCCGTGCTTGCGCAGATCGAGCGTCAGTTCGTGAAGCGGCTGCGTCTCAAGCTGCGGCACGATACCCACGTTGTCGTCGTGCAACGTGTAGATGAGGACGCTCGGCAACTCGCCCGTCGGCACCTCCTCAAGGGCCTGTCGGCGACTGACGATCCGAGAGGGCGTGTAGTCGATGAATTGGAGGAGTTCCGACCCTGACGGCAGAATCCGGTCGAGCACGGGGTTGAGTTCCTCCGCGACCGCGGTAAACTGGATTCTCATATCCGGACGGGCGGTGCCCGCAAGGACCTGTCGTTCCGTGAGAAGGCGGTCATAGTAGTAGAGCATGACGATGTCGCCCTTCAGCTCGTCCAGCGCGCGTTCGACGTTGCCGCCGCTGTAGCTTGCGTCGCCCCCTCGCCGTCGAGCGGATTCTACGACATCATCGAGCGAGCGGATGTCCTGGATTCCGTATTTCGCGTCCAGAGCGCGCCAGGCGCGTTCGTACTCGCCTGTCCATTGGCGAAACTCCGGCATACCGAGGTTGATGAAGTCCATCTCCGGGTACGTATCGACCGCGGTTCGCAGGACGGCTCCCGAAAGCTCCATGAGGTCCGGATCGTCCGGTGACACGCTCTCCCCGGGAACGATGGTCAACTCCTTTAGCTGATGAATCCTGCGGGCGTCCTTGAGAAGCGGCGCGAACTCCGGCATGAACTCAAGTGCGTTCACGGCCATCGCGCACTCCATGCCACGACCGTGCGAGTGAGCGACAATCGAATGGATGAGTTGCTCACCGGCGGCGGCGAATTCCTCGTAAGGAGCATCGAGAGGCAGGTCGGGATTCCAGAACTCCGCCTCATCGCCAAACAGCTCCCGCCCGATCATGTCGTCGGTTATCGGGAAGTGTTCATCGAACCAGAGATATGCCGACTCACGGCGTACGCCGCGAAACGTCAGATCGAGAAACGGCTGGTAGGTCCACGTGGAGATGAAGACGCGATTGAACGTGAGTTTCGCGAGCTGATCAAGGGTCTTCCGGTAGTCCTCCATGCCCCATGATTCGGGACCTCCCGCAAAATCATTCACCACGCGCCATGCCCGAATCGGGAGCGCGGGCACCTCGACCACGTCCAGCTCCGGCAGCGTGAATTCCCGCCGCGACGGCAGCTTGTCGCCGTGAAGCAGGTAGCGGACGCCCCAGTGCTCCACGAGCCGGTACGCCGACCAGAGCACCGCGCGCGGACTTCCCCCGGACACGAAGAGCCCGGGGACGCCCTCGTAGCGGGCGGATTTCAGAACGATGCTCTGTTCGCTCACAACCGGAAGTGACACCAACGGCGCTACGAGCGGGTTGCTTCCAATAGCCCCCACGATGAATACCGCGGACGCGGCGTCGCCGAGTGTTTCCGTTGGAGTTGTGGACACGCCGAACAGGGCATCGAGATATCCGCACAGTTCCGTTGCCGCGAAACGTTCCAGTTCCGACGCACCGGAGTCCACGAGAACGCACACCATTCACCCACCCCCACGATGGAAACCGACCTGATGCTCGGGCACCGCGTCGCCACTTTGGCAATCTCAGTGGAAGGTAGACACGCTCGCTGCGGGAACGAAGCGCCCCACGCCGCGTTGAGCAATCGCGATGCCGAATTCAGTCAGAACCGGAACGTGGCCGCGATGCCGCGGGGCAGCGGCACGACCACCCACCTCGCCGACGTCGGAGGCGGGGCGTTGGCACGTGTGAACCGCTGCTCGTATTCCCGAAGGTCGGCAGCGGCGCGCCACGGCTGAGTCCATATGGCAAATTCGCTGAAGGCCGCGCTGATACCGGCCGACGTCCAGGCCAGACGCCGGGCGTCGAACCCCTCGGCGACGATGAGAGCCGCGGTTGCGGTGATTCCCATGCTCAGCGCGTGAGTCTGCCAGCGGTATCGCGCTTTCGCATCGTGCGCGTTCTGGCGAAGGAGCGCCTCAGCCTTGGGAAGATGCTCGGCGCAGTCGGCGTCCTGCCCCGATGCGTCCCGGTTCAGCGCAGCCGTTCCATGTCTCGCCGCGTGAGGCCACAGCATGAGCCCGCCGGCCGCCAGCACCGACTTGACACTTCCGGCGATGAGATTCGCGCGGTTGGCGTTGTCGTCGGCGGACCCGGCCTGAAGGCCGGACGTCACAGCGCTCGCGGCGTACGTACCGAACCAGCCCCACCACCAAACAGAGGCGTACACTCGCCCGGCATCGAGGCGCTGTTCGATGAAGCGCAGCCGCGCGCATGCATCGCACGTGTCGGTGCCGGAAGGAAGGGACACGTGCTCGCCAGCCGTCGCGTGGGCCGGAAATAACGCCGTGGCATGGCAAAGGAAGAGCGCGAGACCGAGGCAGCGACCAGCGTCCGTCACCACCGATCGACGGCGGGAGTATGCGAGTTTCATGAGACACCCCGTTGTTCTACATTGACCGCGATGAGTCTACTGAGATACCGAACTGCAGTATTCTTTGGTTGTTGAGATAGAGTATGTTGTAGTAGTCCTGACCGCGATACCATCTG
>CAZEAI010000171.1:0-7606 GCA_964510105.1 uncultured bacterium
GAGCCTCTGGAACAACATCGAGTCGGCATACCAGGAGCACCGTGCAAGGACTGCGGAGGAGTCGCGGCTTGCCACTCAGAATTCGTGGCTGGAGGAGTTCCGCGTCCAACTGATGGCCGACTGGAAGTGGATCGCACCGCGCGCAAATACGGTCGATCAGCTACGTGAGGTGCTGAACTTCTTTGGGGTGGCATCACCGGATGAGTGGGACACAGTTTGGCAGGAACGTCTCGCTGCAGCACAGTACAGGCAGTCAACGAAGCAGCATATCGAGCCGAAGGCGGTCGCCGCGTGGCTGCGTCAGGGAGAGCTTGAGGGGCGTCGAATCGAATGCCAGGAGTACGATCCGTCGGCTTTCCGCTCGGCTCTCGAAGGTGTCAGGCGCCTCACTGACGCAGATCCCGAGGAATTTGTGCCGAGGCTAACCGAGACCTGCGCGCAGTGCGGCGTCGCAGTCGTCTTCGTCCCCGAGCTCCCGAACACCGGTATATCTGGTGCCACCGAGTGGCTATCGCCGACTAAGGCCTTGATTCGGCTGAGTCTACGCTACAAGTCGAACGACCAGCTCTGGTTCACGTTCTTTCACGAAGCCGGACACGTCTACATGCACGGGAAGAGCGAGCAATATGTCGACATGGCTGGCGAGAGCGCGATGAGGAACGTGAAGGAAGACGAGGCAAACAAGTTCGCCGCAGATCGCTTGATCCCCGAGAAGGATTTCCGCGCTTTCGTTGAGAATGTTGGCCGCTTCGACGAGACTTCCATCATCAGATTCGCTGAGGACGTTGGGATCGCACCTGGGGTCGTAGTGGGCAGACTCCAACGACACGATTTCGTACCGTGGAGATCCCGCTGCAATCGCCTCAAACGTCGATTCCGGTGGGTGACGAACTGATCCTCCGCCTCGCCCTCCCCTTATTGCGCGTAGTCGAACACGATCGGCTTGCCGCGGAAATCGAGCACACGTAGCGACAGCTTGAAATTGTTCCCCGTGTTGATGACTTTCGCCATGAACGTGTGCCGCCCCGGCTTGAGGCGCACTCGGACGCGGTCCGTATCCGGCTGCCAGCCGCTTTCGACGACACTCGACACGACGAGCCGCCCGTCGTACCAGAGCATCCCGCCGTCGTTGCTGCTGAAACGAACTTCTGCGTCGATCACGCCGCCAGCGTGCTCTACCTCCGCAACGGCGTACGCCACGGCGCGATTCGTTCCCTGATCGGCGAACAGGGCTCTGAGGTCGATCACACCGTAGGCGTTGTCGACAACGACCGTCTGCCACGCCACCGGCCCGTTCTTCCCGTCGTAAACCGCATCCGCCCGCGCGTCCGACTCCGGGGCGAGCGGTACGAGCAGATCGTCCAGCGTCGGCGCATCGAACAGCCCCGCGACGCGCCACCGTGTCACGTGCCCGAGAAGCCTCGCCGCCTCGCCGCCTCGACCCTCCTCGATGAGCTGCCGAGCAAGCGCGCGATCCGCGCCCGGCATGTTGGAGTCGGTCCACAGGCGGCGGTATCGCGCGAACTCGATCACCTCCTCGCTGAGCACTTGGCGAGCAAGCGGAAACTCCATCACGTCCCGCATGATGGGATCGGCTTCAACATCGGCGATCACGTCGAGGGGAGTCTCCGTCTCGAGAACCACGAGCGACGCATCGCTCGACTGCCGCGCACGTACGAACGCAGCCTGCGCCGCAGCCATGCGCTGCCCGGCGCTCACCTTCCGGATGCGCAGCAGAATGCGCTCCCTGCGCTCTCCATCGGGCATCGCGCCGGCGAGGCCCCGTGCCTGGTCGAGTAGCGCACCCGTGCTCTCGATGAACTCAGGCGTGACATCCTTCACAAACGCGCGCTCCGTGTCGACGTCCTCACCGTACGGCACGTTCGCGACGACATCCTCCCACGCCTGCCCGTACGCCGCCATCGAGGATGCAGCCGGGCCGTACAGGTCGGCGTACCACCCCCGAACGATGTCGTCCACGTCTGCGTCGAGATTCCAGAGGAGCTTCGCGGCGACGTAGAAGTTCAGCCCCTGCGTCCACCAGTTCGCGTGTGTCTCGCTGTTGAATCCGACAACGCCGTGAGCCCGCATCCACGGCAAGTCACGCCGGATCGCGTGCACGAGGCCCATCGGGCCGTACCAGTAGTAGTGGCCGTAGTAGTCGTACACGTAGACCCGGGGCGACATCTCCGACCAGCCGTCGATGATCCCGGCGAGCCGGGTGTTGCGGTCGCACTGTGGGTCGTCGATCGCATGGTGCTGGCAGAACTCCCACGGCGTGTGGCAGATGACCGGGATGAGCATCGGATCGGGCTTCACGACGCGCGGCGGCTCCGTGTGGCTGATGTACGCGTAGAATGCCAGACCCGCATCGGGATGTCTTTCGCGGACGCCTGCCGCGACCTGGTTGAAGAAGTACACCAGACGGTCAGTGTAGGGCCCGTTCATGAGATCGGGAACGACGCCGAGCTCGGAATCCAGCGCGCGGCATCGATCACACTCGCAGAATCTCCCGTTGTCGTTCGGACTGAGCGAGAACATAGGGTTCTCGGGGTACATATCGAAGTACCGATTCGACACGGCGATCGCGCTGTCGAGCACGTCCGGATGGGTGGTGCAGAGCTGATCGCTCCGGCCGCCCGCAACGAGCGCAAACCACTCCGGATGTTCCTCCCGCTCGTCGGGATGGATGATGTTCGCCCAGTTGTGCCCGTGGTACTGGTTCGGGAACCCGGTCAGCCGATTGCGGCGGAGCCACGCCGCGCCTTCCGCCGGCGCGGAGTCGTTCGGACCGAACCCGCTGACGCTGACGTAGTCGGGCGAGCCCGAGAGGTCCATCTCCGCGAAGAGAATCGTCTCAACTCGCGGGATGTACTCGCCGAGATCGCCGACGACGTACCAGCGACATCCAAGATGCTCGAGGAACGCGTACACGCCGTTGACGGCGCCTTGCGCGGACTTACCGGAGATGAACAGGCTACTGCCCTGGCGCGTGATATCGTAACTCAGCGACGCGCGTCCGGCGTTCGCGTCGCGCGCCCCGATGATGATCGACGGCCCTTGAGCCGCGCTCTGCACAACGAATTGCGCGCCGCTCATGGTTCCGAGCACGCGGGCGAGATCATCCGCGGCCTCGCGCACTGTGGAATCGGCATCATCCGAGACGACGACCGCCATGTATGCCTGGCGATCCTGCGCGAGCACAAGCGGATCGCTGGCGCGGGCTATCAACGGCAGAGCGAGTAGCGCCAACGCCGTCGTCATGAACCGGTTCGCGATCTGCATCACGTGGTCTCCCCGCCCCGCAGGGCGTGCACCTACTCCGTATCGACGTCAACCGGCTCATGCGCGCTATCCAGCACGCGAGCGCAGAGCTTGAAGTTCACCTGCGTGTTGAAGACCTTGAACAGAAACCTGTTCGTGCCCTGCCTCAGCGGCACCATCACGCGATCCTCGTCCGGCGTGATGGGGCGGAACACGTTGCTCTTCAGGACGCGGTCGCCGTTGTGCCACACTTCGACGCCGTCATTGCTGCCGAGGAGCAGCCGTCCGCGCGGTTTGCGGCCGTGGTACTCCACCTCGGCGTACGCATACACGACTCCGTGCGTCACGTCATGGTCGCTGAAGAGTTGCTTGAAGTCGATGATGCCGTACGGGTTGTCGGCGACCACCGTCTGCCAGCCCTGAGGCCCGATGGGCGTGTCGTAGGTTGCGGCGAGATCAAAGCTCTCGTCCGGCGGATAGGTTACATCCAGCGCTTCGAGCTTCGGCCCGTAGTAGAGCCCGTGCACGCGCCATTCGGTGATGAATCCCAGCGCGTCGGCGACGCGGGTCATCTCACCCTCCGCCAGCAGGCTGCGGATCTCGTCGCGACGCTCGTCGGTGAGGCGCGTATCCGTCCAGACGCGACGTGTGCGCTCGACGGCGAGTTCGCTCCACCGGATGCCACCGATGCCAAGCTGCTGATCGATGACGTCGTGCAGCGTCGAGTCGGATTCGATTTCCCGAAGCAACGCCTCGACATCCACGTCGCGAGCGATGATGCCGGAAATATCACCGTCGGAGTGGAAGCGCTCGTACCCACTCTGCACGGCCGCGACGCGGTCGCCAACCCGCATTCGCCGGATGCGTTCGGCGATGAGTCCCTTCTCCGGAGTGGGCAAGTCGGAAGCCATCACGAGCCCGAAGGCGAGGTCAAGCAGGGCCGTCGTACGATCGAAGAACGCAGGCGTCATGGCCACGGACCAGCCGCGCTCGTAGTCCGCGTCGTACGGGACGCTCGCGGCAGCGTCCTCGTACACGCGCCAGTACGCTGCCATCGGCTCCGCCGCCGGACCGTACAGATGCTCGTGCCACTCGGCGACGATCCGATCCACGTCGGCGCCGACATCCCAGAACAGCCGCGATGCGACATACCAGTTCAGCCCCTGCGTCCACCAGTTGTCGTGGGTCTCGCTGTTGAAGAGCGTGACGCCGTGCTCGCGCAGCCACGGGATGTCGCTCCGGATCGCGTGGACGATGCCCATGGGTCCGTACCACGCGAACTGCCCGTAGTAGTCGTACACGCCGACATCGGGCGACAGCTCGGACCAGCCCTGAATCGCCTCGGCGAGCGGCTGGTTGCGGCGACACTCCGGGTCGCCGATGGCGTGATTCTGGCAGTAGTCCCACGGTGTATGACACACCACCGGCACAAGCATCGGGTGCGGCTTCACGACGCGCGGCGGGTCCGTGTGAATGATGTAGGCGTAGAAGGCGAGCTTCTTGTCCGGGTGTCGCTCGGCGACGCGTTCCGCAACTGCATTGAAGAACACCACCAGCCGGTCGGTGATACTTCCGCCGCTGGCGAACGGATCGACGCCAAGCTCTCGGTCAAGCGCCGTGCAACGCTCGCACCGGCAGAAATCGTCGCCGTCGGTCGGGCTGAGCGAGTACATCTGGGCGTCGGGACGCGCGTCGAAATATCCGTTCGCGGCTGCCACGGCGCTGTCGAGCACGTCGGGATGCGTCGTGCAGAAGTGGTTCGAGCGCTCGCCGCCGCGCACCAGGGCGAAGAGGTCCGGGCGCGACTCCTTGTGTCGCGGGTGGAGGATACTCGACCAGTTGTGGCCGTGGCTCTGCTGTGGGAAGCCGATCATCCGGTTGCGGCGGAGCCAGTTCACGCCCGCAGGCTGATGGGGATGGCCGCCGAAGCCGCTCACCGTGACGTAGTCGGGCGCATCGCCGAGCGCGAGATCGTCGACGGCTATCGTCGCGCGGCGCGGTATGTATTCGCCGACCGGCCCCGGCAGGTACCATCGGCAGCCGAGGTCATCGAGGAACGCGTACACGCCGTTGGCGATGCCGTTGGGCGATCCACCCCGGATCGACACGCGGTCGCCATCTCGCTGGACCGCGTATTCCAGCGGAGCGAGGGTCGCATCGGGCGGGCCGACCTCGACGGCGGGACCCGTCGCGCGCGCGACGATGTTCAGCCGTGCGCCGCTCATGCGCTCAAGGATGCCCGCCATGTCCCGCGCCGCGTCGAAGACGATGGGGTCGGCGTCCGGCGCGACGACAATCGCCGCACGGGCCGTGCCGTCGCTCACGAGCGTGAGAGCCGCTGCCGGCACCGTGGACGCGCAACAGCAGACGACGAAGAGCGAGTAGAGCGCCGATGCGCTGGCGCCGCGTGATAGGAGTTGTAGAGTGCGCATTGCCGGCCTCCGACTATGTGTGTCGACTCGGTCCCGGCGAAGAGGCGTGGTCATACAACCAGCGCGGACAAGAGTGTCCACGCCACCGCCGCGCCACCGATAGACGGTTGGTGGGCCCGACACTCTTGTCGGGCCAGGATTGCGTTTCGCTACTGCTTCGGCTCGGTGAGAAGCTCCCAGTTCTTGGTGACCCACTGAGCGAATCTCAGCAAGTGTGTCAGCGACAGATATGCCTCGTCATGCCCGATTGGAATGGCTTTTCCATGAGCAGAATCATCCCGCCAATGCTTGAGCAGGTCCATGTAGCCGCGCCAATTCTCCTTGACCCAGTCCTTGTGATTCGCTGTAATCCGTTTCTCTACCTCGCGACGTCCGTCTCTGCCGTCATAGATGCCGATGACCTGCTCCTCGTCATCCACTCTGGCGCTGGCAGTGGCAAGCATGATAGATTCCGCTGCGGCACCGCACATGACGCAGCATGCCAGGTCGAGGCCAGCGTGATAGCACGCGACCGCTTCCGAGGATCGCGAGGAGTATCCATCGCCGAACTTGTCAAAACCTGAGAGGACGCGAGCGAAGCGGCTCGTCTCGACCGGTGGAGCGTCGATCTCCGCAGTTGCCGTGAGCCATCGTTCCCCATACTCGGTTAGGGAGTATGCGTACACACCACCGTGCGTGTGTAGTACCGCATTCCCGCCACTCCTGGATCGGGCATCTGGCCCGAGGCGAAGATACCCTTTCGCGCACAGGACCCACACCGCGTCTCTAAGGAGGACCTCGGCCTTCGACTCGTACGACGGCCGAACGTGTTGGCTCTGGGGCATCTTGATGCCCCTTGAGTTCAGGAACGGCTCGGCGCAATCTATGCGGAGAGTGATAGCATCGCCCCGGTCCTTCCTGCTCTGAAGACTCGCCAGCAACTTAGATATGACGTACTCAACGGCATCGTCTACTGCCAATTCTCTGCCATCGAACGTGATCGACCTGAGCGTTTGGGCCATCGTCATGTCTCCGTTGGTGTGCAAGTGGTTCGTGTCCCGCCTACCGCTCCACGTCCTGCGTTCTAACCATCCAGCGCAGGATCGTATCGCGCATGCCGGCCTCGACAGCGGCGTAGTCGGGGTGACCGACCAGATTCACACACTCGTCCGAGTCGCCGCCCAGGTCGAAGAGATACAACCCGCTCCCATCGTACGCGAGCGTGTATTTCCAGTCGGCCGTCTGCGCGGTGACCGTACGCCCGGTTCCGTCGCCGATCTCCATGAACGCCGCGTCGTGGACCCGTGCATCCGGATCGCGCAGGACAGGCCACAGGCTCCTTCCGGCCACATGTCGCGGCGTTTCGTGTCCGATGATTTCGTCGATGGTTGGAAAGATGTCGGTCTGCTGCACGAGCGCGTCGGAGACGGCTCCCTCGACGACGTGCCCCGGCCAGCGGACGGTGAACGGAACCCCCATACTCCCGTAGTACGGAACGCTCTTGTAGATCATGTCGTGATCGCCCGCCATCTCGCCGTGGTCGCTGAAGTGAATCACGAGCGTATCGTCGAGCCAGCCGCGCCGCTCGTAGGCATCGAGAATCTCGCCGAACCAGTGGTCGATGAGCGAGACCTTCCCGTAGTAGTTCGCCCGGATGGCAGCATACTGCTCGGCGGTGGCGTCGTCGTGACGCCGCGCGTCCATGACGTCGCGAACATCGCCGGACAGCCATTCCTGATCGGTGCGGGACGAAATCGGCGCAGGCATGTCGGCTGGATCGTACATCGAGGCGTACGGCTCCGGCGCATCCCACGGCTCGTGCGGACCGGGGAACCCCACATACATGCACGTCGGCCCGTCCGACGGAGCAGCATCGACCCACTCCACCGCGCGCCGACCGGTGTAGCTATCCATGTGCTCTTCCCACGGCA
>CAZEAI010000172.1:0-7540 GCA_964510105.1 uncultured bacterium
GCGGAAAGAGATAGAGTGTCACCTGAAGCAGACTGATCGTCGTACGAGAGAATCCGGCGGCATATCCTCCCGCCAGAGCGCCTGACACGGAGACGGCGGCAGCCGCGAGCGCGAACGTAGCCAGCAGACCGTCGATCCAGCGATTGCGCACGCTGTAGATCATCTCGTACCGAGCGATTGCGCCAAGCGTACTCATGCCATTCTCCCTAGTTCGCGAATCGGGCCACGAGGCCCGCGTGGCGAAGTATCTCGCCGCCGGTTGAATCCGCCAGCGCGTTGGCCTCGCTCAACGTGGTGGCCACAACGCCGTAGTCCATCACCGTCGGAATGGAGGCGTGGACTACGTAAACGGCCTCCTCCACCGGCATCCAGTCGCGGCTGCGAAGGTCCGCGACATACCGCGCGACGATACTACCGCGGTATCCCTGGCCGCGCCGCTCCTCACCCGCCACGTAACGGATCATGCAGATCGGGTGATCGAACACCCGGTGGATGCCGTCGCTCTGCACGAGCTGCGCGGCGTACACCGGCCGATCGACCGTCATCCGACAGTGCTCGCACTCCTCGCCCGCGACGAGGTCGCGCGGCGACACATCCGCAGGGCCGCACGCGCTTACGAGCAGAACGAACGACGCGCACGCTATCGCTCGGAGCATCGCCTTACTCGTCACGAGGTGCATCCTCCGTCCAGCGGGCGACTACGTCGGCGGCGGAGGGCGCCGTCTCGCTGAAGCGCTCCAACATGGCTCCGGCGGCCTCCAGATCCTTGAGCACACGCAGACGTTCCTCTGGAGGAGCGCTGACCTTCAGCGTGCCGTTTCGCGCGTAGAGAATCTCGGCGCCGGCCTGTCGCGCGATATCCTGGTATCGTCCATCCGGATTCAGGAAGCTGATCTCCAGAGTCGTCGCGGATGCGATCGCTTTGCGCACGGCCACGGCGTCTCGAAGCGCGAGCAGCCGCCCTTCCCGCATCACCGCGACGCGGTCGGCCAAGCGTTCGATATCCGAGAGCATGTGGCTGGAGATGAGAACCGAGCCGCCGAAGTGCCGATGATCGACGACCATGGCCCGGAGTTGCTCTGCCGCCTCGGAATCCAGCCCCGCCGTGGGTTCGTCGAGCAGCCACGTGCCTACGTCCCCCGCCAGGGCGATTGTCAGCGCGAGGCGCTGCGCCTGTCCACCGGAAAGGCTGCTCGCCGGCTGCTTGTCGAGCCCACCGAGCCCCATGGAATCGCAGCGCTCGCGCATCGACTTCAGCGGCACCGCCCGCAGGCCGGCGTACAGTTGGAGGATGTCGCCGACGGTCATATGGTCGTCGAAGCTGAGTCGCTGGGGCAGGTACGCCAGTTTGCGGCGCAGTTCGTAGTGAGCCGGGGTGATGACCTCGCCATCGACCGAGATCGTGCCCGAAGTCGGCTGAACCAGCCCGGCGACCGCCTTCAGCGACGTACTCTTGCCGCTTCCGTTCGGGCCGAACAGCGCCACGACCTCGCCCGGACGCACGTCCATCGTGAGATCCTCGACCGCGACGCGGGCTCCGTACCGTTTGTGGAAATGGCTGAACGCGATCATGTCCGGTGTATCCTCATCACGAGCGCTACACAGCCGAGCGCGAGAAACCCGCCCAGGCCCGCGAGAGCGCCACCAATCGCGCCCTGTCCGGACCGATCCAGCACAACCTCGGGCGCACGCACCAGCGGAGCCGTATCCAGAACGGCGGGAACCTCGAACACTGGGAGCGCACGCTCGGCTGCGTTGAGAGCGTCCGCCGCCGGGCTGCCGAGATACAGACGGAATCCCGGGGTCTGGCTCTCCAGATGCTCGAACGCACTTGTCAGGGCGTGCGGCTCCTCGCCGATGCCGTCGCCTTCGATGTCGTAGCCCCGGTAGCGATTCCAGTAGTTCCCTACGCCATCCACGCTCCAGAGGTTCGTCTTGTCGGCCGCGCCCTGGAGCGCAAGGTCGGTCAGGTTTCCCTCGACGCGGTTCCGCGTGAACGTATTCCTCGCCGAGGTAGTCAGAAGGGTGACGGCCGCGTCGTTGCCCACGACGGCGTTGCCCTCGAATCGATTCCGATTCGAATTCCCGAGGAAGAACCCGTCCGCGTTGTCAGCCAGTATGTTGCCGCGAACGACGCAATCGTCGCAAGCTTGGAAGAGCATGCCGTGCGCCCACTGGCGGCGGTTGTGCTCCAATCGGTTGCCCTCGACCATGATCCCACGCGAATACATGAGCGCCGCTCCCGCCGTGTTGTGCGAGAAGACGTTTCCGGCGAAGCGATTGTAGTCGGAATACATATAGTGCAGGCCGTAGCGGACCCGATGCACGCGGTTGCCATTCACCAGGTTGCTGTCGGCGAAGGACATGTAGATGCCGTCGCGCGTCTCCTCGATGGCGTTGTCGACAATCGCGCATTCAGCGGAGCTGAAGAGGTGAATGCCATTGCCGCGGTCGCTGCTGATGAGGTCCGATCGCCCGACAACGCTGTTGCCGGAGACGACGACCTGGTTCGCATCGTTGAGGTAGATGCCGTGAAGGTTCCCGATGAGGTTGTTATCCGCTATTCGCACGCGGTCGGCGAACACCGTGATGCCGGCGTCATCGCGCATCAGGTCCTGACCTGAGCCGACGATCATCAATCCACTGACGACGGTACCCGGCGCGTTTATCGTCACCACGACTCCGGCGCCCGGACCGACAATGCGTGCCCCGTCGTCGCCGATGAGCGATACGCGCGTGTCGATGGAGACCGGGCCGGAGTGATCGCCGGGAAGCAGGCGAAGTGTATCGCCGGAGGATGACGCATCAAGCGCCGCCTGGATTGGCTCGCCGGGTGCAACGACGATCTCGGACCGGCACACGGCGAATAGCGCCGCGACGACGAACGCGGTCCCAAGGACGGCGGATCGCGGCGCGGCGTGCGTCAACATCATGCCGCTCCCGCGTCGTCCGTTCCCGCGCGGACACTCAGCACGAGGGCGGCGATGAGCGATGCGATGAACGCCAGCATCAGAAAGGTGCCGGGCTGCGGCAGGCTCACGACATGGAAATTCGCGAGTTGCTGGCTCCCGATGAGCGGCGGCGTGAATGGCTCGATGTCCATCGCCGCGCGCGGATTGAGCGTGTGACCGTACAGGTAGAGCTTGTGGTAGAAACTTCCGAGCGAGAACGCGCCGAAATACGCGAAGGTCACGAGCAGATCGACGGCAGTGCCCACCTTCCCCATGACCGCCGCACGAAGGCCGAAGACCACGAACGCGCCGATCACGAACGGAATCCATTCAAGTTCGGCGAAATCCTCCGCCTTGAGATCGCGCATGCCGATGTAGTGATTGAGCACGTTGATCTCGCGCAAGTCGTTGCCCGCATGGCCCGACCCCAGGCGATGCGGATAGATGTAGAGCCGGAGTCCTTCGGGGTACTGATTCGACGTCAATGTGATGCCCCACATCGGGACGAAGTACGTGGGTATCAGCATCAGCGCGCCCGCGACGAGAATCACTCTTGCGCGTCCGGTCAGGGCGCGATCCAAAGTGCTGACGAACTTCTTCAGCGCGGACATTCGATTCCAGCTCCTCACGTGATATGCGGGGACCGAGCGACGCCCCCCGTCGCCGGTCCCCACATCTTCAGGACGTCCGATCAGCCGCTCGTTTCGTCCCCTGCTCCCGCGCCCGCCGCGTCCACGCGACGCGATCCGCGCGGCCGGACCAAGAAGTAGCCCTGCATTTCCTGATGCAGCGCGGAACAGAAGTTCGTGCAGTAGAACGGGAACACGCCCGGCTTGTCAGCAGTGAAAGTAACCGACTTCACCTCGCCGGGGTCGACCACGATGTTGATATTGTACTCGTTGATCGCGAAGCCGTGCAGCTCATCCTCTGTCTGCTCGATGTTCGTGATGTCGATGACGACTTCGTCTCCCTCGTTCACCTCAATGGCTGTGGGCACGAAGTGAGTGCGTACGGCCAGGAGTTTCACGTTTACCCGGTTGCCGTTTCGGGTCATCCCCGCATCGGCTTCCTGCCAAACCGAACGCGGGTCATCCGCGTGCTCCTCCTGCGGATAGACGCGAATCGGATTGATCTTGTCGGCGTGAACCATCTGCGCGTAGTGCGGTTCCGGTTCCGTGAAGGCGTCGTAGAGCACCGTCATCGGCTCGCCCGTGATGTCTATGAGCTGGGCGCTCTCGGGGATCGACGGTCCGACGTTCAGATGCCGTCCCTTCGAGAGCTTGTTCAGGGCGATGAGGTAGTTGCCGTCCGGGCTACGCGAATCGCCTTCCGCCGCGCACAGGTGACCGATATTGTAGGCCACCGGCACGGAGCTTATGACGTCCCACGGCGGGCTCAGGCGCCACTTGGCGACCTTGGAGTCGATGAACAGGCTCGTGTAGGCGAAGCCTTTGTCGTCGAATTGCGTGTGGAGAGGTCCCAGACCGATCGCAACTTCGGCCTCGCGCACGCTCTCGTACCGCAGAATCGGGATGCCGTCCTCGTCGCCGTCGAAATCCTCGCTGGCGATGGCCTGAGCCATCTTCTCATAGCTGAACACAGTCGTCGTCGGCGAGAGCTTGCCGGAGCCGATGAACCACTGACCGTCGGGCGAAACATCGACACCGTGCGGGCTCTTGGCGCACGGGATGAAGTACGCAACGCCGGGTGCCTTGGCAGGATCGATGACGTTGGCGCCGTCGATGACGTCGAACTTGCCGTCGGCGATGGCGCGCTCGGCCTCGCGGTAGTTCACGGCGAGGATGTAGTCACGATCACGCTGCGATGCCGTCTCCTCGAGGAAGCCGGTTGCGCGTTCGGAGTTGTAGCACGTCCAGAAGACCCAACCTTCGCTCGGGCCCTTGCCAGCGTCGCCAAGATCGAAGTTGAACGGTGGCGCCATGACTTCCCACGCAAGGCTCATCGTCCCGTCGTCGGCTACGGCGACTCCGGCTACCATGCCCTTGTACTCCGTCGCGTAGTCGTCGATCGGAACGTGGGTGCCCTTCGGGATGGGAATGCTGAACCGACTCGCCGTGGTGATGTACTCGGTGTTCGGCGTGACGAACGTCGAGCAGTGGTTGCCCGAGAGGTTCGGCAGCGGCCCGAGAATCTGCTTCGTCTTGAAATCGCGCAGATCGATGCGTGCGACGCGGTTGTTCGCGTTATCGTTCACGAAGAGCCAGCGGCCGTCGTATTCGCCGTTGGTCTCGCTGAGCGCGACGTGGTGAACGTCACCCCACGTGAATCCGCCCAGCATCTCCTTCGACTCATCGTCGAAGCCGTAACCCGTGGCCGGGTACGGCGAGAACACCGGGATCGTCGAGATATGCCGCATTGAAGGCACGCCCGCGACATACACCTGCCCCGAGTGTCCGCCGGAGTAGAACACGTAGTAGTCGTCGAGATCGCCCGGTGCGACGTATGTGGCGATTGCCGCCGCCTCGGTCGCCGATCGAGCGCCACCCGCACCGCGCCGGCCCTGGGTTTCCCCGCCGCCGCAGCCTTTCGACGCGAACGCGATCGCGATTACGCCGATCACGCCCACAATCATCGCGAGATACTTCCGCATGGTACTACCTCCCATGTTCGACCGGGCCCCGGCAGCCCCGATCTCATCAGTGTGTGTTGGCGGAAGCGCCTTCCTCCGCCTGTACGCGTTGGTGAGCTTCGGTGAGCAGCCGGATCGCTTCATCGACCTCGGCCTCGGTCAGATGTATCTGTGTCGACAGGACGATGGACATCGTACCCGTCGGATTGTGGAGGAATTCGTCCAGCGACTTGCCGAACCGGCTCCGCACGTCGGTCACCGCATGGGCGAGATCCGGCGCGACTTCAGTCGGCGAATGGAGCCCAAATGAACTCACGGAATGACAGACGAAGCAGCGATGGTCCACAAAGAACCGCGCCTCGCCGGATTCCATCGCTTCGTTCAGCGCGATCTCCTTCTCGCTGAGAGGCTCCGCTCGTGCGACGTCGGGCAGGTATTCGACGGGCAGATCGCTCGGCTTCCAGCTCATGACAAGCATCGCAAGCGACTGCGCGTCGCGCGATGAGAACTGGTAGTCCGGCATGATCGTTTCGGCCGACAGCGTTTTCGGCGACTTGAAGTGCGCGACGTGCCAGCCGAACACGCTCTCGAACTCGCCCGGGAACGAGGTGAAATCGTAGAATTCCGGGTCTTTCGCGCCTGCCGCGGTCAGGTCCGGCCCGAGTGCGCCACCGCGCCCATTGATGATGTGACACGCGCGGCAACCTTTGTCGTCGACGAGCTGCTTGGCGCGGTTGACCCAATCAGCACCCTCGGTGCGAACGTCGAAACGGTGGCAGGCGTTGCAGCGCATCTCGACAAGTGCCTGACGTTCGGCGATGAGGTAGAACCTCGCCACGTCGCCTGAGAGAAGCGGGTCCTCCCAATGTGGAACATCGCCGTGCGCCGCTGGCAGCGTAACGGCGAAACCCTGACCGCCATGGCAGATCGTGCATCCGTACTCCTCGATGGGATGGCTCTTGAAGAGATCGAGGTCGGGATGCGTTGCGAACGGCTGCTCCTTGCGCTCGAGGCCGCGCCAGTTGATGCCGAGATGGCACGTCTGACAGCGGTCGACGCGGTCCAGCGGCTCGACCCACGTCTGCTGAATGCCGGTGGGAACGTGCGACGCAACCGAGTCGCCGAACTGGGCGGCGACAACGTCGCGAAATTCGGCCTGGTACCACTTCCAGTCGGGCGTTTCGTGCCGCACGAACATGGATACCGTCAGCGCCAGTATACCGACACCGATGGCGTAGAGGATGGCGCGGTCGATGCCTACCGCCTTGCTCTCATCGCGTTCCATCGTCTATAGCTCCAACGGTGTCTGTGGGCGAAGGTCCCACGGCCAGTAGAATTCCCAGTACGGACCCCGCATGGACGTGCCGATGACGGTTAGCACGACAATTCCCAGGACGATCAGCGTGAAAACCGCTATCTGGCGGCGCCGGGAAGGGGCAAACCACGCGCCGACGGCTTCGGGCGGGCTCTTGTCCAACCATGGCCACGCGGCGAGAAGCAGAACGAGGATGCCGGGCACGATCATGCCGCCGATGAGGGCGCCGTTGAGCGCGAAGTCGCCGAAGTGGATCGTCGTGTCCGTCACAAGCTCCTGCAGCCAGAGGAAGTACCAGGGCGCCTTCGCGGGGTTCGGCGTCACCTCGGGATTCGCCGCCGCCTCAAGCGGGGCCGGGTATGCGGTGGCCAGTATCCCGACAACGAGAAACGTCGCGAGGATAACCACCAGCAGCCGGCGCACAAGATGCGGGACGGCGACCCCGTCCTCGGGTTCGGGGCCGGTCGTCCGAACGTGAACCGAGCTGCCCTCGGCGATGCCCAGCAGGCTGTACGTCTTCGTCGGCACTTGCTCCACGTCGACATACGGCTCGCTGCGCATCGCGTCGTGATCGACAGCGGCCAGCCCGCCATCCTTCCGGACGCGCCAGAAGTGGTAGGCCAGCAGAAGCGTCACGGCCAGTGGAAGGAACGCGCAGTGGAGCACGTAGAACCTGAGCAATGT
>CAZEAI010000173.1:0-7473 GCA_964510105.1 uncultured bacterium
AGACCGGCAAGACGGCAATGGCGGTCGACACGATCATCAACCAGAAGAGCGAGAACGTTCTCTGCATCTACGTCGCGATCGGTCAGCGCGGTTCGACGGTTGCCAACGTCGTGAATGTGCTCGAAGAGCACGGTGCGCTGGACTACACCATCGTCGTCTCCGCCACTGCGGCGGACCCGGCCCCGTTGCAGTATCTCGCTCCGTACGCCGGCGCCACCATGGGCGAGTTCTTCCGCGACTCCGGCCGCGATGCGCTCATCGTATACGACGATCTGACGAAGCACGCCTGGGCGTATCGCCAGGTCTCGCTGCTGATGCGCCGTCCTCCGGGGCGCGAGGCGTATCCGGGCGACGTATTCTACCTCCACTCGCGCCTGCTCGAACGCGCCGCTCGTCTCAGTGACGATCACGGCGGTGGATCGCTGACGGCCCTGCCAATCATCGAGACGCAGGAAGGCGACGTGTCGACCTACATCCCGACGAACGTCATCTCCATCACCGACGGGCAGATATTCCTCGATACAGACCAGTTCCTCTCCGGCCAGCGCCCGGCGGTCGATGCCGGTATCTCGGTATCCCGAGTGGGCGGCAACGCGCAGATCCGCGCGATGCGCACGGTCGCCGGACAGCTTCGGAACGAACTCGCGCGTTTCCGCGAGGTGGCCGCGTTCGCCCAGTTCGGTAGCGATCTCGACGACGTCACGAAGCAGATCATTCAGCGCGGGGAGCGAACGCAGGAGATTCTCAAGCAGGGCCAGTATCAGCCGATGCCCGTCGAGGAACAGGTGGTGAGCATCCTGGCGGCCACGAGCGGCGTCCTGAACGATATTGCCGTGCACGTCATCAAGCAGTGGGAGTCTGAGTTCCTGGACGTCATGCGCGCTCAGCATGAGGACGTGTTGGCGGAAATCCGTGAGAAGAAGACGCTCGTGAAGGAAACACGCGACCGAGTGCTGGAGATCATGCGCAACTTCAACACGTCGTTCAAGCCCGAAACGGCGAGCCCGAGCGACTGATGGGCATCGCGGACGCTGATAGACAGAGGGCACAATGCCGAATCTGAGGATGATCCGGCGGCGCATATCCGCCGTTGAGACGATTCAGCAGGTGACACGGGCGATGCAGATGATCGCCGCGTCACGCGTGCGACGCGCGCAGGAGTCCATCCTGCAGGCACGCCCGTACACCGACCGGCTGGATCTGCTCATCCGGCACCTGGCTTCTCGCGTCGATCAGGACGCGCACCCCATGCTCAATGTGCGTGAACACCGGCACGCGACGCTCGTGGCCATCACTGGAGATCGCGGGCTCTGCCGCGGGTTCAACGCGAACGTGCTTCGCCAGACCATGGATCGCCGCGCCGCGCTCGAGGCCGAGGGCGCGTCGGTGGATGTCATCGCAGTCGGGCGAAAGGCCGTGGACTTCTTCGCGCGGAACGACGTACCGACGGCACTTTCGTTGCCGGGCGTATTTCAGCACATCGACTTCCAGACGGCGGTAACAATCGCGGAGTACGCGGCGGAGCAGTTCCGCACCGGCGAGACTGATCTTGTCGAAGTGGTCTATAACGAGTTCCTGTCCATGATCCGGCAGGATCTGGTGACGCGGCAGTTCCTGCCGCTGGCTCCGGTGCCGGTGGTGGAAGAGGACCAGATGTTCGTGGGGTACCTCTACGAGCCGGACCGCGAGGCGATCTGGAGCTCACTCATCGACAAGTACCTCAACTTCAGCGTCTGGCGCATGCTACTCGAATCGAATGCCGCGGAGCAGGCGGCACGCATGACCGCGATGGAAGAGGCAACGAACAACGCCGAAGACATGATCAAGAACCTCGTCTCCGTGCGGAACAAGGTACGCCAGACGAACATCACGACGGAGCTGAACGAGATCGTCGGTTCCGCGCAGGCGCTTGAGTAGGAATGTCCGGGTAACTCGGCAGGCGGCAACGGAGAACACGGTTTCCTCATACAGGACGACAGGCAGATGAGCGAACAGAATGTCACCGGCAAAGTCGTGCAGATCATGGGCGCGGTGGTAGACGTGGACTTCAGCGAGTCCGAACTGCCCGCGATCATGAGCGCTCTGGAGATCGACCGCGAGGACCAGGACCGCCTCGTACTCGAAGTCGCGCAGCACCTCGGCGAGAACAAGGTGCGCACGATCTCCATGGATGGTACCGAGGGCCTCGTACGAGGACAGGCCGTTCGCGCGACGGGTCAGCCGATCGCCGTGCCGGTCGGGAAGGCGTCGCTTGGACGGATGATCAACGTCATCGGCGAACCGATCGACGGCGGAGGTCCGGTTGACGCGGACACCCATCTGCCGATCCACCGCTCCGCGCCTGCTCATACGGAGCTGACAACAACGGCGGAGATGTTCGAGACGGGTCTGAAGGTGATCGACCTCGTCCAGCCCATCACGCGCGGAGGCAAGGTCGGCCTCTTCGGTGGCGCGGGCGTCGGCAAGACGGTGCTCATCACCGAGCTGATTCACAACATAGCCAAGGAGCACGGCGGGTATTCCGTGTTCGCCGGCGTCGGCGAGCGGACCCGCGAAGGCAACGACCTGTGGCTCGAGATGAAAGAATCGGGCGTGCTCGAACGGACGGCGCTCGTGTTCGGGCAGATGAACGAGCCGCCGGGGGCGCGCGCTCGGGTGGCACTTTCCGGGCTCACCGTCGCTGAGTACCTCCGAGACCACGAGGGCGTCGACGTTCTGCTCTTCATCGACAACATCTTCCGGTTCGTCCAGGCGAACTCGGAGGTGTCGGCGCTACTCGGACGCATGCCTTCCGCCGTGGGATATCAGCCCACGCTTGCCACGGACATGGGCGAGCTGCAGGAGCGCATCACATCCACGACACACGGATCGATCACGTCGATGCAGGCGATTTACGTCCCGGCCGATGACTACACCGATCCCGCGCCGGTGGCAACTTTCGCCCATCTCGACGCCGTGACCTACCTTGATCGCGCGATCGTCGAGCAGGGACGGTATCCGGCGGTTCACCCGCTGCGATCGACGTCCCGCATCCTCGACCCGCAGATTGTTGGCGACGAGCACTACGCGGCTGCGCGTTCGGTGCAGGAGATTCTTCAGCGGTACGAGGATCTGCGCGACATCATCGCGATCCTCGGCATGGACGAGCTTTCGGACGAGGATAAGCAGGCCGTGCATCGCGCGCGTCGGCTCCAGATGTTCCTGACGCAGCCAATGTTCGTGGCGGAGGCTTTCACCGGGCTCCCGGGCAAGTACGTCCCGGTGGTGGAGACGGTGCGTGGTTGCCGCGAGATCGTCGAAGGATTGCACGACGACATGCCGGAAGACGCGTTCCGCATGGTCGGCACGATTGACGAGGCTGTCGAGAAGGCCGAGCAACTCACGAAGGGCGAGTAGCCGTGGCGGATACGTTCTCCCTCGAGGTCATCGCACCGAACCGAGTGGTGTATTCGGGAGAGGTGGAAATGGTCCGGGCGCCGGGCACCGCGGGATCGTTCCAGGTCCTTCCGGGCCACCTGCCGCTGGTGAGCACGCTTGAGGTGGGCGAACTCGACCTGCGCGAGCCGGGACAACCGGATCAGGTGGTCGCGTTGAGCGGCGGTTTCGTCGAAGTGTTGCGCGGCGGCGTCTGCGTACTCGCCGAGTCGGCCGAGTTCGGACACGAGATCGACATCGAGCGGGCCAGACAGGCCGAAGCGCGTGCGCGGGAACGACTGCAAGCCCTCAGCCGCGAGGTCGATCGGACACGCGCGGACGCGGCCCTCAACCGCGCGATGAACCGGCTCCGCCTTGCCGGACGGACGACCATCTAGCGCGCGGATTACGGCCCTTCAGCAGCCCGCACAGCCGCGCGCGACATCCCCTCCGCCGCCAGTCACCAGAGTCCCCGGTGTTGCACACTTCGGGTGCGTCCACCATCATTGAGTGGGCACCCGCGCACACTCTGGACGAGATATGACCGACAACGCTCCCCTCACGCTGGCGCTCTTCCCGCTACCGATCGTCGTCGTACCGGGCGAGATCGTGCCGCTGCACATCTTCGAACCGAGGTACCGCCAGCTCGTCGCCGACCGAACGGACGACAGCCAGTCGTTCGGCATGACGAACGGCACGGACGACGACCACGAGTCCGTCGGATGCGCCGTGCACATCCAGAACGTCGTCCACCAGTTCCCCGACGGCCGCCTGAACATCATCGTACGCGGGTGGCGTCGTTTCCGCGTGGTTGACATCGTCGAGTCGGATGACCCCTACATCATAGCCCGGTGCGAGTGGTTCGACGACGACCCGGGCGAACCCATCCCGCCCGACCTCGTCGAGGAGCTACGCACCACGTTCCGGCACACGGCACACGTGAAAGACTGGGGCATCAACCTGCCGGTAGACATCGAGACCGATGCGGCGAAGCTCTCCTGGCTCGTCGCGGACGCGATGAATCTCTCCGGCGACGCGAAACAGGCCCTGCTCGAGATGAACACCGTCGAGGAGCGCATGCGCACGGCGATCCGCTGGCTCGGCGCCGCGTTGCTGGGTGGAGAGGAGTAGAGGCACCGGCCCGAGCGCATCGGGTACAGTGGGTGACGGCATCGGTGTTGCCCCGCCTCGCGCGACACCCCACTGAGGAGGAAGCATCCATGTTGGACCGGGTTCACCAGCACATACTTGAGGAGCTGCGACAGAGTTCCAGAACGGACACGATCTTCATCGTCACCGCGGTGATCTTCAACTTCGTGGTACTGGGGGCAAACTCGCTTGTAGCAGACCACGGCAAGGACGGCAGCGCCGCCGCCGACGTCGTTCTCGTGGCGCTGGTCCTCCTCGACGTCCTCGTCAACCTCTTCGCGCTTATCGCGCTGAACACGGGCGGGCGGACGCGCGCAACGTTGCTGGAGGGTCTCGTCGAGATGTACCGCGATCACGACGTGGACAGATACTACGATCCCGCGTTGCTCGGAAACTACGGTCGGCGGTATATGCTGTTCAGCGGAGTACTGCTGGCGCTCGCGCTCGCGGCGACGGCGATTCCCTGTATCGTACGGTTGGTGTAGGAGAGCGCAATCTATGAGCAGGTGTTCGAGAGTCCTCACGTCGCTCATGGCAGCCTTGCTCCTCACCGCGACGTGCGCGCAAGGAGCGGATGGTGAAGGGCCACCGAGCTACTCACCCTCCATCGCCACGACGCAGCTCGCCGTCGGATTCGCCGCATCGACCGTCGCCGGAATGCTGGGATGGAGTATCGGCGGCAGCATGGGCACGGGTTGGGACGCGTTCGGCTATTCCATCATCGCCACATCGGTTGCCATGCCGATCGGAGCGGCACTGGGCGTACGGTACGGGGGCAAGATGTGGGAGTGGGAGGGAAGCGGCGCGCTAGCGTATTTCGGCGCCGTTGCGGGAGCAGGATTCGGATGGTATTTCGCCCACTCCGCGAGAACGTCCGAAGACGCAAGCAGGTTCGACGATGACGAAATACTCGTGCTCTCGGCGCTCGGATCGGCGGCGGGAGCCACCGCCTGCTCGGCCCTCTCGGGCCGGACCGTGCGAGCGGATGAACAAGCCGGCGCGCTGATCAACGCGACGCTGGACGACGGCATGTCCGTCAGCGTGCCGATCCCGACGCCGCGGCACAACAGGTCCGGGCGGCTGATTCGCGAGCTGAGACTGCTGTCCTACGCATTCTAGCAGGTTGGCTCCCGTCACACGAAGTGGGTACGTTGGGATGCAAGACACCGAACCCGGAGTGCGGACCACCAACGAGGGAAACGACATGGTCACGACCGACGAGAAACTGGATCTCATCCTGCGGAATCAAGCTCGAATCGCACGAGCCATCGAGGAACTCATCCTCGGCGTCAGCCACGGCGACGAGATCGAACAGTGGCGCGACACGCAAGGTCACGACCGCGCGCAGACGCAGATGCTTCGCGTCGTCCGGGATGTCGCGGATGCGCTGGAGGAAGATTTCGCCGGACTCTACGGCGAAGGCGGCAAGTAGCCCGTAGGCGCGCCGCTATCGAGGTCAATCCTCAGAGCGCCACACTCTGATCGTGTTGTCGCCGCTTCCGGAGACGACACGACGACCATCCGGCGTCACGACGACGGACATCACCATATCGGTGTGTCCACCGTCGGCGCCGGTTAGTGTGTGTAGCAGCGCACCGTCGACCGTGCGCCAGACCTTGATCGAGTTATCCCTGCTACCCGACACTATGTAGTTTCCGTCTGGGCTCACGTCGACAGTGAAGACCCAGTCCGTATGCCCGTCCCCGTCGGCTCCTGCAGCTGTGCTCAAAAGCGCGCCGTCGGAGAATCGCCATATCCGGATGAGACCGTCTTCGCCTCCTGAGACGATGTGCTCCCCGTCAGGGCTCACGACCGTGCGGAATGCCCGCGGCGCGGAGAGCGTCCTGACGAGTGAGCCGTCGGACATTCGCGACACCTTGATGGTGTGGTCGCCTCCGCTGGACACGATGTAGTCACCGTCAGGAGTCACGGCCACGGACCACGCCCATCCACCGTCATGGGCAGCGATCGTGCGGACCAGCGAGCCGTTGACAGCATTCCACACCTTCACCGTGTTGTCCGCGCTCGCGGAGACGATGTACTGGCCATCCGGGCTGAATGTCACCGAAACGACCGCGTCGGAGTGCCCGTACTCTCCATGCATCGGCAGCGTCCGAACGAGTGATCCATCGGATATGTCCCACAATCTGACCGTGTTGTCGTAGCTACCCGACGCGATGTACTGGTCGTCGGGGCTGACCGCGACGGAGACGACGCGGTCCGTGTGATCCGTCAGCGTGTGCTTGAGCAGGCCGTCCGCAGCACGCCACACTCTGATCGTCGAGTCCTGGCCTCCCGAGATGATGTATAGTCCATTCGATGTCACGTCGACAGAGCGGACCCAGTTCGTATGACCGGTGATGGCGCGCTCGATACCGAGCGTCTCGAGATGCGAGTTCACCGCCATGACGAGCACGGTGTCGGTGGATGTGTTGCCATCGACGTCTCTCACCCACAGCACCGCCGCGTATGTGCCCGCCGTGGAGAACAGATGGGACGCGTATCCCGAGGTCCCGGACGACCAGTCGAGCGTGCCGTCCCCTTCGAAGTCCCACTGGTAGAGTACGATGCCGCCCGCGCCCCCGCTCCCCGCGCCGAACAACTCGATCGGGTCCACGTACCTGGCGATGATGTCCTCGCCCGCGTCTGCTACGGGCGGAAGGTTGGTGACCACTACTTCGGCGAGCGCTGTCGCCACGTTGTCGCTGTCATCCGTTACGCGCAGCACTGCCGCGTAGATGCCCATCGCCAGATAGGTGTGCGTCGCGACGCCGGTGGTCGGCGACGACCAGTCGTACGTGCCGTCACCATCGAAATCCCACTCGTAGTACACGATCTCACCGTCGGAGTCGCTCGCCGATCCCAGCAACTCCAGCTCGGCGTAGACGCTCACCGTGTATGGGTCGCCTG
>CAZEAI010000174.1:0-7360 GCA_964510105.1 uncultured bacterium
CGCTGACGTGGGTGCGTGAACATACGCCCGACGGTCCTGCGTGGGCTCTCACCGTAGACGATCCGACGGGCATCGCCGGTGCGGAGTTCACTCTTGTGTCCGATGCCGATGGGCAGCTTCGCGTCGACGGCGCTGGAGCACTGGCGTACAACCATTCGGACGGCACACTCGCGATAGCGGTCGCGCGTTCGCTGGAAGACGATCCGGTGCTGTTCCGCGTCTACACCGAGGCGGCTGTTCCTGAACTGTCTCGCTCCGAACTCAACGAGGGGAATATCGGTATCGCCGAGGTCGTCATGCCTCCGGCGTTCGGACTCTCTCAGAACGCGCCGAACCCGTTCAACCCGTCTACGACGATTCGGTTCTCCCTGGAGGCGCAGGGCGAGACGCAGCTCATCGTCTACTCGGTCACGGGCCAGCACGTTCGCACTCTTGTGAGCGGTTCACGGGAAGCCGGGCGGCACTCCGTGACCTGGGACGGCACAAACGACTTGGGACAAGCCGTCGCCAGCGGCGTGTACATCTACCGCGTGGTGACTCCGTCCGGCGTCGCGACAGAGCGCATGACACTCGCGCGGTAGGCAGACCGCCGAACGATCATCCGTCCGGGGCGAGGAGCGCCTCGCCCCGGCGGACACCCCTCCCACACGAGACCGACCAGCCGCCGGCACCCGCGCACCATTCCGGAAATCACGCCTTCCCAGAGCTACCGAACACGTCCATCAGCCTCTCAACCTCGGCCTGCATGGCCTGCCGTCCGGCGACCAGAACGTCCGACGACAGCCCTGAGCCAATGGCGTTGTACGGATTGTATCCCTTGGGGAGGTCTCGACATGAACTGCTGAGCCCCTCGATGCACGCCTGCTTGAGCACGCTGCCCACGTTCACCTTGCGGATGCCCCGGCGGACGGCCTCCGCGATCTCGTCGGTCGGTATGGAACTGGCGCCATGCAGGACCAGGGGGACATCGAGGGCATCCCGCAGCCGTTCAACATGGGCGAGATCGATATGCGATACGGACCGGCCGTGCAGATGTTCCTGCCCAACGTCGACGGCCAGCGCATCCACGCCGGTATCCTCGACGAACCGCCGCGCCTGATCGCAGTCGGTGAGGCGTCCGCCGCCCTGCGACTCTGACCTATCCCCCGCGATGCCGGGCAGCGTCGCAAGCTCTCCCTCCACAGCGACGCTATTCGCGTGGGACATCTCCACGACCTCGCGAACCCGCGTCGTCTGCTCCTCAAGCGTCAGCCCCTCTTCGGTGTACATGACGAGCTGGAATCCCAGATCGATGGCATCCCGTATCCAATCCCGGTCCGCCGACTCGTTGAAGAGCAGAAGCGCCGGTACGGACAGCCGCCTGCACACCTCCAGACCAAGCGCGGCATAGTCGCCGAGGTTTTCGTGAACAACGCGTCGCGCGTCGGGAAGGCTGATGCCGCTGAATCCTAGAATCACCGGCGAACGTCGCGCTTCGGCGGCATCCGCTACGGCAAGCAGCGACTCCAGATTCCAACTCTCGAAGTACCCGACGGCGTAGTCCCTCCGCCCAGCATCCGCCATGAGGTCCGCGAAACTCACAATAGCCATTGATACATCCTTATCTTCGATTCACGTAACACTGTCTGTGAATTGTCACTTAGCGCAGAGCGTCTCCGGCGGCGAGCCCCAGCTCCGCGCAGATGCGGGACATCGGCTTCACAGCGCCGCTATCGACGCAACCCGATCGAAGTCGCAACGCGCCTCCATCGACAGCCAGCACGCAACCGCCCCGACCGACCTTCACAATCGTTCCCACACGCGCCGGGAAGACTCCACGCTCGATTTCTGCGTCCTGGACGCGCACGGGCCTCCCACACGCCTGAAACCAGCATCTTCCGGGGGTCGCGCAGATCCAGCGTCGGAGCGTCTCGCCATCGACGGACCACGAGAGGCGAAAATCGTCCTCCGTGGTCGAGGAGAAATACGACGCGTCCGCGTTCTCCTGCGTCCTCGGCCTGAGTCTCCCGGCCGCGGCATCCGACACCAACCGGGGAACGAGGGCCACGCTACGATCCATGATTCGGGAGTACAATTCCGCTACCGAGTCGCGACGCCGCGTCCGGACTCTGACGTGATAGAGGATATCCCCGGTGTCGATGTGCGGATCCATCACGTGAACGGTGAGTCCGGCGTACCGTTCACCGTTGCGCAGAGCCCAGAACACGGGATGTTTCCCGCGATATGCCGGGAGCAGCGATGCGTGGAAATTGGCCGCCACGAGACGCGGAATCTCAAGCACCGGCGGGCGCAGAAGCTTCACGTAGCCGACGGCAACCAACACGTCCGGGCACAGGGCTGCGAACTCCCGTACCATGGCGGTCGTGTTGGGGTCGTCCGGCTCGAAGATCGGCACGCCTTCCGCCCGTGCGATCTCGGTGAATGGCGCGATCTCGCCCCCGCGATCCGGGTTCGTCGACGTGCGCGTCGCCGCCGGCGTGTCGACTACCGCGACGACATCGATCCACGGCTCCGCCAGCACCGCGAAATGGCGATTGCTGAATACGCTTTCCGAGTTACCCAGAAAGACCACTCGCGGCTTCGCCAAGACTCGCTCTCCCTCCCGTCCCGTCCACCCGGGCGACGTCGCTATCCGCGCTTCGATCCTTCGGGGAACCTGATCTCCTTGAACTGGGCCGCGCGCTCCTCAAGCGGCTTCTCCATGGCCATCCGCTCGATGCTGGAGCCAAGCTGCACGCCGTGACAGTCCGTGTGGTCGAGCATATACTGACCGTCTTCGGGATCCACGAGCGATGCCCCGTGGGCCAGCAGAACCACGTCGGGTTTGATCTTCCTGGCGATGTCGTAGTGTGCCTGCGAGCGCTCGGCCATGTCCTCCATGCCTCTGCCCTCGGAGTATCCGGTCGTCCCGCCCCGAGTGATGCCTGCGTGGAAGATGAAGATGTCGGGCGCCGCGTTCTTCATGAGGAAATCGCAATCCTCCTCGTTGAACGCGTAGCCGATGGTGAGCAGATCGAGTTCCCGGGCGATGTTGAGCATGTCGATCTCCATCTGATACCCAAGCCCGGTCCCCTCCAGCGTCTTCCGAAACTCGCCATCGAACCATGCCACGGTCGGGAAGTTGTGCACACCGGAGAATCCCACCCGCCTGCAGTCCTCAAGGAACAGACGCATATCGCGCAGAACGTCCACACCATTCAGTCCTGCTATGACGGGCACTTCCTTCACCTGCGGAAGGACTTCCCTGCGCCCGCAGTTGTAGACCATCTCGTTGGCGTCCGCCATTGGGAGCATCCCGGCGAGGGAGCCGTACCCCTGCATCCGGAAGTAGCCCGTGTTGTACACGCCGAGGATATCCACGCCGCCTCGCTCGATGAACTTGGCGCAGATCCCGCTCCCGGCGCCCGTCATGACCAGGGGCTTGCCCTCGCCTATACCCTTCCTGAGACGGTCGAGGAACTGCTGTCTGGTGTATCGCGTCGCCATGTGTGCTTCTCCGTATCTAGTTGCCCTTTGCCTCGATGAGCGAAATCAGGAGTTCGGCGGCCTCGCGCGCGAACTCCGGATCGTCGATGTGCGTATCGCGTTTGACAATCTCGATATTGCTCGGAAGGCCCTTCTCGAGTCCTGTCACAAATGCGGCGTCGGCTTCCGGATCGTGGAATCCCTCGCCCTCCACCGCGTAGCTGTCGTAGCCGGCCATGGGGATCATGAAATAGGCCTTGTCCCTGGTGTGTTGCAGCCGACTGGAGACGACCTTCGCGACCTCGGTCAGTTCCTCTGCATCGAGACGCACATCGGTGATCATGGGGCTGTGGCGTATCAACGTGCGGTTCTGATACTTCTCCGGCACGGTCTCCGGCTCATTGAAGACCAGCACCTCGATGGCTCCGGGGGCGAGGACTTGCGGTATTCCCAGTTTCCCGGCCCAGGTCAGACGCTCTTCGCCACCGTCGAGAAGCGCATCGTACATGTGGTTCGAGACCTCGATGGTCGAGTAATCGAGCACCGCGCCGATGATGCCCTCGCGCATCATCTGTTCCATGGCTCTGCCACCCGGGCCGATGGCGTGGAAGACGATCGTCTCGTATCCGGCGTCCTGCAGCACGTCGATGGCCTTCATCGCACCCAGCGTCGTGATGCCGACCGTGGTGACGGCGACGAGCGGCTTGTCCCCTCGCTCCAGGGCGACCTCCACGTTCGCCATACCGCACACCGCGCCGACGGCGTTGGCCAGGATCTTCTTCGTGAACGGGTTGAGCCCCAGGATATCCGTGACCGAGAACATCATGGTAATGTCCTTGATGTCGACCCACGGCCCGACGTTTCCCGATGCCATGGTCGAAACCATAACCTTGGGAAATCCGTACGGCAGCGCGCGCATCACCGTCGTGCTGAGTGTCGTCCCCTGCGTGCCGCCCATTGCGATGATGCCGTGGGCGCGGCCGTTCTCCGCGAGATCGGAAACGATCGCCGCGGCACCGGCCGCCATCACGGGTGCGGCGACCTCACGGTCAGGGTCCCTCAGGAGGTCTGAGAGCGGCACTCCGCCCGCCGCGGCCACCGCCTCACGGGTGACGTCCGGCGTCGCTGCCGGAGCTCCTACGACGCCGGTGTCGATGATCGTGGCCGCGTTCCCCGTGCTCTCAATCTGCTCCCGGAGGTACTGAGCCTCCTGCCCTTTGGTATCCAGCGTCGCCAGGACCACTATATTCTTGCCGCCCATGGTGACCTCCCTCCATCGCTGCGACTGCCCTGCGTCGAGCCTCTCACGAGCCGGAGCCCGCCGACGAGCCGCCACCACCGCCTGCGAGATGTTGCCACGAACCCGAACAAGTAGAGAATACTCACCGACCGACCCAATACCTACACGGGATTCCCGGCGCATCCACGCTTGCGTCCTGAGGCCAGCCACTGAATCTTAGAGTCAGGTTCGGGCTGTTCGCCCGCGCAGACCACGAATCGTGGCCGAAGGCCACGCAGGACTACGGAGACATACCATGGGCGATACCAACACTGTAGGTCGCGCCGAATTGGCCGAACGTGTGAGCACTGTCGCGAAGGAGAACGGAGCCGCACTCGTCGGCTTTGCGCCGATCTCGCGATTCGACAACGCGCCCCCGAAACTCCACCCGCGGACCATATTTCCAAGCACGAAAACGGTGATCGCCGTCGCGGTGCCGCAGCCGAGGGGAGCGCTGAAGGCCGTCGAGGACGGAACGTACTGGCAGGCGTACAACTGCGACTCGTACTGGTTGCTGAACGAGGTCAAAGCGCCGCTGATGATGCGAGAGATCGTCATGTGCCTTGAGGAATACGGACATACGAGCGTTCCGGTCCACAACCCGTTCCACCCGAACACGGGCCGCCAGCTACGCGACGATCAGCCCGATGGCCCCGACGGAATGGTGTCGCTTCGCGTGCTGGGAGTCGCTGCCGGGCTCGGGGAGCTGGGCATGTCGAAGGTGTTTCTCACGCCGGAGTTCGGCCCGCGACAGCGCGTATTCGGCGTGTTCACCGACGCTGAGCTGGAGCCGACGCCGATCTTCACGGGCGAAGTATGCGACGAGTGCGGCCAGTGCGCGGGGGAATGCGAGGCGAACGCCATCGGAACGGAGCGGAGCGTGACGTTCGAGATCGAGGGACGCACATTCGGCCACGCGGAACTCGACTGCGACGCGTGCGGCGTCGTGCATCAGGGCAGAGACCAGCGCTACTCGCCGTTCTGGAACGGGACGGAGGAGGAGGGCGACGATCCGAGCTACAATACCTTCATGCAGAAACGGTTCCGCCATCTTGCGATCTGCGTCGGACGCGGTTGTGTGCGCGCCTGCCTCGACCATCTGGAGAAGACCGGCCGCATCGAAAAGACGTTCAAGACGCCATTCATCGAGGGCGAGCGCTGGAAACTCAACGAGCCGCCGGAACGCCGGAGGTCTCCCGCATGACTCTATCGGCACCCGACAGGGCGTATCTCCGCGATCTGGCCACCCGCGTCGCTGAGATCGCCGCCGATCCGTACAACGAGGAGCGCCGCAACTGGTGGTACTCGCACAACGATCTCAAGCCGGTTCGGCCTCTTGCGCTGGCGTTTCCGGAAGGGTCGTGGCGAGAGTTGATGTCGGCGGACACGCTGAAGCTCAATGATCCCGTCTGGCGAGGACGGGAGGCGTACCTCAGGCAGAAGATCTACCGCTGGGAGAACATCCGCGACGACAACGTCATCGAGCCGACGATCGAAGCCTGGGCGCCGCGGAGGGAAGTCGGCTGGAACGCTGAGACACGCCTCAAACGGCTAGAGGGCGTCGGATCTGAAGCGGCCGGTACGTACGATCCGATACTGAAAGAGCCGGAAGACTTCGCCATTCTAGGGAAGCCCCACCTGGAAATCGATCATGAGGAGAAGGCACGAATCGCCGAAACGATGAACGACGTGTTCGGCGACATCCTGACCTTCAGATGGAACCGCAATACAGGCGTTAATACGAACCCCGTCCGATTCATCTGCTTCATCCGAGGTCTGGAGCAGGTGATGCTGGACATGATCGACCGTCCGGAGTGGTTGCACGAGGTGTTCTCGTTTGTCATGGAGAACAGCGCGCGGCTGCTCGACGAGGTGGAAGCATCCGGCGAACTGGAGCTGACCGACGGCGAGACCTACGTCGGTTCCGGCGGCACGGCGTACACCAGACAGTTACCAGCGGACGATTTCGGCGGCACCGTGCGCCTCAAAGACCTGTGGGGATTCGCCCAATCACAGGAGTATACCCTCGTGTCTCCCGAGATGTACGACGAGTTCGGCCTCCAGTACCAGGCGCCGCTCCTGGAGAGGTTCGGCCTGAACTGCTACGGCTGCTGCGAGGACATGACCGACAAGCTCGACATCATCATCCGACGCATCCCGAACCTGCGCAGGATATCGATCACGCCGTGGACCGATGTCCAGGTGGCGGCTGACAAGTTGCAGGACCGCTACATCTACTCGTGGAAGCCGAACCCGGCGTGCATATGCGATCCGTACGATCCCGATAGCATACGCGCCGAGATCAGGCGCACGCTTGAGATCACGCGCGGGTGTGTTGTCGAGATGATTCTCAAGGACACGCACACGTGTAACCACCAGCCGGAGCGATTCGCGACGTGGGTCCGCATCGCCCAGGAAGAGGCCGAGCGCGTGGCGAGCTAGCGACGTATCTGCTCCCGAACTGCAGGGATCAGGCACCGATCGGCAGGCAGCGCCGTCGATGGCGGGTACGTCCCGTCCCGAATCGACGTTGAGTCGCACAACTCCAGCACGGATTCGACATGGAAAGGCTATCGTAAGATGAAATCCCCCATCAGGACCGAGATATCGGCATCG
>CAZEAI010000175.1:0-7138 GCA_964510105.1 uncultured bacterium
GATACGGTGATTGAGGGAAAGACCTGGCTGCGCATTCCGTACTGGAGCCCGTTTGGCCGGGAGCTGTACGCGCTCGATGACACAGGCAGAGTAGTCCAGTTCATACCCGAGACCGGCGCAACCTACGTGCTCGTGGATCCACGACCGGACACGCTGACGTTTTCCGGTATGCCCTTTGACCTGCGACAGTACTCCGATGTCGCGGGCGGCTTCTGCTTCAAGATGTACTGCGAACCCTCGCTTCACTGGCAATGGGCGTCATTTGCTGGCTACTCGGGGTGCCTGATCTTCCTCACTTCGGGCTACTCATATCCAGATCGGACGTGGGGTGTGTTTGCGCACCACGGCGGGCTTGCCCCGGGATCGTCCCTCCACGGACTGGCTCACCTTGTGTACCCAGACCGTGTTTTGCACGGCTCAGATTGGGGGCTGTTCCGCCCCAAATCGAGCGATCCGTGGCCGGAATTCGAGAGGCCGGTCCAAATCGGGAATGAGCCTGACGGGGAAGTTACTGCAAGACCGGAACGACCTCGCATATTTGCCGCGCCGAATCCGTTCAACCCGTCCACCACGATCCGGTACACCGTCGATCACCCTGGCCTCGTGACGATATCCGTGTTCGACCTCACCGGTCGGTATGTTCGCTCGCTTGTCTCGCGTCATCATCTCTCGGCGGGATGGTATACTGTGCGCTGGGGCGGCACGGATGATGCCGGTCGGGCTGCCGCCAGCGGCGTGTACGTCGTACGACTGGAACACGCACCCGCCCCACGACACGGGGGAGTTCGCACGGCGAACTCCCTAACGAACGCGAGCTCAGCGAGCGTTCGCCGGGTTACGCTGATTCGATAGTGTCGCAACTGCCATACAGAGAGGGCCGATTCATGATTCCGCCGAGACTGGGCATCCTGATCGCCGCGCTGTGCGGCACTCTGGCCGCTCCAGACACCAGCATCGCCCGTCGGCGGCAAGGAACGCGAGGCGCGCACTAGTCGGCTTCGACCGGCCGCACCTTGAGAACTCCGCCGGAATCCTGCGCTATGTAGAGGTCTCCGACACCGTCCAGCGCGATACCCTCCTGCGCGGCGCCGGGGAACGCTCGAACGCGCAGAACTTCGCCGGTGAGGGTCATCTCAAGGAGCGCGTTGTTGTCGTCGCTGACCACGAGGAGCCGCTCGCGCTCGGCGTCCCACGTCATGCCTGATAGGTCCGTGACGCCGGGTTCGATCATCCGCAGGATCGGCACGTAGCCGCCGGACGCGCCGTCAGGCATCGACCGGAGCGGCAGCGCCACCTCGACGATCACCGACCGGTCGTCCGGGCGGTCGAGCCGCCACGCCTGATTCGCGATGAGGAACGTCCCCCCTCGGGATGGCCGGGGCGCGGGACGAAGGCGATCGCTTCGAACCCCTGGCCGCCTTCGGCGATGACGGTATCCCCGCCAAAGGTGCGCTCGACATCGAATGCGCGCCGCACTGTGAAGCCCTCCGGATCGATCTCCAGGACGCGCTCGTTCCCCTCGACGACCACGTAGAGCAATCCGCTCGCGGGATCGACCGTGACGCCCTCGAAATCGACACGCCCTCCGGTCTCGCCGCTCTCGAATCGCTTCTGCCGGAGAATCTCTCCGCCTGCGGTACACTCGGCGATGTCGCCTTCGTCTCCCACGACGAAAACGCTCCCGCGCCCGGAATGCCAGGCGATGCCCGATGGTTCCTCGAAGTCGCGCGCCAGTTCGCCGATGCGTTCGAACTTGTACAGCGCGTCGAAGGGCTCCGATGCTGTGACCGCTGCTGGGAGAAGAACAGCCAGCGTGAGCGCCAGCGCCGATAATCTTGATCTGTTCATTCGGGGGTCTCCAGTCCATTTCGCCAATCCGCGATTCGCGCACCGTGGCGTGGATAGTGGTCGAATGTGTTGTGGGCGATGGGAATCCAGAGCGGCTCGCCTTCGAGAAACGAGAATCTATCGGCACGCGCGACGTCATCGTCCGACAGCGATGCGACCCGTGAATCCATCGCCGCGTGGGTGGCCTGCCATTCCGCGCGTACGTCGGCGAGCGGGCGAGCGCGGTTCACTTCGTACGTCTCCGCGTTGACGCGGTCCACGTCGCCCCAATCCATTGGCTCGGGACGGTCGCCGCCGAAGCCGTGGTCGATCCAGTGGAGCATCCTGCGCTCCCACCACGCGATATGCGCCATGATGTCCTTCACGGACCAGTCGCCCTGCGCGCCGGGCTGAACAAGCTGATCGTCCGGCAGCGGCGCGATTCTATCGGCGAAGTCGTTCCACGTGTCACGGATCAGACGCAGAAGCCTGTCCCGGTCCATGGGCACCTCGACCAGCTTCTGCCGCGAACGGATCAGATTCCGGTCGGGGTCCGATGCGGTGAATGAGAGTTCGTCGTCGTCAATGACGAGCGGCGTGGGACTCAGGTCGCGTAGTTCCTCGTGGAGGGCCACCACGTCGGACACGTCGTTTGGGCGAGCCAGCGACTCGTCGTTCATCGATGCGCCTTCGGATTCGGTGTCATGGCGTCGTCTCCGGCGAGCACCACGGCTGCTTCCTGTATTCCTCGAACGCTGCAGGAATCTCTCCTCCGGCGTCCTGAACGGCTGCCTGTTGCATGCGCTCGCACACGTCCGGGCGCTCGGCCGCAAGGTTGCGCTCGAGCAACTTGTCATCGCGATGCCGGTAGAGGAGCGGCTGATCGCCCCAGATGCTTGCGTTGTACCACCACTCGTCGTCGACGACCGTCACGATGGTACCCCACGATGCGACGGTGACACGCTCTCGGTGCGTTCCCGAAACGATGGCGGGCCGGAAATCCCGGCCATGAATCTCCCCGTTCGGCTCGACACCGGCCGCGGCAAGTATCGTCGCCGGGATGTCGGTGCTCATGAGGATCGCGTCGGACTGCACGCCGCCGTGCTCCGCGCCGGGAAGTCGAGCCATGGTTACCAGCTGTCCGACCGCTTTCGTCATGGGGTAGCCACGCTTCCCGACGAAGTCCTTGTCGCCGGGCTGCGCAAGGCAGTGGCCATGGTCGCTGACGACGATCACCAGCGAGTCGTCGAGCCGCCCGGAGGCCTTCAGCGCATCGATGAAGTAGCCGAACCACCGATCGCAGAGCGTCACCTCACCGGCGTAGTTCGCCTGGATGCGGCGTAGCTCGCGCTCGGAGAGCTTCTCGTCCCACCGCCGGTAAGGCGACTGGATCACGTTGGCGATTCCATCCGGCAGGTCGTCGTCGGGATCGTACAGCCGACGGTAGTGGGCCGGAGGATCCCACGGCTCGTGCGGATCGAATTCCTCGATGGTGAGGAAGACTTGGTCGGCGTCGTCGTTCTCCTGAAGCCAGCGGGCGGCAGTCGAGAAGACCTGCGCCGGGAAGTATTTCTCCTCCACATCCCGGTCCCGGACGTTGGCGAGATACTGCCCGAGGAACGTGTTGAGATGTACGTCTTCCCGCTGCCCGACGGCGATGTTCGCCCGGACCTCGTCAGGCGTGGCGAGACGGCTGCGGTAGCGGTCCTGCTCCTGACCGCGTATCCAGGTCCACTGGTCGAATCCGCGATGGAAATTCCGTGACGGCTTGAACGTGTGATAGAGGTCGCTGACGAGCCCCGTACGGTATCCCGCCGCTGAGAGCAGCTCAGCGAGCGTGTCGTGCTCCTCGGGGATCGGTCCCCAGCCGGGCGCGCCGACGGTGTCGCCCTTCAGGCGCTGGAAGCCGTGGTAGGGGAACACCCGTTGTCCCGTGCACAGTCCCTGGCGAAACGGCAACGTCGGTAGCGACTCGGGGTACGAGTCCGTGAAGAGCACCGACTCACGCGCGAACGCGTCGAGGTTGGGGGTATGAATCCAATCGTTGCCGTACGCGCCGATGCGGTCCGCGCGTAGCGAGTCGAAAACGATGAGTACGACGTTCATGGAAGGGCTTCCCTATATCGGCGACCGCACTGGACGGCGGCTCGTTCGACCGAATATGCCGATAGGGAACAGCCGGGGCAAACTGCGATGGCCTGGCGCAGTCGATGCCGAATCGGCGGGGCAACGTACGTTGCGGGGAACCGCGCGACCATACGACGTGCCCGCCTCGGAGGACGGGCCTGTGGCGGGCTCACCTATCGCACCGGAAAATCAGCGGGAAGACTTGCCCGGGCCCGAGTCGATCTGCTCGAGTTGGTCGATCGGTATGATTGCCGCGATGTCTTTTCCATGCCGGTGTATGACGATGCGTTCACCGCCATACGCGACACGGTTCACCAGATCCGCGAAAACTTCGCGCGCCTTCGACGTACTGACTCGTTCGACGCTCTCGTTACGATCCATGTGGCAGCCCCCTCGTGTGTGGTTTCTACGGTACGCTACATGGCTCAGTTTGTCAACACGGTTAGCGGCATGTGGTCCGCAGGTTACAACATCCGCTCCACCGAAGTGGACGAGACTTTCACTCCGCGATTCGATCAGCCCTCGCGCATCTCCGGCGGTATTCGCGTCACCTGGCCGTCCACCTCCAACCGCGCGATAAGCGCGACAGGGTCTACATCCGCCGGGCGGATGCCCTGCTGTGCGGCCATCGCGGCCGCGACGCCCGAAGCCTGCGATATAGCCATGTTCGGCGCCATGCTCCGCGCGGACTGGAACGCCGGCTGCGACGCCGAGATGCAGCGCCCGGCGAGGACGACGTTGTCCAGGTCCGCCGGGACGAGCGACCCGTACGGGATCTCGAATCCGAGATGGTCGAGGAAGCGCCGCTCGCCGTAGTATCCGGGCACCGGGTTCGACGACACGGCGATGGAATGCTCACGCGCCCGGCCGGAGAGCACGTCCTCCTCGGTGATCGTCTCTAGGCCAACGATCCGCCGTGTCTCGCGGACGCCCACCACGGCAGCCGTCTCGACGAGCGTCGCCTCGGGGAACTCCTCGCGAAGCTTCTCGACGTGCTCGGCGATATCGCGACGTGTGTCGATCTCCGCCCGTGTCAGGTCGAGCGTATCGCTGCCGGAGAGCGCGCCCACGTGGGGACCCCAGCGCGTCGTGACCCCGTTCACCCAGAGGCGGCGCTCGTCGAGGCCGGGTTCGGGCAATCCCGTCACCCGATACATGAGGGTCATGCGCATCATGCGCTCGTCGTCGTTGGCCGCCTGATCGAAGCGGGCACCCGCCCGAGCGGAGAGATCGCCGTCCCCGGCGGCATCGACGTACACCTTGCCCACAAGCGCCGCGCGGCCCGACTTGCCCTCAACGAGCGCTGCAGTGACGCCGCGCTCATCCGTCAGCGCGTCGGCGAACCACGTATGAAACAGCACCTTCACACCCGCGTCGGTGAGCATGTCGAGCGCGACGTACTTCAGCACCTCCGGGTCGAAGCTCACCGCGTACGGGCACTCGCCCTTGTCGAGCGGACCGAAGTTGCCATGTGCTGTCTTCGCGCATGCGCCGTCGGCGTCGATGAGCCGGTCGATGAGTTCCTGCGCGAAGCCGCGCACCGTCTGGAGGTGATCCGGGGCATGCTCGTTTCGGAAGCCGTTGAAGCTCGTCATGAGGCCGGAGGTGGCCATTCCGCCGAGACATCCGAAGCGTTCGACGAGCACGGTATCGGCTCCCGCCCTCGCGGCCGCGAGGCTGGCCATCATGCCGCCGGGGCCTCCGCCGATGACGACGACGTCGTGCTCGCCGAGCACGGGGATTTCGCGCGCGGGTTCGGTCAATATGCGCATGATGGGCTCCTGAGGATCGGTGTGTGGCGGATCTGCGAGGGATGTCGCGCCGGGCCGCTATGTACGCATATCCATGTCTCCTACGCCTTCTCCGCGTAGACTATCCGTTCAAGCGGCGTGGAGAGCAGGTCCCGCCCGGTCGGTTCTACGTACCGCTCGGCGAGGTCGTCGTAGCCGAGGTGCTCTAGGATGCGCCAGCCGTACGAGTCGAGAAATCCCGCCACGTCCTCGGCGTCCATGCCGAAGAGCCAGCTTCCGTCTTTCACGACCATCCTCTTGTACACGTACTCATGGCCGTATCGAGCCTCTCCGTCGATGAAGTCTTTGCGAACGTACGTGAACGCCAGACGACTTCCCGCCGGCGTGCCTGCCAGGAAATTGAAGGTCGCTTGGATACCGGCCTCGGTCAGATACTGGGTGACCGCTTCCCAGATGAAGAACGTTCGGCGGTCGGACGTGTACCCGTGTGACGCGAGCACAGCGGGCAGGTCCTCGTGGTCGAAATCGATCGCGACCAGTGACACGCGATGCGGAAGTTCGCCAAACCGCTTCTTCAGTCGCGACCGCTTCGCATCGATATTCGCCGGCTGATCGACCTCCCAGACCGGGATTTCGGCCAGCGCGGGAAGCCGGTACGGCCGTGTGTCGAAGCCGGCCCCGAGATTCACCACCGCCTCGACACGGCCACCGTCCGCCGCATCCGCGACCCTGTCGTCGATGTAGCGTTTCCGGCAGAGAAAGCCGCTCCACATGCCGGGAATCGTCTTTTCCATCCACTTGACCATGGCGTCCACGGACATGAGGAGCAATATCAGTCGGACCCAAATCCTCGCACCGAAAGGTAGAATTTGATACGCCAGGCTATCGCTGACGATGCGCTTGTCCTCAGGAAGATGCTGTTCGAGGGCGACGATAGCCGTCGGGCCTGGTCCCGTCCTGCCTGCGTCCCGTGCCATCGCGATCCTCCTTCGTTCTACCCCGGGTCGGGGGCATTATGCGGCGTCAGCGTGCCTGTGGTCCCGTGCTCCCTAGGAACGAATCGGGAAGCGATACCCAACGCAACCCCGCCTTGCCGCGGCTCCGACGGAACGCTCAAACCGACAAGGCCCCGCCTCAGTCGACGTCCCTATGGTACCGCTCGTCGCCGACATCCGCCTGCAACGTGTGCATGAGATCGGTCATCTCGCGCCTGACGTCGGCGTACGCGGGATCGTCGTAGACACTGTTCAGCTCGTACGGGTCCTTCTCCAGATCGAACAGCTCCCACTCTGGGTCGTATGTCTCATCGACGGAATCCGGCGTACCGAGTGCGTCGCTGTAGAAGTAGATCAGCTTGTACCGATGCGTCCGAACGCCATAGTGCGCGTATACGTTGTGGTGCGACTTGTGCATCCAGTAGCGGTAGTACATCG
>CAZEAI010000176.1:0-7123 GCA_964510105.1 uncultured bacterium
ACCACTGATTCAGCCCTATGTTGATGACGCGATCGAACAGGTCGTCCGCAACCGGGCAGTCGCCGCGTTCGCACCTCTGCCCCACGCCGGGATTCTCGGTGATCGGGAACATGGAGTGGTATATGTGCCAGTCCGGACGACCGTCCGCGCCGCGCATCCCGGCGCCGACGTTCTGCATGTTCAACGCCTCGACGATTTTCTCGCCGCGCTCCAGCGTGTCCGGATAGAACCGCAGCATGTAGCCGACCTCGCCGTCGGGATCGTTGATGGCCTGCGGCGTGATCTCGCGGAACGTCTTGAGCCCCTCCACGATCGACTTCTTGACGCCACGGAAGCGCGCCACGGTTTCGGGCATCTTTGCGAGCTGAACGACGTCGACGGCGGCTTCGAGTTCCGACATGCGGTAGTTCGTTCCGCAGAAAAGCTCGCCTTCGTACCGCGAGGGGGCGAACCGTTCCTCGCGCCACAAACCGCCGCCTTCGACGAGGCAGCTCGCGCGATCCCACAGGCGTTCGTCGTCGAGCAGCACCAGCCCACCTTCGCCGCCGCCGACGATCTTGTATGCGGAGATGCTGAAACAGCCCGCGTCGCCAATGGTACCCACCAACCGACCGTCGTATGTCCCGCCGCACGACTGCGCGCAATCTTCCACGACGGCGATGCCGCAGCGTTGCGCGACCTCCATGATCGGCCCCATCGCGCATATGCTGCCCATGACGTGGGTCGGCGCCACGGCGACGGTGTTCTCCGTGACAAGCTCCTCGATCTTCGCCGGGTCGATGCCAAGCGATTCGTCAACGTCGCAGAATACCGGCGTACCGCCGGCCATCACGACTGCGGCGGCAGTGGCAAAGAAGCCGATAGCGGGGCAGATAACTTCTCTGCCCGGCTCGACGCCAACCGCGACGAAAGCGGCGTGCAGAGCGCCCGTGCCGGAACTCACGCCGATGGCGCGAGCGCTGCCGAAGATCTCTCGGGCGACACGCTGGAACCCCTCGACCTTCGTCTCGTCCAGATTCGCGTAGTAGTTCGCCAGGAACGGACCGGAGCCGATATCATGCGACTCGAGCGTACCGCGAATCTCCGCGAGGGCGTCACCGGACAGGCCGAAACGCTCGGCGATGGACATGAATTCGTCGACACCAATCTTCGGATCGCCCTTGCCCTCGATGCGGGTGACCGCCTTCAAACTCCCCTGAAGCGCCTTGCGCTCCTGCTCTCTCAAGTCCGACACGATTTTGCGCTCCTGTGAAGACGTAGCCCAGCCCTGTGTTTCGCCCCCGCAAATGGAGACGCAACGGTGAATCACGGGGAACAATGTACCTGCCGTACTGCGCTCCTCATACCCGTATCAGAGGGGGGCTGCCACGAGGAGCGTCGCACCCCGGTAGAACAGGTATATGCCGACGATCTGGATGACGTGGTACAGGTCATTGTGGTTGAGATGCCGGTGCAGCGTCACCCCGCTGCGCTGAACCGCCGCAGCGACGAACGAGACGATCACGCCACCGAGTATCCACAGCGTCCACGCATCGCCGCCAAACGCAAGGCGCCATGCTGCGAGAGTTCCCATGGTCACCAGCTTCGCAACGGAATCGAGCACGACCCACCCATACTCGTCCCGAATGAGCATCCAGACCACGTAGGCGAGCAGTTCCGCGCCCACGATGACGGCGCCAACGACGGCGACCGGCGTCGAGTATCCCCCGACGAGCGTCCCGGCGACCATGAGCGATCCAGCGATGCCCACCGCGATGGTGGTCGCCTTCCAGAACGCCCGACGGACGCGATCCCCGAGGACATGTCCGACGCCGTGGAACGTTCCGCCCGATACGGCTGCCACGGCGAGGCTTGCCAGTCCGCACGACCAGAGCGTCGCCGCCGCCGTGAGTACCTCGGCGCGCAGCAGGGCGGCGGCACTCAGCACACCGGCCAGGGCGACGAGATAGTCCGTCGCCATCGTAGTTGGCTCGCGTACGTGCATGCGAGTCCTCCCTCGGTTGCGTGGGGCGTCCCTGCCCTCGATCCGTGTGCTCCGTATATTACAACCTCCTCGCACGCGAACGCGACCACCATCCGGGATGGAGCGCATGGCAACATACGACGTCGTTGGATTCGGGATCGCCACCATCGATCACTTCGGGGTGGTCGACCGCTATCCGACCGAAGACAGCAAGCAGCCGCTCGTGGACTACACGCAGCAGGGCGGCGGGACGGTGGCTACGCCCCTCGTGGCGTGCTCGCGGCTTGGCCTCTCAACGGCATACCTGGGCCGCCTCGGCGAGAACGATACAAGCGCCGCCGTAGAACTTGGACTCCGACGCGAGGGGGTCGCTACGGACACGTCCCTGCGCGAATCGGAGTTCGAGCCACCGGTAGCGCTCATCCTTGTCAATCCGGAGAACCATTCTCGCACCATCACATGGTTCCGTCGAGCCTCGGCGGAGATCGACCCGGCGCGTCTGGACCGCGACATCATCGAAACCAGCCGCGCGCTGTACATCGACGCCCACGAGGGTGCCGCATCCCACGCCGCGGCTCTCTGGGCGCGCAAGGCGGGCCGCCTCGTCGTTGTCGACGCCGACAACCTCACCGACGGCATCCGCCCCGTGCTCCCACTCGCGAACGTCGTGATCGGCTCCGAGCGTTTCGCCGAAATGTACACCGGCGACTCCGACGCCGAACGTGGCGCTCACCGTCTGCACGAGGATTTCGGGGGAATCTGCGGTATCACCGCCGGCGCCGGCGGATCGTACATCGTAACCGGCGACCGAGCATTCCATCAGCCCGCGTTCTCGGTAGACGTGGTGGACACTACCGGAGCGGGAGATGTCTACCACGGCGCGTTCGTGCGCGGGCTACTCGCCGAATGGCCGCCCAACGACTGCGCGCGCTTCGCCGCGGCGGTCGCCGCTATGAAGTGCCGGGCTCTCGGAGGACGGGCAGGAATTCCGTCGTACGCCGATGCCGTCGCGTTTCTGCATAGGCGCGGTGAGACCGGCCTTTGGTCGGCATGAACGTGGATGCGCGCTCGCTCGCACAGCGGATACGAGCCCGCGGACTCACCCTCGATGGAACGTCGTATCCCCTCGACGTCCATTCCCACGACGTCGAAGCTGTTCTCCTACCTGTGGCAAGCGACGTGACTGCCCGTCTGACGGGCGATTCAGATCGTAGACGCCTCGTGGCCGTCTCCGGCCCTCCCGGGGCTGGGAAGTCGGCGTTCGCCGCGCTTCTCGGTGCAACCATCGATGTGCTGGCTCCTGAACTCGGTACGGTGGTGGTTCCGCTCGACGGATTCCACCACCCGAACAGTTACCTCGATTCACACACGGGCCCGGACCACGACGGCGCTGAGAGCCCGCTCAGGCCGCTGAAGGGTTGGCATACCTCATTCGACGGCGACGCTGCCCTGAGCGCTCTGCAGGGCGTCAGACGCGGCGATGCCCTCGCACTTCCGGAATACAGCCGCGATCTGCATGACCCGGTCCCCGATGCTATACACGTTTCCCAGCAATGCAGAGTCGTGATCGTGGAGGGCAACTGGCTGTATCTCGACGTCGAGCCCTGGCGAAGCATACGTGAGCTGTTCGATGTACATGGCTTCGTCACAGCGGAACGCGCGGAGCTGGAGCGGCGGCTCCTGGATCGCCACGTGCGCGGCGGCAAGTCGCGGACCGACGCGCTCCGACACATCGAGCGGCTGGACCGGCGGAACATCGAGGCGGTAGAGCGAACCCGGCCGTCTGCGCAGTTCGTCGTCGAAGGGGCGCCGGGCGGGCTACGCCTTGCGGGCATCTGATTTCCGTGGGTTGTTCGCGTTCCCGTCTTGACAGGACGGGATATGCGCCTCTACAGTTAAGAGATAGCTTGGGGGTTTCCGTTCCCCTCCAGCCGCCATGGCGGGTCCACGCTGCACTCGGCGCGCCATCGAGTGGCAACAGCACACGACCGCACGCACAACGTACCGTCGCGGGCTACGCGCACGTGTAGCCACCACATCGTGTTGGGGGATTCTGAGATGAGACGATTGATCACGACGGCCATCGGCCCGTGGGCCGCCGGCCTGTGTGCCGCCATTGCACTTCTCGCGGCGCCCGCCATTGCGCAGGTCGACATGATGGGCACCGTGACGCTCGACATGAGCCTGCCGTTCCTTGACATCAGCGGCGCCTTCGGCGTTGGCGCGGACGACAATCCCGGCCCTGCCGACATCCAGTACGATCCGGCTGACGGGGGAGCGTTCCTCACTGTTCCAGACGCGCTGGTTCATTTCCTCGGTGAGACGTACACTCCCGGCGAGCTCCCCGCCATGACGGTCCCCACGACCGACCACGCCGAGGCGCTGTATGCGCCGCACTCGATAATCGCGGCGGGACGCCTTGTGATGGCCGGCGACGCTTTCGCGGTGTATGGCGGATCCGATGAGATGTTCTACGCCGCGCTGGTCGTGACGGCCGTGAATCCCGGCGTCTCCATCACACTCGAATGGAAGCGCGACTTCGTGCCTTCCTTCGCGGTATCGTCCGGTCCGTATACTGGGAACGAGGGGCCCGCGCCACTTGAGTTGATGGCCACCGCTCCCGGTGACAGCGCGTGAGATGTGCTCCAGGGCATCGGCAACATCACATTCCACTTCAACAACGATATCGATTCCGCGGCATCTGTTTTCGAGGCCATCGTTGCCGGTGAGTTCAGCGGGCCGCTGGCCAGAACCGTCGTCGGCCCGTCGATCAGCTTCGATGTCTCCGGTCACACATTCGAGTTCGGCGAGCAGGTCATGGCCGTACTCGCGGGAAACATTATCGATGTGAACGGCGACACGCTAAACACGTCGCCCGAAATCGTCTTCACAATCGAGGGTGCTCCCGGCCCGTTCGGACCCGTCGGCACATGGCCGCACGAAGGCCAGATGGACGTCTGGGCAGGCACTGACACAATCGGCATCTACTTCGACGTCGCGCTGAACCTACCATCGACGGACCCCGCCGATTTCGCCATCGTCGGTGAGTCGTCGGGCCCGGTAGGCGGCTTCAGCGTGAACGCTGACCTCGGCACCGAGATCAACCTCATCATGCCGCCCGACTACATGTTCCACCACGGCGAACTGGTGACGGTCTCGATCCTGGGAGAGTTCACATCAGTCGACGGTGACACGGTCGACGTGCCGTACGAGTGGTCGTTCACTATCGAGAACGAACCCATGGGCAGCGGTCCATTCACGACGGGTACGGCGACGCTCATCTGGGACGGCAGCGGCCTCGGCGATTTCTTCGACTTCTCCATCGGTGACACGGTGGGCGGAGAGGCCGACGCGGACTTCGTGATCATCACGAACGAAGGCACAAACATCGGCAACGAGTACACCACCATTCCCGGACCGATGCTCCTGCTCATGCCCCCGGAAGCGACTCTGGACGCTGTGATGGATGTCCCGATGTACACCGGCACCGCGCCGTGGATTACCAATTCGTGGGAAGGCGACGGTACGAACGGGATGCCGATTTCCAGCGGGCAGGTGTGGGTGGTGTACACCCGCGAGGGCCACTACGCGGCTCTCGAAGTGGTGGACGTCAATTTCGCTGCAACCACGTCGATCACGTTCGACTGGATCTACCAGCCCGACGGCAGCCCGCACTTCCCGCGCGATGGCGGAGGCGAACCAGATATCTGGTCGTCCGCGGGTAGCATTCACACTGGAATGACGTTCGACCTTGACATGGGAGTCGAAGACACCGCGCAGGCCGTCGCCGACTTCGGCTTCGTCAACAATGAGGGCGCGCACATCGGCAACGAGAGCTGGCCGGGGATACCCGGGCCGATGCTCTACTACCTTGGCGACAGCCTGTCCATGTGGGACTACTTCGGCGTGCCCCCATTCGACGGCGCGCCTCAGTGGACCGACGTATCCTACGACTTCACCTACGGCACTGGCGGCGCGCCGCTCGTTGTTGGCGACGTGTTCGCGGTCTACACGCGTGAAGGCAACTACGCGCTTCTGCAGATCGCGGGCCTGCCGGAAGGCGGTTTCGGCACCGTCATCGACTTCGAGTACATCTACAACGGAACCGGTACAACGGACTTCATGCCCGGCGGAGGAGACCCCGGAGTCCACTTCGGCAGCGGCATCGTCTCGAACATCCAGCCCAACGGCACTCCGCATGGTGGCCCCTACTTCGACTTCGGTTCGGACACATCGACGGCGGACACAAGCGCGGGGTTCATCGCCATCGACAACAACGAAGGCGTGAATCTCCAGCCGGTACACCCGGGTATGGTCGCCGTCTATCGTCTGCTCGGTAACGCTCCGTCGCCCGGCGACGCCGAGTCGTTCGCTGTCCCGATGTTTGACGGCGGCAACTACTCCGCCAACACGTGGGATGGAGCGAACGGAACGGGCGGCATGCCCATGGAGGTCGACCAAGTCTGGGCCGTGTTCAGCCGCGACACGTACGCGCGTTTGTACGTCACGGCCACTGCCGGCGAGCCTTTCGGCGGAGTCGAGCTGTGGTTCGACTACTGGTGGCAGCCCGACGGCACCACCATGGGTCTCGAAGGCTTCGTGACCCCGCCCTACGACCTGACCATCGATTTCTCCGGCATGACGCCGCATATTGGGCAGGACCTCTACCTGCGCATCGTCGACACACGTCGAAACAACGAGGTGGTGCGGCAGGTGGACCCGATCCTGAGCGACGCGTTCTCGTACACGTACCCCGACCTGCTCGAAGACAACATCACGTTCGACATCAACTTCTGGGTCGACGTCAACCAGAACGGTCTGTACGACTCACCACCAACCGATCATGCGTGGCGGATTCACGTTCCCGAAGCTATGCACGACGAAACCGTGACGTTCATGCACAACACGGAGTTCGACGACGTCGGCTGGCCCGATCCTCGGTTTGACCTGATGGTCCTGCTCACCGGGTTCGACGCCTACGTGGGGCAGGCCGGCGCGTTCCGCGTCACCGACCTCGGAACGGGCGAGGTGCTCATGGCGGGTGGCGGCATCATTGAGGGCGCCGATCTCGATATCGGGCTTTGGGATGTGCTTGAGGACGGCGCTTCCTACAGCCTCGAGTTGTACGCCGACGTCAACGGCAACTTCGAATACGACCCG
>CAZEAI010000177.1:0-7057 GCA_964510105.1 uncultured bacterium
TGCGCGAGCTATCCGGGCTGACGCCCGCGGCGATCGCCGAAAGCGTCGCGGCAGCGCTCGAAGGACGGCGGTAGAGCCATGTCGGACAAACGCAAGACGGTGACGATCGTCATCCCCGCAATGAACGAGGAGGAGAACATCCCGAGTCTGGAGCGGGAGCTCTGCGCAGTGATCGATCCGCTCCCGTACGATTTCGAAATCATCGTCATCGACAACGATAGCTCGGATGGAACCGCCGATCTCGTGAAGGACATCTGCCGCCGGGATCGACGCTGGCGCTACGTCAAGTTCACTCGCAACTTCACGGGCGAGATGTCCATCACGGCCGGCTACCACTTCGCAAGCGGCGATGCGATCATCGTCCTCCACTCGGATCTCCAGGACCCACCAGACGTTATCCCGAGCTTCCTCGAGAAATGGGAAGAGGGGTTCGACGTCGTCTACGGTGTCCAGACTGCCCGCAAGGGCGACCCGGCCTGGAGGAACTTCAGCGCTCGCATGGCGTACCGGTTCATCGACTGGCTGTCGGAAGTCGCTATCCCGCGAAACGCGGGCGACTATCGGCTCATCACGCGGCAAGTGCGCGATGCCGTCGATCGCTTCGGCGAGTCGAATCGCTACCTGCGCGGGCTTATCGCCTGGCTCGGATTCCGGCAGATAGGAGTTCCGTACTCGCGCCGCCCGCGGACTGCCGGGAGGACTAAGTGGCCGCTGATGCCGCTTGTCCTCTACACGTTCAACGCGCTGACGAGTTTCACCATGAAGCCCCTGCGCATGTTCACGGTCTTCGGGTTCGCCGTGATGGCGGCCTCGGCGATCGCGTCGATTGTGTACACCGTGCTGTGGTTCGTTGGGACGCCGGTCGCCGGTCTGACGACGATGTACCTGTTCCTGCTGGCGGGTATCGGCCTGAACAGCCTCGGTATCGGCATCCTCGGGGAGTACGTCGGGCGGACGTACGCCGAGGTGAAGGGGCGCCCGCTGTTCGTCGTACACGAAGCCGTGAATATCACCCACCCCGACATCCCCGATAGCACGCCCACCGACATGCTCGACTCGGAGCCGCCCGTCAACGAGTGAGCGCCACGCCGCCCAGCGGGGACGCTCAGCGCGTGAGGTGCCGATCGGCGAAGTCGAGAAACCTCTCCCAGTCGTAGTCGGTCACGTCGTGATCCCCTGTGCGTACATGGTAGCCGACCGTACCGACCACGGGTTCGTCGAGACCGGGCATCTCGGTCACCGGGAGCCCGTCCGCGCCCAGCAGCCGGTAGACCGGTCCCGCATTGAGCGCTGAAAGGAACTCACCGCGCGGATCGGCCCAGAGGTCCTCCTCCGCGCTGGCGACGTACACCGGCCGCGGCGCCATGAGGGCGATGAGTTCGTGCTGATCGATGGGTAGCGCGTCCTCGTCGTCGCAGTAGTCCAGGAAGCGGCTGCAGTACCAGTATGGGACCATGTCGGTACCGAGGCCTATCGTCTCGCCGAAGCATCGTCGAAAGATGGCTGCGCCGCCGGAACCTGAGTCGTTCGAGATCGCCATGGCGAAACGCTCGTCGCATGCCCCCGCCCAGAGTGCCGTCTTTCCGAGGCGCGAGTGCCCCATGGCGGCGGCGCGATTGGCGTCGATCTCCGGCAGCGAGACCAGCACGTCGAGTGCTCGGCTCAGCCCCCACGCCCATGCAGCGATCGTCGCCCACGCGTCCGACGTCCTGTCAGCGGGATCGGGTGGATCGTATAGCCGGTGGAGGCCGTTCTGGAATCCGTCGTCGTAGTCCGGGTCGAAATCCGCGCAGTGGACTGTCGCCAGCGCGTAGCCGTGTCCGATTATCTCCCGCACAGCCCAGCGATGGGCCGACGCGCCGCGGCTGGCCTCTGTCGCATGGCCGTCAATGATGCCCAGCGATGCCACGTCGCGTGTCTGCCTCGGCGAGAGGGCTATCGACGGATCGAACTGAACGGTCTGGTTGCCGAAGAAGTTCAGACCGAGGAATGCCGGAGATGGTTTCGTGGCGTGGGCCGGTGTGTAGAGGAGCATATCGAAGCTGCCGACGCCCCTGTCTCCGCGGAAGGTTACACGGAGTTCCCGTCGTCGTGCTGTGCCGTGGAGGACGGCTCCGTCGCACAACGTGGCGATACTGACGATCTCCGGCGCGCCGGGCGCTCGACCGTAGACGTGTTCCTCGAACAGGTGCAGGATTTCCGGGCGCCGTTTCTCACGCCACACGTGCGGTGTGGTGACCGGCGAGCCGTCGTCGCAGACGAGCGGATCGGGAAGTACGTAGTCCGGCACGAGGGCTTCGTCATAGTTGACCGGTCTGCGAGGCATGTGCTGTCTCCGTCGGCGTGGAGTGTGGCGGGGGCGTGGCGAGGGATCATCCACACCCGTTGGAGAATACCGGCGAGGGAGGTCGGGGGGAATCAGCGTCGGATCTGCTACCGCTGCACCGTGAGCCCGCGCAGGTCCGCGAGCACGCCACGCTCTTCGGCGTCGTACATGCGCCAGATGACGCGCAGCCCGGCGAGGCTGTCCCGCGCGTTCGTGAGTGGCTCCGCGCCGGTCTCCACGCAATCGAGGAAGTGGGCCATCTCCGTCCGCGTCGATTTCACGTTCTCCGCGGCGTGCACGATCTCCTCGGTACCCTCGCGGTGAAAGATGAGCCGTTCGCCGTCGAACTCCGGGCTGGAGTGCCGCAGTTCAAGCATCCCCTCGGTGCAGTGCGCGTGGAAGGAATAGCGCAGCCGCGTGCCGCGGGCTCCCCACGTGCCGAAGTGGTAGCCCATGGCGCCGCCCTCGAAACCCATTGTGACGTTGCTCGTGCCTTCCTTCTCCATCCACGGCGTTCCAAGGTTCGTCCCGAGATGGATACCCGTCGTCGGTTCGCCCATGAACCAGAGCAGCAGGTCGATGTAGTGGCAGCCGTGCGAGAAGAGCTGACCGCCGCCCAGCGTCCCCGCGCGACACATCCAACTGTCCGGCTCTCGCTGCGTTAGCTGCTCCGTCCAGATGGACAACTGAAAGCAGTCGCCGTATTCGTTGGCGTCGAGAAGTTCCTTCATCCGCACGACGCACGGATCGAAGCGCATGCAATACGCGATCATCAGCGTGCGATCCGCTCGCTCGGCGGCGTCGATGATGTCGAGACACTTCTGCTCGGTGTTCGCCATGGGCTTTTCGAGGAGCACGTGTTTGCCCGCGTCGAGGCAGCCGAGCGTGACGGGGTGGTGCAGGTGGTGCGGCAGGACGATGAGCGCCGCGTCGATGTCGTCGAGAACGTCCCGGTAGTCGCTCGCGGCCACAGCGCCCGGAAACCGCGCGGCGACGGCCTCCGCCCGTTCGACGTCGATGTCCACGGCGGCGGTTACCGACAGGCGGTCTTCGAGGCCGTCGAAGCGACTGACGTGGGCGCCGGCCATGCCGCCGCAGCCGATGATGCCGATTCGCAGTCGTGACACCGATGTGCCTCCAGAGATGTCGTACGGATAGTCGCGCCCGCACCGCGTGCCCGGCAGGCACCTTCGGTGGAAACGCCTCACCCAAGGCGTTGGTGCGCGGCAGGTGAATCCGCAACCATTAGGACCCCGCCCTCGTCGGGAGGGCGCCGGCTTCGACAGGAGCAGGAAGGTACCTCGGACCGCGCCGACCGCACAACGTGGGAGGTGCCCACCGTACGCCGAACATCCGCGGAAGAAGGAACGGCACCGATGATCCACAGTCTCGATGGAACGTGGCAGATCGCAACCGACCCCGGCAACGTAGGTATTTCGGAGGAATGGTGGCGCAGGCCACGGGATGGGGCCACAACCACCCGCGTACCGTGGATCGTGCAGGATGCGTTCCCGGATTACCACGGCGCTGCGTGGTACTGGAGGACGTTCATTGCCCCGGAGCATCCGTTCGAGCAGGGCCGCTACCTGCTCCGGTTCCACGCCGTGGACTACCGCGCCACGGTCTGGCTGAATGGTGCGCTGATCGGTGCGCACGATGGAGGCGAAACGCCGTTCGCGTTCGACGTCACCGATGCCGTCGCTCCCGGCGCTGAGAACGCGCTGACGGTGCGCGTTCTCTCCCCCGGAGATGAGCCGATCGACGGTCTGACCCTGGGCGAGATACCGCATCGGAACCGGAGGATCGGGGCATCGGGCGGATCGTCTCTCCACCTCAGTGGTATCATCGACTCCGTCGAACTCGAACTTGTCCCCGCCGTCTACCTTGAGGATGTTTTCGTCCGCGCCGATCCCGCCGACGGCACGATCCGAGCGTCGGTGTCGATTCGGTGTGACGCGGCCACGCCGGTGCAGACGACCATCGAGGCGACTGCTTCTCCCGCCTCCGAAGGCGGCATCATCGACCGGTGCGTTGTTTCGGAGACATGCTCCGGCGCGAAGCACGGGACGACTCTCACGCTGCGTGTCCACGAGCCGCATTTGTGGGATGTGGACGATCCATGCTTGTACCGCGTGACGGTCCGCGTCGAGACGGAGCATGGCGTAGATGAGAGGACGGTGCGGTGCGGATTTCGCGACTTTCGCTTCGCCGACGGCGCCTTCCGCCTCAACGGTAGACGTATTCTGCTGCGCGGATCGCACACGGGTAACCACGCGCCCGTCGGCATTGAGTTGCCCCCCAGCCCTGACATGTTCCGGCGCGACCTGATCAACGTGAAGGCCATGGGGTCCAACTCGATACGCTTCATCGCCGGAATGGCGCGCCCCTACCAGCTCGACCTGTGCGACGAGATCGGACTGCTCGTCTACGAGGAGACTCTGGCTGGATGGCTCCTCGGCGACTCGGAGCACATGGGGCGGTGCTTCGACGATTCGCTGCGCGGCATGATACTGCGGGACCGGAACCATCCGAGCATCGTGATCTGGGGGCTGCTGAACGAGACCGAGGACGGTCCGGTGTTCCGCCACGCCGTTGACGCGCTGCAGGTTGCACGCGAACACGACCACTCACGCATGGTGCTGCTCAACAGCGGTAGGTGGGATGGCGACCTCAGCATTGGTTCTTACGCCAATCCGGGGTCGGATCGCTGGGAGTTCGGCATGGGCTTCGAGGCCCCGGACGCCGGCGTGACGACTACCGGCGGCGAAGGGTATTTCCCCCGTGTGGGCGACGTGCACCTCTACCCGCGCGTCCCCCACACCGACGATACAATCCGACGGCTGCGGACGCTCGGCGAGGGCGGTGGACCGATCTTCCTCAGCGAGTACGGCATCGGCAGCGCGGTCGATCTCTGGCGCGTGACCCGGCTCTACGAGCAGATCGGCAAGACCGGTGTGGCCGATGCGGAGTTCTACCGCGGCCTGCTGGACCAGTTCGACCGCGACTGGCGGCGGTGGCGTCTCGACGAGATCTGGGCGGATCAGGCCGGGTACTTTCGAGATTGCCTGGCCTGCATGCCCGAACAACGCCGGCTCGGCCTCGACGCAATTCGGGCGAATCCGCTCATCGTCGGCCACAACCTTACCGGCACCGTCGATCAGGGCCTGACCGGGGAGGGGCTGTTCACCACGTTCCGCGAGCTGAAGCCGGGCACGATCGACGCCCTGTTCGAGTCGCTCGCTCCGGTGCGCTTCTGCGTATTCGTCGACCGGGTGCACGTCTACACGGGGCAGTCGGTTCGCGTTGAGGTCGTGCTTGCCGACGAGGGCGTCGTGCCGCCGGGCGAGTATCCCACGCGCATCCAGGTGATCGGTCCGAGCCGTGAGCGCGCGTTCGAACGCACCGTCACCGTCCGAGTCGATGAGGCACCGGGATTCGGTCCGCTCGCTCGTCCTGTCTTCGACGAGCACATCCCCATCGAGGGTCCGACCGGGCGATGCGCCGTTCACGTGACGTGCCTCCACGGCATGGCGCCGACGGGTGGAATCGCGACCATCTATGCGACGAATCCGTCGGAGATGCCGCCCGTCGAGACCAGCGTCGCTCTGTGGGGCGACGACCCGGAACTCGGCGCCTGGTTCGCATCCCACGGCATCCGGACGGAGCCGTACTCCAGCGGCTGGCGGGGAGTCGTCGTCGCGTCGGGCACGCCGCACGACCTGTCCGATCTGCATCGCGACATTGCCGAGGGGGCTCGTGTTCTGTTCCTGACGCCGGATGTACTGGTTGTTGGAGACGATCCGGTCGCCGGTATTCCCGATGGGTGCGATGTCAACGCGAAGGAGATACGCGGCTGGCTGTACCTGAAGGACGAGTGGACCCGCTCACACCCGGTCTTCGACGGTCTGCCCGGCCCGGGCATCATCGATCACGCGTATTACCGCGACGTGATTCCCGATGCGCTGTTCGACGTGGCCGATCCGTCGGCCGAAATCGTCGCCGGAGCCATCAGAACGTCGCAGAACTACGACTCGGGCGCGATGGTGTCGGTCCACAGCCATGGGAAGGGGCGGTTCATCCTGAACACGCTTCTGCTGCGGGAGAATCTCGGCGCCGATCCGACGGCGGAGCGCATCCTGCGCAACATGATTCGGCATCTGAGCGACGATCGGACGGGGTAGCGCGCCTATCGAGGCTGCGCCCCGTCGAGTTGGTCGAGCAGGAACGCCGCGCCCGCGCGATGCCACACCGCGCTTACCGTATGCCCTGCGTCTGCGGTGCTCAGAAATGTCACGGCGGATGTACCGTCGCCACCGGCCTGCTCGGCCCCGACGATGCAGTCGAACAGCTCCCGGCAGTGCTCCGATCCGACGCGGTCGTCGCTCCTGCCGATCACGAGCAGGAGCGGTCGACCGACGAGCTGGTCCGCGTATCGCCGCAGGGAGGCCCGCACGACGGACTCATGGTCGCGGAGATCGGCGAACTCCAAAAGATGCGCCCAGTCGGTGACCGGTGCGTACGTTGCCGCCGCGGCGATTCGCTCATCGGCCGCGAGAAGGCGTATGGCGAGGTATCCGCTGCGAGATGTACCGGCGACGACGATGCGTCCGGGCGATGCGATACCCTCGGCGATGCTCCGGTCGATGACCGCCGACGCGTCCGCCACGAATGCGGCGAACGGATCGTGACCGGCAAGCAGGGCGTCGCGCATCCACGCGATACCCTCGCCGA
>CAZEAI010000178.1:0-7052 GCA_964510105.1 uncultured bacterium
TGCGAAGACGGCACACGGTCCGTCTGTTCCTGCGGGCGCTGTTCCGTGTCGTGTCCGATTAGGACGCTACGGTTCTCTCCCATACCTCTTATGATCTCCGCTAGGTTCGACACGGCCATTACTATAATATCGGCATAGTCCCGATAATCTCCGCTCTGAAGCATTTGGTCCATGTCTCGCTTCGTCTTTTCTGGGCATTGGAAACAGATTACCACTACAGTCTCCTTCTGAGTGCGCTCGTCATTAATGAAAATTATAAGAGTCGTTATCTCGGCTGTCAACCGCGTGCATATATTATTCCTTCCTTTTTTACGGAATGGAACGCTTCTGAGAGAACTCGGTCGTCGATTCGGGCAGAACCGCTTTGCCTTCGGCCAAGGCACAGGACGCCGTGCGTGTGTTCGGCAGAGTTGACCATGTCGCCGCAGAGACTACATTTCCGCTAACCGCCGGGGTCACTCATGTGATCTCACACCATGAACCATTCGCAGGGAGGTGCGCCATGAGACATGCCGCGAAGAACGCCCGGACGTTGTTCGAATCTCATCATCATGCACCTCAGCAAAGGAATGGTTCATGTCTGAGACTATCGATCCAATCGACTGGATCACTGATCGATTCGACCTGACGACTTCCACTTCCGCGGCCGACCTGTACGACCGCATGGAGTCGCAGTCGTACGAGCGCCTTCCCATCGTCTACGAACCTTTCGACGCGTCGAAGCGTCCGCATTTCCGCGACCGCGCGCAGATTCTCGACTTCCGCTCCGTACTCGGCGGCGGACGTATCCTCGACTTCGGCCCCGGCGACGGGTGGCCGTCGCTGCCCATCGCGCCCATGGTCGAGGAAGTTGTTGGCGTGGATGGCAGCGCGCGCCGCGTCGAGGTCTGCCGCGCGAACGCCGCCAAGCTCGGCATCGCTAACGCGTCGTTTCACCATGTTTCGCCGGGCGATCCGCTGCCGTTCGACGACGCCTCGTTCGGCGGGATCGCCGCCGCGTCGAGCGCCGAGCAAACGCCCGACGTCGAGGCGACCCTGCGCGAGCTGCGACGAGTGCTGAAGCCGGGCGGGAAGCTCCGCATCCACTACGAAGCTCTTGCGGGCTATCGCGGCGAGGAGCGGAAGGAGGTCGAGTTGCTCGACGACGACTCTCCCGCCGCGATTCTGCTCTACGATCGGCACATCGAGCAGGAGTGCGTCGATCACTACGTACTGCGGCTGGACCTGCCGCCGGACGACGCGGCGCGCCTGGTCGGCGGTGGGCCTGATCACCGGCTCGACGCCTCGAATATCGAGACCGTTGCGAGACATATCGCCGAGGTGGTTACGTGGCGGACGCGTCACCCATCGTGCCGGACGTGGTTGCGGCTGCTCGCCGAGGCGGGCTTCTCCGACGCCAGTCCGACGCACGACGGCGGCAGCTTCGCTCGGACGATGAACAAGACGCTGCCGGTTGGGGATCGACCGCGCGACCTCGATGGGGTGGATGAATACCTCCGCCCGATCGTGGGAGCCGTCGTCCGGCTCGATGCGCCACCCGACGACGATCCGTGGATCACGGCAACGGCGTAGTGTGGGGCGCGAAACGGTGTAGGGGCGACCGGCGGTCGCCCCACGCAACAGCCGCGTGTAGGGGCAGCCCCCTGTGGCTGCCCCGGTCTCTCGCATCACCGTGGGACTCCGGGGCGATGCACCCACGCACCGGTGGCGCGGACACCCCTGTCCGCGCGCTGTGCCGCCACAATATGCCGTGATCGGAACACGTGGGCGATCGCACCCATGCACCGGTGGCGCGGACACTCCTGTCCGCGCGCAGGCGATGTCGCGCGTCCTCCGCCGCAGACAGGAATGGCCGCGCCACTCCCGCAGTACTCGCTTCCCCCTTTGCCCCGTCCCACCCACCATTCATCCCGATAGATCCACCGCACGGAGAGCCCGCACATGACACACGCGCGATCGTCGACACACTGGCAATCGCCGGACGCGTCCGCACCGGCGAGCGAGGGATGACAGGCATGAAGATTACCGCACAGTACACGGTCGATGGCGCACCAGTGATGGGTACGTATGGCGGAGCCGGCTCACTGGCGGAACTCGGAGAAGTCCGGGATGCCGGGATGAACGTCGTCATTGGCGGACATAGGCTCATTGATTCGGAGACGCCGGAGGGTGCCTTCTGCCGCGACAACGGAATCCGCGTGATGTATCACCTCACCGGACACCTGTACGGAAAGCCGAACCTCCTGGATCCCATCGACGCGGCTCAGACGATGATTCCGCTCGAGCGCGTGCGGACGGTCGTCAACGACTCTCGCGTGATTGAGCTGGACGGCGAACTCATCCGCTACCGTGAGATGACCGAAACGGCGCTCCTCGGCTGCGAGCGTGGCGTCGAGGGCACGACACCCGCCGCGCACCGGAAGGGCGAGATTCTCTTCTGGCCGGAGCCACTCGCTGCCGAATTGGCGGAGGTGAAGGGCTCCCCGAACATCTGGGGATGGTACGTTCTCGACGACAGTCCGGGCGACGCGATTTCGGCGCTGCGCGGCATCTACCGTGTCATCAAGGAGAACGATCCGAACAACCGCCCGGTCTGCGCGGGTTACGGCGGCCAGGCGGCGATCCGGAACTTCGGCCCGGGCGTGTGCGACGTCATGCTCATCTACTTCTATCCGTGCATGGAGGGGGGCTACGTGCGGACGTTCGTCAGCCAGGAGACTCAGTGGTTTCTCTCCCTGGCGCGCGACCTTGTGCCCGGCACTCCGTACATCGGCGTCTATCAGGGCTTCTGGGGCATGGATGGTTTCCCTGACATTCCGGTCACGCCGCATCAGATTCGCGAACAGATCGAGGATTTCGTCCGCGACGGCGCGATGGGAGTTATTGCGTTTGTCGCCCAATCGAAGGAGCGCGGCGGGCGGGCCGACGGGTGGAACTCGCGCCGGGAGCTTATCGGCGAGCTGCGCGAGATCAGTGACGAGATCAGGACAACCGGCGGCCTCTCGGTTCCGCCCGAGCCTCCGGAGCTGGCGACGCGCCGCATTCAGCCGGTCGGTCACTGGGAGCGCCCGCGTGAGATTCCGGGTCTCGTGGAAACGTGGCACGTCGCCGGTCCGTTCAGCGATGTCGACGGCAAGCTGCTTGACGCCACGTTCCCGCCCGAACAGGGCGTCGATCTGAACGCCGAGTACGAGACGACCCGCGGCCCGAGGGGCTGGGTGTGCTATTCCCACGACCACGTCTTCCAGCTCACCGGCGTGTTCGGCGGAGAGCCGCTCGACACGGCGGAATGGCACGACTCAGTGTCCAGTGTGGTTGCGTACGTGACGTGCGAAGTTACGAGTCCGCGCGAGTACAGGGACGCGGTGCTCCACATTGGCAGCGACGATGATGCAATCCTCTGGATCGACGGCATCCAGGTCTGGCGGCACGACGGCGAGCGAGGCATCCTCCGTGATCAGGACACCGCCCGTGCGACGATCCCGGCGGGAAAGAGCCGCATACTCGCGATGGTCTACAACCGCGTGGACATGTGGGGATTCTCGCTTCGCATCACCGACGACGGTGGCAACGCGTTTGAGGGTGTGACGTTCTCGCCGTCTCCGAACGTCACTCACACCGACGCAACCACCGCCCGGAGAGCCCGCACATGACACCGCAATCGCCGATCACGAACTGCTGGGGCAGCGCCGAGACGACTGTCGTTCCGACGGAGGAAGTTGTCATCTTCCACGGCGTCGAGCGTGCACTCTACAGCCACCACCACCAGATCGTGTCACTCGATGGGCGCTTGTACGCCACGTGGGATAACGCGGACGTCCACGAGGACTCCGCCGGTCAGCGCATGATGATGGCCACCTCCGACGACGACGGCGCGACCTGGTCCGCCGCGCGCCCCCTCATCGACCGGCGACCGGGTGAGTTCGGCGAGGCGGTGGTGACCTCAATGGGGCTGCGCGTCCACGACGGGCGCATGGTGGCGTACTGGGGTCACTACGACTACACGGCGGATGCGCACCGGCTACTCCTCGAACAGACCACCGGCCTGAACGGCAAGGCGGATCTCTCCGTCCGTTGGCACCAGGACGTGTTCACCGGCATCCACGTCAGCGACGACGCCGGGGAAACCTGGCGCGAGGCGGGGCGCATCGACCGGTTCATTCCGAACCTCGCGCCGCACGAGCTTGCCTCCGGGCGGCTGGTGATTCCCGGCCAGATGTGGTACCCGTGGACCGACGACCCGTTCGGCATCGAGGGCTGGACAGTCGCGGGCGTTCCGCGCCTGCCCGAGGATCACGTCGACTGCACGCAGGGGTTCTGGTACGCCAAAGCGAGCCGAGGCGACGCGTACACCTGCTGCGAGGGATCGTGCTATCAGACCGACGACGGCGTCGTGCACATGATGCTGCGCACGGAGACCGACCGCCTCGCCGTCACCGAGAGCCACGACAACGGACTCACGTACGGCGAGCCGATGCTCACCGACTTCACCGATTGCCACTGCCGGTTCCATTTCGGACGCCTTCCCGACGGGCGCTGGTTCGCCACGAGTTGCCCCGAGCCGGGCTCCCATCGCACGCCGCTCGTGCTGGCGACGAGTGACGACGGCGTCCGATTCGACCGGCACTACGTCATCGGCGGCGAGCCGAATCGTCCTCCGCGCGCCGTAGGGATCCAGAAGTTCGGCCGCTACGGCTACCCGAGCTGGCACATCTCCGACGATACCATGTACGTCATCTATTCCATCGCCAAGGAGGATATCGCGATGATGCGCGTGCCGCTGGGCGCGCTGGACTGAGAGAAGCGTCCGGGTGAGATAGAGCCGACGTGCCGGGCCGTATGCCTCGTCGGTGGGGTAGACATTCCTGTCTGCCCGATATCGAGCCCGCGAACGCTGCGCGTCGGTTCGCGCCACCCTCACCCGTCACTCGCCACGAACACCACGTGTTCGCCGCTCGTGTCACCCTCTCCCGCGAGCGGGAGAAGGATCGGACACGCCATGACCGACCAAGGCTTCGCGAGAGCCCCGGGCATGTGCTAACTGGCCTGCCGCACAGGTCGCGGACCGCGGTCTGCCAGATCGGCTAGGGCAGACTGTCTAACGCGTTTCGCCATTTAGGGTGCCGCCGTTCTGATCGAGGCGAGGAATCCCTTTGCGTACGGGCGCGCTGCCCTCTCCCGCGCGTCAGCGCGAACCGGGAGAGGGCGGACGAATCTGAGCGAAGCCTTGCTGCGGGAAGATTCGCGGGTGAGGGCGTCAGCTTCATCCGCATCACCTCGCCCATTCCAGATTATGTCGATCTTCTTTCTCCGTCGTATTATTGAGCCAACAGTCATAATCGGCGGCATCGCCGTCCGGCAGACCAGGTCATCGAACCGAGAAAGGGACCATACATGACGCTCGGCAGCGGATCGCACACGTACGAAGTCGTCGAGGGCTGGGGAGCCCTCCCCGACGGTGTTACGTACGGATACACACACGGCGTCGTCACCGACCGCGACGACAACGTCTACATCCACAACCAGAGCAAGGACGGCGTCGTCATCTTCGACCGTGCCGGGAAGTTTCTCGGCTCGTGGGGCGAGGAATACACCGCCGGCGCTCACGGATTCAACATCAACGAGGAGAACGGCACGGAGTACCTCTACATCACCGATCAGGCGCGGCACGACGTGTACAAGACGACGCTCGACGGCGAGGTCGTACTCCAACTTGGCACGCCGGATCTGCCCGCCGTGTACGAGAAGCCGGAGGACTACACCCCCACCGACGTCGCCGTCGCGCCCAACGGCGACATCTACGTCGGCGACGGCTACGGAAAGAGCTGGGTCCACCGCTACGCCGCGGACGGCACGCGCATTCAGAGCTGGGGAGGAGCCGGCAGCGAGCCGGGCTTGATGCTGTGCCCGCACGGCGTGTGGGTAGACACGCGGGGCGGCGAGGCGCAGCTCATCGTGGCCGACCGCGGCAACAACCGGCTTCAGACGTTCACGCTCGACGGCGTCCACACGGGGTTCGTGACCTACGATCTGCGGCAGCCGTGTACGGTGCGTGGGCACGGCGACGAGCTCTACATACCGGATCTCCAGTCCCGCGTGACGATCCTCGACAAGAACAACGATCTCATCGCACACGTCGGCGACCGTCCCGGCTTCTGGCGCACGGAGGGCTGGCCGAATGTAGCGCGCGATCTGCGCACAGTCGGGGCGTTCAGCTCCCCGCATTCGGCGTGGGTGGACTCGCACGGCGACCTCTATGTCACCGAGTGGGTCAGCGACGGCCGCGTGACGAAACTCGCTCGGCAGTAATTGGCGCATCGGAGCATAGCTCCGCGGGGCGAGGCGGATATTCCGCCTCGCCCTATTCTCCCCTGACGCCTCCGTGCGCACGCGCATACTCGTCGGGTACTATCTCGTCGTTCCGCGATCGCGTATTTTCTTGCCGGGAGTCGGTATGCGCGCTGTGCTGCCGACAATCGTCGCGAGTCTCGCAACGGCGCACGCCGTTGTTAGGCGAATTGCCTCACACTCGTGTATCACTCTGCTACCAAGGGAACCGGTTATGGTGCGTCGCTGGTGGCACAGAGTGCTGCGATATACCACTCGCCATCGATTTTCTTCCAGACACGCAGGTACTTGCCCATGCCAAGAAGGTCACCCTCCGGTCCGGCCCAAACATACCTGGTGACTCCGTAATTGTAGGCAAGATCACCTGAGGCGGACACCTCGATATGTGTGATGGTACCGGAAAATTCCATCGGGTTCTCAAACCACCGCCGATACATGTCTCCGAGTGCCTCTTTCCCTTCGATCTGCGGCTTACCAGGATGCTGCACGATGGCGTCGTCGGCCCAGAACGAAAGTACTTCCTCTACGTTCCGGGCTGATATGGCTGCCATCACTGCCTCGCCTCGGGTCCGAACCGCCTCAATCTCAGTGGTGAGTCGCATGTGAGCCTCCTTGGAGCAATTGCTGCAGAGCAGGGCGTCGATTGGTAAGGGATTTGGCGAGCGTAGGCTTTGCGTTCGCTGGCGACTGCAGCGGAGGGAACG
>CAZEAI010000179.1:0-7012 GCA_964510105.1 uncultured bacterium
CAGGCCGAACGTTCACGTGGTCGTGTTCGACCCGCACCGGGCCGGGCACGAACGTGCTGGCCGTAAGGTGCCGGTCATCGAACACGTGGCCGCTCGGGAACGTGATATCGATCGCGTAGGTCGTCATCGTGTCTGCGACGAGTGTCGGATGCACGTAGATGCCCGGGCGCTGCGCGTCCTCGGTGAGCGCATAGTCCGCCCCGTTCGAGGTGACGACGACGATGGCGTCGCTCAGCGCAAAGGGATCGAGCAGTCTCCACGGATAGTAATCCCCGAGCGGGATCGTCGAGCGTATCGTCGCTTCGACGGGCGCTCCCGGTGTAAGGAATGCAGTGAGAACGACCGCCTGCGAGGCGCGATTCGGGTTGTCGATCGGGTTCAGAAGGTTGCACCCCGCGACCGCGATTGCGAGCCCGACCAGAAGGGCGATTGGTTTCGTCTTCATCATGTCTAAAACTCCAGGTCGATGCCGATGGTCGGCAGGAACGGCAGCTGATTGAACGAATCGAGAGTCGCGTACTCGGCGTCAGCCTCCGCCGCCGCCCACGCGCCCTCCGACGAGAAGCGGTTGAATTCGTTCGTATGGTTCAGCACGTTCACGATCTGCAGGAATGGCATCCAGGTGACGCCCCACCCCTCGAATCGACCTCGTATGCCGACATCGAAACGAGAGTAGTAGGGGATCCTGCTGGCATTCAGGTAGTCCCTGTACTGAGGATCCCATTTCAGAATCGGACCCTCGATAGCTGCATGTCCGAACGTCTCCGTGTAGCCCTGCCCCGAGGCGAACGCGTACCGGGCATTGAGCCTCCAACGTTGCGTCAGGTCATAGCTGTACACGGTGTTCAGGACATGTCGCTGGTCGTACTTCGGGTAGTAGTCCTGGGTTGGGCTGTCAGGATCGTTCTCGTTGACCAGCTTGATACCTTCGACGTTGCGAATCGTCCAGCCGAACGAATACGAAATCCAGCCCAGGTGTCGACCTGCCCGCTTCTTGATGTTCGTGTCGAATCCGTACGAGTATCCGGTGCCCGACAAGAGCGCTTCATCCGTAGACTGAGGCGCCTCTGCGCGGAAATCGAACTCGCCGATATCGTCGTAGTCCTTGTAGTAGATCTCCGCCGTGATATCCACGTCCTGCAAAAGCTTCGTTTCGAACCCGGCAATGTAGTGGTTCGAATGCTGCGGGCCACGGGACGCATCGACGGTGAACCAGATGTCGGACATGACCGATATGCCCTGCATCTCCCGCGGAACGCGGAACACGTACTGCGTGTACCGGCCGTAGGCGCCCTTCAGGAACGTGTTATCGCCGACCTGGTACCTCACCGTAAGTCGTGGATCGACGTCGAAGTACGAAGCGGTCTTGCCAAAATTCGGATGATCCTCGTCCGGGTTCTTGTTGTCGGCCGTGAAATGGCTCGCGCGCACGCCGGGCTGAATGGTCAGGAACGGCCACGGCCGCCACGCGTCCTGCGCGTAAACCGACGGGACGTAGGCCGTTATGTCGAACGCTTCGTAGCTCCAGTTGGCGAACTCTTGGGCGAGCCTCATCGTATGGCGCTTCAGGTGCGCACCCGCTTCGAACGTGTGTCGCTCGCTGTAGAACAGTGTGAAGTCAGCCTTCGCGTCAACGTCGAGAAGCTCGTTCCCGTCCTCGAAACCGAAATCCTCGACTTCGAACACGGTGCGTCAATCGAAGTTGCTCACGGTGAGCTGATAGCGCGAGTATAGCTCGGCGCTGAAGAGGTGGGTCCACGTCGCCGACGTCGACCAGTTCCCCCACGTGAGTTCGGCGCTGAGCATATCCGGCTCGGCGGTGAAGCTATCCTTCCCCATGTACGCAGCAACCGTGAGCTGGTCCTCGTGCGAGTATATCTGGTGGATCTTCCCCTGCAAATCGTAGAAGTAGTACCCGAACTCCTCCATTCCGGCGAGAGCGAGCACCGGTTCAAGGTAGGTGCGCCTTCCCGAGACGAGATAGCTACCCCGCGCCATCGGTCCCTCGACGGTCAGTCGCGAGCTGAGCATCGAAATCCCGCCGGTGCCGTGGAAGGCCTCCTTGTTCCCCTCGTCCGTCACGACGTTGAGCACGGAACTCAGCCGACCGCCATACTGCGACGGGTAACCGCCCATGAGCAGCTCGGTCGTCTTGATGGCGTCGGCGGGAAAAGTCGAGAAGAGGCCGAAGAGGTGTGATACGTTGTAAAGCTCGGCGCCGTCGACAAGGATCAGATTCTGGTCCGGCGTTCCGCCTCTGACGTAGAGCCCTGTGTTGAAATCCGAGAGCGGCAGGACGCCCGGCAGCGTCTGAAGCGTTCGAATCGGGTCGGCCTCGACTGCGGCCGGAGCGAGCTTCAGTTCGGCTCCTCGAAACGTCTCCCGGCTCGGAACGATCTCAAGCGACGGAGATTGGACCCGTTCAGCGGTAACTTCGACAGTCTCGATCTCGATCGCTTCGGTTGCGAGGAGTACGTTCTGGACGTAGTCCCCCTCCTGAACGTCTAGCTGAGTGCTGAACCGGGCATACCCGATAAGCGCCGCAGCGAGTGTATGTTCGCCGGGAGGCACGCCGGTAATCACGTAGTAACCGGCGGTGTTGGACATGCCGCCGATGCGTATCCCCTCGAGATACACACTCACGTACGGCATGCTCTCCTGAGTGCCGGCTTCTCGCACGTACCCGCTGATGGTGGCGGCTGGAACGGTACCGGCCATGAGCCCGATACCGATGAGTGCCGCTCGCAACCGAGACAGTGTTCGATTTCCCACCGCGTCCTCCCCCCAAATCTCACCGGCGCTATGGTGCCGGAGTATCGCAGGTCCAGTTGGATCAGGACCGTTCCTGCACCGTCTTGACTACTACCGTATGCCACCTAGAATACTGGCTGGCTAATCGCTCTCAAACCCGGCAGAAGGGACTTCCGCGCCGGTTGTTCAACGTTGCGCCTATCGGTTTGCAGGTGCTGCGCGCGCGCCGCGCCGACGCCGACGCCGATCCGACGCCACAGGCCGGAATGCATGCGGGCCGGCAAAGCCCTTGAATCCCCGCTACGGAACGCTCACGTGGTCCGTGTTCTTGATGCGATACCAGCAGAGCAGGTCGTCCCTGTCGGGGAGATCGGGCTGGCGCCCGTCGGGCGTGTCGAGGTAGTAGAATGCCGCCGACGAGTGCGAGAACGGCTTGAGCCTGTCCGGGTCCCACGGATTCACGAACGCGAATCGAATCCGGCGGCGGAAGTGGATCGCGTCCGCCTCATGGAGCCGGTACATCGCGATGCTTGCGTTCAGCGCGTCTTTCGACGGCACGCCGTGCAGTTCGCCCGTGAACGTTCCTTCGCGGAAGTACCATCCGCCCAGGAAGTAGTCCTCCAGACCAGTGCCCACGATCCGAGGCCGATCCCAATCGTCATCGATATAGACGTGCTCCGGCGCTTCGAGGAAGCTGAGGTAGTTTCGCTCGCGCGCCTGCGCCGAGAGCGTGCAGCCGACATAGTGCCCCCGGCCCTCCACCTCCAGAATCGTGACCGGCTCCGGACCCTCGTTGCGCCCAGTGCGGAACTGCGCATGCAGATAGCCCGCGTCCGCCCTCGGCTCCTCGGGCACCTGGTAGAGGGCGTTCAGGAACACGCACGTATCGATGTGCTCGTCGAGGTTCTCCAGCTCTATGCGGAATCCGTCTCTGAACGGCATGGGGAACTTGCAGAAGAAGCCGCCGCTGGACATGCCGATGTATCGCGACGTGAAGTTCGAGATCTCGCACAGGCCGTTCCCGAAGAAATCACCGGCGGGACACTGTATGGCGGGCGTATCGCACCCGTCCCAGTAGACGCGCAGAATCAGCGTCTTCAAGATCGTCTGGCTGATGGGCGCCTCGCGGTTCCAGTGCTGCCAGAACCAGCCCGGGAACGTGAGCCAGAGCTGAGTGATGCACCCGTGTCCGGACACCTCCCCGATGGTAATCCGCTGCCCGCGGGGCACGTCGATCGTCTTGTGTCCCTTCGACAGGTAGAACGTGGTGAGCTGGTGCGTCGTGTCGGCGCGGAGCGTCGATATGTCGGGCATTTGCGATTCCTCTCATGCGTGATCGCGCGAACGTCGGTCGTCAATATCCGCTCGACCGCGGGCTCATCGCAACCGGAATCGCACCCCGAGGTTCGCGGTGTTGACCGGCGCGCTGAGCCTGCCCCAGGTCGACGTTCCTCGCGCGAGAAAGCCGGTGAACGTAACTCGCGATCCGGGCAGCGTGATGCTGGGCTGCAGGTAGCGCCCCGTCCCGCCGTTGAAAGCCGCGATACCGGCCCGCAGCGAGATCCGACCGGGATATCCGATGCCAAAGCCGGCCCAGGCCGGAAAGGGGGTAACCGGCGAGACAAATTGATCGCGAAGGCCGGCGTCGACAAACAGAAACCTCGGCCCGAGTCGAACGGAGACCCCGGGATTGAGCGGAAATCCGTCCGGAGGCGGTCGCATGAGAAGCGCTCCGAACCCGAGCCCGCCATATTTGTAGTCGAACGATATGTGCGGGTAGAACGACACCACCGGACCCAGCTCCTTGTCGGGCAGATCGCCCGGGTCCGACAGCCGATCGCCTTCGAAGCCTTCATACGTGTCACGGCCGAAGAACGCGCGCACGCCTTTCGTCACGGTATACCCCGGTCGGTCCTCCGTGTGCGACAGGTCCGCCGACCCGGCGAAGTACCGGTAGCGCGCAAGTCGCTCACCGATCACGTTGCCGCAGTCGTCAGTGCCGTTCGTGAGCGTTTCGCCCTGCGAGCGCCGACCGCCCACGCCGGATAGCTCCACAGACCAGTACGACGAGCGACCCGCCTGCGTCGAATCCTGCCGCGTATTGCTCACGACACCTGAACCGGGAAACAGCGTCGCGAGCGCGGCTCCCAGCGCCACGCGTCCGGCGATCACGAGCTTTGGCGTCCTGAGGGGAGCCCAGGCGAACACGCAGGCAAGCACCAGCAGAACGCTGGCGACGATCGCGATCGATTCCGATGGTGTGAACCACGGTCGGCCGATCAGAAACAGCGCGACCAGCGCGGCGAGGGCGGCGCCGATCTGCCAGCTCTCCGGCGTCACGCTGAGCGGTGCGGCTTGCGGCACGAAGCGTCGTTCGCGAACCCATACGACGAGACCGCACGCAATCGCTCCCACGAGAACCGCCCACTGCGTGGTCTTCAGGCCGAGCGCGTACGAGCCGTCCGCCCGCACGAACTCCAGCGCGAACCGCAAAGCGCAGTAGAGCGCGGCATGCAGGTAGAACAGGTCACCTGGCGCGCGCAGCCTGTTCCGGACCTTCCACAGCGCGCCGACGATGGCCATCAGTCCCGCGATGCTGTAAAGCTGGGTCGGATGAACCGACAGCGACAAGGGCGCTGAGAGATCGATCAGCCCGGCTTCACACTGAAGGAAGTGGGCCTGCGATCCGACAGGGTACGCCACCGCCCACGGCAGGCGGGTGACGGTGCCGTGGCAACAGCCGTTCAGGAAGCATCCGATCCGCACGATGGCCAGGCCGATGGGCATGGAGAACGCGAACGCATCGAGGATGGAATGGCGGAATCCGAGAAATCGCCTGACCGGATAAATGCCGACAGCGCCGACAAGCAGAAGGCCGAGATACCGCTTCGCCGTGGTGTGCGGGAGGTAACCGCCCGCAATCGCGTCGCGCCACGCATCGAATGAGATCGCCGCCAATTTCGAGCCGATGATCGCCAGCGCCACCCGCCACGCTATGACGACCAGCCAGCGCGGCATACCCCAATCGCGGCGCAGGCCCTCCCACACGGCGATTGCGCCGGCAGCGGAGAACCCGGCGAGATAGAACGTCTTGAAAAGCTGTCCGTTGACAGCGTACGGAGCAATGAAGAACGATTCCATGGAGGTATCCTCCAGTGCACGGTCTCGCTACTGCGGATCAGGTTCCGGTCATTGCGGCTTCGCGCTATCCGTCAAGGTACTGGCGCGCTCCCGTCTCCAGCTTCACCATTCGCTCGCGGTTCCCGTCGACGGGCATCTCCGGGTAGATGTCGTGCGCGGCGTCAAGCGCGTCGCGTATCCGTCGGCACATCTCCTGCGCAGGCAGTACGTCACCCTGCCTGACTTCCAGACGTTCGCACCGATCAGGAAGTTCCATTCCCGCTTCGACTCCGGCGCGTCGGGCCGGTACGACGTGTCGATGGTGTCCACGCACACGCCGTCGACGTTGTGCACGCACGGCGCGCAGATGTCGTCGGCGCCGAGCTCGATGCGCACTGTCGCGTCGCGGTTCGCGAGCAGCGCCCCGGCGACGGTGTGGACGGCGTGTCCGTACGGGTGTGGCTCCCACGACGTCGTCCCGCCGCCGATATCGGTCAGGATATCGACGAAGTGGTGCGGCTTGATGGCGATAGTGGCGTTCATCGGATCGCGGTCCTCCAACAGGCGTGCGAGTGACGGGAAATCAACACTGCGAAAACTACGCGTGGTGTGACCCGAAGCAAGTGCGTGCCATCGTGGCCGTGCGCAGCGGCACCTCGCGCGAAGGCCCAGAGGGCGCGCGCTGTCGCAAGCGGGGTGTACGTTGCACGAATGACGACAGGTGTGGTCGCTGTGTCCGCCAATTCATAGCGCCAGTTCCTCGCATTTTTCCGCCACCACGTTCTTCTTCCAGCAGCGATTCATATCTTCATCTATGCGGAGGAGGAATGCATGACATCTGACAGCGACAGCGCCTTTCAGGACTTGGGATATTTCGCCGCATTGGCTGACGACTACGACCGTGTTCAGCCTGTGATCGCCGGCCCGGCGTATCATCGCGGGCTTGAGATGATCGTGGACTTGGTCCCGTTCCACGCAGACGATGCATTCCGTTTGGTCGAGCTCGGGTGCGGCACGGCGGAGCCGTCAAACAGGGTTCTCGCGCGCTACTCACGCGCTACGGCCGTGTGCATCGACAGTGAGCCCGCGATGCTTCGGATCGCAGAATCGAAGATCAAGAACTTGGGCGACCGGGGTGAGA
>CAZEAI010000180.1:0-6651 GCA_964510105.1 uncultured bacterium
GGGGATTCCGCCGGTTGAAACATCGCGTTCGACTGCATGTATCTGATGCTTCGTATCGTTCTCCTTCACATCTTTAGCAGCTAACCGCAAGCGGGATCGAGATCTCCAGCATCGCGAAACTACCGGAACCGAGCCAAACGGGCGCAGGAATTCCATGCCGAAACGAGTAGGTTGCCCACACGAGCTCGGTGGAGACCGAGGGATCCTGCACGAGGCCATGGCATTCTGCTTTTCTACTCTCCGCGGCAACACGCCCCTGATCGCGGCGCTCCTGACGAGCGCCATCGTGTTTGGCGCATCCGCTACTTATCAGTTTGCGGGCTATGAGGGCTCGCTGAATTCTGATTTCGCTCAATACGACGAAATCGCTCGCAGTCTACTCGATGGCGAGGGCTACGCCTACGAGGGGCGACCGACGCTGATCCGCGGACCGGGGTTCCCCACGTGGGTCGCGTTCATCTATGCCCTGACAGGCCGCAGCTACGGGGCTGTCGTGGTCGGGCAGGTGATGCTCAGTATCCTTCTCGTCTATCTGACGGCGCTGCTCGGGCGCAGGCTCGGCGGGATTAGAGCATCCGCGGCGGCTGCATGGTTGGCGGCAGTTAGCCCTCTGCTGGGTTTCTACGCGGGCTCCCCATACTCCGAACCGCTCTACACCGCCCTCAGTCTTCTGGGCGTGCTCGCGATCCCAACGCATACCCGACCCAACGCCTATCGACAAGCGGCCTTTGCCGGGGCGCTCATCGGCCTGTCGTGCTTCGTCAGATCGCAGAACGTCCTCGTGCCGATACTGCTCGCTGCATGGTGGGTGACGCGAGCGCGATGGCGGGGCGTTCTCCTGACGCTGGCATTCTGCGCGTCGTTCGCTGCGGTGGTAGCGCCATGGACGGCGCGCAACTACCTGGTGTCAGGCGAATTTGTGTTGATCCACGTGAACGCGGGCCATACGTTCAACATCTGCAACAACAAGCTCGTGCTCGAGGATCCGGAGACCTGGGGCTACTTCTCCGTGCCGGGGGGTGGCTCGGAGATCGACCGCGCCCGGTACGAACCGTGGCCGGTGCAGATAGCCGAAGACCAGCGCGAGAAGGCACGAGGCATGGCTTTCCTGCGGGAGAACATCGAGGAGGTACCGCGGCTCATCGTGCTGAAATTCGCTCGATTCTTCGGTCTCCACTTCGACGGCCCTCCGTTGAAACGGTCGCTGCAGTTCCTCTTGGACCTGCCCCTGCTCCCGTTGTCGATGATCGGCATCATCCTGGTCTGGCGCACGCGACGCGAAGAGCTTGCGGGCCCCCTCGCAGCATTGCTCGCCGTGCTGGCCACGATACTGGTCTTCTGCGGAGGGACCCGATTCAGGGCTACGATCACGCCGCTCATGGCCGGCTTCTCGGCGGTCGCGCTTGTGGAAGCATGGGGCTGGTATGTCCGGATGCGTCTGAACCGCAAGGCCGGCTGACCGAATTCGGACCTGAATGGTCCCCACGGTATCCCCCCTACATCTCGGCGATAGGGCACGGATGGCATCGCGTGGATCGCCGTGATGCCTGGAACGCGAATCGTGGAGTGTCACAGAGGCTTCGTCAACACGGATCACGGATCGGGCTGGACGCATCGGCGCAGGCTGGCTCTTCCGGGGCCGGCAGTAGCGGTACCGGCGGTTTCCATTCGCTCTAGAGCCGCAACACGCACACGCGAAACGCGGACGAAGGCTCCATAGGTTGAAGAAACGCCCCCGGCTCCGTATATTATATGCTTCGTATCGTTCGCCTTCACCATCAGGGTGAGCCAATTGCGCGCGGTGCGAGATCACCAGCAGTGGCCAAATCGAAGGAGCAGGTATACCATGAAGGCTGACATTCATCCAACCTACGCAACGACGACTGTCTCGTGCGCGTGCGGAAACGTCGTTGAGACGCGTTCCACACGGCCGGATAGCCTGAAGACGGAAATCTGCGCGGCGTGCCACCCGTTCTACACGGGCAAGCAGAAGCTCATCGACACCGCCGGTCGCGTGGACGCGTTCAACCGCCGGTACGGCAAGAAGCAGTAGGCTTCCGCGCGCGGGACTTCCCGCGGCGTACCGAGATGTCTGGAGACGACACTATCGAACGCACCGTCGATCGTCCGATCGGCGGGCAGGCGGTCATCGAAGGGGTGATGATCCGCTCGCCCGAGCGGATCGCCACCGCGGTGCGCGCGCCCGATGGTGAGATCGTCGTGCGATCCGACCCGTACGTGAGCCTGACTCGTCGCATCCGCGGCTTCGGGCTGCCCATCATGCGAGGCATGGTGGCGTTCGGCGAGATGACGGTAATCGGTTTCCAGACACTGAACTACTCCGCCAGTGTTGCGATTCCCGAAGACGAGGCCGACGACGGCTGGCTCTCGACGCTGTTTGTGTGGGGCAGCACGGCCATCGCGATCGTGATCGGAATCGGGCTGTTCGTCATGGTCCCTCTGGCGGTGGCCAGCGCACTCGGACTCACGCAGAGCGCGCTGACGTACAACATCGTGGCAGGTGGCGTTCGGAGCGTGCTGCTCCTCGGATACCTCTGGGCGATCGGACGGATACCGGACTTGCGGCGCGTTTTCGCCTACCATGGCGCGGAGCACCAGGTGGTATTCGCCTACGAGGCGGAACAGGATATCACCGTGGAGGCGGCGAGACGGTTCAGCCGTTTCCACCCACGGTGCGGCACGAGCTTCATCCTGTTGGTAGTGCTGATCGCGGTAGTCGCCTACGCGGCGATAGACACCGTATTCGCGATCGTCGTCGGCCGGCCGCCGGATCTAGTCGAGAGGATACCGACCCATCTCGCGTTCCTGCCAATCGTGGCCGGGGCGTCGTTTGAGATGCTCAAGGCATCCGGGAAGTACCGCAACTCGGCATTCGTGCGAACGCTTATCGCACCGGGACTGTGGCTGCAGCGACTCACGACCCGCGCGCCGGACGACGAGCAGTTGGCCGTTGCGGTTGCGGCCGCCCGTGCGTCTCTGGAAGTCGAGATCGCACGTGACGCCGGTGAGTCGCCCGCCGTCGGTATTGCGGCAACGGACAGCCCGGGTGTTTGACCTGACACGACAGAGAACGGAGCACGACCGGCCCATGCTGGAAAGCACTCGATACCATGTTTGAACGCCTCGCCTCAGTCGAAGAGCGCCTCGAAGAGGTACTGCGACTGATGGTCGACCCCGAGGTCGTGTCGGACCACGTCCGGTACGCGGAGCTGAATCGGGAACACCACCAACTGGCGCCAATCGTGGACGCGACCAAAAGCTACCGCGAGGTGATGCAGGACCTGGAAGAGGCTCGTCGCATCATCAACGAGGAGAGCGACGAAGAACTTCTGGAGTTGGCCCGCGAGGAAGTCGAGCCTCTCGAACTGAAAGCGGCCGAGCTTGAACAAGAGCTGAGGAAGCTCCTGATTCCCAAGGATCCCAACGACGACCGCAACACTATCATGGAGTTCCGCGGCGGCACAGGCGGCGACGAGGCCGGACTGTTCGCCGGCGATCTGTTTCGCATGTACAGCCGCTACGCCGAGAATCGCGGTTGGGGAGTGGACGTGCTCAGCAGCAGCGCCGCCGCGTCAGGCGGATTCAAGGAGCTGATCGCCCTTATCTCCGGACCAGGCGCATACGGAAGGCTGCGATTCGAGAGCGGCGTGCACCGCGTGCAGCGTGTCCCTACGACGGAAGCGCAGGGCAGAATCCACACGAGCACCGCGTCCGTGGCGGTCCTTCCGGAAGCCGATGACGACGTCGACATCGAGATCAGTCAGGCCGACCTGAACATAGACGTGTACCGGTCCAGCGGCCCGGGCGGCCAGAGCGTCAACACCACGGATTCCGCGGTCCGGATCACCCACCTTCCCACCGGTCTCGTCGTCACGTGTCAGGACGAGCGGTCGCAGATCAAGAACCGCGCGAAGGCGATGAAAGTGTTGAGATCGCGGCTCCTCGACGCGAAGATACGCGAGCAGCAGGAATCCGAGGCAGCAGATCGCAAGAGCCAGATCGGTAGCGGCGAGCGGAGCGAAAAGATACGCACATACAACTTCCCGCAGAGCCGCATCACGGATCACCGTGTCAAGTTCACAGTCCACAACCTGCCCGAGGCGATGGACGGGGATCTGGACGAGATCATCGACGCGCTCAGGCTCGCACACAGCAGCGAGATACTGAGCGAGTCAGCCGAATCGAACGCGTAGACGCACCCCGGACGAAACCATGATTGACCTGAAGCTCATCCGCGAGAACCCCGACCTCGTGCGGGAGGCCATGGGCAGCCTGTTCGCCGAGGCCCCGATCGACGAGATCCTCGATCTCGACCGGCGGCGCCTGGACCTGCTCCACGAGGTGGAGGAGATGAAGGCGGGGCGGAATGCCGCTTCGAAGGATATCGGTGCGACGAAGGACCCGGACGAGCGCCAGCGCAAGATCGACGGGATGCGAGGCGTGAGCGACCGGATCAGCGAACTGGACGACGCCGTCCGTGAGGTCAGCGAAGCGCTCGACGCGCGGCTGCTCGAAGTGCCGAATCTCCCGCACCCCGACGTGCCGGTCGGACGCGACGACAGCGAGAACGTCGTCACGCAGACCGAGGGCGAGCCCCCTGAGTTCGCCTTCGAGCCACGCACGCACTGGGAACTGGGACCGGAACTCGGTATCATCGATTTCGAGCGCGGCGCGAAGATCAGCGGATCCCGGTTCTACGTCCTGAAGGGCGACGGCGCGCGGCTCCAACGGGCGCTCATCGCGTGGATGATCGATCTCCACGTCGACCGGCACGGATACACCGAGGTCTACCCACCGGCGATGGTGCGGAGCGAATGCCTCGTCGGAACCGGGAACCTGCCCAAGTTCGGCGAGAACCTGTACCGGGACGCGGAGGAGGATTTCTGGTTCATCCCAACGGCTGAAGTACCGGTGACGAACCTCTATCGCGAGGAAATTCTAGACGGTGACTCGCTGCCGATCTACCACGTGGCGTACACGCCCTGCTTCCGTCGCGAGAAGATGTCCGCCGGGAAGGACGTGCGCGGGATCAAGCGCGGCCACCAGTTCGACAAGGTCGAGATGGTGAAATTCTGCACGCCGGATACCTCGGACGCCGAACTTGAGTCGCTTCTTGAGGCGGCGCGGGACGTCGGCCGTGAACTAGAACTACCACACCGGATCGTGCAGATGTGCACCGGCGATCTGAGCTTCACCGCCGCGGCGAAGTACGACGTCGAAATCTGGGCGGCGGGCTGCCAGGAGTGGCTTGAGGTGAGTTCGTGCAGCAACTTCCGCGATTTTCAGGCCCGTCGCGCGAACATCCGCTACCGTCCGGAGGATGGCGGGAAGCCCGAGTTCGTCCACACGCTGAACGGCTCCGGCCTGGCGTTGCCACGGGTGATGATCAGCATTCTGGAGAACTACCAGCAGGAGGACGGCAGCGTCGTCATCCCTGACGTTCTGCGTCCGTACATGGGCGGCATGGAGAGGATCGGCCCGCAAGCGGGCTGAAGAACGTGAAATCCCCATCTGCCGAGTGCTGGATCGTCGAGCCGCCTGAACAGCCGGACGGGTTTCACTATCTCGTCGGCTACCTGCTCAATGCCGGTGTCGACGTAGCATTCGGACCGGACGACACGCTTCCGCGCGACCTCCCCACCGGCCTCGACGGCATCCGGCTGATAGTCGTCTGCGCCGAGGACCTGCCGCGCGTCCGCGCCGGCCTGCGTGGGTTCCGCGGTCTCGACCCCGACTCCGACGCTCCAGTCGAGATGATGCGCCACGGCACCATGTTCATCCACACCAACGATCGAACCTGGCTGGCCGTCTACACCGCTGAGGGACGAAGGAATACGAACCGGATCGAGAACCCGCTCATTGTCGCGCCCGACCTCACATTAGCCTCGCCCCTGCTCGCGGAGCGCATGCGCGCCCGCCCGGACGGCACCGTGCATCGGCAACTCGTCGAGGCACTCCTCACGACGAGACGGTTCGAGTGGACTGATATCAGCTTCGGTACGCTCTGGGCGCTCATCGGCGCGTACGAAGCGACTGGCGACGAGCAACGACTATCCGAGGCGATTCGGTACGCCGACCGACTCCTCGACGTCGACGTATCCGATGCCGAGATCGTACCCCACCAGCCGAGCAACGCTCTCGTACACGCGCTTCCGTTCCATCGTCTCTACGGCATCACCGGCGATGAGCGATTCAGGGATGCCGTCCGTCAGGCGTTGCCGGATCTGTCGAGCGCTCCCGGGCTGGTGACCGGCGGAGGGACGCTTCTCCAGTCTCACTACTTCGTCCATCCGGAGACGAAGGCATACATGCTGGAACGAGCCGCGGACGGCGGCACATACAGCGAACAGGTGGGTATGTACTACCCGTCCGTGCTCGCAGCGGCGCATCTCGGCGGATGGGAGCGCGACGCAGCGGGACCCATCGCCGAATGCCTACGTGCGCATCGCGCCAACTGCCGTGACGGAAACACGGGGCTCTACCATCACGGCATGCTCGGCCCGAAGCACGGGTTACCGGGCATTCAAGGCCATGGCATGCTCTGGACGTGTTTCGGACTGGTGCATCTGGCGGAACTCTGGCCAAAGGACCATGCGGCATACGACGAGGTGATCGCCATGTTCCGCGACC
>CAZEAI010000181.1:0-6601 GCA_964510105.1 uncultured bacterium
CTACCACATGGCGCTGGCGTGGTTCCTGAATACCGTTGTGCAGGGCGTGCTTGGCGGAGTGATCGTCGCGCTCATCGTGAAAGAACCCGCGGCTGAAGCCGGAGCAGCGTCGGGCGCACCTGAACCGGCGGCACAATAGCTCACACAGTCGGGCCGAGCGGCGGAGTAGCTCACGGACCCCGACCGAAAGCCGCTGGAAGGTGCTCGCACACGCTCGTGAGCGCCTTCACCGCGGCGTAGGCTTCCGCGCCCCGATGCGCGGCGACGGTGCCCTCTACCTGACAAGCACCATCCGTCGAATGCGAGCGCCATCCGCCGCTGCCAGACGGCAGAAATACACTCCGCTTGCCACGCGACGCCCCCGTTCGTCGCGGCCATCCCAGACAACCGTGTGCGCTCCCGAACGGTATGCGCTGTCCGCGAGCGTCTGGACATGCTGGCCGGCGGCATTGTGGACCGTGAGCCGGACATGTTGGGCGCGCGGCAGCGTGAACCGGATCATCGTGCGTGGGTTGAAGGGATTCGGCACATTCCATTCGAGCCGCAGGCCTGGCCTGCCGGCACCGTCGAGCAGGCCGACCGGGTCCCAGCGCCTGATTTCGATGTGCTTGACGACGCTGCTGAAGGCGTAGTCGTTTCCCGGATATGCGAAGTTGACTCCGCCCACCGGCGTTGTCTGAAACTGGGAGCATTCGGGGAACACGGCGAAAACGCGGTTGAAGCCGTCGTTGTTGTGGATGCTGTACGTGGTCAGCGAGTCCACGTTCAGCGCATCTGAGATGCGGTTCCGCTCTATGAATTTCAGCTTGAGGCCGTCGGGGGTGGAGAGCACGATGTATAGCTTCCCGTCGGGAGCGTCGAGGAAACGAGTGCCGCGCCAGATCGTTGGCGGATCGGTTACCACGTGCTCCGAATCGGGCCAGGCTCCGCCGTCTGGTCTGTGGTAATATGTCACGTTACCGGCCTGCCCGTTGCCGAGAACATGCACGTCGCCGTTGGCCGGATTGCACCATATGTCGCAGGCGGTGTAGTTGCTGCCGGGCAGCGTCTCGAACCCCGTCATCGGCTGGCCGATGGCGACTCGGCCGACGCCCAGCTTGTATGTCCAGTTCGGCAGATAGCCGCCGATTGCCTCGCCGGCCGCCCAGAACGTGGTGTCATTCGCGAAGGCGATGACCACGTATGAGAAGTCGTTGTGACCCGGTATGGTCGACGAGATGATCGGACTCCACCCGCCGCCATCGTTGTACGTGTAGAACCAGGTGCTCGGCCCGTTGCCGTCCACGACGTTGCTCCACCACACGATTCGAACCCCTGCCGGGGAGACGGCGGCGCCGATGTAGTTCGTGCTGGACGCGATGGTCTTCACCGTCCGCGATGTACCGTCGAGGGTGCCCGTATGCAGCTCGTTCTCGACCAGCGCGGGCCCGTCTATGGCAATGCCGTACGTATAGATCGTGTCGCCCACCGCAACAGACGCCGTGTTCTGCTGCACGTTCCCCCAGTTGGTTATCTGCTTCCTGAAGCTCCACGCGCCCTCCGCGCCGAGTTGGTAGTACCGCGCCGTGGGCGTGTCGTACACGTCTCCTCCGGTGTCGTCGACGAACCACAGGCCGTTGGTCTGCGTACGCACCAGATGCCCCAGATGGTGACCCCAGTGTCCCGACATCATGCCGGGCGACGTGCTGTCGAAACGGTGCTCATTGGTGATCTGGAGTTCGCGGTACGTGAGGCTGTCCGGTAGCGGCTCGGATGCCTGACCGCGCGCTACCGACATGCAGAAGCTCGCCAACATGGTAATGGCGATGATCGTGGCGCTACGCATGGGTACTCCTCATCCAGTCATGCCGGTGAGCCCCGACGTGTTCGCCGGTGCCGGGCATGACAGATGGACCGCACGCCGCATCCCGGCGTCACCGCGCCGCCGGGCGACGGAATCCGTAGGTCCAGTCCGTGGTGCGGTAGCCGTAGTTGCTGTAGAAGAGAAACGCGCGATGGTTGTCATGCGCGGTGCTGATGGCTGCAACCTCGTAGCCGCGCGCTTTCAGCTCCGCGAGCGAACGCTGAAGCAGGTACGCGCCCAGCCCGCGCCCCTGATACGTGTCGTCGACCCCGAGCCACATGCAGAACGCGATGCCATCTGCGTCCGGATGATCCGAGTAATCTCCTCCGCAGCAGTGGCGACACTCGCCGATTCGCTCCCCGTCGAGTAGCGCCTCGACGACCAGGCCGGGGAGCGCGCCCTGCCCGTCGATCCATTCGACGCGTAACTCGACCGGCAGGCTGTGTGGCCCCGGATCGGTCGGCTCGAAACGGTCCCACGTAAGGAACACCTCGCCGCCCTCACGCGAGTAGCCGTTCATTGCCAGGAGCGCCTGGACGTGGTCGAGTCCGTCGGAGCAGTACGAGTGAGCGAAGTGGTAGACCGGGAGTCGGTGGCGTTGATGGAACGCGTCCACCGGACCAGGCGTCCGCCGGTCGATGTGTTCGTGCGCCGCGTCGAGTAGCGCTTGTCCGGCGCGACGATTGCCCCGCTCGTACAGCAGGAACCCGATCGCGCCGGTGCTCTGCGCGCCCGTGTGTTCTTCGACGCCCACCGTCGCGAACCCGGCCACGCTATCGGCGTCTCGCAGCACGAGCACCGTGGGATCGACCATCGTGCGGTCGCTGCTGTCATTGAGCACGAGCGGTTTCGAGAGCGCGCGATCGAGCTGCTCAGCGCTGACGGGCCAGGTGAACGGTACGCCTGCCATCTGCGCGTTCAGGAACGTGGCGGCTTCATCAGCCAGCGTGGATTCGTATCGGATGATCTGCATCGCTTCGTTCTCTCTCGCTAGGCCGGCCAAGCGCTCCCGCTGTGACTACATCGACGCCAGTGCCGCCTCCAACTCGGCGACTGCCTGCCGTTCCAGCGGCAAGGCGTTGCGCATGCGGCGCATCTGGTCGGAGTGCGTCGCAGCGGTCCACGTCTCGCCTTCCCCGAGCATCCACGGTAGCGGCGCTATCTCGGTGACGCAGTGCGCGTCGTCGGCGAGGATTTCCTTCGCCATCCGGTCGTATAGGGCCGCCGCGGCGAGCAGATGTGCTGCGGTTGTCTCATCGAATTCGCTCGCCACGGACGTGAGATACTCAGCCGCGATGCCGCGGTACTCGACGAGTGTGCCGTAGATCCAGGAGTTACCCAGCATGTGGCCGTTCCGGGTTCCCTCGTCAGCGATCTCGAGCGAGGCCAACTTCGCGAGCCAGACGTCCCACGCGTGGAAGCCGATGGGGTAACCGTCCGCCGATTCCGCGTGCGCCATCCGGACTGCCTTCTGGATGGCCTCAGCGGCGACTTCACGGCGGTTCGGGGCGGCTTCCTTCGGCGCGGTGAACACCGCGATGCCCCATGGCCAATCCGTCTCGACGAATACCGTGTCGCCTTTATACGGGTGCAGGCACAGCCATTCGTCACCGTTGGACTGGTACCCAACGATGAGGCCGTCTTCCTCGCATCCGTACTGCACCGGTACACCGCGGTCGATACTCTCCACGATCGCCTGCCTGGCTTCTGCCACACCCGCCGAATCGCTGGGATCCACTCCGTAGGTGCGTATCTGCCACGTCAGCGCGTTCACGGCCCCGGCCCCGCACTGCTCTCCACAGGATGAATGCGGCGAGCTGGGACACAGACTAGGAGCCACCTGCAGACGAAACGCGAGCCCGGATGCGCCCACGAGGTCCGTGTATGACACGTCCTCGCCAACCGCTTCCATGATCGCCGCCTGCGCAGCGTGAACCGAACTCCCTCGGTCGGCGGTGATCCACAGCTTGACGCCGTCGATCCACACCTTGCCGTCTTCGCGTCGTACGTTGGTATGCACAGAATCCTCCGGTATTCCACTGCACGCTGGCAGCGTTGCCGCAACAAGTAGGGTGGCAAGCGTTAGACGACTCGCGTTCATGGACTTCTCCTCGCAGTCGGAGGGCCGGCTCATCCGGCCTCCTCGATGACGAACGTTTCCAGCGTATCGGCCATGTGTTGGACGATCTCGCGGATTGTGCGGTCGCCGTCCGGGAGAGGCAGGTCGAGTTGGTCGTCCGTCAGGCACGCCAACTCGCCGACGAAGCGCCCGCACTCCTCCGAGGCTTGTCGTACGAAGTGTGGCACGTGGAAGTGGGGATTGTCCTGTGCCAATGATCCGCGAGCCCGGACGAGTTCGCGGTGATGCGACCAGAAATGCCAAACCCACATCCGCAACACATCCTGCACGGTGAACCCGTCATCCGGTACGCGATCGCCCAAGTTGTCCCACTCGACCGTGTCGACGACATGGGAGACTACCTGTTGCTGCGCGTCCAGGATGCGCCCGACGAGCCTTTCGACCTCCTCGCGTGCCATGAGCCTCCCCCTATCGGGCTGTGCAGTCACGGTTCCCGCTGCTCCCGACGCCATCCGCGCGGTTCGACTCCGGCGTTGCAGCGCTAGACTATTCCCAACGCTCGTTCAGCGACCGCCTGCCGCCGCGACGCATACGGCTCGTCGCCGCGCGGAGTACCGCAGCTCCTCGCGTGCCATTTCCGTCTCTCCTGTTGGGATGCGCGTCAGTCAGCCCTGTGACGCATGGATGTGGGAGCAGAGAAGCGTTGACTTCTTCCGGACCAAGCAACCGGTATGGACGGGAAGTCTTCGAAAACGGTACCGCGGCAGGGAGGCCGGAACAAGCGAGGCGATCAGATACCGGCGAGACCGAGCCTGTCGATGCGGCTCAGGTGCTCCTCGCCCGCCGTCACGGACAGCTCGATGGCGAGGACCCACACCGGCACGTCAAACGCAAATCCCGGCGGGAAGCGCACCGTGTCCTTCTCCGTTGTGACGATGGCTTCTACACCGAGATCGCGGGCGCGATCGGTCAGGTCGGTCAGCGGACCGCGTCGATAGGCGTGATGGTTCGGCAGTCGCCACGCGTCGACGATCTGCGCGCCGAGGTCGCCCAGCGTGCGCTCGAACGCGCGTGGATTGCCGACGCTGGAGAGCGCGACGACGCGGCTCCCGGCGAGGGTTTCGACGCCTAGCTCGTCGTGGTGCTGATAGTATCGCAGCGAGGCCGGTCGGTGAACGCTCTCGACGACAGGAACGGTAGGGTTGAGCGTCCGAAGGTGATCGCGAAGCAGGTCGAGGTCCGTGGATTGGTCGGTGCGTGTCAGGAGGAGCAGGCCGGCGCGGCGCAGGTGGTTCGGCGGCTCCCGCAGAATGCCGCGCGGCAGCGTCATGCCGTTCCCAAACGGGTTCGTCGCGTCGATGACGACCACGTCCAGATCGCGCTGGACCTTCAGATGCTGGAAGCCGTCGTCCATGACGATGATGTCTGGATCGAAACGGGCGGTGGCCACCGTTGCCGCGACGGCACGGTTCGGACCGACGACCACGGGTACTCCGGGAAGCGCTCGGGCCATGAGATACGGTTCGTCGCCCGCCTGACGTCGCCCCACGAGCACGGACGAGCCGTCCGATACGACTACGAGCCCGCGCCCTTCCTTGAGGTACCCACGGCTCACGATCGCCGGGCGTCGACCCTGTGCCTGCAGGCGGCGAGCAAGGTAGACGGCGAATGGGGTCTTGCCGGTTCCGCCGACGGTGACGTTTCCGATGGATACCAGTGGTGCGTCGACGGAGATCCGCCGGAATACGCCGTGGCGATACGCCCATGCGCGTGCGCGAACGCCGGCGGCGTACACCTTCGATGCGAAGTGGAGGCCGCTCATCAGCGATTGCTCCCACTGCGTCTCAGGTTTCTCGCTCAGCCACCGGTCCATTCTGCGCATCGATGTCCCTCGCCGAGTTTGCCGACCGCCTATCCTGTCCCGCTAGCGGTGCTCCCGATCCCCCACCGCCGCCACGCGGACCACGTAGCCTCGATCGGGTCGGGCCATGAGATTCCGTGTGCGCCGCCGCCGGACGTCAGCCGCTCCCTGATGGCTTCGGCAAGCTGGCCGGCATCGTTGGCCCGAAAGGCCGCGCCACGACGTTCGAGCATCTCGCACCCAGCCTGTCGCATGTCGGGCCCGTACACCACGGGGATGCCGTAAACCGCGGCCTCGAAAGGGTTATGACCGCCCTTCCGCTCCCACGCGCCACCGATGATGGCCATGCCGCCCGCGGCGTAGAGATCGCACAAGTCGCCCATCGTGTTGACGACTACCGCGTCGGCGTTCCTGAGCGGCTCGTCGCTACCGGATAGCAGCGCCGTGTGCATGCCGGCGTCGCGGAGGAGTCCCTGGGCAAAGGATACGTCGCGAAGTTGCCGCGGCGCAATGACGACTCGCACGCCCGCCATCGTGCGCTGCATGGTGCCGAGAGCGGCTACGACGAGCGGTAGTTCTTTCGTCCGAATCGATCCCGCTACAACCACCGGAACGTCGGGTGGTACGCCGAGCGCCTTGCGAACATCGGTACCCACGGCGCTCGGGGCGCGCGGCCATTTCAGCGATCCCGATATTTCGACCTGATCGCGCGGCACGCCGAGCGACACGTATCGCTCCGCATCGGCCGGGGTCTGCGCGGTGACGTACATCGCGGGGGCGGCATGGCGCATGATTCCGGTCCGCCGCCGCCACGACA
>CAZEAI010000182.1:0-6472 GCA_964510105.1 uncultured bacterium
ACATGTGCAAGAACGTGAGAACAGGGTTCACGGCGTTCGTCAGGACTATGGTACCGGCGAGCGAGAGGCGGTTGAAAACGTCCCTGAGGTAGTTGCCCGCCCGGCTGTCATGCATCCGATAGGCGCCTGAGCGGCCGTCCGTCACCCGCTCCCAACTCGAACTGAGCCAACGATCCGCGAAGCTGGTATCGTCAAACGTCTCAATGAACGGGTAGGGCATTTCGCGCGCGACGTCTTCGACCACGAAGTCGTCCAGGTGCCATCCATCGCTCTCGCTGGAGCTGTTCGACGTGAGGCGGAACCTTATCATCACCATCTGATTGCCGCGGTACGGCGAAAGATCGATCTCATCCCGCCGCCAGCTCGAGCTGCTTCCGGTGAGCGCATACTCCATAGTCCAGCTCGCCCCCTGGTTCGCCGATACTTCGACGAAGCCCCAGTCGTAGTTCGGCTGGAACGAGTACTTCTCCCAGAACCGCAGAACGGGAGCGACCGCCTCACCGAGATCGATGGCAAGCGTGAGAGATGAATTCTCGTTGGGCGCGTAGCTGCCCGCCGGACTGTCGGTCCAGTGCCAATCTCCAGAGCGTGAGCCAACGTTCGTGAGCCCCCACGGTGAGTTCGCGAACCACGCGCCTTCCCCCTATTCGGCATCGTCAGACCACGGAAACTTGACCGATCTCGCGCCCTTTGCCACGGATACGTCGTCGATGTACCAACCTGCGAACTGATTGGACCCGTTGCTGTTCACCCGGAAGCGCAGACCGATTATCCCCGCATATGCCCCCAGGTCTACGCGTTCGGAGGCCCATGTATTGTCCACGCCCGTGACGCGGAGTACCTCCACCCAGGTACCCGATCCCTCCGGCAGGACTTCGACTCGTCCGAAGTCGATTCCCGCCTCGAACGCGTAGCGGTGCCAGAACGTGAGTACGGTGGAATCCGAACTTGACAGGCTCAACTGAGTCGTCAGCGCGGTGTTCGCGTTCGGCGGGTAGACGCCGCTCGGACCGGTCTTCCAGCTTGCCGGCGCGCTGTGATAGGCGTCCGTGGTTGGACCCCACGGATCGCCCCAGCTCCAGTTCGGCGAGTCGACGTTCATGCTGTCCGCAAACGGGAATGACACCTGCGGGATGGCGTAGCCTGCTGTTTCCACGTTGCTTGCCGGGCTCACGTTGCTCAGCGTGTCGACAACGTACATGCGGTACGAGTAGTGTGTTGGCTGCACGACGGCGAACGTGTCGGTCCACGACGTCGTCGACTGGTTGTCGATCGACGCGACCAACAGGCTTGAGCGAGTCACCTCCGTGGTCGTGGCCCGATACACTTCGTAGCGGTCGAAATCGCCGTCGGCGTTCAGCGTCCAGTTCGCCGTCGCGTGATGCTGCGTGCTGCCCACGATCGGGCTCAGCGCTACCGGGGCAGGGAGTTCCTCGATCCGGATGTCGTCGATCCACCACCCGTTGGCGACGTCGTTTGGTCTGCCGGAGGATTCCGTATTGTCGTCGAGTACGAACCGGACCCGTAGCTCCGACGCGCCCACAAAGTTGTGAATGCCTTCGCCGAAAAGGTTGATAGTGGCCTTCGTCCAGCCCGAGGTTGATCCGGTCCATTTCGCCACCTCGTACCAGACCTGTCCGTTGTCCGGCGAGACGTACACTCTCGCGTAGTCGTCCTCATAGGACCAGCAGCAATTGTCCTGCGAGATGAGACTGTACTGGTGCCAGAACGTCATGACCGGATATTCGACCTCCGACAAGTTCGAGAGGTCAATGGTACCGGCGAGCGTGAGGCTGCTCCAGACGTCGGTGTGGTAGTTGCCGTCCGGACTGTCGTGCAATCGGTACGGCCCGGACCGACCGTTCGTGACGAACTCCCAGCTCGACGTCAGCCATCTATTGGGCGCGGTCGTGTCATCGAAGCTCTCCACGAAGGGATAGGGAATATCCCGCGCAAGGCTCGCGATTTCCAGATCGTCGATGTGCCAGCCATCGCTTTCCGCCGAGCTGTTCGACATCACCCGGTACCGGATCGACACCTGCGCACTGCCCCAGTACGGCGACAAATCGATCTCATCCTGTCGCCAGTCGGCTGAGCTGCCCGTGACCGCGTACTCCATCGTCCACGAATCGCCCTGGTTCGTCGAGACCTCCACGAACCCCCAATCGGCGTTCGGCTGGAACGAGTAGCGTTCCCAGAACCGCAGCACCGCGGTCTTGGCCTCCGGGCCGCTCAAATCGATGGTGAACGTGAGCGACGTGTTCTCGTTTGGCCGGTAGCTGCCCGCAGGGCTATCCGTCCAGTGGTGGCTGCCCGAACGGGAATTGACGTCGGAGATGCTCCACGGCGAATCGGCGAACCAGCTCCCCACGCCGGACTCGACGTCGTCAGTCCAGGGAAACGCGACCTTGCGGGTGCCGTCCCGAATCTCGATGTCGTCGACGTACCAACCGTCGAGGTGCGTGTCGCCATTGCTCGACAGCCTGAAGCGCAGCCCGATCGTCGCCCCGACGACATTCTCTCCGAGGTCTATCCGCTCGCTGGTCCACGTCGTGTCGATGCCCGTCACACGCATCAGTTCGGACCAGGTGGCACCGCCGTCGGCGGAGATCTCGACGTGACCGTAGTCGGCATTTGTCTGCAGCGCGTACCGGTGCCAGAAGGTCAGGACCGGTTCGTTGGAGCCGTTCAGGTTGACGACAGTGGTCAGCGCTGTGCTCGAATTCGGACCGTAGCTCGCACCAGGACTGTCCGTCCAACTCGACGGCGCGGAGTGGTAGGTCGCGGTCGTCGGCCCCCACGGCGCACCCCACGCCCACTTGTCGGTGTCAACGGCCATGCTGTCGGCGAACGGGAACAGGTTCGACGGGATATCATACGTCGCCGTCTGGATCTCGCTGCCAAGGCTGATGTCGCCGAGAACGTCGATGACGTACATGCGGTAGGAGTAGTGCGTCGGTTCGATCATCGCGACTGAATCGATGAACGTTATCGTCGCCGCGTTGTCGATGGTGGCGATCAGCGAACTCGACCGCGAGACGTCGGCGCTCGTGGCGCGGCGAATCTCGTAGTGAGAGAAATCGGCGTCCGTGTTCTGAGTCCAGTTGAGCTCGACGTGGTGCATGGAGCTACTCACGATGGGGCTGAGCGATACCGGTTCCGGGAGTTCCTCAACACGGATGTCGTCGATCCACCAGCCGCTCGACAGGTCGTTGGGTCTGCCGCTCGACTCCGTGTTGTCGTCGACGACGAACATGATTCTCACCGTCGATGCGCCCGCGAACTGGGTCAAGTTCAGTTGCGCGCGGGTCCAATCCGGCTGGGAGCTGGTGTATGCCGCCAGCGACACCCAGGAGCCGGGTCTTCCGTGGTCGGCGGACACGTAGACGCGTCCGTAGTCGCGCTCATACGACCAGCAGCAATTATCCTGATAGATGAAGCTGTACTTATGCCAGAACGTCAGCACCGGGTTCACCGCGCCCGACAGGTCGAATACGCCGTCGGAAACGATGGGATTCCACGCTTCGGCGGGGTAGTTGCCCATACGGCTGTCGTGCAGAGCGTTCGTCGGAGTGTGCGAATCGGTCATTAGCGACCAACTCGAGGCGACCCAGTTGTTCGTGCTGTCGGTCTCGAAGTCGTCCACGAACGGGTACGGTAGTGTCTTCGGCGCCAACTCTGTCACGGCGAAGTCGTCGAGGCGCCAGCCGTCGGACTCCGTGCTTGCGTTGCTCGTGGAGCGGAACTTGATGCGCACCTCGGCGGAGCCCGCCCACTGCGTCAGATCGATCTCTTTCCGTGCCCAGACCGTCTGACTGCCGGTGTTGAAGGCCACACGGGACCAGCTCGACCCGTTCGTTGATATCTCCACGTACCCGTAGTCGACGTTCGTCTGGTACGAGTAGCGCTCGTAGAACGTCAGGACCGGCATGATCGCCGTTCCCAGGTCGATCGTCATGGTCAGCGACTGGTCCATCGACGGTGCGTAATTGCCGCCGGGAGAGTCCGACCAGTGATACGTCCCTGTGTACGCGTCCCCTTCGCCTGGGCCGTTCTCCACGACCGTCCATGTGCCGGAGGGGGTGAAGTTGATATTGCTCGCCGTGACGCTGTCGGCGTGCGGGAAGTAGAGCGCGGGCGTCCGCTGGTTGATCAGCTCAACAGCAAGCCCTTCCGCGCCGCCGGTATCGATGACGGCCACGGAGATATCATACGCGGTATACGGGGTCAGGCCTGTGATCGCGTACGAATCCGTCGTCTGCACGTCCAGCGCCCCAACGGAATCGTACGTGGCGGCGGATGTCTTGCGCATGCTGATCTTGTACGCGGCGAAGTCCGAGCTGTCGTACGCCGTCCATGTCAGCGTCTTCGAGTAGGGTGTCGATACCGAAACGGCAAGGCCGGACACCTGCCCGGGCTGAGCCCACGCGGCGGGGGCTGTCATGCAGGCCAGCGCGATCACGATCAAGGCGCACGTCAGCCCGCGACACTTGCTGCCGCCGGAACAGGTCTTCAATCTCAGTCGAGCGTGCGACGTCATGGCGGTTTCTCCCTGCGTACACCAGCCCCGAGGGGCGCAATATAGATGGTCCGGCGCGGTACCGCGTAGTGCGGTGCTCTTGGTACGGTACGGGCGCGATACCCTGTACGGTACTCCATTGTAGTAGAGATACGAATGACTGGCCTGTCAAGAAATGCGCGCGAAAAAATACGGGATCGTACCCGTGTAGTGAATCGGGCACGATCCCAGCCCCGCGGGACGAGGCAGTCTATGGCCTGCTTCGCGGCTCGATCTATCGCAGGAGGAGCACTCTGCAGGCGCCGACCCGACGAAGTGAGCCGCCATCGTGCGGCGTGAATCCCATCCGGACGAAGTACACCCCCGATGCAGCGGATTGGGCATTCCCAGTTCGCCCGTCCCACATGGCACGGTACCGGCCCGGCTGCTGGACGCGCTCGGCGATGGTGGCTATGCGCTGGCCGAGCGCGTTATGCACGGTGAGGGTGACGATACCGGCCCGCGCCACGGTATAGTGCACAGCCGTCGAGGAGTTGAAGGGGTTCGGCGCCGCACCGAGAAGCGACGTCGGCCTGGGATGTGCCGCAGCGATGGCCACGATCCCGTCGAAGCGGAACGCGCCCACGTCCGCGCGGCTACCGTTGGGGTCGAGCATAGCTGGGTCGCCGGCGTCAATACACGGTGAGTCGGGCTTGAGCCGGAAATCGTCGCCGGCGGCGTCCTGAAAACGCGGCTCGGCATCGAAGTTCCCTTCGCCGGGTCGGCCGTCGCTCACGTTCGAGTACGTCACCGATTGCGATGCTCCCGGCTCCAGGTGGTCGAATGGCTGGAACTGCGTCGGCGAGTTGTCCCGAACGATAGAGTTCACGACTACGAGCCGACCGCGCGGATAGGCGTAGATACCGCCTCCGTCATACTCGCTCTCGTTCCGGACGACAGTGCAGTTCACCATCGTCAGATTGCCGTCGCCCTCCAGGCCGCCGCCGAAATGCGTCACGCTGTTGTCCGCGATGACGCAATCCGTCAGTATCACGTGCGTGGGATGGCGGAACAAGACCGCGCCGCCGCGGTACGCCGTGTTGCCGGTGAATGTGCAGTTGTCGATCCAAACAGTCGCACTGTCGTCGGGCACACCGTCGACATCCATCACCGCGACGCCGCCTCCAGCATGTGCCGTGTTCCCGACGAACACACAGTGGCTGATGCGTGCTTTCGACGACCCGGTGCCGAATATCGAAAGAGCGCCGCCATTGCCTTCGCTCCAGCTACCAGACGGATGTCCGCCGGTGAACCGACACCACGCCAGCGAGCTCGAGTCGGGGCTGTGCAGCCGCATTCCGCTCCAGTGGTCGGCGATGCCCGGAAGAAGGCGGATGCTGTCCTGCTCCGTGCCGAGAGCCTGAATCACACCGTCCACATAGATCTTCGCGACCACATCGAACAGCACGTCGACGCCGGGCTCGATCACGAGGGTGTCGCCCGCCGGGACGATAACGTCGCCGGCGATGCGGTAGGGACTTTCGCCGGCTGTCCAGCGGCCGGATACCGGACCGGCGATCGCCTTCCCGGCGGCTCCTCCCGTCCAGCCCATGTCGCTGCGCGAGCCGTCGACGTCCGAGAAGTGAGGGTACCCCGCGTCGACACACGGCGAACCCGGTCCGAGTGTATAGTCCGCATTCAGGACCGGATCGGCATCGATGTTCCCCTCGCCCGTCCAGCCGCCCTGGATGTCGGAGTATCTTACCTCGACAGCGCCCGACAACTGGTCGGGGCTGTTCGCCCAGGCGATGGTGTTCAGCACGTTCGTTCGCGACCTCAACAGAGCGCCGCCGCCGGTCGCCGTGGCGGCGTTCTCGACGATGGTGCAGCTCGTGATCGACACGGCGACATCGGCGTAGATGCCCGCACCTTCCTGTGCGCTGTTACGGACGATGAGGCAGTTCGCCAGCCGCG
>CAZEAI010000183.1:0-6413 GCA_964510105.1 uncultured bacterium
CCGGGGCAGGGTGAGATTCCCGACCGGCGGTAATAGCCCGCGACATCGGGTCGCGCAATGCGACCCGATCTGAACCGGTGTAATTCCGGTGCCGACGGTTAGAGTCCGGATGGAAGGAAGAACGGGACGCGGGTACGCATACCCTCTCCATCAAGTACGCCCCGGAGTACGTCCAGACCCTTCGCCCAACGGGTGGGGATGACTACGCTCTCGACAGCCGGTGCTGACATGGTGGATACAGCCGCCCCCAAAACGCATTCCGACACGGACTGGATGACGCGAGCCATCGAACTCGCAGCGCGAGCCCGTGGGTGGACGTCGCCAAATCCCATGGTCGGCGCGGTCGTGGTTCACGACGGAACAGTCGTCGGTGAAGGGTGGCACGAACGCGCGGGCGAGGCACACGCGGAAGTCGTCGCGCTCGACGATGCCGGTGGCGCCGCGCAAGGCGCCGACATCTACGTTACGCTTGAGCCTTGCTCCCACCACGGGCGAACGCCGCCATGCGTCGACGGGATCATCGCCTCCGGAATCCGGCGGGTCGTGTGCGCGCATCTCGACCCGGACCCGCGAGTGAACGGGTGTGGCGCTGCACATCTCCGTGAGGCGGGTATCGCCGTCGAAGTCGGCGTGGGTGAGCAGCAGGCGCGTCGCCTCAACGAGCACTATCTGCACTGGAAACGTACCGGCAGGCCATGGGTGACGCTCAAGTGGGCGCAGACCCTCGACGGCCAGGTGGCGACGACCGCCGGTAGCTCGCAATGGATCACCGGAGAAGCCGCCCGGCGAGACGCGCACCGCCAGCGCTCATGGCATGACGCCGTGCTCGTCGGCATCGGCACCGCGCTGGCGGACAATCCCGCGCTGGACGTGCGCCACGTGGACGGCCACCAGCCCGCGCACATCGTGCTCGACCCCTCCCTCGAACTTCCGGATAGCGCACGGCTCGTCGTGCCCGATCGGACGAGCATCGTCTGCGGCGAGGACGCCTCGGACGCGAGGGCGGAGGCGTGGAAGCAACGCGGCGTACGCATCGTCCGTGTGGCAAACGACGGCGGCACTCTGGACCTCGACGCCACCCTCGTGGCGCTTGGCGAGCTGGATGTCCTGAGCGTGTTCGTCGAAGGCGGTCCGACGGTGGCGACGGCATTGATCCGCGCGGGGCTCGTGAACCGCGCTATCGCCTACATCGCACCGAAGATCGTCGGCGCCGGGCGCGCGGCGGTGGGCGACCTCGGCACGGAACTGATCGGCGACGCGCTACGACTGCGCGAGGCCGAAGGCACGTCGCTCGGCGACGACTGGCGCGTGACCGGGCTACTCGGAGACGGCTGATGTTCACGGGAATCGTCGAATCGGTGGGCACTGTTGAGCGCGTCGAACGACACGGCTCGACGCAGCGCACGACCCTGCGTGCGCCAGAGATACTCAACGACGCGGCGCTTGGCGACAGCATATCGATCGACGGCGCATGCCAGACGGTCGTCGCGTTCGACGGCGAGACGTTCCAGTTCGACTCCGTCGAGGAAACGCTCCGGCTGACAACCATCGGCACGTGGGAACAGGGGCGCCGAGTGAACGTGGAACGCTCGCTGCAGGTCGGCGCGAGGCTGGGCGGCCACTGGGTGATGGGTCATGTCGACGGTATCGCACGCATCGTCGAGCGACGTGACGACGGCGGCTCGGCGGAGATCACACTTGAGGCGCCCGAATCCGTCACGGGGCAGATCGCGCGGAAGGGCTCGGTCGCCCTCGACGGCATCAGCCTCACGGTCACCGAGGTCGACGGAGCGCGCTTCGGGGTGGCGGTAATCCCGTTCACGCTCGACCATACGACACTCGGTGGGAAGCGTCCGGGTGATGCCATCCATCTGGAAACCGACGTGCTGGCGAAGTACGTCGAACGGCTGATGGGCGCTGCGGAAGCGGCGCCCCGGGATCACGCCACGATGGCGCTCCTCGAGCAAGCTGGATTTCTCTCAAGCGGCAGGCCATAGCAGCATGACGGCGAACATGAACGACACCTCCCCGGACGATACGCGAGACGTGACATTCTGCTCGATACCCGATGCGATCAATGCCATCAGGAATGGCGAGATCGTGGTTGTGGTAGACGACGAGGATCGCGAGAACGAAGGCGACTTCGTGATGTCCGCCCAGGCGGCGACGCCCGAGACGATCAACTTCATGGCGACCCACGGGCGCGGCCTGATCTGCCTGCCCGCCGAGACAGAGCTGCTCTCTGCCCTCGACATGGAGCCGATGGTCTCGCAGGAACGGAACAATTCGTCGTACGGCACGGCGTTCACCGTCACCATCGACGCCGTCGAAGGGACGACCACCGGCATCTCGGCTCACGACCGCGCGGTGACGATCCGCAAGTTCGCCGATCCGGACTCGCGGGCCGGCGATTTCGCACGCCCGGGCCACGTCTTTCCGCTCACCGCGGCGATGGGAGGCGTACTGCGCCGAGCCGGTCACACCGAGGCGGCCGTCGACCTTGCACGCCTCGCGGGACATGTTCCCGCCGGAGTCATCTGCGAAGTACTCAACACGGATGGCACCATGGCGCGCGTGCCGCAATTGGCGGAGATCGCGGAGCGCTTCGGACTTCGGATGCTCACCATCAAGGACCTGATCGCCCACCGGCAGCGCGAGGAAAGCCTCGTCCGGCGCGTGGAAGACGTGTTGATGCCGACGGAATTCGGCGACTTCCGCCTCGTGCTCTTCGAGAGCCAGCTCGACCACGACTACCATCCGGCGCTTGTGAAGGGCGACGTCGAGTCGAGTGAGCCGGTGCTTGTCCGGATGCACTCGCAGTGCATGACCGGCGACGTATTCGGCAGCCAGCGCTGCGACTGCGGTTCGCAGCTTCACGCGGCGATGGAGCTGATCCAGCAGGAGGGGCGCGGCGCGGTTGTGTATATGCGACAGGAGGGCCGGGGTATCGGCCTGCTGAACAAGCTGAAAGCGTACCGTCTGCAGGAGGATGGTCTCGACACGGTGGAGGCGAACCACCGGCTCGGATTTCCCGCCGACGGCCGAGACTACGGCATCGGCGCGCAGATCCTGCACGACCTGGGCATCCGAGCCGTGCGCTTGCTGACGAACAACCCGGCCAAGCGCGTGGGGATCGAGGGATACGGGCTCGAAGTGGCGGAGATGGTGCCGCTTGTTATCGAGCCGAACAGTCACAACGAGAAGTATCTGCGAACGAAGATGTCGAAGATGGGGCACCTGCTACAGTTCTAGCCGGTCCGGGCCGCATGTGCGCGGTGGGCCAGGAATTCGAGGTAGTGAATGCCGAACACGTATGAGGGCAACCTGAGCGCGGAGGGGCTGAAGTTCGCGATCGTCGTGAGCCGCTTCAACTCCTTCATCAGCGAACACCTGCTCGAGGGCTGCTACGACGCGATCAAGCGGCACGGCGGCGACCTGGACGGCGTGGACACCGCGTGGGTGCCCGGATCGTTCGAGCTTGGCGTCGTGGCGAAACGGTTCGCGGCAAGCGGCGCGTACGACGCGGTGATCTGCCTCGGCGCTGTGATACGCGGCTCGACGCCACACTTCGACTACGTGGCCGCCGAGTCCGCCAAGGCGATTGCGCACGTCGGAATCGAAACCGGCGTACCAACCGTATACGGCGTCGTTACGACGGACACGATCGACCAGGCCATCGAGCGCGCGGGCACGAAGATGGGCAACAAGGGCGCGGACGCGGCGCTTTCGGCGATGGAAATGGCGAATCTGGTCGCATGTCTGCCGACCGCAAAGTAAGCCAGCGCCACAAGGCGCGGCGCGTCGCCGTGCAGTCGCTCTACTGGCTGGAGAGCCAGCCGTGGGACGAACTGCGCGACGTCGTAGAGAGCGTGGCCGAGGAGTTCAACCTCGCGCCACCGGGCCAGCGCATGGCGCTGAACCTCGCTCGCCGGGCGTTTGATCTGCGCGGCGACTATGAACGCGAGCTTGCCACCGCAAGCCAGAACTGGGACGCCGACCGGATCGGACGCCTGGAGCACATCATCATCACGCTGGCCCTCGCGGAGTGGGATCACGAGGAGAGCGACGCGCCGCCGAAGGTTGTGCTCAGCGAGGCGGTGACCCTTGCCGGCGAATTCGTCGGTGAGGACTCGGCCGGCTTCGTGAACGGCGTCCTGGACCAGCTCGGACACAACCGCGGGCTGCTCGGGTGACGGACACGGCGTCGAACACGCTGTATGACACGTCCGCGCCGGAGTGGTCCGACTGGCGCTGGCACTTGCGGAACCGCATCGACAGCGTCGAGAAGCTCCGCGCCGTGGTGGATATCACCGACGCGGAGGCGGAAGCCGCTCGGCGCGTCGTCGACCACTTCCCCATGGCGATCACGCCGTACTACGCGAGCCTGATCGACCCCAACGACCGTGCGTGCCCGATCCGTCGGCAGGTCGCGCCCGCCGCGGAGGAACTCGTCGACCCCCAGGGCGTCGCCGATCCCATCGCCGAGGAACAGCAGTCGCCGGTACCGGGCGTGATCCGCATCTACCCGGACCGCGTGGCGTTCACGGTGTTCGACGTGTGCCCCGTGTTCTGCCGGTTCTGCTTCCGCAAGAGGCTGTTCGATCCGGCGTCCGATCCGCCGCCCGGCGACTTCATCGACGCCGGCATCGACTGGATTCGCCAGACGCCCGAGATTCGCGACGTGCTTATCACCGGCGGCGACCCGCTCATGGCGACGGATTCATGGCTCGACGACCTCCTTGGGCGAATCCGGGCGATTCCTCACGTCGAGATCATCAGGTTCGGAACTCGTATGCCCGTGGCGCTACCGCAGCGCATCACGCCGGAGCTGTGCGAGATCATCGCGCGGCATCACCCGGTATGGATCAACACCCATTTCAACCACCCGAAGGAACTCACGCCCGAGGCGGAGGCGGCGTGCGACCTGCTCACGCGGACGGGTGCGCCCGTGGGCAATCAGTCGGTACTTCTGCGGGACGTCAATGACGACGCGGAGACCATGCGGGAACTGGTGACCGGACTCCTTCGCATGCGCGTGCGGCCCTACTACCTGTTCCAGTGTCACCTCGTGGAAGGCACAGCGCACTTCCGCACCGACATAGAGCGCGGCGTTGAGATCAGCGACGCCCTGCGCGGGCACACATCCGGACTGGCGAATCCACTCTACGTGGTGGACACGCCGCGCGGCAAGGTGCCGATCCTGCCCCGCGCCGGGCTCGTCGAGCGCGATGGCGACGACGTGGTGCTGGAGACGTTCGAGAGTCGTATCTGGCGTGAGTCGAACCCGCCCGCACAGGGCAGGTAGACGTTCCTCGGACTACACCGCAACGCCCTCATTCCGAACGAAGTGAGGAGTCTCTAGCGTTCTAGAATCAGCAGCGATTCCTCGCTACGCTCGAAGTGAGATCGAAGGTTCACCACAGGTATTCTGACGACGATGCCTTCGCATGCCTGCAGCCACTCGTTGCCTCAGAACCTCCGCGAGACCGTTCGGTACGCATGGATCTTCCTGCGTATATTTGCGGATCACGCCACGGGAGGGGAGACGGCATGGAACCCGATACGTCGCTCATTGACTCTGCATACGAACTCGCACGAGACGTGTACAAGCAGACCGCCCGATTCCCGGAGGACGAGCGGACCGGAATCGGCGCTCAGCTTCGAGACACCGCGCTCACTGTTGCGAGCCACGTGTCCGACGGACTCACCACGGACGACCCAGCGGAGCGGCAGGAAGTCCTCCGGCAGGCGGCGATAGGCTGTGTCACACTCGATATCGAACTTCGTCTCGCGGTCGACCTTGGCTGTCTGACGTCGGTGGATTCGGAGGGGTGGGAGTCTCTGCGCGATGGGCTCGCCGCAGCCAACGACGTGGTAGCGGACGGCATTGCCCACGAGCGGAGGTCCGTCCGGCGGTGAGCGGCCCACGGCCATCTCCGGGCATCCGTTGCCGTTCGGTGTAGACTCTCAACGCAGCGGTTGAGTATGTTCATTCCTCCATGATTCGATTTCCCCAGGTAACGAGTGCGATGAGAATCGATTTCACAAAAATGGCAGGCGCCGGCAACGACTTCGTCGTCGTCGACAACCGCGCGGGTATCGTACCGACCGGTACGCAAGCGCGGCATGCGCTTGTGCGGAGCTGGTGCGACCGCAGATTCGGCGTCGGCGCCGACGGCGTGCTCCTCGTCGAGAACGCAGACGACGCACACTTCCGTATGCGCTACTACAACGCGGACGGCGGCGAAGCGGAGATGTGTGGCAACGGCGGGCGATGCATCGCGCGGTACGCGTATCGCCTCGGAATCGCTCCCGCACGGATGGAGTTCGTGACCGTCGCCGGTCGGCACATCGCGGAGATCGTGGGCGAAAGCGTCAAACTCGGCCTGACGGACCCGCATTCGATTGCGCTG
>CAZEAI010000184.1:0-6225 GCA_964510105.1 uncultured bacterium
TGACGCGCTCCGCCAGCCGGAACACCGGACTCAGCTCGGCGATGACCGGCGCGACGTGTGCCGTGAAGACACCCTCGACCTCCAGCGGCGGACCGGGCATGGCGAAGATGCGCGACGCCTCCACCGCCATCTCGACACACGGCGCCCAGCCGACGGGGTTCTGATGCACGGTTGCGTCGACCGGTAGCGTGGCCATGCGCAGCAGATTCGGCGTGAGGTCATCCCGGCTGTCGAGTTCGCGCCGCGCGACGAAATCGTCGAGCGTGGGCCCGTGCCGGGCTACCGTCGTGCCGGCGATCTCCGCCAAGCACTCGGACGTGATATCATCGGGAGTCGGCCCGAGGCCGCCGGTTGCGATGATCACGTCCGTCCCGCGCCGGATGGCATTCCGGATCACGTCGATGATCTCCGGGCGCACGTCCTCGACGGCCGTTGCCCGCCGCACGTGGCCGCCGAGCGTGACGACCTGCCCTTCGATCCAGTGGGTGTTCGTATCGAGTACGCGGCCCATGACGAGTTCGGTGCCGATGGCGACGATCTCGACGTTGGGTACGTTGTGCGGCTGTGAAGGCGGGCTCATGCAGGTCTTCCTTCGGCGATGATGTAAGGCGAGAAGTATGCACACAGGGGGTGGTGGGCGGCAAGAGGCGAGGGGCGGCGGGGTTTGTGCGGGGAGGCCGTGACGCGCCGATGTGACTTTCTGTTATCATTGGCGTAGCGTTCGACTTGTTGCCACGGTTCAGGGAGGCGTCGCCATGGCGTTGCCTGCGGGCTCGTTGCGTGCTGTCAGGATCGCTGCTGTGTCCGCCATCGCCGCGAGCGTGCTGCTCGCCGGATGCGGCCTGCTGTCGTCCGATGACTTCTCCGAGGTGAGGTTCAGCGTCGAGGGGACGGCCGACTCACCGGCGATCATGTGCGCGATCTCGCCGGACGTATTCGTGCTGGAAGAGGACGTGTCGCTTCCCTGGGAGTACACAGGTCATCTGCGGAGCGGGTATGTCGCGTGCCAGGCGATGCTACTGAAGCCGGGCGACGTAACACTCACCTTGGAGGTCGATGGTAGAGCGATCCGTAGTGCGCGTGGCGGCGACAGTCACATCGTCTTCGTGTCCTACGAGTTCCCCTGAATGGAACGCCTCCGGTGAACACCGATCGCAGCCGTTCCTGAGCCTTAGCCGCCGTCCGACTGCCGGATCATGGCGCTGCGTGGTACCGCTTCCACCGCGCAGTTCGTGCAGCGAACTGCCTCACGAACGCGAGCGACAGCGAGGCGTTCGCCGCGTTACTTCCAGTTCGCCGTTGGCTGCCCCTTCATCGTGAGCATCGCGTTCATGATCGCAACGTGGTGCTGCGTGTGGCGTAACACGTACAACCAGTGCTCGGCCACGCTGCCTCCCGTCCAGGGGAACACGGATGCGGCGCCGACGGTCATGCGTCTGACTCGAAGCTGAAGCGCACCGCCGACCTCGTCGGCGTATACGAGGATGTCCTGCTGCGATGGCAAGCGATCCACGTCGCCGGATTCCCAGTCAACGCCGAAGCGAGCGCCCCAACTGAAACCATCGGGGTCGTCGCTCAGATAGTACTCGACCGTCTCAACGGCGTGGAGCGCCTGGCGTGCAGGGGCGAGGGTTGGCTCAAACGAGGGCTCGGACGTCGGCCAGCGCTCGGGCGGGTAGAGGGAGACTGCTTCTCGCAGCATGCTCCATGTGCGGCTGAATTGCTCGGCGATCGCTGCACCGGTAGAACTCATCGGTGTTGCCTTTCACGCCCCCCCGCGCGCCGATTACACTCTTCATCGCTCGTGATCTCCACCAATGTACCGTCTGTCCGCCGAAATTCGTGTGATCCAGCATACGGCATGCGACCGTATCTTGGTCGCCGGACCGGACCGGAGCGGACGCGGGGAGAGACATGGGAATCGGCCGTCGACTGTCCGCCCGACGACCAGGGACGAGCTATCGAGAGTCGTCGGGGGGATGGAGCGTCGTCGGGAGAGTGAGCACCCAGTAGGACGTGTCGTTCTCGGATCGCCAGATTGCCGTTCCTGAGAGGTCGGTCCGTACAATGTCGATTCCCTGCTCGGAGAGGCGAGCCAGAATCTCCGGCGATGGATGTCCGAACCGATTGCCGGCGCCGGCGGAGACAAGCGCGACACTCGGCGATACCGCGTCGAGGAACGGCTTCGACGTTGCCGTGCGGGACCCGTGATGGCCAAGCTTCAGGACGTCGCTTCGCACCATGCGTCCCCAGCGATTTACCATCCATCCTTCGCATACGTGGCCCGCGTCTCCCGTCAGCAGTACGCTTCCCTCGGGGGTCTCAACGCGGAGGACCACCGAGCGCTCGTTCTCCGGCCATAGCGCGGTCCTGAGGCCGTCCCGAGGCGGCGCCAGCACGATCGCGCGGTCTCTCCCCAGCCCCAGGATGCTGTCTCCGGACGCCAGGCCTCCGACTGCTACATCTCTCTTCCGTGCTGCCGCCATGAGTGATCGCCACGTTGCGGTCGTATCTCCTTCGCCGTTGGTGTACAGCGTGCCGACGTCGAAATCGTCCAGAATCGTGCTCAGCCCGCCGACGTGATCGTTGTCTGGATGAGTCGCGATGACGGCGTCGAGCCGATTGATGCCGCGCGACCTCAGAAATGGGCCGACCACCCACTCGCCGGAATCGTACCACTCGGTGCGCCGACCCGCGTCCACCAGCAGCGTTGCGCCGTCCCGGAACGCGCACACGACCGCGTCGCCCTGGCCGACGTCGAGGAATACGATCTCCGTCGCCGACCGCCTGTGAGCGACAGCGGACCATGCCCAGAGGTTCGCCATGAGCAGCGCGCCGACGACGGCTCCACGGATCATGCCGCGACGCTTCACGATGACGGTGACGATACACAACACGCAGCAGTATAGGGCGATCTCGATCCAGGTCGGTGGCCGGACCCACGCCGATGCGAACGGGAGATCGGCCCCTGCCGTCGTGATTGCGCGGGCAGCGTTCAGGATTGCCCCGGAGGCGTACCCGACGACGGCGCCGACGCCGGGGATCCACGCCAGTATGACGGTGGCGATGGAACACCATATGCCGGCGGTGATGAGGATTACCATGATCGGGCTCAGCGCGATTCCGATGAATGAGACGCGCGCGAAGTGATGCGCGACGATAGGCCACACGGCGGCATAGGCTGCGACTGTCACCGTGGAGAGACCGAGCGCGTAGCGGAAGTATCGATTCCGTACGTCTCCGAGGTGGAGTCCTCGGGCGCGAAGGAGGTCCCCTGCCGCGAAGATGCCGATCATCGCGGCGTAGGAGAGTTGAAACCCGGGCGCGAACAGATCCGCGGGCGCCACCATGAGGGAGATGATTCCGGCAAGCGCGAGGGCGTTCCACGAGCTGAATATCCGGCCCGCCGGCATCGCGAACAGGAAGACCGTGACCATGATCGTCGCGCGTACGACCGGCGGATTCATCCCGGTGAGCAGCGCGTACAGCCACGCTATCGCGGCGAGCGCGAACGCCTGCCACCGCGCTCGACCGAAGAGGCGGCGCATCAGCCACCACGGAGCGAACAGCACGATGCCGACGTGCAGCCCGCTCACGGCGAGCACGTGGATCACGCCCGCCGACTGGAACGCTTCGATGACGTCGCGTGGCAGGCCTGAGCGGTCGCCTATGAGAAGCGCTCCGGCGAGGGCGGCATCATCGCCACCGATTCTGCCGGCCAGCGCGGCTCTGACATGGCGACGCACTGCGTCCCAGAGCGCCACCCACCGACCACGCGGCCCTTCGACGACGCGGAAGCCGCTCGGCCTCCACACCGAGAGCAGCCCGGCATATCCGAGGCGCTCGAGATGCCTCCCGTAGTCGAACGCTCCGGGCGTCGTGGCTCGTGGAAGCCTCATGGTGCCGCGTAGCCGCACGTTGTCGCCGATTCGCGGCGCGCCAAGCGAGGTGTCGATATGCGCGTATACCGGCACGCTACCACGGATCGACGTTTCGCCTGACCGGATCGTGTCGGCGCGGACGCCGAACGTCCACTTCCGGGAGGCCGGGCGGGGATCGGTGACAACGCGTCCGACGAGTTCTACATCGCGACTCGCGAACGGGAGCACATCGCGGTACGAGTCGTGTCTATCTGCGTGAGCCCGGTACCGCGCGAATCCCAGCAGGAGCGACATCGCTACGAGGCATACCATCGCCAGTCGTCGACGCTCCGTCCGGACCAGCGCAATCGAACACGCGAGCAGTACGACCGCCGTTGCGACTGGGATCACCCACGCAACGTCTATCGCACGTGCCGCGAGGATGCCCACCGCAAAAGGAATCGCTACCCACGCCGCGGGCAGAGGCGGGCGACGATCCGGTTGACGGACCGGTTCTGCGTGACGATGGTCTTCCAGCATGATGACGTGTCGCCATTTCGGGGTTCGACACGATCATACGGTAGGCGCGAGGCGGGGAGAAGGCGGCGAACGCTCGCGCTGCTCGCGTTCGTTCAGGAGTTCGCCGGGCGAACTCCGCCCAAGGCATGATGCCCGAGCACGGGCGCGTCACAGAAAGTCACTGAGTAGCAGTCGTGCGAATCGCTCGTTCTGTGCCTATCTTCAAACACTGAAGCGACGGCCAACCCAATGTTTCGCAGAGACTCCACAGGTTCCCATGGTACGCGAATACCGTCTCATCGATTTGTTCTCCGGCTGCGGCGGGATGACACTAGGTTTTCTATGGGACCGCCTACTCTCTTGGGATGAGCGAAATCCGGTCTGCCGAACGAAGGAGGAAATCCAGCCGTCGCCGTTTCGTCCAATTTGGGCGAACGACTTCAATAGGAGTGCCGCCGAGACCTACGAAGCGAATTTCGATCCTTCGGGGCAGCACATGGTGGCAACGCCAATCGAAGACATTCTAGAGAGCGAGTACTCAATCCCCACCGCCGATGTCGTCATAGGCGGGCCGCCGTGTCAGGGCTTCAGCCTCCTCAACAAGGCGGCGCTGACTATCGTTTCCGTCGCCGTACGCAACGTCGATGACGGACGACAGAGGTGACGATGTATGTCAGAGCCATCTCGACACAGACAACCGTGGTCTCGTGACGAGTTGATCGTCGCGTTTGAGCTCTATTGCCGCATCCCGTTCAGAAAGACTAAGGCGACCAACAGACAGGTGCGCGAGCTTGCGAGCCTGATCGGTCGAACACCTGCGTCAGTCGCCCGCAAGTTAGGCAACTTCGGTGCTTTCGATCCGGAACTGGCCAAGCGGCAGATCACGGGCCTTTCACACACTAGTCATGCGGATCGAGAGATATGGGAGGAGTTTCACAGTAGCTGGCCTGCACTCGTGCTTGAAAGCCACAAGCTCAGAATGGAGATGGATGGGAGTCTTGGCAGCGGCGGCATTGCGCCGTCTCTTCCGTCAGGTCCATCTGAACGGATGGCAATAACCCCTCAACGTGTGCATCAAGCGTTCTTTAGAGACGCTGTGCTAAGCAGCTACGACGGAATGTGTTGCATCACGAGGCTTTCCATACCGGAAGTCCTGATCGCAAGCCATATCGTGCCCTGGCGCCTAGACGAATCCCTAAGGGCGGACCCAACCAACGGCGTATGTCTGAGCGCGACTTTCGATAAGCTCTTTGACTGTGGGATGATATCAATTTCGCCCAGAAATGGGACCGTAATGGTGTCAACCGAATTGGGATCTTCGAGCGACCCGGTCGCTCGCGCGGAGATACTGCGCTTCGCCGACATATCTGTCTTCAAGCCCGCGCGACTTGGACCGAATCCTGATCTCTTGGCATGGCACGTCGCCAACGTTTTCAGAGGATGAGGCACTCCAAGGAGGAACCGCCAATGGTAGCTGAGACAATGGACCTCTCATTCCTCAGTGAGGAGTATCAGCAGATCATAGCGCTGGTCGGAGCAGATGCCACGGATGACGAACTCGCAACTGCCATGGTTGCGCATGGCGACTGGACAGCGGGTGGCGCAGCCGCAGTCGTCTCACTTGCCAAGGCCTATGGTACATTCATACTTAGGAACTCGCTCGTGCTCGCGGCCACGTTAAGGATCGAGGACGGCACAGATGGTTACTAGTGCGTAGCCGTTCCGACGCCAAGGAAGACGGGGTCGACGGACGGTGGTCCGGGATTGACCGCGAAAGGCAAGGCGTGGCGAACGACACCGACAGGATCCCCTTGGGCGAACTCCGCGAGGCGACGCTCATCGAGCG
>CAZEAI010000185.1:0-6181 GCA_964510105.1 uncultured bacterium
CTCTGGTACCGCAGTGGGAGCGCGACCCATCGTCCCTTCGCCCCGTCTTTGACCCCGTGGAGAAGTGGGTACCCACATTTGGAAGGGGTGCCAACACGCGCGAGAACCTGCGCGCCGACCTCCAGACTCACGATTACACCGGCCCGCCCCGACACGCGCCGGTGCGTTTCGGTCGAACGCGAGCCATCACTCACGACATCCTGTACGACTTCGGTCGCGCCGAGGGCGACGACGACGCGCGACTCAGGCTGTCTGCATACGGGGCTCCGCTCGTACCGGTCGTGGATATCCCCTACCTGTGCGAGACGCAGGCGATGAAGTGGATCACTCCCGCGGACCGGGAGCGGTGGCCCCACTACGAACATGGGCTCAGCCGGGGCTTCGCGCGTTACCAATCCGAGGCGCGGGAATACGGCCTGCTGCACTGGGGGGACATCAAGCTCGCGTACGGGAACTACGCCACCGCTCCCGGATCGTATGCCAACCACGAATACGACACCGTACACGGCCTGCTCGTGCAATTCGCTCGCGCCGGGGACCGCGACTGCCATCGTTGCGCGCGTGAAGCGGCCCGTCACATCGCCGACGTCGACGTCGACCAGGTGCATGGCGGCGGCCGAATGCACGGATATGTGCAGTCGGGTGAGCACCATGAGGAGTGCTATACCGGCGGCACACTAGATCACGCCTACGTCGAAGGACTTCTGGAGCACTACTGCTTCACGGGCGACCGCCGGTCCTTGAGGGCGTTTCGCCGCATCGCCGAGAGCTGCAAGAAGATTCCCGACGTTGTAGCCGAACGAGGAATCGCCGGCATCGACTGCCGGACCATCGGACGTTCCTGCATCGCGCTTCTGGCGGCGTACGACATCACGGGCCTCGACGAGTACCTCGCGCCCGTTCGAACCGTAGTGGATGAACTCGTCGAGTACGCCGGGCACCCCGCGGCCGGGCTCAAGGGCAGCACGGGATGGCGCCCGTGGCTCGGCGAGGGAGAGCATATGGCGGAACACATCCACGAGCTGCTGGCCCGGTACCACTACCACACCGGGGATAGCGCCGCTCTGCGCACGTTGAGGACAGCGATCGACTACTCAATCGCGACGTGGGACCCGGAAACTGAACGCTCGTTCGGCAGACCCGACCGCATCGGGCACCCACCCACGCGGAACGTGCCGCCGACTCCTCAGCCAGAGCCCGGCGAGGCCATGGTGTCCAACGAGTTCTCTCTCGCCTACCTCGCGAGCCAGACCGGTGAGCCGATCTACCTGCGGCCCGTAGTAGCCGGGATGAAGAATTACGGGCGCGGTCTTGAGCACGCGGTGGGGAACCGCGACTTCCCCCATGTACGGCTCCTGTCCGCCCACTTTATCGCTCTCATGGCGGCCATCGACGTAGATCGCGACGAGCTTGCCCGCCGCGCGCTGTTGCCCGCTCTGGCGGTGCCTCTGATGGGCGACCTGACGTGTCGGACCGGAGAAGGCGACTCCGAGGCCACGGTGCACGGTTCAGTCGACTTCGTGGACAGCATTTTCGACCGCCCGGTGTTGCAGACGGGCAAGACGAGCTGGGTCAGCTTCGATGCGCCGGAGGACATTCTAGAGCATCCAGGCGCCGTGAGCCTCTGGGTGAGCCAGGACCTGGACCTGAAATCCGCCATCGACATGGGGCCCAGCCCGCGCGGCCTTGTCCACATCGCCGACACGGGTTCTCTGACGAACGCGCTGGACGTGCATCTGACGTACAACGAGATGTGGGTGCGGCTCTACGACCATCGTGGCTGGCTCACCTCGTGCCTGCAGGTTCCCGTCCCCGACTGGCGCCCCGGCGAGTGGCATCACGTCGCCGCTGTCTGGAACCGCTTCACTCTGACGGCCTACGTCGACGGGCGCAGAATGGCACAACAGCCTTCATGGCTACCTCGTGGAGGACAGCGCACGGTGCACGTAGGTTGGCGGCCGCTCAACTGGTTCGCCGCTTCCCGCTTCTGCATTCTCCGGCTATTCAGATCACCCCTGCCGGGATACCAAGTCGAGGCGATCTACGAGGAGGAATGCCCTTACAGTCGCCAGGAACGCGAGCAGATGGCCCACTACCGAGACGAGGGGACGTGGAAGCTTGCGCGCGGCGGCGGCGTGAGCATTGTCGAAGGGTGTCCGGTCCTCGCCGCCGATCTGGGCGCGCCACCAGCGCAGTAGGCAACTACCGGCGATATTGTCCGCCGTTGGCCATAGTGAGCGGAATCCGCACGCTCGTTGACATCGCGTCGTTGATGTCGTCGGGAGTGCCAGACTCGCGTTCCCACCCGGGCGCTTCGTCAACCGGCGCCCGCCTCTCACGGCGACATCTCCAACGCGATGTGGGTGCCAGTTTCGCCGACTCGCGCGAAACCCAGCCTCTCGTAGAATGCCAGCGCTCGCGGGTTGTTCTTCAGCACGCGAAGGCGCACCGGCAACCGCAGTTCCTGCGCCTCGTTGAGCACGACGGACATGCACCGACCGCCGATGCCCTGCCCCTGATGCTCAGGCAGGATGAAGAGCTGATTCACGACCAACGCGCCGGAGGCCATCACGATGGCCATGACCCCGACATCCACACCGGTTACGCTGACGACGCGGTAGTCCTGCGCCTGGTACCGCCGCTCATGCAGGCGCCGCTGTTCGTCCTCATCCCACCCCCAGGCTTCGTCCACATACTCCTTGAACGCGGCTCTTTTCGCACGATAAGCGAATTCGCCGTCATCGGCGCTGGCCGCGCGCATAGCGAGATCACTCATGCCGTTCGCTACCTCGTCCTTCTGCTGCGGCTTCGGCATCGTTCCCGCGGCGATCTGATCGATCTCGTCAAGCGAGAACGCCGCGTACCGCAGACCGGTGCGATTCCAGGTGTACGTCGTATGCACCGTGCCGTCCGACACCTGGATGATGGCGGGGTACGCATACTCTCGTCCGCCGTCCTCCACGACCCAGGGATCGCTCCACGTCGCGCCGTCGTCGTTCGACACCGCGATGTGGATCGTACCGCGGCCGTATGGCATCTGGCCGGGAATTTCGGGGACCCCGGGACCTGCCGTCGTCGGGTCGTCGCGCAGCGAGTGGTTGTAAATGAGCACCACGCGACCGTCGACGAGCTTCACCACGTCGATGCCGCTATTCGGGTTCGGCAGGTCGGTCATGTATGCGGGCGACCACGTCTCCCCGCCATCGTACGAGTCGGACCGGCAGACCGCCCCGATGTACTGCGTCGAGCGCAGCAGCGCCACGACATGCCCTGGTTCGACCTCCCACAGCGTAGGCTGGATGACGCCGTGCTGCCTCTGACGCTCCCACGTTCCCGGCACGGTGAGCGGCCCGCGTATGGCCCAGATCTCGGTCGCCGGATCGTAAATGTGTATCCACCCGGCCCACGTCTGGTAGCTCTCCGTCGAGCTTGGGCACGCGATCCTGCCGTCCGCGAGACGGATCGGCTTGTTCTTGATCGGACCGAACAGCCCCGCCGGCATGATGGTCGACTCGCTCCAGGTGTAGCCATCATCGTCCGACGTCCGGTAGTATCCCGTCCAGTCCTCCGGGCTCGACCCAGCCTGGTAGAAGAGCCACAGCCGTTCATCCACGCAGAACAGCACAGGGTTGAAGCACGCGATGTCCGGCTCATCGGCGGCGACGTGTTGCGGACTCCACCCTCCACCTGCCGTTCGACGCGACATCCAGATCGCCACATTCGGGTCCGCCTCCACGGCGCCGCCGAACCATGCGCAGAGGATGTCGCCCCCTTCTGTCTCCACTATGGTGGTGGCGTGCGATCCACCGACGACGTCATCCTGCGTAACGACGTGTTCCCATCTCACGGACACTCTCCTGCGGCTCGGACCGAAACGCCGCTCCCGTGCGGCTCGACACGTGTGTGAGCGTAAGGTAACGGCTTCGCGCGGCATGCGGAATCGCACCGGGGCCGCTGGAACGCGACCCGTTGCGAGCGGTCGGCGGGCCGCGGACGGGAACGTCCGCTCTCCGTGGGGGGGGCGCATCATCTTCCGGACGGAGAAGCGGGCATTCGTGCCCGCGGGCTACGCATCGGGCGAGGCAGCGATAGCCGATAACTCCCGTTATGTCTCGCACGCGCCGTGCGCTTGGCACCGCAGCGGCCGTGGGCTACCATGAACCCACGTCCACGCCACGCGCAGATACCCGTGCGTGACGCGAACCGGCCACGATATGGGGTACACGATGACGCGAACGTCTCCGATCGCGAACTGCTGGGGCAGCGCCCGAACAACGGTCATACGTGCCGAGGAGTACACGATCCACCTCGGCGCGGAGGGCGGGCTCTACAACCACCATCATCAGCTCGCATCGCTCAACGGACGGCTCTTCGCGGTCTGGTCCACGGCTGACCTGCACGAGGATTCGCCAGGGCAACGGATGATGCTGGCCACATCGGACGACATGGGGGAAACATGGACCCAGCCCCGCATCATCTCAAAGCCGGAATGTGACATGGGCGTCGTCACCTCGACGGGCTTGCACGTCCACAACGGGCAGATGGCCGCCTATTGGGGATACTTCGACTACACGCCGGGCGGCCTCGAACGGCTGTACGCACAGACCACGGGAATCTGTGGCCGGATGGACACGTCGGTGGTCTGGCACGAGAACGTCTACACGGGCATCGCCGTCAGCGCCGACGGCGGCACGACATGGCGCGAAGCGGGACGCATAGACGACGTGACGTCATACATCTCGCCCCACCCGCTTGCGGGTGGCAGGCTCGTCCTGCCCGCCAACAACTGGTTCCCGTGGACGGACGACCCGTACGGCGTCGACGGCTGGACGATCGCCGCTCTACCGGACCTACCCGACGGCTACATCGACGACCCACAGGGAATCTGGGTGGCGAAGGAGGCACGCGACGAGGACTTCGCCTGCAACGAGGGATCGTGCTACCAGACCGACGACGGCGTCGTTCACATGATGATCCGCACGGAACTCGATCAGCTCGCCGTGGCCGAGAGCCCTGACAACGGCGTCACCTACCGCGCACCGATGATGACGGAGTTCTCGGACTGCCACGCCCGTTTCCACTTCGGACGGCTGCCGGACGGTCGCTTCTTCGCGACAAGCTGCCCCGATCCACCGTCGCTCCGCACGCCGCTTGTGCTCGCCACGAGCGATGACGGCGTACGTTTCGACCGGCATTTCGTGCTGGGAAACGAGCCCGACAGGCCGCCACGCGCAACCGGGATACAGAAGTTCGGGCGGTACGGCTACCCAAGCTGGCATATCATGGGCGACACGCTGTTCGTGATCTTCTCGATCGCGAAGGAGGATATCGCGCTGATTCGCGTGCCGCTTGATGCGCTGCGGTGATGCTGCAACCGCCGTAAGGGTCGTTCGCGAACGACCCCTACCAGCCCCACGAATCGCCTACCGCACAACCACCAGCCGGCGAACGCTCGCGGCGCTCGCCTTCGTCTGCGAGTCGCTCCACTACCGCACGACGAGCATGCGTCGAACCTGCACTCGATCTCCGGCCTGTAGCCGGTACAGATAGACGCCGCTGGCGACATCACGACCGACGCCGTCGGTGCCATCCCACGTGACCGTGTGCGTTCCAGCAGCAACGTACTCGTCCACAAGCGTGCGTACGGTGCGGCCGGTCACGTCGTAGATCGCCAGATTCGCGTGCCCGCTCTGCGGGAGCACGAACGGGATCGACGTCGTCGGGTTGAACGGGTTCGGCGCGTTCTGACCAAGCTCGAACCTGAGCGGCAGTCCATGCGCCACGAGGACCCCTGGCTCCGGTACCGCGGGTAGGTTTGCCCGCGTGTGCATCGTCGACTCGTGGCCATCGGCATCGAACGTCGTCAGGTAGTAGTAGTAGTCCCGACCAACCATGACACCCGCGTCGAGCCAGCTCGCCGCGCTTGGAGACAGCTCCGCGATCAACGCGAACGTGGAGTCGCCCTTCATGCTGCCTTCCGCACGATACACGCGCCAGCCAGCGATGTCCGACCCCGTCGTCGTGTTCAACGTCCACTGAAGCATCACGCTGCCCGGGCGCGAGTAGACGTCGAACGTCGCGGGCGCGGGAGGCGACAGCGCGAGAACGCCGGCGCCGACAGCCGCCCGCAACGCCTCCTCGAACTCGTCGCGCGTCGAGGCGTAGCGCATCCCACCGACGC
>CAZEAI010000186.1:0-6145 GCA_964510105.1 uncultured bacterium
GGCGATGCGGTCAACGGGCGGCGCTCCGGAGATACACTCGCCGCACGCCGTCCTTGCGCGATACCGCCCCACGTCCGTTCATTCAGAGGGTATCCGTCGTGCGAGTAGTGGACTGCGTGCCGGGGGGCGTGAGTTGTGTCGGGGTCGACAATCGACATACCGTGGCTGACGTGCCTTGCGCGCGAGATGGCGGATGACCTCCGCGACAGAGGCGTGCGACTTCTGCGCCACGCGGACCGTCCCTGGGCATGGCTCGACGGCGGCGGCGACCGCTCGTGGGTCGCCGAGATGTCTCCCGGTGCGAGCAGACTTCGTCGCGTCCGTCCTGAAGGCGACGTGGGCGAAGGCGCGGATTGGCGTCCGTGGGGAGGGAAGCGGACCGCCGGGGTCTCCATCGACGGGGTTGCCGTGGCAGGCGGCGACCGCGTTCTGTCTGTTGCGATGGCGTGGCGATCCCGGCTCGGCGAGGAACGTGCCACGTGCCTCCTGCTCGAATTCGCCGGACGACAGTCCAACGGTGTGGTCGTTGCCGCCGAGGACGGGACCATCGTGGATGCTCTGCGGCCCGTGAGCGGCAAGGTGAATCGCTTTCGTGAGTTGCTGCCGAACCGCGTGTACATCCCGCCGCCGACGTTCGACCGAGTTGCGTACGACACGCCCTGGCCATGGGATAGTGCCGGGGAGGACGGGCTCGGAGCGTTCATCACGCGGACGCTGCTCGGGATGAGTCCGTCCTGGGCGAATGAGATCGTCACGCGAAGTGGCCAGGATGTCGATATCGCTGCCGTGGCGCTGACTGCTGAGGCTCGCGAGAACGTTGAACGCACGGCACGCGCTATTGTCGATGCCGCCGCTCCGCATATCGTCGTGCGCGACGAGGTTGCCGATCATCTCGGATTCGCGCCCGCATCTCCCGGCGCGGGGGAAGCTCGCCGCGTGGAGCGCGCTTCGGCGGCCGTGGAAGAGGTGTCGGTTCAACGCGCGCGGGTCGACGACCGCACACGCCGGGAGCGAGAGCTACAAGCATACGTCAAGCGCCGACGTGAGCAACTCGCCCGCCGCACGGAGCATCTGCGCCGCGATCTCGCTCGAACGGACCGCGCGGACGGGCTGAAGAAGACCGCGGACCTCATCATGGCGCACATCGGCGTGATCCCACCACGTTCGTCCAGCGTTGTGCTGACGGATTGGTACAGCGCCGAGCAGGCGGATACGACGGTCGAACTCAACCCGGACGTGGACCCATCGGAACAGGCGCGGCGCATGTACCTGCGGTCGCGCAAGCTTCGCGAGAGCATTCCGCACATCCGGCGCCGGCTGCAAGCCGCTGAGAGTGAACTCGCGACGCTGAATGCCGCCGCCGCCGAGCCTACGCAGGAACTACTTGAGGGGATAGCACGGAATCGCGCTATGGAGAAACCGAGAGAGGGTCGCTCAGATCAGCGAGGAGAGATCCGCCCGAGGCGGTACAGGACTCGCGAAGGTGGCTGGCTGGTGCTCGTTGGCAGGAACGATCGGGAGAACGACACGCTATCGCTCAAGCTGGCGGCTCCGGACGACCTATGGTTCCACGCGCAGGGCTGCCCCGGGTCGCACGTTGTCCTGCGGCGCGAAGGTCGCCAGGAAAACCCGAGTAAACGGGCCATCGGGGAAGCAGCCGGCGTCGCCGCGTACTGGAGCAAGGCACGCGGCGCGCAGAAGGTTGGCGTGAGCTACACCGAAGCGAAGTACGTGCGGAAGACGAAGGGAGCATCGCCGGGGACGGTGTCCATCCGACACGAAAAGCTCATCACCGTTCCTCCGGCGCTCCTTCCCCTCGAAGACGAGACACGCGATGCCGGCGAAGGTAGTGCGGCGTGACGTTTCGCCGGGCTGCGCTCGGACTGTTCCGGACCGTCTGGCTGACGGCTGCGTGGACCGCGGTAACTATCGCGGCGCTCTACGTCTTCATCGCCACGCCCGCCGGGACGTGGATCGTCGCGCGCCTGGCAGAGCGCGAACTCAGCCGCGTGGCAGGCATCGAGGCGGACATTCGGGGGCTTCGCACAGACCTGTTCACCCACGTACGGCTTGGTCGGTCTACGCTCGCTCTGCCTGACGGCACGACACGAATCTCCGTCGATCGCGTCGTGCTGCGGTACTCCCTGATTGGGATCGTGCGCGGACTCGCGGGGTCCGTGGAGCGAGTGGACGTCGACGGTCTCTCCGCGACCATCGAGGCATCGGGCGAGGAGACGCCGGACGACGCATTGCCGTTTGAATGGAGCGTGAAGCCCTACGCCCCCTTCGCGCCACAGTACGTCGCCGTTGACAAATGCGAGTTGGCCATCGTCGAGGGTGATGAGGCCACGCGGTTCGCGCTCGAAACCGCCCGGTTCACCGTCGGCGAGCCCGGGGCCGATTCGTCGCTCGCGATCAGCGCCATCATGCAGGGCGCACTGCCGGGTGGAGAGCGGATCGGGGAACTCCCGTTTCGCATCGTCGCGAATGTCGCGCTGGCGGATTCCTCGCTGCACGTGCTCGATCTGACGGCTTCCGCGCCCGGGTTTGAATGCCGCGCGTCCGGGCAGATGGCGGACCTGACAACCGGCCCGTACGTTGCCGACATCGATCTGAGCGTGCTTCTCGACGAGATCCCAAGCGCCGCCGCCGACGTGGAACTCTCCGGGCTGGTGCGCCTCGCGGGCGGGGTGGAGTGGAGCGAGTCTCCGCGCGTAGACCTGGCGTTGGAGTCGAGTGCTGTCGTCACCCCATGGGTCACTGTCGCCGAAGCGCGCGTCGAGGCCGAATCGGACTCGGACGGGCAGGTGCGCGTCGAAGGCGAAGGCATACTCTTCGACGGCGCCCTCGAACTCGACGCCACGCTACCCATGTCCGGTCGGCCGGATGCGTACTCGGCGCGGGTTGAGCTTCGCGATATCGACATCGCGCAGCTTGCCGATGTCGGCGAGTTGCGGGAGGTGCTCGGCCCGGACTCGACGGCTGGGCGGTTGGATCTGGTCGCGACTGCGCATGGTAGGCTCGCGGAAGCGGCATCGGCTGCACTCTCACCGCTGGACAGCCTGCGCCTCGCGCTCAATGGGCGCGACGTTGTCGCGAGCGGCCTGCCAATCGGGAGTGTGCTGGTCGAAGCCTCCCAACGTGGGGAGTGGGTCCAGTGCAAGGTTGCCGCGGCGGGCGCCTCGTTCGACCTCTCCGGAAGCGTACCGGCGGTGGACGACGCGGAGCTGTACGGTTCGATCGACATACCGTCGCTCGCGGCCCTGATGGGTATCGTGGGCGTGCCGGACATCAGCGGCGGCATGGTGGCCGTTGCCGACATACGTGGCTCGCTCACTGAGCCGAATGTGGAATTGCACGCCGGTCTCGTCGATCCGCGCTATCAGGATATCCGGCTGCCCGACATCGTGCTCGATGCGTACATCGATTCCGGTCGGGTGCTCCGGACGCACGTGTCGACCATCGATTCGATCATCTTCGGGCACGCGACGCTCATTGAGGACTTCACTCGGATCGAAAGCCTGAACTTCCACATCGAGCGCTGGCCGATCTGGGATATTCCGGGAGGCGTCGCAGAGGAATTCGGCATGACCGGGGCGGTCACTCTGGACGTGTCGGGCAGCGGCGAGGTCGACTACCCCTATCTGCACGCCGACGTTTCCACGACTCGCCTGCGCATCGAGGATCAGGAACTCGGCAGCCTCTCGGCGAAGCTGGATTACACGCCTGAGTCCATCGACATCGAAGCCGCCAACGACGCCGGGACGCTGGAAATCGTGGGGTTCGTGGATCCCGATCTGGCCGCCGAGTCACACATCGTGACGTACTGGAGCGATCTCAGCCTCGGGCCGATGCTCGCCTGGCTGACGGGGCAGGATATCTCCCGCGTCGCGGGCGTGTCCGCGGGTACTGTCAGCATGACATGGCGCGATCCGATCGTCGATACGTTCACCGTGCGAGCCCGCGTTGAACGTGTAGCCGTCCGTCTCGGACGGACGACCTACGAGCTTGCCAACCCGCCTGCCCGCTTCGGCTACCATGCCGACACTGTCGACGTGCCGGACGTCACTCTCACCGGCGACGGGCAGTTGCTGCGCGTCCGCGGCATGATGACGCGGGATGGCGCGATCGATGTCGGCATCCAGGCCGAACGTGTGGCCCTCGGCACGCTTCTGGGCGTCGCCGCGGGGGAGGATGTCGATCTGGAGGGCGTGCTCGACTACGAGATCGACGTTCGCGGTACTATCGCCCGGCCGACTGCGGAGGGTCGCGTTCAGATCGACGGTCTTCGGTGGCGATCGCTGGCGATCGATACCGTGGGTGCGACCATCGACCTGCGCGACGACCTCCTGCGGGTTCCCGACATCATCGCGCGTTTCCCGGACGGTGCGGTGAGTGGCTCATTCATGGCGACGCTGTCGTCGCTGGGCGTTCCGATACCGACGAAGGTGGCGCCCTCGTTCGCCGTCGATCTGGAATTCGACAGGGTCGGCGCCCACATCGAACAGTGGGAGGGGTTGAGACCGGGGAGCATCTCCGCGAGTGGTGCGTTCCGTCTTGCCGGCGAGGAGTTCGGCGACGTTCAAAATTACCGGGGCATCGTGCGGGCGGACTCGCTGGAAATCAAGGCGCCCTTCGGGAGAGCGGCGGTGCTCGTTCACCCGGTGGTGGCTCACATCGATCCGGATAGCGCTCGAGTACTCTCACGGCCGGTGCAGCTCGCTCAGGTGACCGGACGGGACACGCTGGGCATCATCGAGATGACCGAACGTCATACCGATGCCGCCCATGAGCTTGGCGTGAGCGTTTTCCTGCTGGATCTCGCCCACGTGCGGCACATGGTGTTGCCCGCGTTGTCCCTGGCGGAGACGTCGATTCCGGACGATCTGGGTGGGCTTCTCATGCTCGATGCGGTTTGGGATCTGAACTCGGACGGGCCGCTGGCATCCGGTCGGATGCGCGTGGTGGAGCCATCGGGCTACGGAGCGGCCGCGGATTCGATCATCGCGCGATTCGATCTCGACGCCGACGAGTTCCGTATCCGCTCCGCGCGCGTTCGTTCCGGCGGCGATGCGCTGACGGTATCCGGCGGAATCGGCACCACGACGGACTCCATCGGAATTCACGTTCGGACCCGGAGACTCGATCTCGTTCGCGTGCTCGAGCCGCTCCTGCCGCCGCTCAAGCGAATCGAGCCGCCCGCCCCGTGGCCGTCGGCGCTCCCGATTCCGGGTGCGACACAGCATCTGCAATCGCTCCCGACCAGCATGAGTGGCGAAGAACTGAACCGTCCGCTGGCGGCCTTCGACGCGCTTCTGCGCGCGGGACACCCGATGCCGGACCATGGGCTCGCGGCGACGCTGCCGCTGTACGCCGACATATGGTATGGCGGCCCGTCGTCGTCGCCGCTGCTCTCCGGATCGGCCGGGTTCGTGGGCGGGTTCCTCGACCTCCAGGCCATCGTCGAGCCGTTCTGGTTCCTCGACAGCCTCCTGGTGCGGTTCGACGGCCGGATGCTGCGTGTGCCGGAATTCCCGGTGAGCGTCGGCACCGAGGGGCGGGAGATACGGCTGGCAAGTACCTACTCCCTCGACGACGGGGAGTTCGATCTTCGCGTCCTGGCCGATCACGCCCGATTCACGGTAATCAGCGCTGACCAGGTCGCGCTGCCCCGACTCCTGCGTCGTCTCAAGCTCGGGCCGGTGATATCGCCTATCCTGGATGCCCGGGTGACCGACCCGATCGGCACGTTCACGCTGGATACGGACATCCACTGGCGAGGCAATGCGGACGCGTCCCAGCTTACCGGCGACGTGCAGCTCTATCGCTCGATATTCAGCTACCCGCTGCCGGAAGCGCAGGACATGCTCGCCTCCATGGCATCCTCGACGACGGTGACGAGCGCCCCGGATCTCATGCCGAACGTCGACATGCACATTGCGATCACCACGGAAGACTCGCTCGTGATCGAGAACAACATCTCCAACGGGGCTACCGCCGGATTCCAGCTCGCCCTCCACGGCTTCGGCGAGTATCCCAAGCTGCAGGGCGATGCCGGTGTGTCGAGCGGATCCCCGATCAGATACTTCGGTCGCGATTTCATCGTGAGCAACGCGTCGATCTCGTTCCAGGACCCCGACGTGTT
>CAZEAI010000187.1:0-5811 GCA_964510105.1 uncultured bacterium
CCGTCGATACCGTATTTCCGCACGATGCTCGCGGGATCGATGACGGCGATCATCCCCTGGTAGCCGGCGTTCGGCCTGAATCCAACCTCCATGAGTTTCTCGGCCACGCCCACCTTCTCCGCGCGCAGAGTGACCTCCGCGCCACGGACGCCAAGCTCGCCGTACGCAATGCGCACCAGGCCGAGTATCGCATCGGGATCGCCGCCGCAGTCCTCCACGAAGAAGCGATCGCCGAACTTGTAGACGATATACGCGACCGGCTCATCGTCGACGACGAGCAGCGCGACGCGGTGTCGGGTGCGCGTGCTGAGCATGATAGCCGTCAGGTCCCGGTCGCGCTCGACGCCACGGCGCTCCCGGTCGTGCAGCATCTTGACGCCGTCGATCACACGATCGTCGTCGAACCCGGTCAACACTTCGCCGCTCGGCGCGATGGGCAGATAGTTGATCGTCGTCCGGTCCATGTTGAAGCGCCACATCTCCCCGACGTTCTCCCATCCCCAGCGCCGGTAGTAGTCGGTAATGCCGGTCCACAGGATGGAGGCGTCGTAGCCGGCGCCGGCCATGTAGTCGAGCGCATCTTCGAGATTCCGGCCCGCGAGCCCGCCGCGACGATGCTCCGGATCGGTCGCAACTCCGCCGATGGCGCCAACGAGGAGCGTGGCGTCATCCCAACGAGTTTCGGCGCGGTAGATGTTCACGCAGCTCACGATGCGCCCGCCGTGCCGGATGTGGCGGAAAAGCTCGGCGTTCGATTCGTGGTAGAGATGCGGATAGTCGCCACCCATACTCGGACGGCGGCCCTGGTCGGCGCGAAAGACGTAGTTGACGAAGTCGAGGAGTTCTCCGAACTCCCGCGGCGTGGCCCCTCGCGGCCCTTCGTACTCCGCTGACATGTCTGACATCGCGCCCTCCAGTGTAGTCGCACTCCGATACCAAACGAAGAAGGGGAACCGTCACGGCTGCGGCCCGGAACGGATCCCCCTCGGATCGATGGAGGCGGCGGGCGGATTCGAACCGCCGAATAGAGGTTTTGCAGACCTCCGCCTTAGCCACTTGGCTACGCCGCCCTGCGCGGCCTTGCGGCCGCTCAACGAGTCCCTGCGAACTCGTCGATGTCGCTGTTGTGTGTCCTGCGTGGCCTGACGGCCACGGTGCGAATCCTGACCGGATTCGCCGGTAATGTTCTATTCGCGCCCTGCGTGCTCTGCGAGCACGTGCGAGTTCTCACGAACTCGCCGTCACCAATCGCGGTCACGCTACTCCAGCGTTTGCCGCATGACTTCACGACGCAAGTGCTATAATGTACCCGGCAACGCGATGCCCGGCAAGTCGCGCCCGGCGAGGATCGCACCACGCCCGAGCCGAGGAGTGCCCTGCGTCCTCACCCCGACTGCCGCCCGTGCATCACTCCAACTGTGGCGCCCCAACCGCCACCCAGCACCAGAGCGACGCGGTCATTTCGAGCAGAAGACGCAACGCGCCCGAGCCGAGGAGTCCCTTGCGTGGGACGCTCCCGCCTACAACGCCTCCACCACCGCGCGGATGCGTCGCAGCACTTCGTCCGCTGCCCCGTCGACGGGCTCGGTAAGCACGGGCAGGAACACAACCTTGCTGTCGACTTCCTCCGCACCGGGGAAGTCGCCTATTTCGTATCCAGGGTATCCCTCGAGCATTGCGCCGCGGCTTCCGCCCCAGATATCGAACCCCTCCGCGAAGTACGGCAACTCGTGGAGCATTCCGTAGCCGTGCGTCTTCGCGGGGACGCCCTGGTCGTTCAGCGCCTGCACGAAATCGTCGATGCTCACGCCCGGAAGCTCGTCTTGCTGGAACAGCGTCGGGAAGCCGTAGTATCCCCCCGGATCAGTGCCTGGATAGCGTTCGATCGGCTTGAGGCCGGGGATGTCACGAATCCCGGCTTCCACCGCATCGACCCACGCTTTCCGACCCGCGTTGAGCTTGTCGATCTTGCGGAACTGAACGCTCGCCACGCCAATGCCAAGCGGGTGCGACCGGAACTTGATGCCGACACCCAGCGGCTGGTAGCGCTCGTAGTGCTTCGTCACCAGATCGAGGCCGATGACGCGGTTGCACTGGCCGAGGAGCGCGGCGCGATCGATTATCTCGTCATCGTCCGTCGCTACGGCGCCACCCTCACCCGCGCTGACGGCTTTCGACCCCTGCATCGACCACGCGCCAACCTTGCCGACGCTACCCACGGCCTTGTCACCGTAGCGCGCGCCGTGCGCGTGTGAGCAATCTTCGATGATCGGCACACCGGTCTCACGGCTGATGTCCATGAGCGCGTCCATGTCGCACACCCAGCCCCACAGGTGCACCGGGATGATGGCCCGCGTTTTCGACGTGATCTTCCGGCGAACGTCGTCCGGATCGATGAGATTCGTCTTCGGATCGACGTCGGCGAGTACTGGTCGCGCACCCATCATCGGCGCCGCGGAGATGGTGCAGATCCACGTATTCACCGGCGCGATCACTTCGTCGCCCGGGCCGACGTAACAGCCGTACATGGCGCTCCACACGGCCGTGGTGCCGTTGCACGTCGTGATGCAGTGCTTCAGGTCGTGATACTCGCGGAATTCGCGCTCGAATTCACGGACGACCTCAGTGCCGCCGGATATCTCGTTCCGAAGCGTCATGTCGTAGACGAGTTGGGCCTCTTCCTCGCCGACCTGCTGCCATCGGTCGAGTTCCTTGATCGGCGTCGTCGCTGTCTGCGTAAACACCTGCGCGGTTGTGGATTTGCCTGCCATGTAGAACTCCAGCCGATAGCGGTGAGGTGAGCCTGCGAACCGAGCGAACAGATCGGTGTGCGATTGTCTGTCGCGAGAACCTACGAGACGCCGCGAGACGCACCAACTGCGCCCCGACGGTTTGGATACGGATTTGCGCGGCGGTACCCTCTACGACCCGAGCCTCCACACCAGGATACCCGACAATGGCCAGCACGAACTCGCACCACCCGGACCTCGCCACGCGCATCGCCGGCATCGAGCTTGCCAACCCGGTACTCGTCGCCTCCGGCACGTTCGCGTACGGTCAGGAGGTGTCCCGGCTGTACGACCTTGCAGTACTCGGCGGCATCGTGTCGAAGACCATCACGCGTGAGCCGCGCCCGGGCAATCCGCCGCCCCGAGTCATGGAGACTGCGAGCGGGATGCTCAACTCCATTGGCCTGCAGAACCCCGGCATCGACGACTTCATCGCCGACTACCTGCCGCTTCTGCGCGAAGCGGGTTGTCCGCTCATCGTGAACATCGCGGGCGAGAACGCCGAGGACTTCGTCGAGCTGGCCGCGCGGGTCGGCACCGAATCGGGTGTCGCGGGCATCGAGGTGAATATCTCGTGTCCAAACGTCTCCGGCGGCCTGGACTTCGGCACGCAGCCGAAGCTGACCGAGAGCGTCGTTCAGGCGGTGAAACGTGCGTGCATCGCCCCGGTGATGGTGAAGCTCAGCCCGAACGTCACCGACATCCGCGAGATCGCCCTCGCCGCTGAATCCGGCGGCGCCGACGCGCTGAGCATGATCAACACCGTCGTCGGCATGGCGATAGACGCGAAGTCACGGCGTCCCGTGCTGCCCCGTGGCACCGGCGGTCTCTCCGGACCGGCCATCAAGCCCGTTGCGCTGGCCGCCGTCTGGCGTGCATCGCAGGCGGTGTCGATTCCGGTAGTGGGCATCGGCGGAATAATGTCGCCAACGGACGTCGTCGAGTTCCTGCTCGCCGGTGCGTGCGCGGTGCAGGTCGGCACGGCCAACTTCGTCGACCCATGGATCGCGCCGAGGATTATCGACGGATTGCGCGATTTCTGTTCCGAGAACGGGGTCGAGCGAGTCGAGTCGCTGGTCGGCGCGTTGGAGCCACCGGTGAACGCCCGGTGACCGAGCGTTCCTCAGGGAGTTCCGATGGAACTCCCCACACGTGATCCGGTAACGGTGAATGAGTCCGTAGCGCCGCTGTGCGTCGTGTGGTTGGGGCGAACCATATGTTCGCCCCGCTGCGCAGCCGTTGCGGACACGAATGTCCGCTCTCCTGCGAACCCTCGCTATGCTCGGGTTCGTTCAGCGGTTCCTGCGGAACCGCTATGCCTCGCGCTGGGAAGAGTTCACCGCTGCCACGCATCGTCGCGGTTGTACGGCCCGCTCTCGACGTAGTGATCGAGGTCGACCGACACCTGCGCGAGGCGCTCACCGTCGCTGAGCCCGTCGCCACGCCCGGAGAGTTGCGTCGCGAGCCGACGACGCCATGCATCCACCTCGTCCGCGCGGTCGGCGACGCGGGCAAGGTCGTGCAGCTCGTTCGGGTCGGCCTCCAGATCGAAGAAGTGCTCCTCTCCCGTCGGCGGGAACCAGACGTACTTGCGCTTCCCGTCGGTAAGGAACTGCATGGCATTGTCGGGCGAGTAGCACTCGCTATGCTCGCCGTGGATGTGTGGACGCCACTCGACATCCTCTCCGCGGAACAGCGGAACGAGACTCCGGCCTTCGACCGTGTCCGGAATCGGTACGCCGGCGACATCGAGCACCGTCGGCATCACGTCCTGCAGGCCCGCGACCTCCGACGCGACCGCGCCCGCCTGCCACTCGCTGCCACGCGGGAATCGCGCAACGAACGGCACGCGTGCGGAGCCTTCGTACGCGTAGCTTTTCCGCCAGAGGTGGTGGTCGCCCAGCATCTCGCCATGGTCCGACGTCAGCATCGAGAATGTATCGTTCGCGCAGCCGAGCCGCCCCATCTCCTCGAACAGCCGCCCGATCTGGTGATCGATCTGCGTGATGCATGCGTAGTAGCCGATCTGCGCGCGACGCTGATCCCGCGGCGTGACGTATCCCTCCCACGCATTCGGGCCCAGCGGCGGCGGCACGGCGTGGCCCATGGACCACTCGCCCAGGGCGGGATCGGGCAGGCCAGCGGCGGCGTACATGTCCCAGTACACCTGCGGCGGGTCAAGCGGCGCGTGCGGCCGCAGAAAGCTCAGCCAGAGGAAGAAGGGACGCGTCGGATCGCGGCGGCGCAGCAGCTCGATGGCCTGATCGACCATCCACGTGGTGTTGTGGAGTTCCTCCGGCAGGTGCGATGGGCGCGCCATCCACGAGTTCGAGTCCATGCCGTGCTGCCGTTCGCGGACGCGGGTCTGCTTCGCGAGCCAGTCCTCGTAATCGTCCACGTAGTCGCCGAAACGCTGCATGCCCTCGTGCAGCACCATGCGTTCGAAGCCGTGGGCTTTCCGCTGGGGGCTGAAGTGCATCTTGCCGCTGCACATCGTCTGGTAGCCCGCGCCACGGAGTTCTTCCATCATCGTATTCGGTGGGCTGAACGGGATCAGGTCCTGGTAGCCGGGCAGACCGTGTCCGAACGGCGTCATGCCGGTGATGAGCGTCCGGCGCGCCGGAATGCACGACGGCGACTCGGTGTACGCGCGTGGGAAATACGCGCCGTTGTCGAGCCAGGAGTCGAGGTTCGGCGTCATCACTGCGGGATGCCCCGCAAGTCCGAGGCAGTCGCCGCGCTGCTGGTCGGTCGTGATGAGCAGGACGTTCGGACGGTCGGTCGGCATGGTAGCTCCTCGGGCGGCGAGCGCGCGTGGGCGGACGGGCAGAATGTCGGGCGCACGCGGCGTCAGAGGCAAGGCGCGGCGAATGCTGACGCATTAGCTCGCGTTCGTTTGCGGGTTCGCGAGGGAACTCGACGCGCGATGCGAGTCGCACGGGCAGATGATGACGTTGGGGCGGGGTGTGGGGTATCTCAGGCGGCGGGCGGGATGAGGCAAGTAGGTACGCGGCTCTCAAGT
>CAZEAI010000187.1:5868-6139 GCA_964510105.1 uncultured bacterium
GCCAGCCCCCACGGCCTCCTTTTCGACCCGCTCTCTCATTCCCGGCCTCAACGAGCCGCGTGTCCCCAGATCGACCGGGCAATCGAGCAGCTGCTCCAGGTATGCCTTCGCCTCGACGAGGCCGAACAGACCTACGGGCCGGGAGAATTCGACCAGCAGGTCAACATCGCTTTCGTCGCGATCCTCGCCACGCGCCACGGAGCCGAATACGGCAAGCGAGTTCGCGTCGAGTCATGTCTGCATCCGGATTGTGGCAACTGGGTTGCGCGGC
>CAZEAI010000188.1:0-6139 GCA_964510105.1 uncultured bacterium
GGCGACCGTGAAGTGCTCAAAGTCACGCTCAAGGAATGTGGAAGCGTCGATTCGACAGCGTCGTATCGGTGTCGGGAAATGGGATGTCGCACATCAACGTCCGCGGCGGAGAGCGCTGGTCCAGCGAACCGACGTGGGACGAGGCCCTGCGGGAGAGCCACTCCGTCCTTCTCGACGGGCTGCTCTCGCGACCGGAGATCGCCATCATGGCGACGCAGCGCTCCGACGGCACGGTCGTCGTGCGGTCTCACGACGGCGAGGCACATGTACGCAGGACCGAGGTTGGCCGCGTCGACTACCGAAGCGTGTCCGCCACGGACCCGCTCGGGTACGACGACATGTCCGGTGTATGGGATGCCGACGATCTCCTGGCCGCCACGTTCGACACGAAATACCCGGACGGACCGGTTCAGCTTCTCCAGACGTTCGACTCGCCCCGAACCGGAGATATCGTTGTGAGCGCCGAAGTCGGCTACGATCTGCGGGACAAGCACGAAAGCCCGGAGCACAAGGGCGGACACGGAGCGCTGCACGGAGACCACATGCGCGTACCGTGGCTCTCGACAGCGCCGCTGCCGGACACGCCCCTCCGAACGGTTGACGTGTTCGGTTACACCTTGCAGCAGATGGGGATGCCGGTTCCAGAGCATATCGATGGGAGGGTGCTCACGGCTGACGGAAACGTCGAGAGCCGCGAGACCAGAGCAAGCGTCGCCGCCTGCTGAGCGACGCATCGAACCAAGAACGGGAGACACCTACGTGTCCAAGACATATACGCTCTCGCGCAAGATCCGCTCGGCACTCAAGTTTCCGTACGTGCGCATGGCTGGATACCCGACCCTCGTGAACCTCGAAGTCACGAAGCGGTGTAACGCACGCTGCGATTTCTGCGACTACTGGAAGACCGAGCAGGAGGAAGCGCTCGACGATTTCGTCCCCGTGATGGAGGCGCTCAAGCCGATAGTGGTGATGATCACCGGCGGCGAGCCCATGTTGCGCAGGGACCTGCCGGAGATCATCCGGAGCATCCGCGACCACTCACCGACGATCTATCTCGGGATGATCACCCACGGCGGCATGCTGAACGTAAAGCGCGGCCTGGAACTGTGGGACGCCGGACTCGACCAGCTATCGATGAGCATCGACTGGGTGGACGAGCGTCACGACGCGGCGCGAGGGATTCCGGGGCTTTCGGCGAAGATCCTCGAGAACTCGCGTAAGCTCGCCATCGCCGGCGTCAACGTCGGATTCAACACGGTGATCAAGAGTGACAATCTCGATTCCGTGGTGGATATGGCTCTCTGGTGTCACGACAACGGCGTGAAGATATCGTTCAGCGCGTACGCCGACGTGAAGGTGGGAAACACGTTGCACAACGTCACCGACGATGGGATCGAGAAGCTGCGCGGAATCGTGGACGAACTCGTCAGACTGAAGGCCGACGGCAAGCCGGTGATGTCATCGTCGTATTACCTGAAACGCATACCCGAGTTCTTCAGAACCGGCGCGATAGGCGACTGTATCGCCGGGCAGCGGTTCGTGACGGTAACCCCGAGCGGACACATCAAGCGGTGCAGCGAGTTCGACGCAGAATGTCACCACACGGAGTGGACGCCCGACACGTTCGGCCCAACCGATTGCGACGTCTGCTGGTTCAGCTGCCGTGGTGAGACGCAGGCGCCGATCTCCATCGAGCGGGTCAAGCAGGCGGTAGCGCTTGGCTGAGCCATCGGCGCACCCGCTACGGTGGCGGGCCCTCATCGTGCTCACCGCGGGCGTCGGCGCGGTGATCGGCGCGGCGTGGCTGGCTTTCCCCGACCACACCGGCATGGTCGTCTTCGGAGCATACGCGGTGCAGTCGCACGCATTGCTCTCGCCGTTTCCGATCGAGCCGCCGCTGCTGCACATCGCACAGGTGCGACCCGTGCTGTTGGTCGCGGCATTGGCCGCCGCCGGCAGCCTGATCGCCGGGCTCTATGACGGGCTCATCCTTCCGGCGCTCCTGCATCATCCCGCGTTGCGGCCCAGATACCGGGACAACAGGCTGTTCCGCGGCGCGCACGAGTTCTTCATGGCGTTCCCATTCCTCTTCCTGGTCCTCGCACACGTAACGCCGATCCCCTACTACCCCTTCAAGTTCCTCGCGTTCGCCGCCGGCTATCCCTTCTGGCGTTACGAACTCGCGATACTCCTCGGACGCCTGCCGCGATATGTCGTGCTGGCGTGGGTGGGACATGCCGTGGCATTCCCCTGGTGGGCGCTGGCGCTGCTCGCCGCGACGATGGTCGGTGTAGCCGCTGTGCGTCTACGCGGAAGCCTTTGGTCGGGCCGCGACGATTCGTAGCTTGGTGGCGCGACAACACCCGACCACAAATCCTCGGAGCCCACACCATGACGTCCCGCGAACGCGTCCACGCTGTGCTGAATGGCGATCCCGTCGACCGCGTCCCTGTCATCGGCGGATTCATCACGAACCCCGACTGGCTCGCCCACTCCGCCGGAGTCGACGTCGCGGAATTCTGGTCCCACGCCGAGCGATACGCGCTGGAAGCGTACCACAACTCCGGCTCCGACGTCATCGTGCAGTTCGTCCTGCCGAAACGCCCGGAGGTTACCACTGGCGATGGCGAGCGTCTCACCAACTTTAGCCGCAAGGAACGCGATCCGCGCGACGAGTTCCCCACCGTGGAATCCGTAATCGAACATGTCCGAGGCGAGCCCGGGCCCGAAGAGCGCGCAAACGCGTTCGACCGGCAGGCGTTCTACGACTTCTACGTGGAGTTCATGCGCGACCGCGGGAAGACAATGGAACCCATTGTCTGGGTTCCCGGACACATCTGCGGATGCCCGCCTTTCCAGCACGGCTACGACTACTACGGCTACGACAACTACCTCACCGCGATGTTGGAGGCCCCGGAGGCGTTTCGTCGCTACTTCGACGGATGGGGCGAGCACGTCCGCCTGCAGAACGTCGAGATGGTGCGCGCCACGCGCGAGCACGACTTGCTGCCCGTGGTGTATTGCGGGCAGGACATCTGCTACGGAGCGGGCCCGATCTGCAGCCCCGACCTGTTGGAACGGACCTACATGCCGGGCTTGCGACGCGCGTTGAAGCCGCTGGCCGAGGCGGAGATCGAGATCGTCTGGCATTCCGACGGGTACATCATGCCGATCATCGAATCGCTGCTCGCCGCCGGGGTAACCGGATTCCAGGGCCTCGAGGAGGATCACGGCATGTCCGTCGAGGAGCTTTCCGGAATGACCGACCGGCGCGGCCGTCCGCTCGTGCTGTGGGGCAGCATCAGCGTGACCTCAACGCTCCCGTTCGGAACCCCCGACGACGTGCGTGCCGACGTTCGGCGTTGCGTCGAGATCGCCGAGCGAACCGGTATGCGGCTCTTCCTCGCACCTTCGAGCAGCGTTGGCCCGGAGGTGCCCGTGGAGAACATCGCCGCGTTCTTCGAATACGCTAGCGGGTAGCATCGAAACGCGTGGGATACGATCACACACGATACCAGTGTCCGATTGTAAGTTGTCGTTCCTACACCCCTCGCAACCGTGTGGGTGTCCACCAAACGAGCACCACAAGGAAGGTCCTCATGGAAGCTATCACGAATCTGCTGACACCGCTTTCACCGATCGTCCACTGGCTCGTGCGACTGTCATTCGCGGCAACGTTCATCTACCACGGTCTACCGAAGCTCATGGATCCCGGCATGGGAAGGATACCGGTCGTGCTGGTAATCCTCATCGGTCTGGTCGAGATAATCGGAGCCATCCTCATCCTCTATGGGGGAATCGGACCAAGCTGGGCGACGCAACTGGGCGGGATATTCTGCGCTGCTATGATGCTGGGCGCCATCGTGATGGTGAAGATCCCCGAGGGTCGCAGCATGTGGGACTTCATGGATGGCGGCATGGAATTCGAGGTTCTGCTTCTCATCGTGGGGCTCTACTTCGGCGCGAAGGGCAACGGCGTGAACTAGCGTTCATCGAGCCACGATAGTCGGGAGATCGCAACGGGGTCGCGGAGCCGCTCGCGGCCCCTGTCGCTGTACCGATCAGATTCGCGCGGCGTGAATCTCCGGCGCCAACTCGCCTGCGGCCACCATCCGCGCGATGAGCCGCTCACGCATCTCTTCCGCCACGGCGCGATACTCGTCCCGGCCAGCGAGGTTATCCAGCTCCCACGGGTCCGCGACGAGATCGTACAGACAGTAGTCCTCGTACCCATCGCTTCCGGACTGATCCCAGCCGTTCGCACCGGGCACGTGCGCCGCGTATTTCCAGCGATCGGTCCGCACCGCGCGTCCGATCATCGACTCGCTGATCTGCACGAATACGTCATCCGGCCACGCTGCCCGGCGGTCGTCGAACAGCCCGAGCAGGCTGTGCCCGGCCATCGACGGACCGGGCTGGGTGCCAGCGACTTCGAGAAGCGTCGGCGGGACGTCGATCAAGCTCACGAGATCGCGAACGACGCCCCCACCATCGAAGCCGGGTCCCGAGGCAACGAGCGGTGTTCGTATCGACGAGTCGTGCGGACTGCGTTTGTACTCCGAATTGCGCGTCCGGAAATGGCAGCCGTGGTCCGTCAGGAAGAGGACGACGGTGTTCTCCAGTTCGCCGAGGCGGCTCAGCGCGGCAAGCATCCGCCCGAGGGATTCGTCGAGCCGGGCGACCATTCCGTAGTAGTCCGGCAGCTCTCGACGCCAGTCGCCCGCCGTGCCGACGATATCCCACGGCACGTGCGGGAAGTCGCGGTATCGCGATGCATAGCCATCGGGAGCGGCAAGTCGCCCCATATCGTTCTGCTGGTGCGGCTCGATGTAGGAGACGGTCAGGAAGAACGGCCGCGTCTCCGACGACTGGGCGTAGCCCTCAATGCGGCTAATCGCCGCGTCGGTGAGCGCATCGACTCGATATCCTGAGAAATCCACCGGCTGTCCGTCGCCGTCGAACATCGTCCCGCCGTACGGGCGCGACGTGAACTCAAGAATATCCGATGCGAGCCAATCGTCGTAGCCGGTTCGGTACTCCGGCGGCACGTTGCAGTCGTAGTCGTTCCCGGGATCGGCCGGGCCAAGGTGCCATTTGCCGATATACCCCGTCCGATACCCAGCGTCGCGAAACCAGTGGCCGAGCGTGCGCTGCGTCGCATCGAGGGCGATCTGATTGCGCCACACACCGTTCTGCGTCGCCCAGTGTCCCGTCTGGAGGCACGCCCGCGCCGGCGCGCAGACCGGCTGGCACGTGAACGCGTGCTCGAACAGCGTCCCGCGTGCGGCAAGCGCGTCGAGATTGGGCGTCAACCCGAGCGGAGACGCGCCGTACGCTCCGACGGAATCCCAACGTTGCTGGTCGGTGAAGAAGAGGATGACGTTCGGGCGCGATGGACCGGACATGAAGAACTCCGTTGGCGGGGGCCTGAGTCCATGGAACGTAACGGACTGTTCGGAGCGCTCCTACACCGGATGTCGGTACTCCAATTCAGGCGCTACGATCAGCGCGAAGCTTCGGAAGAGGCGCCGGCGCAACGTGGACCGGATCATCCGGCCGCGTTCGGGAACGTAACGATGAACGTCGTACCGGTCCTGCCGTCGCTTTCCGCCGCGATCGCGCCACCCCATCGCTCGATCGACCGCTTCACGATTACGAGCCCAAGCCCGGTACCCATAGCCTGATACTCCTTCGCGTTCGGCGCGCGGTAGAACTCCTTGAAGAGTTCGTCGAGGGATTCCGGAGGTATGCCGATTCCAGTGTCACGCACCACAAGGCGCACGCCACCCTCGTCGGCGAACCCTTCGACGAAGATATCCCCATCCTCGGGCGTGTACTTGACGGCGTTCTCAATGAGGTTGTCGAGCGCCTGGTCCATGTCGTCGGAGCTGGCAAGGATCTGCAATCCGGGGGCAACGGCGAAATGGACTTCGATCCGCTTGAGCTGCGCCGTCGCGGCGTGCATACCGATCAGCCGCGCGACGGTCTCGGCAAGGTCAACGGGCTCCGCTGGGCCTCTCTTCTGCTGAAACTCGAACTCAGCGACGCTCAGCAGGTCGCTCACGGTTTCGATGAGCCCGATCACCCTCTGCTCCACGCGGTTCACCATACCGAGGACACGCTCCTCGAGCGCGCCACC
>CAZEAI010000189.1:0-5765 GCA_964510105.1 uncultured bacterium
TGCAGAGGTTTGACCCGATCACGCCCCATCGCGTCCGGTCGAGGATGTTGTTCATTCGGCAGTTGATCATCTGGAAATTCACGACTCGCCCGACATTGATATCGTAAGACCCCATACTGACCGGTTGGCCCGCCGCGCCGATTGTCGAGTAGGTCTTGTGCCCTGATACGAAGCAATCACGCAGGGTGATGTTGGCGCACTGGCTGATGTTGAGAAACCCGCTGTAGGGGTGTCCCACGGCCGTCTCGCCTGCAACGTAGTGCGTCAGACCTGCGATCTCGGTGTTCGACCGGGTGATGACGATATTGCGGGACCAGTAGTTGTAGCCGACATCTTGCTTCATCCGATTGGCGATGGTGGTAAAGATGCCGCCGCGCAGTGTAAGGCGCGCTTCGTCAATCGGTCGGGCCTCAGTGCGCGTGATGGCGCCGTAGTCCCAGTCAATGGGACCTTCCACGGATCCGTCGCGACGAAGTATGAAGCAGTCGGATCTGGGCACGCCGTTGTTCCGGTTGAGCCCCTTCCGGATGAAAACCTTCTCGGCGTCGTTCTCCACCATGACGTAACAGTCGCGCTCAGGGCGTGCCTCGATTCGATCCTGATCCCGCTTGAGCTGAGCGATCTGGAGCTGCTCGGACTCCAGGAGCGAACGAACCTCGAACAAGGGCTTCTTGTGGTCCTCAGGTTGGGATGAATCGTCGATGGTAAACCGTGACGTGTTCCAGTCCGTATCGGTACCGATAGTGACGGTCAGGGCCTTGCGACCTAGATGGTAGGTCGCGTCGGGCTTCGTTCGGACGGGGAGTCCAAGCGAGTTCGCATGCTCATGCGCCGCACAGATCGCCGGCAGATCATCGTTCACGCCGTCGCCTATCGCGCCAAATGCTTCGTAGGCTACAAACTCATCCGGAGTGCTCATGCATCTCTCCCTGGGGCGACGGAAGTAACGTGTGCGAGCGAAGCAGTGGTCATCCGGCTGCATCGCGCGGGAACGATAAAGTAGAACCGAGAAACGACGGGAGGGAGGGGGGCGGCACAAACTGGAATCGCAGGTTCTGCGCCGCGTACAGGCTCAGAGCTGTGCCAACCGACGGCGACATCTGAACCACCGAGGACCGGGCCACCCCTGTGTCGGTATGGGTTGCGACGCTATTCTTAGAGATCGCATCCGTTCGCTGCTTCGGCGGAAATACTACTCCGATCGGAAGGTTCATTCATGAAGACGTCAAGCCGGATCATTGATAAGGTCATCGTGCCGGTCGCCGGCCTGGGCACCCGCCTCCTTCCGGCGACGAAGTCGCAGCCGAAGGAGATGTTGCCGGTCGGACGTAAGCCGGTGGTGCAGTACGTCGTTGAGGAGATGGTGGAGCAGGGCCTGCGGTATTTGCTGCTCGTCACCGGCGGCACCAAGCAGTCCATCGAGAATCACTTCGACTACGATCCGCAGTTGATGGAGCGCCTCCTTGAGAGCGAGGACGAGGATCTGCTGCGCGAGGTGGACATCCAGCTTGAGGGAGCGCAGCTCTTCTACACGCGCCAGACCGTGCCGTCGGGCAAGCGCAAACCGGCGGGGCTGGGCGACGCAGTGCTCCACGGTCGCGCGTTCGTCGGACGCGATCCGTTCGTGGTGGCCCTTGGCGATACCATCATTCGATCTGCTCGAGAGGAGCAGACGCTCGTCGAGCGGCTCTGCGAGACGCATCTGTCGCAGGGAGCAAGCGCCACGATCGCCGTGTGGGAGATCGAGCCGACGGCGACCAGGCGCTACGGCGTCGTCAAGCCCGACCCCACGGCGGATCTGACGAAGCCGTTCCAGATCAGCGACATCGTCGAGAAACCGCATCCCGACGATGCGCCGAGCCACCACGCCGTTGCCGCGCGCTACGTTTTCAGCCCGGAGATATTCGACGCTCTGGACCTGACCGAACCGGGTCACGGAGGCGAGATACAGCTCACGGACGCCATCAGGCGCCTCGTCCGCGAAGGCAAGCCCGTTTGGTGCGTACCGCTCGAACCGCATGAGACGAGGTTCGACATCGGGAATCCCGAGACCTACTTCAAGGCGTTTCTCGATTTCGCATTCGGCGACCGCGTCGTGGGCAGCAAAGTCCGTGCATTCGCCCGGGACCTTCTCGACAAGTACGGGGAGCAGGAGGGCTAGTCGATGACGCTGAGAGACAAACTCCGGGCCGGCAACTTCGTGCTGGATGGCGCGATGGGCACGCAGCTCATGGCGCGGGAGGCAACGGGCAACAACGAACTCTGGGGCGTGGAGCATCCCGACGAACTCGCCGCGATTCACCGCGCCTACATAGACGCAGGCGCCGATGCCGTCATCACCGACACATTCGGTGGCAGCCGCCTGAAGCTGGCGAAGGCCGGGCTGGGCGACCGTGTCGTCGAGCTGAACCGGCGGCTTGCCGAGATCGCGAAGGTTGCCGCGGGAAGCGATGCGTTCGTGCTTGGCGACGTCGGGCCGACGGGTGAATTCATCGAGCCGCTCGGGACCATGTCCGAGCAGGACATCGTCGATGTGTTCCGCGAGCAGATCGAGGCGCTTGTCGCCGGCGGTGTCGACGGCATCATCGCGGAGACGATGATGGACGTGCAGGAGGCGGTCTGCGCGATTCGCGCCGCGAAAGAGGTCGCGCCGGACATGCCCGTGCTCGTGTCGATGACGTTCGAGAAGAACCCCCACGGGTTCCGGACGATGATGGGCGTCACTCCCGCCGATGGCGCGCGGGCGATGGCCGATGCCGGAGCCGACGTTATCGGCGCGAACTGCGGCGGGATTACGCCGGATCAGTTCCTCGAACTCCTCGACGAACTCCGCTCAGGCGCTGATTTGCCGCTTCTTGCGGAGCCGAACGCGGGGCTGCCGGAGATCGAGGACGGGCAGACCGTGTTCCGAGAAGCGCCGGACACGTTCGCTCGGCTTGCGTCGGAGTACCGGAAGCGCGGCGTGGTCGCTCTCGGCGGATGTTGCGGCACGACGCCCGAGCACGTCCGGGCGATCGCGGGAAAGTGAGGGGCGGCATGGAGTACGTGAAGCCGGAATCCGTGTCCATACTGAACCACGGCGAGCTGAACGAGAAATGGGTTCAGGAGCACATCGCGCTGGATCCCGAAATCTTGGGTCTTGGCGAGCTACGGCTGCTTGATGTCGAACGTCCGCAGCCGAAAGCAGGTCGCTTGGACCTCCTACTCAGCGACCCGTCCTCGAATCGGCGATATGAGGTGGAGATCCAGCTTGGCCCGACCGACGAGAGCCACATCATCCGGACAATAGAGTACTGGGACATCGAACGTAGACGCTACCCGCAACTAGATCATTGCGCAGTGATTGTCGCCGAGGACGTTACCAGCCGGTTCCTGAACGTGATCGGCCTCTTCAACGGTTTCATTCCACTCGTCGCGATCCAGATGAGGGCTCTTTCGATAGAGGACAAGATCGCACTGATGTTCACGACCGTTCTCGACGAGTTGCCGCTTGGATTGCCAGACGACGAGTTGGCGCAACCAGTGGACCGAAAGTACTGGGAACAGTCTGCGAGCCCGCACACTATGGAGATTCTCGATAGATTCATGGACATCGTTCACGCGGTCGCGCCAGGCTACGGACCCAAATTCAACAAGTCCTACATCGGGATGGCGAAGGATGGCGTTGCTCGCAACTTCGTTTCGTTTTACCCACTGAAACGTCGTCTTTCGACGCACATCCACCTTGAGCGGACAGACGAGACGGACGCTCGACTAGACCAGCATGATCTCGATGTCATGAATTACGACAGAACGTGGGGTAACTACCGGATCCGTCTCACAGAGGACGACATCAAAGCCAACACCGCGATCCTAACCGACCTGACGCGTCAGGCCTTCGAGAACTACGGGCGGTAAGCCCATGCGCGCGCACCTCAGCTACGGACGTGACGGCCTCGACGTCGATCTGCCCGACGACGCGAACGTCCGGCTCCTACGTACGCGCGAGACACCCGCACTGCCGGATCCCGACGCAGCCGTTCGCGCCGCCGTCGCGAGCCCCATCGGTTGCCCGCCACTGAGCCAGATCGCTCGTGGCAGGGCTACGGCCGCGATCACCATCAGCGACATCACGCGTCCCGTGCCGAACGCAACCATCCTGCCGCCCCTCCTCGATGCGTTGAACGACGCCGGTATCCCGAATGATGGGATATTGATCGTTGTCGGCACCGGGTTGCACCGGCCGAATACGCCCGACGAGATACGGGAGATGGTTGGCGACGATATCGTCAAGCGCGTGGAGATCGTCAACCACATCGCCCGCGACGAATCGACGCTGGCGCATCTCGGCGAGACGTCGCGCGGCACGCCGGTATGGCTCAATCGCGCGTTCCTCAATGCCGAGGTTCACATCGCGACGTCGCTCATCGAGCCGCACCTGATGGCGGGTTTCTCGGGCGGACGGAAGGCTGTCTGCCCGGGGCTCGCTGGCGTGGCGACAATGCGCGTGATGCACGGCCCGGACCTGCTCGCTCATCCCAGAGCCTGCGAGGGCGTGCTCGAGGGCAATCCGTTCCACGAACAGGCCAGCGAGATCGCTCGCATGGCACGCGTGGATTTCACGGTCAACGCCGCGTTGAGCGGCGCCCGCGAGATGGTGGGAGTGTTCGCAGGCGATCTCGATCTCGCGCATGCTGACGGCTGTCATTTCGTCGCATCGCAATGTATCGCGGAACTGCCACGTGAAGCCGATATCGTCGTCACCACCTCCGCCGGATACCCGCTGGACCTCACCTTCTACCAGTCCGTGAAGGCCATGACCGCCGCGCTTCCCGCTGTGAAGCAGGGCGGCACAATCGTCGTCGCGTCGGCGTGCGAGGAGGGCATTGGCTCGCCGGATTTCACGCAGCTCATGCGCGAGACGCCATCGGTGGAAGCATTCCGCCGCCGGCTTGCCGATCCGCGGAGGTTCGTCATCGATCAGTGGCAGCTTCAGGAAATGTGCAAGGCGCTCGACCGCGCCGACATACGGTACGTGACGCACGGCCTCGACGAGGACACTGTGCGCGACCTGTTCGTAACGCCCGCGCCGTCAGTGGAAGAGGCGGTGGAGGAAGCGCTCGACCGACATGGTCAGGATGCGCTCGTCGCCGTGATTCCCGAGGGGCCGTATGTAATGCCGCGTGTCGCGGGGGATGTGGCTTGAGGTGAGCCAGGCGACGGGTATCGCCGAGAAGCGGGTATTCCTCCACGAATAGCCACCAGGCATTCACGCCGGTGGCGCGGTAGATCCCTCGCGTCGGGTCTATCCCGGCAGCCCTACCACGTGGACACCCCGTGGGAGAGCCGGTTTCCGATCGTTCCCGTCATGATGTCGATCACCGCCCACAGGCCGAGGCTCAGGAAATCTCCGACGACCACGCCGATCGCCGCGGGCTTGATGCGCCGGTAGCCTGCCGTTCCCCAGATACGCACGACGATCACGTGGACGAACCATCCGATGAACACCGAGAGCCACATGTGCTCCATGGTGGCGCTCTCTGCGATGGCGAAGCCGAACGGGTAGACGGGCCACCAGAGGAGCCGTCGGTGGAGGAAGATGAAGATCGACATGAGCACTCCGCCCAGGACGGTGGTCCAGATCGACGCGACGTTGACCGAAGCGGCGTTCCTCATGTACGTCCCGGCCTCGGCAAACGGGAAGGTGGCCGAGCTCAGGATGACCCCCACGTCGAGGTTGGTTGCTCCGTGGGAGTAGCTCAGCCAGAGGAGTGTCGCAAGGCTGA
>CAZEAI010000190.1:0-5738 GCA_964510105.1 uncultured bacterium
TCAACACCTGCCATCACCGAAGGATCCGAACATGCCCCGAGACGACGCTTCCAGCCGCGAGTCACTCGTTCCGAAGTACGAATTCGCCGACACACTCGCGGAACAGGAGGCGCAGCTCGCCGCGAATCCTATGCTGGAGCGATTCGCCGAGTCGCGGGCGAGGCTCTCCGCCGACCCACACCGCCCCGCGTTCCACTACGTGAATCCGGAGCACACCCTGAACGATCCGAACGGGCTGTGCTACTGGCAGGGCCGATGGCACCTGTTCTACCAGGGCTACCCGCCCGAGGACCCGCGGCAGCACTGGGGACACGCCGGCAGCGACGACCTGATCCACTGGCGCGACCTGCCGTACGCGATCTATCCGGACCCGGAGGAGTGCTGCTACTCCGGCGCAACGCTCGTTGAGCAGGATCGTGTCATCGCGATGTATCACGGAACCAAGGTCGGCAACATGGTCGCGGTGTCCAGCGACCCGCTCCTGCTGAACTGGGAGAAGGTCACCGGGCAGGCCGTGGTTCCGATGACGGCGCCGGACGCGTCGGAGCTTCCTTACCGCGTTTTCGATCCGTGCATCTGGCGGAAAGACGGGGTCTACTACTCGCTCTCGGGTGGTACCGTGCCGTTTACCGACGACGGGCGTCACTCGGCGGCGGACTTCCTGTTGCGCTCGGACGACCTGGAGACGTGGGAGTACCTGCATCCGTTCGTCGAGAACGACCGCTTCACCCTGGTGGGCGACGACGGTGCGTGCCCTTACTTCTGGCCCATCGGCGACAAACACATCCTTCTGTTCGTAAGTCACATGAGCGGAGCACAGTACTTCCTTGGCGGCTACGACACGAAACGGGACAAACTTGTCGCCACCACTCATGGCAAATTCAACTTCGGTGCTCTGAGTCCCGTCGGTGTTCATGCGCCATCGGCAACGCCCGACGGCGACGGCGGAGTGATCGTCCTGTTCAACATGAACGACGGCATCTCCGGCAAGGAGTGGAACCAGATCATGACGCTGCCGCGTCGCCTCACGCTGACTGGTCCGAACGAGCTCGGGCAGGAACCGGCGGGCGACATCGAGTCGTTGCGTGCAGATCACGTGCATGTAGACGGCATGACGCTGCCGGCGAATCAGGACGTTATGCTGAACGGCGTGAGCGGCAACGCGCTTGAGGTCGTCGCTGAGATCGATCCTATGGGCGCGCCTACAATTGAAATGGACGTGTTGCGATCGCCAGACAGTGAGGAATACACGCGCATCTCGTTCTTCCCTGAGGTTGGGCTTCGTCGCGATGGGTTGTGGGAGGGCCGCCGGAATGGTGTGATCTCGCTCGACGTGGCGCATTCGTCGCTCCTGCCGGATGCGCGGACGCGTCCGCCGGAGACCGCCCAGGTGCGGCTCGACGAAGGTGAGACCCTGAAGCTACGCGTGTTCGTCGACCGCAGCGTTGTGGAGGTGTTCGTGAACGGGAAGCAGTGCGTTGCGGCGCGGGTGTACCCCGGTCGCGAGGACAGCGTGGGCGTATCGTTGTGCGCGCGCGGAAGAGATGCGCGGCTCGTCTCGCTCGACGCGTGGCAGATGCGGAGCATCTACGCCTGACGCCCGGCGACTCCGAGAAACAGCCGACTCGCGGGCGACCCGCTACTCCACGCCGAAGTACTCCAGCACCAGCGCCATGATGTGGCGCGTCTGCCGGACGAGGTCGTCGATCCGCAGCTCTTCCAGATCGGAATGCGCCCCTGTCCCGCGGCTTCCGACGTAGACGGACGGAATCCCGTACTCGCCGGCGAGGATCGACACATCGCCCACCGAAGGGAACGCGCGGACTTCCAGCTTCGCTCCCTCCAGCGCCTCGTAGGTGCGCCTGAATGCGCACGCAATGTCGGCGTCCTCCGCCAACTCGTATCCGCCACGGACCCTGTCGAACTCGACGACGATATTCGTCCCCGTGGCGTCGGCCACGGTCTGAGCGATTTCGCGGAACTCCGCGACCACATCGTCGAACGAGTGATCCGCGAAGTAGCGGCGCGTACCCTGCAACGTCGCGCGTGCGGGGAAGCGATTGTAGAAGTCGCCCGCGTGGAGCTGCCCCGTGAACACGGTTTCGGGGCCGACATGGGGTCGTTCCACCTTGGCGAGCCGTGTGCGTTCGACCTCCAGAGCGCTCGCCAGCATCCCCGCGGCGACGATCGGGTGCGGTGCGTCGCGGGGTGACTCGTTCTCGTGACTCGTCGCCACGGAACTGTCGATTGTCACGTTCCATATGGACATGCCGCGACAGACACTCGCCAGGTAGTCGCACGGCCCCTCAGCAACGATTGCCGCGTCGCCACGGTGCCCGGCCTTCACGAGAGCCCGCAGCCCCTCGCCGTGGCCGATGGGGGCCTCGTGCATCCCATGTGCCGTCAATAGGAGCGTGCCCGGTAGCGTCACGCCGTGTTCGCGAAGGACTTCGACCACTTCCAACGCCGCCGCCAGGCCGCTCTTCATGTCGACCGCGCCGCGACCGGTCAGCACGCCGCCCTGTATGCGCGGCTCCGGATGCGCCATGTCGATCGTGTCCAGGTGGCCGTCGATCTGGAGTGTCTTGGAACCGTCTCCTCGCAGATACGCCGCGATGCTGGGAACGTCGCATCCGGCGGGAATGCCTGGGATGTCCTCTATCACGTTGAGATCGAGGCCGAGGATGTCGCATTCCGAGGAGAAATGCTCGGTAACGGCTCGCGTACTACCGGTTGGACTCGGTATTTCCACGAGATCCAGCGCTCGGCGGCTGACGCGGTCGACATTGACGGCATCCAGTAGCTCGGATACGCGAGGCATAGACACGTCCCTTCCCGACGATCTGGCTGAGGTCTACGTCCTCGAAGCTACCGAATCGCAGTGACGAATAGCAGCCCCGCTACCGAGCCAATCCGCTGCCCCCGGGCCAGAGGAAGGTCACCGCGACGTGAACACACGGCTCGGCGCGGAATCACGGAGAGCCGCCGATCCCGCGCCGTGAGGGTCGCACCCTCAGTCGCTCACCGACCAGCCTATCCGGCGCTTACCTCTGCCACAGCGGATTCGGCGGCAACCTGCTGCGCCTGGGCCGTCATGCGCTTCAACGCATACGCGATCGCAACGGTGCACCCCAGCGCGACGACGAGTGCTCCGCTGATAGTGAACAGCGCCGCGGAGTAGCTCTGCGTCGACTCGCGAATCAGCGCCCCCAGGGCCGGACCGAATATCCCGGCGGCGCTCCACGCCGTGAGGATGACGCCGTGGATGGCACCCGCCCGGAGCGCGCCGAACAGGTCGGCGATGAATGCCGGGCAGGTGGCAAAGCCGCCGCCGTAGCACGTCATCACCAGGAAGAACGACGCTTGGAACAAGATCACCGACCGAAGATTCGGCAGCATGACGAAGATCACTATCTGCAGGATGAACATGGTGCCGTAGGTCGCGGCACGTCCGAGGTAATCGGATGACGTCGACCAGAACAGCCTGCCCGCGCCGTTGAAGATGCCCATCAGGCCGACCATCACTCCCGCTTCCGCCGCGCTCAGGCCCACGATCTCCTGAGCCATCGGCGAGGCCAGCGAGATGAGCATGATACCGGCGGAGATGTTCACGAAGAACAGCACCCAGAGAAGCCAGAACTGCGGCGTCGCAACAGCCTCTCCCAGCTCGTAGTCGCGGTCCGACCGGAATCCCGTGGTCTTGGACGTCTCCGGGCTCCATCCCTCCGGACAGTATCCACGCGGCGGAAAACGCAGAACGCGGGACGCGAAGAGGATCGCGACGAGGTATACGCTCCCAAGAATCCAGAACGTCGCCGGAACCCCAAATCCCTCTATCAGGAATGTGGCGATCGGACCCGTGATCAACGCGCCCGCGCCAAATCCGAAGACAGCCATGCCGGTGGCGAGGCCGCGACGGTCGGGGAACCACTTGAGAAGCGTGCTCACGGGGGAGATGTATCCCATGCCCAACCCGATGCCACCGATGAAGCCGTACGTCGCGTACAACAGCCACAGCGAGCCGACCATGCTCGCCACACCGGCACCCACCACGCCTACGCCGAAGCACAGGCCGGAGACGAGGGCACTCTTGGACGGCCCGTTGCGCTCCATCCAGGTGCCGCCAAATGCAGCCGACAGCCCCAGCATGACGATGGCGATGGAGAACGTCCATGTGATTTCCGGCCGCGACCAGCCATGCATGGCCTGAAGCGGCTTCACGAACACGCTCCACGCATAGACCGAGCCGATGCTCAGGTGTATGGCGACAGCGGCGATGGCGATCTTCCAGCGAGTCGTGGAATCGTACGGCTTGTCGTGCATCGTACTCTAACCCTCTTCACTACAGGATGTGGGCGCCCCTGCATCGGAGCGCCGTATCGGATAGGAAATGCGTATCGTGCCGACGAGCGGCGAGAGAATCCACGTCTCGTGCGCCGCGAACGCGACGAGCATGCGCCATCGCCATGCGATAGGACAGACTGACTCACGAGCGTACGCAGGTGGAGTAACGCGATGTGACTGGGCATTCTTGCCTGGACCCGGCGGGCAAGATCATAGAAGATACGCGAACGGCTCCGGCGGCCCCAACCATGGACAGAGTGCCGGCCGTGCGGGATTCAACGCGACACCGACGCAGATCGTGGCCTACGTACATAGTGTGCTGGGATTATCTTAGACTGTGCATTCGTGGCGACGAGTCACGAAGATCGACGAACGCGACGGCCACGCATACGCGGCCGAGGCAACCAGCCCGGAGGAATACCCATGGCGGCAGATCACCTGAGCGAAGCGGCGCGTGTCGCGGTAACCCAGTGCCTCGACGTTCGACCCGGCGAGTCCGTAGTCGTTGTGTGCGACGAACCGTGTCGCGCTATCGGCGCCGCGCTCTGGACCGCCTCGAACGATGCCGGCGCTGACGCGGTCCTCGCGGAGATCAGACCGCGGTCCGAACACGGGGAGGAGCCACCTCAGCCCGTCGCGGACGCCATGGCTGCCGCTGACGTGGTATTCGCTCCGACGTCGCGCTCGCTTACCCACACCGACGCCCGGAGACGCGCTACCGCCGCCGGAGCGCGTGTGGCGACGCTCCCGGGGATCACCGACGAGATCATGGGGCGCGCCGTAGTCGCGGATTACTCCGCCATTGAGCGTCGAACCGAAGCGCTTGCGGAGCGGATACGCGGTCGCGAGCAGATCCGCGTGACGTCGCCGGCCGGTACGGATGTTTCGTTCTCCATCGCGGGCCGCGAGATCATGTGCGATACCGGCGTCGTGCACGAGCCGGGGATCACGAACCTGCCCGCGGGCGAAGCGTTTCTCGCACCAGTCGAGGGAACCGCGCAGGGGAGAATCGCCGTGGACGGCTCCATCGGCGCCAGCGGTGTGCTCGACGCACCCATCGTGATCGAGATAGTAGATGGACGGGCCACGACGATCACCGGCCACCCGCATAGCGAAACACTCGCCCGCGACATGGACACCGCCGGTCCCGACGCCCGCAACCTGGCGGAGCTTGGTATCGGCACGAACGACGCGGCGAGGCTCACGGGGGTCGTGCTGGAGGACGAGAAAATACTCGGGACGATCCACCTCGCGTTCGGTGACAACAAGTCCATGGGCGGCACAGTGAGCGCGCCGTTCCACTCCGACGGCATTGTTCTGCGCCCCACCGTCTGGGTCGATGACGAGTGCATTATGCGCGACGGTGACCTTCTCGACGATGTAGGATGAGTGGC
>CAZEAI010000191.1:0-5382 GCA_964510105.1 uncultured bacterium
TCCGAGCTTCCTGGGCGAGCTCCTGAACCTGCTCCCGGCCGACGACGGCGCCGAGGTCGGGGAAGCGGCACTGCATGTCCGGACCCATATAGCCTTCGCGCCGCGACCGAACCTTGAACTGCTCCACGGCGTTGGACACGGTCGGGCTGTCGACTGATTCGAGTTTCGCGATGAGATCGGGGGTGAGGACGTTCGCCATGGATACCTCCTGGATACGGGTCCGGCGGCGCTCGCCGCGAGTCCAGCGGCACGGGACGGATACGACGCACGGCAAGATACGCGCGTGGCGAGGAGGGACACAGGCGGGGCGGGGGGGCGGGGGGGGAGGTGCACCGCTACAATGGCCCGTGGATGGGATGCACCCGCAACATGGCTCCAAGGCACCAAGTTGCTGCGATCACTCCAACGGGAGACTGACGCGGAGGCCTGTGGCGCGTCTGGAGCGATACGCTAGTGGCTCCAGCAATCGCGCATGGAAGCATGCACACTGCTCCTGTTGGATGCGCTGAATCCCCCGCGCGCGAGCGCGTATTGTCGCCGCTTTCCAGAGACCGTCCGCTATTAGGGCCCCTCCAAGCGTCCCAACTACCATCGCCGGGCCCCCCACCTCGATACCCCAATCCTCCTTGGCAGCAACAACGGCAGCACTAAGCATCCCCACGATAGAGCCGGTAATCTTCAGCGCGGTTCGCCCGCGACCACCGCGCTGAACTTGCTCTACGCGGGCCTGTCTTTCCTGCTCGCACGCTTGAATCGCCCTCTCGCGAAGCGCCGCACGCGATCTCCGCGCTTCGATGTCGCGCCTTCGCCGCTCCGCCTCTCGAACCCGCTGTTCCTCCTGCGCTCGGAGAGCCTGCGCCGCATCGTGCGGGCTCATTCCTGTCTGTTCGGCCTCCCCCAGCGCCGCGGCAATGCGCGAGACCAGACGGTTCGTGGCTGCCTGGGTCAACTCGTCAAGGTTGGCTGCGCGTTCCTCTTCCAGCAGGACCAGCTCAGCGGTCTCAACGTTCACGAGTCGAAGGACGATTCGGTACGATGGACCGATTCTGTAGATGGAACCGCCGATAATCCTTTGCACTCCAATGATTTCCCCGATTTCCACCAAGCAGCTCTGTTCAGAGCACAGGCCGCTCATCTGGAACTGTTGTTCCTCCATGAGGGCCGATAGCATCGGGCCACGCTCCATCACGCGAAACGCGCCTGTGCCGATCAGTTCAGCCCGCACGCGGTCGGACACGTACTCGGCGGTCGTCTGGTCGATGCCACGTGCCTCCAAGTCCATGACAGCAATGGAAATGTCTTCCCCAGCAGATGGCGTACCGACGAGCAAGGCCGTCAAGGCTAATGGGATCAGACATGAAAGCGCAAATAGGTTGGAGCGTCTCATATTGCTGCTCTCCCCCGTGACGACACACGATAGCAGGGCGCTCAGCGTCGCGGGCATGTCGGCATTGGTGTGCGCAACGAATGTACATCGGGTATTTCAACGTACGGTTTCGAACCTACGGATGTCAAACCGCCTCCTCCCACCCACCCCTCCCACTCCACATTGCCCCGAATCCGCGCCAACGCGTATCTTCCGACCCGATTCACCGGTGGCGCGGAGCGACTTGCGCGGCCCGACACTCGACACCCGACACCTCCGGAATGCCCATGAGAATCGCCATCCTCGGCACCGTCGTGTACGACGACATCACCACGCACCTCGGCGAACAGAAGCAGTCGTTCGGCGGCATCACGTACAACCTCGCCGCGCTCGGCTCCATCGTCGACTCCGACGTGGAATTCGTGCCTGTCGCCAACGTCGGCGACGACCGGTACGACGACGTGGTGACGCTCTTCAGGACGTTCGGCAACATCTCGACCGAGGGCCTGCGCCGGATGCCGGACACGCCGAACCCGACCGTGAAGCTCGTGTTCCAGAGCATCACCGCGCGGACGGAGAACCTGCTCCACGTCCCGCCGCCGCTCACCAGCCAGCAGCTCGCGCTGGCCGGGACGTGCGACGTGGTGCTCGTGAACTTCATCACCGGCGCCGAACTCGACGCCAACGCGCTCTACACCCTCGGTCGCGCCGTGAAGAAGAACGCCGGCCACATGCACGTGGACATCCACAACAGCATCACGCATTGGAACGACGAAGGCGAGCGCGAGTTCGTCGGGCTCACCGACTGGCCGAAGTGGGTCGCAAAGGCCGATACCGTGCAGATGAATGAGTTCGAGGTGGAGCACGTACTCCATCGCCCGATCCGCGGCTCCGACGAGTATCTACGCGCGGCGGCGGAGATATGCACGGGAGGACCAAGCGCGGTGATGATAACGCTCGGACCCCAAGGCAGCGTAATGGCCCATCGCACGGACGACGGTATCTATGGGCTCGTCTGGCCGGCGGCGGACCTGGGCACCGTCACCGACACGACCGGCTGCGGCGACTCGTTCTCGGCGGGGTTCGTCTGGTTCTACCTTCAGCGCAAGGACGTGGTCTGGGCGAATGCAGCGGCGAACGTCGTGGGCGATATCAACTGCATCACGCCCGGCATCGGCAATCTCGGTCGCGCGCGGGAGATGAACGAACTCATCCCGCAGGCCTTCGGCAAACGCGCCGAGCAGCTCGGCACCGACTGGATCGGCGAGCGGATGCGGTCGGTGGACTGAAGGCGGAATGATGACCTCGAAACAGCGCGTGCACGCGGCGCTCCGGCGCGAGCCGGTCGACCGGGTACCGATCTTCATGTGGTTCCACCCCGATACCGCGGTGCGTTTCGCGGCGGAGCTTGAGATCCCCGCTGACAGCATTGGCGAGGTGATGGGCGACGACATCCGGCAGGCGTGGGTCGGCAACAACTACGCCATGGAGGGCATCACCCACGAGCACGACGGCGAGGGCCACACCGACGCGTGGGGCATCGAGTGGGAGAAATCGGGCCCGTTCAACCAGACCGTCCGCGAGCCGCTCCGCAACGCCACGCCGGAGGAAATCCGCGCGTACGAGTATCCGTACGACAGCGCCGACGAACTCCTCGCCAACATGGACCCGGTCATGGCGCAGGCGGATGAGTACTTCGTCGGCTGCGACGTCTCGCCCTGCGCGCATGAGATGGTCTGCCGCGTCCGGGGCATGGAACGGGCCATCATGGACCTCGCCGCGGACCCGGAACTCGCCGATCACATGACCGGCGCCGCCGCCGCGTTCGCCAGGCACATGTCTGAGCTTGCCGTGTCGAACCTGGCGCTGGACATGCTCTGGACCGGCGACGACATAGCCAGCCAGCGCGGCATGATCATGAGCCCGGAGATGTGGCGCGACGCCATCCGTCCGCACCTGCAGACGGTGATGGATGTCGGCAAGGACGCCGGGCTGTGGGTCGCGTATCACTCCTGCGGCGCGATCCTGCCCATTATCCCCGACCTCATCGAGATGGGGCTCGACATCCTGAATCCCATCCAGTACGGCTGCCCCGGCATGGACCCGGCGGACCTCAAGCGCGACTTCGGCGCCGATCTCGCCTTCATGGGCGGCGTAGACACGCAGGACCTGCTCCCGCACGCGTCCGCGGCGGAGGTGCGTCGCTCGACCGAGGAACTGCTCGACGTGATGACAGCGGACGGTGGCGGCTACATCCTCGCCGCGTCGCACACGATCCCGCCGGAGACTCCATTCGAGAACATTTTCGCGATGTACGCCGCGGCGGGCGTCACGGAGGAGGAGATACGGGACCGTGCGGCGGCGTCCGCGAGGCAAGCTCGCGGACGTTAGGGAGTTCACTGCCGAGAACTCCCGTGGAGGCGGTGCGAGAGTGCAGGGCGGATCACCGGATCAGTGTCAAGCGCCGCGCTTGCACGAAGTCCCTCGTCTTCAACCGATAGAGATAAACCCCGCTCGCTGCCTGTCGTCCCGTGTCATCATGCCCGTCCCACACGACCGAGTGCTCACCGGCGGCGACGCGGCGGTCGACAAGAGTGCGCACGTGACGGCCGCTCACGTCGTAGATGGCCATATATGCAATGTCGTCTACCGGTACCGTATACCGGATCGTCGTAGATGGGTTGAACGGATTCGGCGCGTTCTGGGCGAGGATTAGACCAGTTGGTTGGGGCAGGTCCGAAACAGTCAGTGGGTGGGCGCTCCCGAACGGAATCGCCCCCATGTCAACACGTGACCCGTCGGGATCCATCCCGCTGCTTGGGTCCCCAGTATCGATGCAGGGCGAACCGGCTTGGAGGCGATAGTCTCCCGCACCGGCATTCATGAACAGCGGATCCGCGTCGATGTTGTCACCCGCATCGAATGTAGAGTGCAGTGATTCCACATTGCAGTGGCCGACCTCGACAGTGCCAGACCCCCAGCCGCTGATGAATGATGATCGGATCTCGCCAATTCCTTCGTTGCGCAGGATGGAATTACGCAGCGATACGTAGGAGCTTTCCGCGAGCGAGATAGCCCCGCCATAGCTGAGGCCCGCGTTACCGGAGATCGTGCACCGATTCAGCGTCGCTGCTGCCGACGGATGAACGACCGTCATCGCAGCCCCCCAATCAGCGTAGTTGTTGACGATAAGACTACTAGTGACTGTGACACGGCCTCGCCAAAGGCTGATCGCACCACCCCAGTCTGCCTTGTTGCTGTCCATCACGCAGTGACGTAGAGCCACCTCGGCACCGGTCCCAACGGAGATAGCACCGCCGTGACCCGTACCGGTCTCGTCTGCGGTTCGATTCCCTCTGAATAGGCAGCTATCCAGAATGACACTTGCATATTCTGATTCTAGCGTCCCGGCGTAGAGTGCACCCCCGTCGTCCGCGATGTTATCCCGGAAGACTGTCCGCGTCACGGTGACCCCCACGCCGTCTCGCACATACAACCCGCCTGCGGTCCTCATACTCTCGTTTCCCTCAAACGAGCACGCTGTGATACTGCCGTCGGAACCGCCCATGATCTCCATCCCGCCGCCCACATTTGACAGCAGACTCGTCCCCAAGGCCACTATGCTCGATCCTTCCTTAATGGCGACGCCCCCTAGACCGGAACCGCCTTTGTTGGCCTCTATGCGGCAGTCGCGGACCGCAATGGTGCTCCCTCCTCGGACATCGATGCCCCCGGCATCCCATTGTGAAACGTTGTCGGAGACGGTTACGCCTTCGACGGTCACTGTGCTCCCGTCGTATACATCAAGACCACCGCCGTCAAACGTTGAGGAGTTGCTGGCTATTCGTCCGCCTCTGATCGCGACAGCGGAGCTCTCTATGGAGATCCCCCCGCTCCGCTCGCCGCTGTTGCCGATGATATCGTTGTCCGTCAAGGCAATGTCGGATCGATAGCAGTGGACAGCACCGCCGATAAGTCTGTGATTCGAAACGTTACCAACGATCCGATTACCGATC
>CAZEAI010000192.1:0-5288 GCA_964510105.1 uncultured bacterium
TGTCCGGTACCACCGGTGGCGGGGGAGGCGATGCGCCGCTCAGCGTCGTCTCGACGACGCCGACAGACGGTGCGATGGACGTGCCGGTCGGGCTTGGCTCAGTGACCATCACGTTCAACGCGGGATTTGTTGACGGGGGCACCATCGCTGTCACCGGCGCTCAGTCGGGCGCGGTGACGCTCGCTCCGCCAACGCCCGGCCAGACAATGACACTTGATGTGTCCGGCCATACGTTCACCGCGGGCGAAGTCGTCACAGTCACCCTTTCGAGTATCCCGGCTGAGCAGGGCTTCCTGGCGTTGGCCTCGCACAGCTTCAGCTTCACGATGGCAACCAGCTTCGGCGGCGGCGATGTCGCGTGGACTGCCGGCACCGACATGCCGACCGCGCGTTATCTTCTCGCGGCCGCCGAATCCGGTGGGGCGGTATACGCCGTCGGTGGTGGACAGGCGAACTTCGCCGGAATGTCGACGGTGGAACGGTACGACTTCGCCGGCGACTCGTGGACGACGGTTGCGTCGCTTCCCTCCGGTCGCATGGAACTCGCAGCTGCGGCCATCGGCGGCAAGGTGTACGCGATGGGCGGCCGCGAGGGGGCAAGCCACAGCGCCAGCCTGTTCATTTACGACGTGGCGGGCGATAGCTGGACAACTGGCGCGCCGCTGCCGTCGGCCCGATCCGGGTTGGGGGCGGTGGCGCTCAACGGGCTGATCTACGCGATCGGCGGATATTCCGATGACCAATCATCTCTGACCTCCGTGGATATCTACGATCCAGTGGCGAATACCTGGACGAGCGGTCCTCCTCTCCCCCAGCCACGGGAGGGTGTTGCCGCTGCCACCGACGGCCAGCGGATCTATGTTGCGGGAGGACTGGATAACGGCCCCGGGAATGTTTCGGACTCGCTGTATGTCTTCGATCCGCTGGCGGCTGGTGGAACGGGTGCGTGGTCGCAGGGACCGAACCTTCCGGTGCCAACACAGTACGGCGCCGGGGCGTTCGCCAAGGGAAGGTTCTACGTCATTGGCGGCCTTGAGAATTGGTCACCGATCGTGTCATCTGTACACGCGTATGTGGTAGCCACCGACACGTGGGAACCCGCTCCGGCGATAAACGTTGCGAGATCGCAACTTGGTGCGGCAGCGGTCAATGACAGATTGGCCGCAGTCGGCGGATTCTCTGCCGGCGTTGGCGCGATCGCCACGGTGGAGACCATCGATCCACCCGTCGGTGCTGGAGGGGGGGGTGGCCCGTTCGACCTCGATCTTGCCCTTCACGGCATGACGCCGCACGCCGGACAGATGCTCCATCTGCGCATCGTCGACACGGCAACGGGAACGGAAGTCTCGCGGATTTCCAAGTCAGTGGTATCCGAGAGCCTGACATTCTACCAGCCAGGTATCTTCGCCGACGGCGGAAACTACACCATCGACTTCTACGCGGATCTTAATGGAAACGGCCTCTATGATCCGCCGCCAACGGACCACGCATGGCGGCTCATGGTCGGCCCGGTCACGGGCAACGATATCCTGGAATTCACGCACAACACGGCATTCACGGACATCATGTGGCCTGAGCTCACCGGCGTGTTCGTACGAATTCCCGATGCATCGCACCCGGAGGGCGGCAGCTTCGTCGTTCCGGTTTTCGTCGAAGGGGATGTGACCGACTACGCCGTCGCCTCGTTCCAGATCGAGGTGGGCTACGACCCGACCGTCCTGCAACTCGACAATGTAACCTTCGAGAACACCATGGGCGAGCGCGACTGGGATTCGCCCGCGCATGACTGGAATCAGCCGGAGCCCGGAAATGTGGTCGTCATCGGCGCCGGCGTTTTCACCGGTCCCAAGCTACAGGGAGGCGGTGCGCTCGCACGGCTGCACTTCACCCATCTCAGCGGACAGGGCGCGTGGATCGACCTTCAGGACCATGATGGATTCGTTTTCAATGAGGGAGGACAGACCGATCTGGCGCTGCAGGGCGGCAGCATCGATTTTCTCAACGTCGGACCCGTCGCCGGGACCGTGACGTACTGGCAGTCCGGAGTGGCCGTCGATAGTGTGTGGGTCAGGATCGAAGGCTTCATGGGGCAAGACAGCACGCTGACGAACTCCGAAGGGTATTACGAGTTCGCCAACGTGCCGGAGGGCGACTACGACCTCTGGTTCCAGGGCGTGAAGACCGATGGTCGGAGTGCAGCCATCACGGCGATGGACGCATCGCTCATCCTCCGGCGCGTAGTGGAGGCCATCTCGTTCGACCCTCTGCAGTCCAACGCGGGCGATCCGAGCGGGAACGAGTGGGTCACCGCGTATGACGCGTCGCATGTGCTCGCGTTTGCCGTCGGCAACTACCCGGAGTTCCAGCGTCCAGCCTGGACGTTCGACCACGGTGAGCCAGGCGGTGCCGTGTCATTCCACTTCGACGGCAGCACCTACACCGAGGACAATGTTGCGCTGCTCGTCGGCGACGTGTCGGGCAACTGGAATCTGCCACCGGCGAAGCTCGCATCCGGCCCGCCGCGCACAGTCAGCGTTGCGACGGACGGTCGCGACGCCTGGCATGTCGGTCTGGGCGCGGGAACGCCTGTCTACGCAGCTCAACTGACATTCGAGGCGGCAGCCCCCATCGAGGTTAGTGACGTCACGCCTGCCGAGGACTGGCTCGTGGATTGGCGCGTGGACGGAAGCACCCTGCGGATCGCTCTGGCAGGCGCCGAACCGATCACCGATGTCAGTGAGCTGGTGAGCATCAGCCTCGCTGGCCAGGTCGCGCCTGAGCTCGTGCGCGTTGAAGCTGACCTCAACGAGGGAACGATCCTCCCGAACGTGCAGATCAATCTTCCGCGAGCATTGGTCTTGCACGCACCCGCGCCCAACCCGTTCAACCCTTCCACACGGCTCGCGTATCAGCTACCGACCGATGGGCCCGTTCGCGTTGTGGTCTCGAACACGTTGGGGCAGACGGTTCGCGTGCTTCTGGACGCGCCTCAGAGCGCCGGGCGGCACGCAATCACCTGGGACGGCCGTGACGACACTGGACGAGTCCTCGCCAGCGGCGCGTACGTGATGTCTTTGCGCGCCGGAGGATCGGTGCTGCATCAGCGCGTCACCCTACTTCGGTAGACGCACGGGCACACAAAGTATGAGAAGGGGTCGGGCGCAAGCTCGGCCCCTTTCTTGTTGGGAAGGCTAACAGGGATCCAAGCCCTGGAGTCGGTCTCGGTCGAGGGGCTGATACGGGGGCTGGGGCCGGGGCAGACGACATCGTACGAAACGGTCGCGACGCATCGGGCCGTAGTGCAGCGAGCGGGGTGTACGTGTACCGCCTCGTCTGGAGTGGCGAGTCGCAGCGCGACTCGGATACGAACGCGAGCGAAACGAGCGTTCGCAGGTTGGCGCTCGTGCGGTAGCGCGCGAACCGCAATGCAGGGGCGCAGCGTGCTGCGCCCCTGCGTACCCATCGGCCCGCCTGCCACGCTCGGGCCCGGCATTCCTATATCCGGGAAATCGGTTCCTCCATCGCCTTCCCCATGCATTCCCCCGCCGTAAGGGCGTTTCGCGAAACGCCCCGTGCCACACAAGGACTGCTCTCCCGTTCCGTTTCTTGTGTTGCCACCCGATCGTCGTACCTTCTCTGATAATGAGCGGTTAGTCAGCTTTCAAACATCCGGAGACAAAGGGGTAACGAACCATGGCAGGCAATAGAGGTGTCGCGTACATCAAGCCGGGAGTCGTCGAGGTGCAGAGCATCGACTACCCGAAGCTCGAACTCCCGGAGCAGAACCGGAAATGCGAACACGGCGTGATCCTGAAGGTCGTGTCGACGAACATCTGCGGAAGCGACCAGCACATGGTCCGGGGACGCACGACCGCGCCCGAAGGGCTCATCCTCGGTCACGAAATCACCGGCGAAGTCGTCGAGACAGGGCGCGACGTGGAGTATCTCGCCGTGGGCGACATCATCTCCGTGCCGTTCAACATCGCGTGCGGACGGTGTCGCAACTGCAAGGAAGGGAAGACCGGCGTCTGTCAGAACGTGAACCCCGCGCGTCCGGGCGCAGCATACGGCTACGTCGACATGGGCGGCTGGATCGGCGGTCAGGCGGAATACGTGATGGTGCCGTACGCCGACTTCAACGCGCTGAAGTTCCCCGACAGGGACCAAGCCATGGCGAAGATCAAAGATCTGACGCTGCTGTCGGACATCTTCCCAACCGGCTACCACGGCGCCGTCACGGCAGGGGTCGGACCGGGAGCTATCGTATACGTTGCCGGAGCGGGGCCTGTCGGTCTGGCGTGCGCGGCTTCGTGCCACCTCCTCGGCGCGGCGGTGGTGATAGTCGGCGACATGATCCCCGAGCGACTCACCCAGGCGGAGGGCTTCGGATGCGAGACGATCGACCTGCGCGGAAGTGCGTCGCTATCGGAGCAGATCGAGCAGATCGTCGGCGAGCCGGAAGTCGACTTCGCGGTGGACTGCGTGGGCTTCGAAGCGCGTGGCCACGGCTCACAGGCCGGCGAGGAGCATCCCGCGACGGTGCTCAACTCCGTCATGGAGATCACGCGAGCCGGCGGTGGGATCGGCATTCCCGGGCTCTACGTCACGGGCGACCCCGGCGCCAGCACCGAAGCAGCGAAGATCGGCGCACTGACGATCCGCATCGGGCTCGGCTGGGCGAAGTCGCATCACTTCCACACCGGCCAGTGCCCGGTGATGAAGTACAACCGGCAGCTCATGCAGGCAATCCTCCACGACAAGATCGAGATCGCCAAGGCAGTGAACGCCACGATCATCACCCTCGACGAGGCTCCCCGAGGATACAGCGACTTCGACAAGGGCGCGGCGATGAAGTTCATCCTCGATCCACACGGGATGCTCAACGCGGCGTAGGAACCGGGGCATGGCGTGCCATGCCCCTTACCCCTCATCAGCACCACCGGGATCTCGCAACGCGAACTCCGAAACGAACGCGAGCACAGCGAGTACTCGCCGCTACCTTCACCCTCGGGGAGTTTGCGGTGGCAAACTCCGAAACGAACGCGAGTACGGCGAGCGTTCGCCGGGGTTGTGAACTGCGTCACTCACTTGTCCATCCACGCGTAGTACTCTATACTTCACATATATGCATAGGATGGCGTTTGCCGGTAGCCAGACCGCTCGGTCGGGCCAAGACAATGGGGGTTAGAATGTTCAGGAAATTGTTGTTGACGTGCGCGGCGTCGGTCCTTGCGCTGGCCGGTATCGCCGGGGCGCAGGACGCGACTATCTCCGGGCCGATCCTCACG
>CAZEAI010000193.1:0-5262 GCA_964510105.1 uncultured bacterium
CTTCGGGATCCGACTGGTCATACCGTTTCGCCCAGTCATCGAAGAGTCGGACACGTTCCTCGCGATCCATACGTGTTCCCCTGTGCGCGCATAGGGCGAGCCCAGCGCCCGGCGGACTCTCACTCCCCGATTCTCCACGAATGAAGTCGCCCACGTGTCAGCTCGATGTGCAGGCGAACCGTTTCGCCCTCCAGCGCGCTGAGGTCCGATTCGCCGTTCCACGAGACCGCCGGCCATGTCTGATCGCCGCTCAACGGGTCGCAGTCGTCCAACGAACGTCCCGCGATGGGTCTGCCGCTCTCCTCGCACAGGCCGATGCGGAGGCTCCCGCCGAAGTGCGTCCACGCGTTTACGCGGAGCGTGCTGCCCTCGAACGTGAGGGGATTCGTCCAGCATTCTCCGCGCGCCTCCGCGGCAAGCGCCAGGAACCCGTCCTCGCGGATCGTCGCGCGCCACAGGCCGCTCGGGCCGGAAAGCCCGTCGTTGTAGTGAGTCTCGTTATGAGTCTTGACGCGGCAGCCCACCATGAAGGACCACTCACCGGGCTGCGGCGAGATGATGCCCTGCGACGCCACCACGCCCGCCCGCCAGAAACTCCCGGGGGCGCCATATCCCCCCCAGAGCGGCTCACGGCGCGGACGCTCCCATACGACGCCGTCGCGACTCACCGCCAGGTGCGTCTCCATGGTGTCGCGCGTGCGCGGGTAGAAGCAGGGCAACATGATGTGGGCGTTCTGCGCTCCCGGCCACGCCGTGTATGCGTTCGTGTACACGTCCGTGCCGGGGTCGTCCTGCGAGTCCGCCGCGAAGACGAGCTTCCGCTCCGGCCAGTTGTAGAAATCGGGCGTCGTGGCGCGGAGGACGACTCGCCTCTCCGGATACAGATCGCCGACGGGCCAGTCGCGGAAGTAGCCCGTGTACAACTCGCGGTCGGGGTCCCACGCGATGACGGTCTGCGTGTCGGCGTACTGGTTTGGCACGACGGGCTTCTCCAGCCCGGTCCAGACGATTCCGTCAGGCGATACCGCGCCGACGACGGCCGGGCTTCCGAACTCGCTGAAGCACCAGACCATCTTGTAACGGTCGTGATCGTCGCCGTTCGGGTCGCGGAACACCATCGCACCGTGAGCGCCCTTGCCCAGGCCCATGCCGTCCTGCATCACGATGTTGTTGTCCCGCGAGCCGGCGAACTCGCACACGCCAAGCGAGGGCTTCGACCACGCGATGCCGTCGTCCGACTCCGCGTAGCAGACGCGCGCGCCGTAGTCGCCCCCGTCGGGAGTGTCGTAGACGTCGTACGCCTCGTAGTAGCAGCGATACCGCCCGTCATCCTCGAAGAGCGTCGTGTACGCGCTGACGGCCTTCTTCTCCCACGGGTGCTCGGGCACGATGACCGGCTCCGGGTGCAATTCCGGTTCGAAGCACTCGATGCGCAGGCCCGACGGCATGAGATGTGGCTGTGGCGTTTCGCCGCTCCATCCGACGCCATATCCGGCAGTCGTTCCGGACCAGTCGACGTATACATGCTTGCGATTGCGCGCGTAGTGCATTGTCAGACTCCTACTGCTGCAGATCCAGCGTCAGATCGATGATTTCGTGTCTGATCCGGGCTACGACTCCAGCGTCCCATCGCGACGCCTTTGCTTCGGCAACCATCTCGTCGAGCCGTCGTTCGGCTCGGTCCGCCGCATCGACGCGGCCTGCGTCCCGCGCGGATGTGGCCGCATCGCGGAGCCGCGCCATCCGCGCGTAGTCCTCGATGCCCATGCGGACCGCCTGCCAGCGTCGGCTCGGTACGGGACCCTCCGCGCCTTGGTAGACCAGCACGTAGTCCGCCGCGGCCTCCCAGAGGTCGAATCGCGAACTGCTATAGGTCCAGTAGCCAATGCCGGTGAAGCCGATCTCCCACGCCGTCCAGATCTGTTCCCAATAGTACTCCGGGGTCACGGCCTCCTTCACTCTCGCCCGCGCTTCGTAGATCCAGTGCGTCTGATCGGTCGTTCTGAGATAGTCGATCCGGTCGGTGTTCTCCGCCAGCACGACGCCGTACTGCGTCGGCTGCACGATATCGAGTACGTCCAGGAGCCGCTCGTGGTCGGCGACGGTCATGCCTCGGAACGGGTCGGTGTAGATCTGCACGTTCGGGTCGAGGTCCTTCACGAACCGGGCGAATCGCTCCAGCCGTTCGATCAGCACGCCACCCCTGAGTCCCGGCTCGTCCACCGGGTAGAACGCCCACCGGTCGTAGCCGAACCCCTCTTCCCTGAGATGTTCGACCCATCGCGGCAGGAACGCGGCGAACGCACGCTCCCACGCTTCCGAGAACATTCCCGGAGCACCGGACACCGGCGAGATGGGCAGGTGGTGGAAGAGGATGACGTTCCCCGGCTTCATCTTACGCAGGACCTCGTTCTGCTCCTCCCACGTGGTCTCCTCGACGAGATTGCCGTCGCCGTCATACTTCACGCGTATGGTGGGGATGTTGTAGAAGATGCTCGTGTGATGGTCCTGCAAGTCGTCGATCGCGGCGTCCAGAGCGTGGGAGAAATGTCGCCCATGGCCGCTCCAGTTGCAGAACTTCAGCGGCATCACGTCCGGCAAAGCGACGGGCTCCACTGTCCAGCGCACGGGGACATCCCACGTGGTTCCCGTCTGCGTGAGCGCCCGCATGTGGAGCGTCGTCGCGTAGTCGCCCGGCGGCAGGTCCTTCGTGAGCACGTCGATCCAGAGCCGTTCGCTCGACGACGGCGCAAGCCTGACTATCCCGGCATTTCCCAGTTCCGGCAAGGCATCGGCGCCCATATGACTGAGTCGATGCGTGCCGTGACCTGCCGCGTGCGGCGTCGGGATCCACGTCACCTGACGCAGCTCGAGGTGGCTGGTGACGTCTCTGCGTTGATCGTCGTCGCCGGCGAGCGGCTCCAGCCATACGCGTACGTCGAGCGGGCTCGCGTGTACGTTCGCAATCTGTATGGCAAGCGCGTCGTGGCCGCCGCCGTCGGTCCGAACTCGGATTTCGGAAAGGAGATCTTCCGGTGGCGTATCGGCCTCCGGCGCGAAGTCAGTCCAGGGATGCTCCAACTGCCACGGTAGGAAGTCGACCGGCCCATCGTGTCGCGCTGCCGTTGCGATGCGAGCGCTCTGACAGCCGATCTCGCGGCGAAGCATCGAGGCAACCATGCCGGCCTCTTCGATCAACTCGCGACGTTCGTCATCCGAGAAGGATTCGTAGGTGCCGATCTGTTCCTCCACGCCCGCCCAGCGGAGCCGCAACGCTCTGTGGATGCGCGCAACCTCACGGCGCTGATCGCCGGGCTGCTCCGCCACATCCGCTAGATCCGCCAACAGGCGTGCGACCTCGCCCCGCTCCTCCGTGAACAACCCAACCGCGACTCGCTCTTCGAGCATCCCGGTCCGGTTCCCCGTCCCCGCTTCCACAAGCGCGGCAGACAGCACGTGGTGTCCCGGCCCAAGTACGTCCAGATCCACGCTCGCTCGTTTCCTGCCGTCGACTACCGCGCGTTGCGGAATGCCGTCCGGCCCAATAGCGGTCACCTCGATGGTGTACTCCGCCCCGAGCGCGCGCTCCACCGGTTCGTACACGATCTCGTTCATGCCCAGTCGCAGGGATTGTGGGGAAATGCGACTCAGCCGCGCGTCACCGGGCCGCGAAGGTCTTCCCGGCGTTGCGTGCTCTACCTGGCCGAGCAAATCCGCCCGGCGGTCGAATCCGCCACGGCTCGTGGGCCATGGAGCCGAGTCCGCCCCGGCGCGAGCGCTCGTGTTGTAGCATGTGAGTGCGCCGTCGCTCTGGCCGACGATGAGCACCTCGAGCAGGCCGTCGTCATCGGTATCGGCAACTACAGGCGCTCCCAACATGCCAGCGGGGGTATCGTACCTCTCCAGCAATGCCCCGTCGCCGTCGATGATAAACAACGTCGGGCCGTCGCGCTGCGTCAGGAGTATCTCCGGACGGCCGTCCCCGGTTACGTCGGCGATGGACGGGCCGAACGGTTGGTCGCCACCGGTGTGGTCCAGCGTCGACCAGAGTACACCGCCCCGCCCGTCGATGGCTTGTAGGGCGCGTCCCTGGTGCACGAAGACGATCTCCTGCGCGCCATCGCCGTCCAGGTCGCCGACCGATATCCCGATTTCGATGTAGCCCGCTCCGGCGCCCTGCTGGGTCCAGAGGATCGTGCCGTTGGAGCTGATGCAGTGGACGAGGTCATCCGATCCGCCGGTGAGAACGCACGGTCCGGTTCCCAGGTCCACGATGACCGGCCCCGACCACTGCGAGTTGCTTCCGACGTACGCGGTCCATCGAAGCGTTCCGTCGGAGCCAACGCAGTAGGCGTAGCCGTCGGCCGACGAGAATACCACCTCATCGCTTCCGTCGCCATCAAGGTCGCCGACAGCAGCCGGGCCGACTCCACGGTTGCCCCAGACGTGCCCCGCCTGTGTCTGGTACCTCCAGACGATCCCGCCGTCAGGCGACAGCCCGGTGACGGTACCAAGTCGCCCCGTGGCGACAATCGCTGCATCGCCGTCGCCGCGCAGAACCGCCACGCTGTTGAACGGCGAGAACGCCTCTTCGAGATGCGTCGTCCAACGCACCTCCCCGGAGGGCGTCAGGCACATCACGTCGCCGCCGTCCGTTGCGGCGAGTATGCTCGGGCCGAGGCCGGGAACGTCGTCGACGGCAGGCCAGATCGAGACGGCGCCACCGACGCGGGTCCGCCATACTTCGCTGCCGTCCCCCTCAAGCGCGACGATGCAGCTGTCGGACGTGCCGGCGATGATTCGTGTACCGCCTTCGGTTGTCATCACAGAGGGATTACCGGCGACAAGCGCCGTCGCGAGCACCCAGCTCAGCTCGAGAATGGGCATGACATACTCCTGTTCTGTCGAGAGAAGATCGCAGACCGTTCAGGTGCCGCTCTGTGGCCCATGAAGCGTTCGGTTGGCGCCAGTTCTACGCCGTCTGACCTAAGAACGAATACGCGCCGGACGCCACCTCAAATACGACGGAGTCACCGTCTCGTCGCGCCCCGAGCACGCCGGGCGCCGCGCCGAATCGCTCCCCATCCCATACCACGTCGTCGCCTTCGGTAACGACGCCGCCCGATGACGGCACGTGCACCGTACCGCGGCTGTTCGCGGGGATCGTGACCTCCAGATGCAGCGCGTCGCCGTCCTTCCGCCACGAAGACGCGACGACTCCGCGGATCGTGTCGACCGAAGCGGACGCGCGACCCAGGTCGT
>CAZEAI010000194.1:0-5047 GCA_964510105.1 uncultured bacterium
CAACGAAACCCGTCGCGGCTGAGCATCAGCTCTATGTCGATCACGCCGCCACGCTCCGCCCGGTTGAGTATCTGCACGAGCGCGAAGTAGCAGCCCGCGTGGAGGAATACCGGCGACGTGTGGAACTCAACGTGCGGAGGGTCCTGGTCGTCGGGCGCGAGAACGAGTTCCGGCTTCGACCAGTGGATGAAGTCTTTGCTCGCCGTACGGCCCATGGCGTGCTTCCACGCCATGTTGCCCGCCGGTCCGTCGAGCCACATCTTGCCGTAGTCGACGAACTCGTCGCGAATCGTGTCGTAGAAGACGTCCCGCGCGTCGGAACTGGTCAGCGGTATCGCCCATTCTCGCCCCGGTTCGTCTCTGAACGGGACCGTCTGTTCGAGTGCCCCGTACGAAATGCGCAGCCGCGGCATCGGTATATCCGGTTTCGTCCAGCGGATGCCGTCCGGCGAGAACGCGACGTGCAGCCCGGGGTACTCGCCCTCGTCGCCGGTGGAGAAGTCGAAATACGACATCTTGTAACGGCGCGACGCATCCGGATCGCGATGGTCGACCACCACGGAGTTGCAGTATCGGAGCGAGCGTCCGCCGTTCCCGACCATGACGATGTTCGTCTCCCGCTCGTCGCCGTAAGGAATCAGGCCGAGGTCGGGCTTCGTGAAGTGGATGCCGTCCTCCGATTCGGCGTAGCACGTAGCGCACTGCGGCACTGGTGCGTCGATGCCCCCGAACGCCTGGTACCAGAGCTGGTATCGTCCGGAGCCGGGATCGCGGTACGCGCTCATCCACGCCACAGCGCCGTCCCACGGCGTGTCCGGGGATATCAGCGGATTGGCTTCATGACGAGTAGGGTGGTGGAGCACGCGCTCCGTTCCCGAACGGTACAGGATGTGGTGGTCGTCCACCATGAGCAGCGTCGGCATGGGATTGGTCCTCTATGCGAACAGGCCGGTCGACGGGGTCACGTGCAAAGGTGCCGACCGGCGGCGGCGGCGCCAAGTCAGGCGTCGCGGGAAACTTTTCGCCGTTCGCCCGGTGTACGTAACGTATCCAACGCTGCGAACAGGCCGGTGGGCGCCCGCTCAGGGCGGGCAGCCACGCCGAAGACGATAGAGAGGCGAGCGACGTATGGCAAATCGACCGCGCACACTTGGCGAGCTTCGCGCATCGGGATATCGCGACGAGACCGTCAAGGACGAGATGCGCCGGAATGTCATCGAGCGGCTCGCGGGCGGCGAGCAACTGTTCCCCGGCGTCATCGGATATGACGATACAGCCATCCCGCAGATCGTGAATGCGATTCTCTCACGGCACGATATCATCCTGCTCGGACTGCGCGGCCAGGCGAAGACCCGCATCATCCGGGGCCTCACACAGTTCCTCGACGACGAAGTGCCCGCCATAGAAGGCAGCGAGGTGAACGACCATCCGTATCACCCCGTCTCCCTATACGGCGTCGAGCTGATACGGGAACATGGCGACGACGCGCCGATCGGATGGATTCCGCGCGATGCGCGCTATGGCGAGAAACTCGCCACTCCCGACGTCACCATCGCAGACCTCATCGGAGATATCGATCCCATCAAAGCGGCGGCGCAGCGGCTCCACTACGCGCACGAGGGGGTGATCCACTACGGCATCATCCCGCGGACTAACCGCGGCATCTTCGCTATCAACGAGGTGCCGGACCTCCAGCCGCGGATTCAGGTCGGCCTGCTCAATATCCTTGAGGAGAAGGACATCCAGATTCGGGGATTTCCCGTGCGCATACCGCTGGACATGCAGATAGTCTTCACCGCCAACCCCGAGGACTACACCAATCGCGGCAACATCATCACGCCGCTCAAGGATCGGATCGGCTCCCAAGTCGTCACGCACTACCCGCGTACGATGGAGGACGGCATAGCAATCGCCGAGCAGGAGTCGTGGACGAAGCGCAACCAGAACGGCGACGGAGTTCACGTCGAGATACCGGCTCTCTTCCGACGCCTCGTCGAGCAGACAGCCATCGAGGCACGCGAGAGCGAACACGTCGACCAGAAATCCGGCGTCAGCGCGCGCATGACGATCGCCTGCCTCGAAGCGCTCGTATCCAACGCCGAGCGCCGCGCCATCACCACCGGGCAGGACAGCGCCCAGCCGCGTATATGCGACCTCTACGCCATGATCCCGGCGATCACGGGGCGGCTGGAGCTGGTGTATGAAGGCGAACAGGAGGGAGCGCAGGAGGTCGCCAATGCACTCATCACACGCGCCGTTCGCGCCATTTTCTCCGGCATCTTCCCTGCTCCCACCGGCAAGCCCGGCGAATCGGGCGATGACCACGACACCTACTCCGAAGCCATCACCTGGTTCGATCGAGGCAACACGTTGAGCGTCGGCGACCGGATGGCCGAGAGCGACTTCCAGGACACGCTTGGACGGGTGCCCGGGCTGGCGGAGATCGCCGAGGCCCACGGAGCGGAGCTGCTCAAGGACAATTCGTCCGCGGTCGTGCAGGAGTTCGTACTGGAGGGACTCCACTCGCACTCCCACCTGAGCAAGGACAGGCTCGTCGAGGGAGGCGCGGTGTACCGTGACGTCATGAGCGAGATCTACAGTCACGGCGACGACTCGTCGGAATGGTGATGCGCGCATGATCATCCGCTACCGGCAGTTCGGCCCGAGCCAGTTCGACGGCAAACGTCGCCTGGAGGAGCTTAAGCGGCTCTTCAACTACCTGCTGCTCCAGACGAATGGCAACGTAGACGAGGCACTCGACTGGCTGCGGTACCTCGCGAAACGAATGGACCTGTTCGGACCGAACGGCAGCTTCCAGCAGTTCGTGGACTGGCTTCGGGACCAGGGCCTCATCGAACAGAACCCCGGCGGCGGCAGCGAAGGAGACGGCGCGGAAGGAGGGGTCGGCCCGCACTCGTTGACGCGCAAGGGCGAGCGCATCATTCGCGAGGATTCACTCGACGCGGTGTTCTCGAACCTTCACAAGAGCTTCTCCGGATCGCACCCCGTGCCCCAGGAGGGTGAGGGCGTCGAACGCCTGAGCGAGACCCGGGCATGGAAGTTCGGGGACCCGCCGAGCAACATCGATTTCATGAGCACCATCAGCAACGCCATCAGACGAGAGGGGCTCGATTTCTCCCTTCGCGAAGACGATCTCGAGGTCTACGAGACGGAGCACCTCTCCAGCGCCGCGACCGTGCTGCTGCTCGACATCAGCCACAGCATGGTGCTCTACGGCGAGGACCGCATCACGCCGGCCAAGCAGGTCGCCCTGGCGCTTTCCGAGCTGATCCGGCGGAAATACCCGAAGGATTTCTTCAAGGTCGTGCTGTTCGGCGATGAGGCGTATGAAGTAGGTGTGGATGAGCTGCCGTACGTCTCGGTGGGACCGTTTCACACGAACACGAAAGCGGCGCTCCAGCTCGCCCAATCGCTACTCAACAACCAGCGCAGCGGCAACCGGCAGATTTTCATGATCACCGACGGGAAGCCTTCGGCCATCCACGACCATGGCAGGCTGTACATCAACTCAATGGGGCTCGACCCGAAGATCGTGAACCGAACCATCGACGAGGCGGCGCGCTGCCGGGCCAATCGCATCCCGATCACGACATTCATGGTTACGCGCGACCCGTATCTCATGAAATTCGTGAGGCGGCTCACAACCGTGAACCAGGGTCGTGCGTATTATTCATCTCTCGACAGGCTTGGAGAGTACGTGTTCGACGATTTCGTCAGGCACCGTCGCCGCCGCGTGAGATGACCAGCATGTGGGAGAGTGGACGGGGTCCCCCGCCGGATCGGATGATGTTCGTACGTGCCCACGAGTCATCTAGCCTCGCGCGGTGGGATCCCGTTCTCTTTCGCCCTCTGACGACTCCCCCACACCCCCCGTAGCAGTATCCTTCCTCAGTCAAAGCCTTGCCGAGGTACGCTCATGGCACGCCACCAGCGTTAGCAGCATGGGAGCGACGATTTGGCGCCGAACGTCTTCCAGGTTGAGAGTCACCTCGCTCGAATTCACGGCGAGAGCCCGCACGCACTCCGGTTCTCCGCGACATCCGCGGAGGACGTCGAGCGGTGGCGCAAACGTGCCCGCGGAGTACTGCGTGAGCTGTTGGCGCTCACGGGTCGAGAGCCGCAACCAAACTCCTCGGCGGCGCGCCTCGCGTCGGTTCGGCGCGACGGCTACACCGAGGAGAAATGGGCACTCGACGTCGGAGAGGACGTGCGCGCGCCGGCCTACGTCCTCGTGCCCAACGGCGATCCGCCATTTGTGCCGGTCATGGTGTTCCACGGGCACAGCCCGAGCGTCCAGTACGTGCTCGGTAACTATCCCGACGAGGAGACGCGACTCAACTCGCTCGCCCGCGACGGAAACTACGCGCAGGCACTCGCCCAGGCGGGCTGGCTCGTGTGCGCCGTGGAGCAGCGCGGGTTCGGCGAACGACGAACGGCGAACGATCCGCACGCCACCGACGGAAGGCAGAATTCGTGCCGCCACCTCGCGTTCGACTACATGGCACACGGCCGGAGCCTCGTCGGGGAGCGGTGCTGGGATGGCATGTGCGCGATCAGCTTCGTGAACGAGCGCGACGACGTTGTGCCCGGCCGGTTGGGATGTACGGGCAACTCCGGCGGTGGCACGACGACGCTCTTCCTCAGCGCGCTCGACGACCGGGTGACGACCGCGGTGGTCGGCAGCCATTTCTCGTCGTACCAGGCATCCGCTCTCGGTCACCGGCACTGCGAATGCAACTACATCCCGAGCTTCATGCACTGGTTCGAGCTGGGCGATGTCGCTGCCCTGATCGCGCCCCGGCCGCTGCGGTTCATCAACGGCGAACTGGACGGCCTGTTCGACATCACCGCCGCTCGCGAGCAGTTCGAGACGGTCCAGCGCGCCTACGATGTACTGGGCGCGTCCGACCGGACGACGCTGGCCGTACACCCTGAGGGCCACCGATACCGTCACGACTTCGCGCACGATTGGTTCCGCCGGTGGCTGTGACCCCGTCCATCAGGCCGCTGCGTGATGCCGACGTGC
>CAZEAI010000195.1:0-5021 GCA_964510105.1 uncultured bacterium
TCGGCGGTGTAGACGCCCTCCACGTCCGTGTAGATCTCGCACTCGTCCGCGTCAAGCGCACACGCCAGGGCGACCGCCGTCAGATCGCTGCCGCCTCGTCCCAACGCCGTTTCGTCGCCGGCCTCGGTGATGCCCTGGTATCCCGTGACCACGGCGATCATGTCGTCATCCAGCGCCTGGCGGACGCGATCCGGTTTCACGCGTTTGATCTTGGATCGCAGCGGCGAGAAGTCCTCGCTGATGAAGCCGGCCTGCCAGCCTGTGAAGACGCGTGCCGGGTGCCCCATGTCGTTCAGCGCGATGGACAGCAGCGCGTTGGATATGCGTTCGCCGGTTATCATGAGGAACGCCATGTCCCGCTCGTTCGGCTTTTCCGAGATCTTTCGAGCAAGGTCCTCGATTTCGTCGGTTGTGTCTCCCATCGCTGAGAGCACTACAACGACACTGTTCCCGTCGCGCTTCGTGGAGACGACTCGCCTCGCGACACGCATGATGAGTTCGGGTGTGGCGACCGACGTGCCACCGAACTTCATGACGATGAGCCCCATGTTGCCAGTTTCCTCCGAGTGTCAGGCTGTGGCGCGCGCGACGGCCTCGCGCCGTTCATCCGCCGCGCGATCGAGAGTTTCGAGCACCGCCGGCAGGTCTGACGCGGCGCGCATCGGCGATTCCGTCACGGCGATCGCTCGGTCCGGGTCTTTCAGTCCGTGTCCCGTCAGGACGCACACGGCGGTCTCTCCGCCGGCGAAGTAGCCGCGCTGCGAGAGTTTGATCACGCCGGCGATACTCGCAGCCGACGCGGGTTCGCAGAAGACGCCCTCAAGGCGAGACATGAGCAACTGCGCCGACGTGATCTCGTCATCCGTCACCGACTCGATCAAGCCGCCGGATTCGTCCCGCGCGGCGACGGCGCCTTCCCAACTGGCGGGATCGCCGATCTTGATTGCGGTCGCCACGGTCTGCGGATCATCGACGCGGCGGCTCTCGACGATGGGCGCCGCGCCCGTTGCCTGGAAGCCCAGCATCTTCGGCAGGCTCAGAACGGCGCCGCACTCGTGGTACTCGCGGTACCCGCGCCAGTATGCCGTGATGTTGCCTGCGTTCCCGACGGGGAGGATGTGGTAGTCCGGGGCCACGCCGCCGAGCTGGTCGCAGATCTCGAACGAGCCCGTCTTCTGTCCTTCAACGCGATAGGGATTGATCGAATTCACGACCGCGACGGGCCGCGCCTCATCGATCTCCCTGACGAGCCGAAGGCAGTCGTCGAACGAACCGTCGATCTCGATCACCACCGCTCCGTGCATCATCGCCTGCGCGAGCTTCCCCAGCGCGATGTTGCCACGCGGGATCAGAACGACCGGAATCATCCCGCTTCTCGACGCGTATGCCGCGGCGGAGGCGCTCGTGTTCCCCGTCGACGCGCAGATGACGATCTCCGCACCTTCCTCCCGGGCCTTGGTGACCGCGAGTGTCATGCCGCGATCCTTGAACGACCCGGTGGGGTTCATCCCCTCGAACTTGAACCGCAGGTCCAGGTCCGCGCCGATCGCCGCCGGGAGCCTGACCGCGGGGATGAGCGGCGTGTTTCCTTCAAGCAACGTGACGACAGGCGTCGAGTCCGACACGGGCAAGCGGTCGCGGTATTCCTCGACGATACCTCGCCACGGCGAGGCGATGCGTTCGGTTGTTGCTGTCATGAGAGTTCTTCCACCCGTATGCGCTGGACAGGCGCCCGCACGTACGACAGGTCCTCAAGGCTCGCGACGGCTGTACGTGCGGAGTACTCGGTGGCCTCGTGCGTCATGATAACGAGCGGTACGGTCTCGCCCTCGGCGCGCCCTTTCTGAACGACGGATTCGATGCTGATGCCCTGGCTGGCGAATACGTTTGCGATGTGTTCGAGCACTCCGGCGCGATCCTCTACCTCCAGACGGACGTAGTGGCGCATGGTGAGTTCATCCGCGGAGATGATCGGTGGCGCTCCATCGCCTGCGAGGAGATTCCCCACACGGCAGCAGGAGGCGCCCGTCTGGATGCGCTGCGCGATGTCCAGCACGTCCGACGCGACCACGGTCGCCGTGGGGCGCTGCCCCGCGCCCTTGCCGTAGAACATCTGTGTGCCGAACTCCTCGCCGATCACCTCGACGGCGTTGTACTCGTACTTGACGCCCGCCATGACGCTTCCCGCCGGGATCATGGCTGGGTGGACCCGTGCTTCGATGCCGTTGTCGTGCCGCTTTGCGATTGCGAGAAGCTTGACGGTGTAGCCGAACTCGCGCGCGAAATCGAGATCGAGCGGCGTGACGCTCTCGATGCCTTCGCACAGTATCTGATCGGGAGTGGCGCCGGCTCCGAACGCGAACCGCAGCAGGATGGCAAGCTTCTGCTGTGAGTCCCAACCCTTCACATCCGCTGATGGGTCACGCTCGGCGAAGCCCTGCTCCTGCGCGCTCGCCAGCAACTCGTCGTAAGGCGCGCCCTCACTGGACATCCGCGTCAGTATGTAATTCGTCGTGCCGTTGACGATACCGTAGACCGAGTCGATGCGGCTGGTTTGCAGACTCTCGCGGAGCGCGCGCAAGATCGGGATGCTCCCGCCGACGGCTGCTTCGAAGAGCACGTCGACCCCGTTAGCCTCCGCCGCCGAGAAGATCTCATCGCCGTACGCAGAGATCAGCGCCTTGTTCGCCGTCACCACGTGCTTGCCGAATTCCCGAGCCGCGCCCGTGCCGCCTATGAGTTCGACGACGATATCGATATCGTCGTCAAGCAGAACGTCGTCTGCGTTCTCGCCGCGCACGCCGGAGGGTATCTCGAACTCGCGGTCGGACGTGTCCTTGTCCGCGATTCGGCTGAGCGCTATGGTCCCGTCGGGATCCGTGCCCTGATGACGCGCGCGCTCAAGGAGCATGCGCGCGACGCCCGTACCGATCGTTCCGAGACCGATGAGGCCGACGCTTACCGATCGTGCCATGGATGGAAACCCCTCGCGTTGACGCCTCGACGGTGCCGGGGCACTGCCTGTACGTCTGAGGCTCGTAGTGTCCGTGAGAATCCCAACGGACGGCGATTACGAACCTTCAAACGTACGTGCTAAAACGCATCTCAGTCAAGAGCGTTCCGGAGCGTCCCTACACCCGCGAAACAGCGGCGTAGTCTTGACTATCATGCTTGTACAGCCTTACTTTGGAGGCACCGATGGTGCATATCGCCTGATGGTGTGATATTTTCGGGGGGAACGTATCACGGCACACACTGTGCGATAGCGTGTAGGGACGGGGATGGCTGCGGAAAATTCGGTGTTGGTCGTCGACGATGACCAGCAGATATGCGACCTGTTCAGAGACTCGCTTGATCCGGACGAATTCGTCGTCGAAACCTCGACGTCGGGAGCCCAGGCTCGAGAGATTCTGAACGAGCGTGGCAGTGCGTTCGACGTTCTCGTGGTGGACATCCACCTCGGTGACGAAGACGGCTTCGAACTATTCAGCGAGAGCCGTCATCTGTGCCCGTCGGCTGAGGTCGTCATAATCACCGGCGAGGGAACGGCGGACAAGGCGTTCCGTGCGATGAAGCTTGGGGCATTCGACTTCCTCGAGAAGCCGTTCAGCCTCCTCGCGATGACGCAGACGATCCGCAATGCGATCGAGAAGAAGAAGTTCACACGGCTCACGTCCGAGCTATCCTCGACCAAGCGTAGTCTCGAGGCCGAACTTACGCTGAAGTCGTTCCAGATCGACCAGGTGCGTGATCTGGTGAATTTCAGCAGGCTCGTGAACGAGCATCTGCGTCTCGATGCGATACTCGACATCACGCACGAGCGTCTTCCGGAACTCGTCAACGCCGAGACATTCAGCCTGTTTCTCTACAAACCGGACACGAAAGAATTCCAGCTCACCGTCACCAACAGGCCGAACCTTGATCCGCACGAGATTATCGTCGTAAGCGAGCAGGATAGCCCGATCATGCGGCGTGCGCTGCAAATGCATCAGGTCCTGTTCATCGACGACGTGAAGAAGTCCGGACTGTTGCCCGACGAGAAGACCGACTCCCGGAAGTACAAGAAGACGCACTCAGTGTGTCTGCCGTTGAAGGTTGAGGACCGCCCGATCGGTGTGCTGAACCTCAATGACTTTCGGTCGGACGAGCAGATCCAGGAATACATCAACATCGCCATCCTCGCGGCAGCGTATCTTGCTCCGGTCATCTCCAACGCGATACTCTATTCGCAGATCGAAGAGGCCGCCAACCGCGACGGGCTCACTCAGCTCTACAATCGGAGCTTCTTCGACCGGTCTCTCAGCTCGGAGTTTCGGAAGGCTAAACGTTACGACCGGCCGCTATTGCTGATCTTCATGGACATCGACCATTTCAAACAGTTCAACGACATACATGGACACCAGGCCGGCGACGCCGTGCTCAGGAAGGTTGCGAGCAGACTCTCGGCCAACATTCGTCCCGGCGTGGACATGGTCGCTCGCTACGGTGGCGAGGAGATGGTGCTCATCGCCCCGGAGACCGGGGTAGAGGGCATCAAGATCGTCGCGGAACGCATACGCGAGGACATAGAGCAGACGACCGTCGTTCATGAGACGGATTCCGAAAAGAAGGTTCTGTCGGTGACCGTCAGTATCGGGATTGTAACGCACTTGCCCGATGAGGATAGCTATCCGAACGAACGCGTGTTCACGGAGGCTGCCGACGCCGCCATGTATGATGCGAAGCGATCCGGCCGCAACCGCGTCGTTCACTACCTTCCGACAGATTTCGCGCGGAGTCAGGTCGCGGAGACCAAAGGAGCCTGAGTGATGAAACATGTCTGGTGCATCGTGCTCCTGACCGCCGCGATTGTCGGCGAAGCCAATGCTCAGGAACGGTACGTGCCCATTCTCGGGGTCGCCGGCCGGGAGTATGGCGTCAGCGGGTCGTACATGAAGCAGACGGTCATCGACAGCAACGATGTCGGTGATTTCGCCATCACGGCGCGGTACGGCATCCTGACAACGCTCAATCTTCAGCTT
>CAZEAI010000196.1:0-5012 GCA_964510105.1 uncultured bacterium
GACGGTGACGCCGTCCGGAACGACGATACGCACGACTCCGCCCGCGCCGCTGGTCGGCACGGTCACTTCAGAGCACGGAGTGTCGTCGACGGTTACGTTGCCCGCGTCGATGCTCGTTGGCACAATGCTGGCGGTGTCGAAATCGAGATAGATGCGGCTCGAACCGGCGAACGTTCCACCCGCGAGCCCGCCGGTGCTGCTTGTCGTGAGGATCACCTCGTATGAAACGTCGCTGGCGTTCACAACCGCGGGGGTGGGTGTCACGGAGACACCGCTGACGCTCGTCGTCGTCTTGTGGGCTATGTTGTACGCGGACGACGTACCGACGGGGGTGTTCTGCGACGTGTACGCCTGAATGACGTAGGCCGTCTGAGAGGGCACTGACGGGTTGACGATGGCGGCACCCACGAGGAGCGAGAAGCTCGTCGGAGTCACGTTGTTGCTCGCCACGTACATGGTCACCGACCGCGCCGACTGATTTACGGAGACCGTCGATGGATTCACCCCATCGATCTGGGCGTTCGCGACAGAAATGCTTGCAGGCAAGGTCGTACCGGCGGGAAACGTGACCACAACGTAGTCATTGTTGCTGTTGCTGATCTTGGCGCCACCGCTGACGTTGATCGTGTAGTCACTCGTCGAGTTGACGGTGTTGGTGCCTACCGTGACCCCGGAAACGGTGAGCGCGGACGCCGAGCTGATGCCGTAGTTGCCCGACTGCACATCCGACGTCTCCACGCTCGTGCGCATATTGAGTGTGTACGACGCGGCGGTCGGGTTCGTTATCATATTGGCCGCGTTGGCGAACACAAGCTCTAACTGCTCGTTGTTGCCGACCTGGACGGTCGATGGGATGGTGACAGTGACAACCTGAGCCGACACGCTCACGACCGACGGCGGATCCGATCGTCGTGCCGCCCGGGAACGTGAGCGATATCGTAGACTCGTCGGGACGGAGCCGTCCGTACTCGCCCAGGTTCGCGCGGACCGTATACTGGGCGAGCGTGCTGGGAGTGGCCGGGCTCGCCGAGACAGAGGGCTGAGACACGCTGCTCGTCGCGGAACTCACAAGGTAGGCGTTCGATTCGACCGCGGTGTCGTTGCTCGTTCCGGTGGTAATCGTGTAGTTACCAGCCACCGCCGGGTTGAGCAGACCGGCTGTGCTCGAAATATCGAGCACGATGTCGCCGCTGTTTGCCACGTCCAGCGACGTCACCAACATGATAGTGTCCGCGTCTGCCGGCACTTCCGCGCGGGACACTACTGCGGTCGGATTGTCCGTGAATCCGCCGCTCTCCAGAGTGATGGATGCCACCGGGATGGTGGTAGGCACGTGAGTGTTGTAGGGAAAGATCACCGTGATCGTGTCAACGCCGGCGGCGAGCGCACCGGAAGTGCTTGCGTATACGTGAAGCTGGTACCCGCCCGCCGCATTCACGGTCGACGGCGTCGGCGTGAAGGCGGACACTCTCAGCGCCGAGGCGGCGAAGAGCGTGTATGAATCGGAGACGATCGGCGTAGGCTCGGACGATGTCCACACCTGAACTGTGTAGGTACCCGCCGCCGGGCTCCTCAATCCGGACGATGCGTCGAAGGTGAGGCTGACTGCGCCGCTATTGTCGATTGTGACGGGAGTCGTGACGGTGACCGTGTCTCCCGAGGCGACCGCAATCGCGGCGACGTCGTTGACGGCAACGTTCACGACATTTCCCGATGGCACCGTGGTACCTGATGGGAACTTGATGGAAATCGTGCTCTGATTCGCCGTCAGGAGACCCGAGGTGCCAACGCTGAACACAATTCGGTACTCCGCGTTGACCAGTTCCGTCGGATGATGGCCTTGAACAGCCGCCGCCGACACAGTGCTGCTCGCCGTTGTGATCTGGAACGTACTCGAGGCCGGCCCATCCGTGGTGGACGGCGACACCGTCGTGACCGTCACGGACAGGCTGTAGCTCGATCCGGCGGACGAAGGGTTTCTGATGTTCGCGCTCGCTGAGAACACAAGCGAGATTGGCGCGTTCTTGGACACGTTGACGGGGCTGGGCACGACGACCGTCTGATCGCGGATGATGAGCGTGTTGCAGGAAGTCCCGTTGACTGTGAGGAGGTTTGCCGAGATCGCTTCAGGCAGCGTCACGCCGGCGGGGAACGTAACGAGGATGCTGTCCTCGTTCGCGTCGATCCCTCGCGATCCGGAGTTGCTCGCGATCGTGGCGTCGATGGTGTATTCGGCGTAGGAATTGACCGTGGCCGGCGACACCGAGACGGACGAGATCGTCAGAGCGTGGCTGGATGCGGGCAACAGCGCTATGAGTGGCAATATCGCCAACGACGATGACGAGAGTAGTAGCCGGAGAGCAGACCTCCCCAGACCGAACCCGTCTCTTCCCAAGCCCTTGACTTCTGATCGCGGATAGGGCTCTCCGTGGTACTCACTGCAGGGGTTGCGACGTGTACGCTGCATGCTGAGATCCTCCTCAGGTTCCCAACGTGCCGTCCGCGCAGTGCCCCCCAATCGCCGGACATATGGCACCTAGTCTGATACGCGTGAATCAAATCTCCGCCCCTGAGGAGATGTCGCCCGCGCCTCGAGCGGCCGCCAAAATCGATCGCCTGGCCAGCGCGTATGATCGGTGCCTGGTATGGACGGAGCCAGAAACGCGCGTCCTACCAACGACGCTGGACAGGTTGCCCAGCTCGCCCCCACGTGCTGCGTGATCTATGCTGTCAGCCCTTCCCGGTATGCCACCTCCCCCAGATACATCAAACTTTACCCATCAACACGTGCCCGGCGCCGACTCCATGCGCCGGATCGCCCTCCACCTTCAGCTCGACCACCGTGGCCGGCTCGTCCGGCGCTGTCTAAAAGAGACCGCGTAACACGAGGCGATTCGCCTTCTGTTCGAAGTCGACAGCCCCATCACCCATCGACTTCGCCGACATCGCTTTGCACCGAAGGCCATCTGGTGAATATACACCGTGTCGCCCTCGCGCGTGAACGCTCCGGTCCTCATCCGATCCTGCGGCCCGGAACCGATGGCAGCTTACACCGAGAGAGCAGGCTGGTCAAGCCAGGCACCCACTTCTCCCAGCTCAACGTCACACGGCGGGTGGAGGCTCCCGTCGGACCTCGGACCGACATTCAGCAGCAGATTCCCGCCACCGGCGGCGCGACATCGAGTTGCCACGCCGCCGCTCTGATCACGCCACGCTCGCTACGTGCGCCCCCTGTCTGCCCGTCTGCGTGGCGTGCGCTCGTGTGGAACATATGTACGCGAGCACCTCCCTCGATCACTCGAACGCGGCGGAGTGGGCAACGATCGCACGCGCCGAAGTGTGGCAAAATGGAACATATATGTCGAATCGGCACAATCGTGCTATAACGTATTGACATATGGACACTTAGTGACGACTATTGCCTCCGACTTCCATTCGTTTCTCTCAACATCATGGAGGAGCCGGTGCGGGTGGAAGGAAGACCGAACGCAGTCGCGACAGCTCGGGCGCATCCCGACGAAACGCGAACCCGACATGTTTGCCGTGATGCATTGAGGCGGACGCCGCCAGGCGTCGTAGTGGGCCTCGGCAATACTATCCTGAGCGACGACGGCGTGGGTCCGAACGTCGTCCGTCGGATTTCCCCGACCCTCCTCTCGCATCCAGCGGTAGAGTGCCTTGAGATGGCGCTCGGCGGAATCGCCCTGTTGGATGCGCTGCGCGATCGACGCTGGGCGGTGCTCGTGGACTGCCTCGATACGGGCGGGTCACCTCCTGGCACGATACGACGGTTGAGCGAGCGGGACATACGCGGCTCGGTACGACTGGTGTCCTATCACGATCTGAGCTATCCGATGGCATTGCGCATGGGGCGCATGCTTGGCTGGTCACTTCCAGACGATGTCGTGATCATAGGCATCGAGGGGCGATGTGTGAACGAGTTCGGCAGCAAGCTGAGTCCGGAAGTCGAATGTGCCGCCGGCCGTGCGGCTCGCATGGTCGAGGCGGAGATTCAGCGGCGGATCCGTGCGGGTCCTCCGCGAGGAGGAATTCGGGATGGGCCACTCCGACGTAACGAATGACGTAGACGCCACGCCCGGGGTGCTCCACCACACGGAACGGGAATTGCGCGCAGCATTCCTGAGCGAAGTGGAGCGCATTCCCGGCGGCGAGCGACTGGAACGGTGCATCCAGTGCGGTACGTGCACCGGTTCGTGTCCGGTCAGCTACGCGATGGACGTGTCGCCCCGGCAGGTCATCGCGCTGTTCCGAGCAGGCGCCATTGAGCAGATCCTTCAGAGCAGGACTGTCTGGGTCTGCGCGTCGTGCTACAACTGCACCGTCCGGTGTCCTGCACAGATACGAATCACCGACCTGTTCTACGCGCTGAAACGCCTCGCCATGGAGCGGGGAATCCGACCTTCACGTTTCCCCGTGTATCGACTCTCAGAATGCTTCGCCCGCAGCGTCCGGAGATACGGGCGCAACTACGAGTTCGGTCTCATTCGCTCGTTCCTGATGGCCACCCGACCCTGGGTACTGCTGCGCCAGAGCGCCATAGGCTGGCGTCTCTGGCGGCGCGGGCGGCTCTCGCTGTTGCCCGAGTCAATTCGCGGACGGAACGACTTGCGCGCGATCATCGACCGGGCTCAGGAGATCGAACGGCCGCAGGAAGCCGCGCCCGATGAGCGTCTGAGCGCGGATGAAGTGGGGTACGGAACGCTCGAATTGGCCACCGGGAGGTGAATGATGTCCTACACGTACTATCCCGGATGTAGCCTGCATACCAGCAGCCGGACTTACGACGAGTCGATGAGGGCCGTCTTCAGCAAGCTGGGAGCGGAACTCGTCGAACTCGACGACTGGAACTGCTGCGGCGCCACGGTCTACATGTCCGTCAAGGAAACGGTAGCCCTCGCCATCTCCGCGAGGAACCTCGCGCTGGCCGAAGAGTCGGGGCGCGATCTCGTCGCTCCGTGTTCCGCGTGCTTCACCGTGCTGAACAAGACCCG
>CAZEAI010000197.1:0-4687 GCA_964510105.1 uncultured bacterium
ACGACGAAATCGTCCGACAGGCGGCGATAACGATCTACACTCGCTTCGCGGCACGAGACGATAACGCGCGCATCCGGCCACGCCACGCAGATCGCGTCGATCGCCGCCAGTATGGCGTCTACCGCCGCGTTCCTGTCGGCCCCCGCGGCGCTCACCTCGTCCAGCCCGTCAAGCATCAGCGTGAGGCCGCGCCCCGCGACGAGATCGGCGACTGCCTCGTCGACTTCCTCGCGCGTTGGGGGCGCTTCGTCGTCCTCCTGGTCTGTCGCGGGCTCAGAGGAAGGCGATACAGTGTTCAAGATGTGGTCGACGACCGCGGACCGCATGGTCTCCACGGGATTCCGCGCCAGTCCGTCTCGTCGCGCGAGGCTGTGAAGCTCCAGGAGTACCGGCGCGCTTGCGCCCCAGAGAATGGGCCCCTCCGCGAGCCGACCCGCGAGTCTGCGAAGCAGAGTTGTCTTCCCGGCGCCCGCCTCACCGATGACAGCCGCGCGGCGATGCCTGTGCCACAACTCCTCGCCGGACATGGAGTCGCCGTCCAGCAGCCCCCGCAGGCGTGAGTCCTCGCTGATCAGCCTGCCAACCTCGCTGAACGGTTCCAGGGGTACCTCGCCCATACGTGCGCGCCCGCGCCGCACCACTACGCCGACGGGGACGTATCCACCCTCAAGGCTCGGTCTCGCCATGAGTCCGAGCCCGTGGAGCTGTGTCTCGGACCGCGCGATGCACGCGACGTACTTCCGCAGCACCGGATTATCCAGCGCCGGGTCCCAATCCACGGCGGGTTCCAGCACGACGCCCGGCAGAGGCAGGAGCCCCACCGTCTCCGCCTGGGTCGGAAGGAGTCCGGGTACGATGCGATCGAGCGCGCGGTGAGCCGTGGGCGTCATCGCGCCGGCGATTACTGCGAACACGATCGCCAGCGGAGCGTATCCAAAGCCGCCGGCCAGCACAGCGCCCAGCGACGCAATCGCCAGCAGTGCCGAGGCTGTGCCAAGCGACAGGGAAAGAAACGTGAACCACGGTGGGCGGCGAAGGGAATCGATTCGCAGGCGAGGGTGGGCCACGTGCGGTTCCGACGTTTCCTCGGCGGGAAGCGAGAACTCAGCTTCCAGCGTTGAGGGCCCATCGCCATGCGGCCCGACCACGACGGTCGGCACTCCGTCCACGTCGTCGCGCGCGGGCGCGTCGCTCCACGCACATCGGATTCCGTCGCCTTCCCAGGCGATGAGGATGGGAGTCGATTGGGGGCAGACGGTGAGCGCGGACAGCGTCACCGCCGCGCCGGGCCGAAGCCGTGCAGGCACCTCCACGCCCTGGAGAAGCTCCTCCGGGCCGTCCCAGTCGACCATCGTCTTTGAGATGTCGCCGCTGGCCGGGTCGTGGATCCGGCAAGGAACCGGTACGTTGGTCGCCATGGGATATCGCCTGATAGCTGGGATACGGGAGTGTCGCCGCTACGTGCTCACCATATGGTAGACGTGCGAACGCCCCCGCACAACGACCTATCTCGGGAGGATATGGCGGAATCGACCGTACAGCCGAAGGCGCGTCCCCCGCGGCTTGCACCGGAAGAACGCGCCTTCGCTTGCCTACTTGCGGACCAGCGTCACACCTCAAGCTCGATCGTCAGAATCTTCTTCGGACCGGCCTTCACCATGAGCTTCGCGCCCTCGGGCTGAAGCTGCTCGCGCTGCTCTTCGTTCATATTCGTGAGCCACGCGGCCTTGATCTCCGTGTGGAGCTCGACTGCGCCCTCGATGTCCTCGTGCGTCGGGTTGTGAAGCCTGAGGATGATGTTGTCGTTCCGCTCGGCCTTCTTGAACGCGGACAGCGTGAGGGTCGGAGGAACGAGCGAGAGGAAGCTCATGCTCTTCGGCAGATCGCCGCCGTGCGGACCCACCTGCGCCACTTCCAGCGGCAGGTTGATGTGATCCGCCTCGCGGACGACTTCCGCTTCCGCCCAGTCGCCGGCGTGCGGCTGGATGTTGTACTGGAACTTCATCTCGCCGGGGCACTGCGCGAGCTTCATCTCCGGGTACACATCGTACCGGTCGAGAATCGGCGGCTGACGGAACGTGAATGCGCGGAACAGCGTGAGCGCCACTGTGCGATCATCGTCTTCCATGGCCTCGTACTCGCGGATGCCAGCGTTCAGGAACGTGATGCCCTTCTCGCCGTCGGAGAAGCTCACGAAGCGGTGCATGGGCAGCACCGGGTTCGGACGACCCCAGTACCACGTGCCGGGCGTCCTGATCACTTCGCGCTCGATCACGTCGAAAGCCGCTTCGCTGTCGGAGGTCTTCGCCGCGATGCCCGTCGGGTAGCAGACGCGCAGGCGGTGATTCTCGCACTGATTATCCACCGTCGTCTCAACTTCGACGACCTTCGCGCCCTTGCGAAGCGTGAACACCGACCGGACGACCATTTCTTTCTTCGCGTCCGTGCGCTTCGTGACCCGCGGCAGACGCATCTGGGCGCGAGGTTTCTGACCGGTATACGCCTCGTCGTAGACGTAGTCGAGGCCCTCCGGCACCATCATGTGGTAGTCGACGCGGTACCGGGCGAGCACCGGGCCGTCCTCGATCCGAGCGATGTGGCACGGCGCGGCGTGGCTGGTGATCAGCTCGTCGCGGTCGGGCGACTCATGCATCCACGAGTGGCCGTTCTCGCCGCTGTCCTCGAAGTAGTGCATGCCGTCGAAAACGTCGCCCGTCTCCTTGTTCGTGATCTTCAGTGTGCCGTCGGAGTTGATCTTCACGCGCAGATGCTCGTTCTCCATCTGGTTCACGCCCGTGACCATCCGCCCCATCGACTTCCACTGGATATCTTCCTCGTGCTTCACCGTGAACGTGCGATATCCGAACGGCGGTACGTCCTTCACCTCGAAGTGCAGCTTCACGCGCTCGCTGTGCAGCTGGAGCGACACGTCGCGCAGGTTGCGCACGAGCGTTCCCCACGGGAAATACTCGACGTCCTGAATCTCCATGATGTTGCCGTCGTCGTCGCGAATCGAGTAGTCCTCGTACTCGCACTCGTCCGGCAGGTCGATCCAGACGCTCACAACCTCGCTACGCGGGAACGGCGACGGGTTGTACACCGTCAGGCCGACCTCGTTGGCTTCCATATCGCTGTTGTCGATGCGCGACTGGATCTTCTGCAGCGCGCGACGATACAGCCCGGTAGAGAACAGGTTCACCTGCTCCGCGCGGGCGATCATGTCCTTCTCCATCTGGTCGATACCGGCGCCGCAGATGGTGTCGTGCGGATGGTTCTTCATCATGTTGTCCCAGCACTCGTCGAGCACCGCCGTCGGGTAGTCCTCGCCCATGCTGAGAGCGATGGCGTTCCACGGCTCGGCGCGACGCTGGACGTTCTGCTCGTTCTCGTTGTTGATGAGTTTGATGCGCACGCGGCTGGACACGATATCGCCGAAGAGGTGCGTCCACTTGCCGATGGAGTTCGGATTCCGGCTCTCGCCCTCAATGACTTCCGGCTCCAGCCTGCCAGCCTCGTACTCCTCGCGGAGCAGGTCCATGAACGTGCCGAGGTCGCTCTGCTTGATCACGTGACCGGGCAGATGCTTCTGCGTCTCCTCGATGAGGCTGACCTCGCGCTTGTCGGGTTCGGAGCTATCGAAGCCCTGCATCGAGGCGATGTACTTCGTCGAGAAGTGCTCCGACTCATCCCGCAGAAGCCGTTTCGCGCCCGATTCGATGTTCTCCGTGTGCCACCCGGTGACGTCGGAGTCACAGATGTAGAAGTGGGCGTTCTCGTGGTGGTCGCCGGCGAGCTTGAACGGCAGCGTACCGCGCGCCCAGTCGTAGAGCGCCTCGTCGCGGGTCATGTTGTAGGCGACCATGCGGAACAGGTAGAAGAAGTAGCTGAATCGGGAGAGCGCGCCGAAGCGCATGCCGAGGAGTTCGGAGCCGTCCGCGCCGCGGAAGATGAACTCGGACTTCTCGGTCTTGATGCCGCGGTAGAAGATGATCGTGTCGATGTCGAAGCCCTGATAGATCTGCGGCATCTGGCTCGTTTGACCGTAGCTGAACGGCGTGTAGCCGACCTTCGACACGTTACCCAGGCTCTCGGCGACCTTGTGGCCGATCACGAGGTTCCGCACGATCGACTCGCCGTTGACGATGTATTCGTCCGGCAGGCTGCACCACGGGCCGACGATGAGCCGTCCGCTCTGAACGTGGCGCTCGATCTGCTCGCGCCGCTCCGGACGGAAGTCGAGGTAGTCCTGGACGCACAGGGTCTGGCTGTCCATGGTGAACGAGTGATACTCGGGCTGCTCGTCGAGCAGGTCGAGCATGCTGTCCATGAAGTCGAGCAGGAGCAGCCGCGTTTCAGCGCTCGGGTACACCCATTCGCGATCCCAGTGGGTGTTGCTGATGATGTGGATTTCCTTCGACTCATACTCGGTCACGTCGGGCAAGGGTTCGCTGCGCCATGCGGCTTTGTCGGCCATGATCGGTGCTCCTTTCGGGGATGCCGTTCGCTCTGCTGTCCGGGACGACGTGCGTCCGGGACGACGTGCGTCCGGGACGATGCCCGGAAGCGATGCGTATCGAATCCTGAATGAGTGTGAATGCCGTGCGGCAGCGTCACGCGTGAGTCGTGGGCGCCCCCCGGCGGAAATATAACACCACCCCCCCCCCGGACCCATGGGGGGGGCCGGGCG
>CAZEAI010000197.1:4697-4992 GCA_964510105.1 uncultured bacterium
TATAGCACCTCGCCACGCGCGAACGAAGTGGGGAGACGTCGCTACGCGCCGGTTCGTTAGCTAGTTCGACGCTCGGACGCGCAGCGTCCGGCGAACTCGCCACGCTCGAGGGTCCGGGCACCTCGCAAGACTGGGGGACGAGGGCCGATGGGCTATCGCACCGGTTGCCTACCCGCCGCGCTGTCGCCACTTTACAGCGAACCCGTTACCGGAACCCCGGAGGATGCCCACATGGCCGAGAACGCCCTCTACTACGGCGACAACCTCGATATCCTGCGGCGTTACATCGCCGATG
>CAZEAI010000198.1:0-4933 GCA_964510105.1 uncultured bacterium
GGATTCTCAACGGCGACGCGAAACGCGGCAGTCGAAGGATCAACTGGCTGGAAGGTGCTGTAAGTTACGCAAGACGCGCTGAGAGAGCAGGTTTTCGGTCGGAAAGGGCGGGCGATTCCACGACTGATTGGATGCTGACGTGGAGTCGCCTCCAGTCCAGTTGATCCGAGAACGCGGGTTCCCGACAGTTACGTAGAGCTGGATCGCGGCGCGCCATGCAGCACCGGGGGCGCTTGGTACAACCGGGACGAGCGGGCGATATATTCATCGAGCGCGCCACGTTCACGGCGCGCGTGGGGTGCGAAACGGAATCACGATGAGGAAGGAATCCATGGAGACGCGGAAACTCGGGTCGAGCGACCTTCAGGTATCGCCGGTGATCTTCGGCGCATGGGCGATAGGCGGCTGGCTCTGGGGCGGCACGGACGACGACGCAGCCATCCGCGCGATACACGCCGCCATCGACGCGGGAATCACCACCATCGACACTGCGCCGGTGTACGGCTTCGGCCACAGCGAAACGGTCGTCGGCGAGGCGATCAAGGGCAAGCGCGAAAAGCTCATCATCGCGACGAAGTGCGGGCCGCGCATCGACCGGTCCGACGGCGTCCGCGCCATGGACACCGTCGACACGAACGGGAATCCGGCGACGCTCTATCGCGTGCTGAAGCCCGACTCGGTCATCGAGGAGTGCGAGAACAGCCTGCGCCGCCTCGGAATCGACACAATCGACCTCTACCAGTGCCACTGGCCCGATACCACGACGCCCATCGCCGATACGATGGCGGCGCTGGTCAGGCTGCAGGAGCAGGGCAAGATCCGGCACATCGGCGTGAGCAACTACTCGTGGGAGCGCATCAACGAGTCGAACCACTACGGCACAGTCGTGAGCAACCAGCCTCGGTACAACCTCATCAAGCGCGAAATCGAGGACGAGCTGCTGCCGTGGACGCGCGAGCACGACGTCGGCGTCATCGCCTACAGCCCGATGGAGCATGGCCTGCTCACGGGCAAAGTGTCTCTCGACCGGGAGTTCCCGGACGACGACCTGCGCTCGAAGCACCCGTGGTTCAGCCGGGAGAACCGCGCGAAGGTGCTCGAAGCGCTGGCGAAGGTGCAACCGATCGCCAACGGGCACGGAGCGACGCTCGCGCAGATGTCGCTCAACTGGGTCATGGGCGAGCCCGGCCTCACGGCCGCCATCGCGGGGATTCGCAACGAGGAGCAGGCGCGCGCCAACGCCGGAGCGATGGCGTTCGCGCTGACGGACGACGAGCGCGCCGAGATCCGTCGCGCGTTCGAAGGACTGACCGCCTGAGAAATCACGGCCGAGAACGCGGAGCTGTCGCACGCTGTCCCGTGGCGCTCGGCTCCCCGCGGAAACATTCGAGCTGAATCACACCGTCGGAGGAAGGCACAATGCAGGTTCGTCAACTCGGCACGAGCGATCTCAGCGTATCGCGGGTGATATTCGGCGCGATGCCCATCGGTGGGTGGCTATTCGGCGGCGTCGAGAGCGGGCGATCCGGCGCGGCAGATGTCGTGCGGGCGGCCGTGGACGCCGGGATGTCCACAATCGACACGGCGCCGATCTACGGTTTCGGCCTGAGCGAAGAGATCGTCGGCGAGGCTATACGCGGGCGTCGCGACGACGTCGTCATCTGCACGAAAACCGGCATGCGCTGGGATCGTGACGACGGGCAATACTTCTTCGAGACCACCGACGAGGACGCCGGCGAGCGGCGCGTGATCCATCGCGTGCTGAAGGGCGACGCGATCATCGAGGAGTGCGAAATCAGCCTGCGCCGTCTCGGGGTCGAGACCATCGACCTGTACCAGTGCCACTGGCCCGACGACACCACCCCGCTCGACGACACGATGGAGGCCATGCTGAGGCTACGGGAGCAGGGCAAGATCCGGGAGATCGGCGTGAGCAACTTCACACCGGAGATGATCGACGAATGCCTCGACGCCGCTCCCGTGGTGTGCAGCCAACCCAGATACAGCCTGCTCAGCCGCGAGATCGAGCAGGACCTGCTGCCGTACGCGAGGGAACGGAACATCGGGCTCATCACATACAATCCGCTCGAGATGGGGCTGCTGAGCGGCAAGGTCACCATGGGCCGAGTTTTCGGCGACAACGATCAGCGCAAGAACGCCACATGGTTCCAGCCGGGGAACCGCCGCCGCGTCCTCGACGCGCTGGAATCCGTGCGGACCGTCGCGGAGAAGCACGACGCGTCGGTGGCACAGGTGGCCATCGCGTGGATATTGGGCCAGCCGGGCATCACGGCGGCCATCGCCGGCGGACGCACGCTGGATCAGGTCCGCGACAACGCCCGCGCGGGCGAGATCACGCTCGACGACGCGGAGCTTACAGCGATCCGGGGCGCATTCACGGACCTGTCTCCGGGGGATTGACGCCTCCCAGGCGGGCGGGCAGGGGGTGGGGGCCATCGGCGCTCGTTCGTATCATTTATGTTCCGTACGCGAGCGGCGATAACGCCCAGCGGGGCACCATCATCGCACACGATCCATTCCCTCTGGCACGCACAGAGTCTCACCCGGGAAATCCTGACCGATGCCACACGACCCAGCGTCTCCGGCTGCGCCGATGCACAACGACTATCCTGGCAAAGCCGACGCAACGCATGCGATCGTCGACCACGAATCCGAAGAGCGCAATCTCGGCGACGTCACCATGCGCTCCATCGTTCTCGGCGTCATCGCATGCGCCTTGGTGAGCATGTGGGTGCCGCTCTCCGAGTTCGTCATTGGCGCATCCCGGATGAACCTGTCGCAGCTTCCGGTCGCGGCGATGGGCACGTTCTTCATCGTGGTCCTGCTGAACTCGATTGTAGGACGGCTCGCCCGGCCGGTAATGCTCCGCCCCGCCGAAGTGCTCGTAATTTTCGTCTTCGCGTTCATCGGCGCGATCATGGGCAGCTCCGATCTTCTTGAGTGGGTGTTCGGAGTCGCTGCGGTCCCGTATTACCTCGCGACGCCGGAGAACCGCTGGATCGACGACGTGTGGCCGCACCTTGGGAAGTGGTGGATCGTCCAGGGCCCGAGCGAGGAGCTGCGTTGGGCGTTCGTGGGCGCGCCCGACGGCCAGGCAATACCGTGGCACATCTGGATGGTCCCGATGTTCTGGTGGGGAACGTTCGTTGGCGCTCTCGTCTTCTCGTCGATCTGCATCGCGGCGATACTCCGCAAGCAGTGGGCCGAGAACGAGCGGCTGCCGTTCCCGCTTGTGCAGGTGCCGCTGGACATCATGAGCAATCCGGGAGGTCGCTGGAACCTGCCGGAGATGATGAGAAAGCGCGCGTTCTGGATCGGCGCGGGTATCCCGATCTTCGTGATTCTGTTCAACATTATCAGCTACTTCAGCCCGCAATTCCCGCAAATACCCCTCATGCGGGAGTTCTCGATCCCTCTCGGCACGGGCCTCCCGAACTTGTTCATCAAATTCAACATGTACGTGATCGGATTCGCGTACATGGTGAACACGAATATCCTCTTCAGCGTCTGGTTCTGGTACATCCTGGTGCTGATCGAGCAGGCGATATACACTCGCGTCGGATACACCCTGGGCGAGAAGGACGACCTCTACTCCTCGCGAGATGCCATCACGAGCTGGCAGGGGCAGGGCGCGTTCTTCGTATTTGTGCTCGTCGGCCTGTGGATGGCGCGAAGCCACCTGCGCTACGTCTGGCTGGCCGCGATCGGCAAGATACGCGGCGATGACGAGCACGAGCTGCTGCCCTACCGGTGGGCGCTACCGGGGTTCTTCGCGGCAGCGTTCTACATGGGAGCGTTTCTCGTGCAGGCCGGAGCATCGCCCGCCATGGCGTGCGTGTTTGTCGTAAGCGGCTTCATCACTTGGATCGGCATTGCGCGCATCATCTCCCAGACCGGCCTCGTGTACATGTCCAACGCGCTGACGCCGCAGATGTTCACATTCCAGACATTCGGCACGATAGGCATACCGGCGTCGCAACTTGTGGGAATGGTGGCCACCTACTCCCTCGTCGTGAACGGACGCGGCCCTCTGCTGCCGAGCATCTTCCAGATGGCATGGCTTGGCGCGAAGATCGGTCGTACCGGGCGACGTATGTTCACCGTGCTGATCATCGGCTTCACCGCGGCCTTTGTCATCGGTGCGGGGTATTTCATCTACATCAGCTACGTGGGTGGCTCAACGACGTTCCTCTCGTGGCCATATCCGAAACACGGCGAACAGGTGTACGACGCGATCATCAAGAAGATGCAGGCGCGTCAGGGCATCGACTGGGGACGCTGGTCGTTCTTCGCCATCGGCGCGGCCGCCATGGGGATTCTCACGTACGTCCAGTATCGCTTCCCAATGTGGCCGCTGCATCCCATCGGCCTGCCGATCGCTGGAACCGTCAACAACCTGGTCTTTCCGGTGTTCCTCACGTGGATCATCAAGACGGCCATACTCCGCGTCGGGGGAGTGCAGGCCTACGAGCGGGCGCGGCCCTTTTTCCTCGGACTCATCGCCGGCTATGCCATGTGCGTGCTGATCAGCTTCTTCGTCGACTGGATCTGGTTCCCCGGAGCCGGACACCAGATACATAGCTGGTAGGCGGAACGATATCACTACCGATTCGGGTCGCCGGCGCGTCCGGTGGCCCGTTTTCTCTACGGAGAACGTCACATGGCCGCATCCCGCGACGACACGCAGTTCGAGGGAACGCGCGATGAGTCGCAGCCCACATCCATCGCGCTCGATGCCTCGCAGCCGGTGACGATCCACATAATCCCGCAGGCGCACATCGACCTCGCATGGAAGTGGACCGCGGCGGACGGCGTCGAGATGGTGCGCGAAACGTTTCGCGGCCACGTTGAGCTGCTCGAAGCCGACCCCAAACGCACCTACGCGCAGAGCCAACTCGCCGCATACGAGATC
>CAZEAI010000199.1:0-4886 GCA_964510105.1 uncultured bacterium
TGGATTTCGCACTGGCACTGTCAGGCGGCGCGCGGCGCGTCTCGTTCGCGAACACCGGCGTCCCGCACGTGGTGGAATTCGTGGACGACGTTGCTTCGCTGGCCGTTGTCCGGCGCGGGCGTGAGATACGACGGCACGAGCGATTCGCTCCTGCCGGCACCAATGCCATGTTCGTGGAGCCCGTCGACTCGACCACGTTCAGGATCCGCAGCTACGAACGGGGCGTCGAAGGCGAAACGCTCGCGTGCGGCACGGGCACGACGGCGGCGGCAGTGGTCGGGGCGTTGCTCGGGCATTTCGAATCGCCCGCGACGGGCATTACGCAGAGCGGCCTGCCGCTTACGATCCACTTCGCACGCAGCGACGGCTCCGTGAGCGATGTATTCCTCGAAGGCAACGCGCAAATCGGGTTCGACGGCTGCCTGGCCATCTGAACGTCACGTGGAGCCCTCGATCACGAACGAAGCGGACATGCGACGGAATGCTCTCCGACCAGACTACGCCAACCTTGATGGAACGACATGATTTCCGACCTGCGACAAAGCCTCGATCGACTTGACCGTGAGGCCCGGTCCAAGGGCTACGACACGGAGAAGATCGACTCGATCCGCCTGTACATCTTCCGCGAGTTCGTCCAGCGCGAACGAGAACGGCTCACGTACGAGCATGGAGCGGGCGGCACCGGGCGCAGCATCGTGAATCAGTGGACCGCGGTCGTCGATGCCCTCATCGCGGAGGCGTATCGAATGGTGCTGCTCGACAACGAAGGCGTGGCCGGCGAATGTGCCATCGCGGCGCTTGGCGGATACGGGCGTGGCGCGCTGAACGTCAGGTCCGACGTGGACATCATGTTCCTGTTTGATCGATCGGTGCCGTCGGAGTCGCCGGTGGTGAAGGGCGTGCTCCACCTGCTATGGGACCTGGACTTCGATCTCGGCCATTCGACTCGGACGGTGAGCGATGCGCTCGATTTCGCCGCGCAGGACGATATCGGCCGTACCGCGATGGTCGACGCGAGATTTCTCGCCGGCTTCGAGCCGCCGTTCAACCATCTCATACGCGAGTTCGAAGAGCGATTCATGGCCCAGCGCGGACGAGGATTCGTGCTCCGCAAGGTCGATCAGATGATGAAGCGTCGCGCGGAGCACGGCGTGTACGCGCAGGTGCTCGAACCGAATGTGAAGGAGTCGACCGGCGGCCTGCGCGACGTGCATACGATGCAGTGGATCATGAAGGCGAAGCGCGGCACAAGCTCGTTGCAGGCGCTCGTCGAGCACCGGCTGATATCGAAGACGGATTTCCGCATTCTGGAGGACGCGGTCGACCTGCTCTGGCGTGTTCGGAACGAGCTTCACTTCCGCAACGGGCGTAAGCAGGACAGGCTGGATTTCGACGTGCAGCCGAAGATCGCGGAATCATTCGGGTACACCGACACGCCGACGCATCTGGCAGTCGAAGAGTTCATGCGCGACTACTATCTCGCGGTGCGGAAGATCGTGAGGATATCCGACGCGGTGGCGCACCAACTCTCATTCCGATTGAGCACGGCGACGCAGGTCGCGGACATCGTCCGGCGACGCATACTCCCGAACGGCGCGGTCTTCGTCCGAGGGAAGATCCTGCTGCCACAGGCTCGCCGCAGCTTCTTCAAAGACGATCCGAAGCGGCTTATGAGCCTGTTCGCGGCTCAGCAGCGACACCGTGCCGTGATGAGCGAGTCGGCGCTGCGGGCAGTTCGCGACAACCTCGAACTCGTCGACGACGAGTTTCGCCACAACCCAGACGTCGCGCGGGTGTTCCTCGGCATGATGAAGGACCCGTCGCACCTGGACGATGTGCTGAGGAGGATGCACTGGGCGGGCCTGTTCGGAGCGTTCATGCCTGAGTTCGGCCGCCTTACGTGCCTGGTCCAGCACGACTACTACCACGCCTACACGGCGGATGAACACTCCCTTGTCACCGTCGAACGCATGACATCCCTGGCAAACAGGGAGATCGACTCGCTTGTGGCGAAGGTGTACCGCCGGATTCCGGACAAAGCTCTTGCGCACCTTTCGGCGCTGCTGCACGACGTGGGCAAGTCAGGCGGTCACGGGCATGCAGAGCGCGGCGCCGAAATGTCCGCCGAGATCACCGACCGCCTGGGCATGGCGCAGGACGATCAGAATCTCCTTGCGTTCCTCATCGCCCACCATCTGGAGCTTTCACACCTGTCGCAGCGGAGAGACATCGACGACCACGCAATGCTCCAGCAGTTCGCCGCGCACTTCAATGACACGATGAGCCTGGACATGCTTTACGTGCTCACGTGGGCGGACATGCACGCAACTCAGTCGGAGCCGATCTCCGATTGGAAGCTGCAACTTCTCGATGCTCTCTATCTGCGCCTGCACACAATCATCGAGGAACGCAACGGCGACACCTCCGGCGAGATGGTCGAAGTTCTGGAGAGCCCGCAGAAATACGAAGGGCAGCTTGCCGCCCGCATCGGCCCGGAGCGCGCGCACGGCCACCTCGACGGGCTGCCGAGGAGGTATTCCCTCATCTACACGCTCGACGAAGCGGAGCACCATGCCCTTCGCGCGGAAGCACTCAACTCCGGCGAGTCCGTACTTGTCGATGCCGCGCCGGGAGAGCCGATGTCGCGAGTGACCGTCTGTACGTACGACCGGTCATACCTCCTGAGCGATATCTGTGGCGTCCTGGCCGTGAACGACCTGAACATCCTGACGGCCGACGCCTACACACGCTCCGACGGCGTGATCGTCGACATATTCACTGTCACGGGCTTGAAGCAGGACGAGCCCGACCAGACACGACAGATCCAGCGCCTCACGAAGACGTTCGAGGACGTGTGGGCGGGACGTGAATCGGTGTCGCACCTCATCGAGAAACACCGCAGGCGATGGGCACGCGTCCGGAAACGTGCGAAAGACATACCGCCGCACGTTGTTTTCGACGACAATATCTCGGAGCACTACACGGTACTCGACGTCTTCACCGTGGACAGAACCGGGCTGCTTTACGACCTGAGCCGCACGATCTCGGCGCACAAGGTAGACATCCACATGGCGCGTATTGGCACCGATGGGGATCGGGTCGCTGACGCGTTCTATCTGGCAAGTGAGGGCGGCGGCAAGCTTGAGAGCGGCCCGCGGACGGACGCTCTCCGGAGCGAGCTTCTATCGGTTCTCGACACTCGGACTTGACAGGTGTCGCCGGGCAATGCTATGTTCTGACTGCGCTACCCCAGCGCAGACCGCGTTCCATTTCCATCAAACCGCTTCTTCAGGTGCGCAGAAGACCACGTTCTGGTCTGATGAGCCGCGGGTGAAGGCAGACGATCCTGGTCCCGGATGTCGGCCTCGCATTTCCCGTAACGCAAGGGTCGCGACGCCGTCCTGAAGCTGGATGCGATAGATTCTCGATTGACTATTCTCGGAAAGCCCACGAAGGAAATCCCGACGGCTCACAGCGCGAGCTAACCCCGCCTATATGCCGTCTCCCGTACATCATGCTATTACTTGGCGATGCGTGCTATTCTCACCACCTGTCTTCCGACAGCAAGCACCATGTCGACACGCGGCGATGCCGACCACACCCTGATGGTTTGCACCCGCTGGAGGAATCCTCTTGAACATCATTGAACTCAAAAAGAAGACGATTGCCGAGCTGCACGATCTTGCCCGCGATCTCGGAATCGAGGAGTACACGTCCTACCGCAAACAGGAACTCATCTTCAAGGTGCTCGAAGCGGAAACGGAACGGAACGGTTTCATCTTCGCCGAGGGTGTGCTGGAGATTCTGGAGCAGGGCAACGGCTTCCTTAGGTCGCCGGACTACAACTATCTGCCCGGGCCGGACGATATCTACGTGAGCCAGTCCCAGATCAAGCGCTTCGGCCTGCGCACGGGCGACACGATCAGCGGCCAGATACGTCCGCCGAAGGACAGCGAGCGCCATTTCGCGTTGCTTCGTGTCGAGATGGTCAACCACGAAAACCCGGAGATGGCCAAGGAGACGACCCTCTTCGACAACCTCACACCGCTGTTCCCCAACGAGCGCCTTAACCTCGAATACTACCCAAACGATCTCTCCACCCGCATCGTGGACCTTCTGGCTCCGATCGGCAAAGGCCAGAGGGGACTCATAGTTTCGCCGCCGAAAGCCGGCAAGACCATGGTGCTTCAGAAGATCGCCAACGCCATCACGCACAATCATCCCGATGTGATCCTCATCGTCCTGCTCATCGACGAGCGACCTGAAGAGGTCACGGACATGCAGCGTTCCGTGAATGGCGAAGTTATCAGCTCGACGTTCGACGAGCCGCCAACACGCCACGTGCAGGTGAGTGACATGGTGATCGAGAAGGCGCGGCGGCTGGTCGAGTACGGCCACGACGTCGTGATCCTGCTCGACAGCATCACGCGTCTCGCACGTGCTCATAACACCGTCGTGCCACACTCCGGCAAAATCATGTCCGGTGGTGTGGACGCGAACGCACTGCACTTCCCGAAACGCTTCTTCGGCGCAGCCCGAAACGTGGAGGAGGGCGGCTCGCTCTCGATCATCGCCACGGCGCTCATCGACACCGGCAGCCGTATGGACGAACTGATCTTCGAGGAGTTCAAGGGGACGGGCAACATGGAACTCGTGCTCGATCGCAAGCTGGCGGACCGACGCATCTACCCGGCCATCGACGTGAATAAATCGAGCACGCGTCGCGAAGAGCTGCTGCTCTCGGAATTCGAGCTGCACCGGGTGTGGATCATGCGAAAGTTCCTCGCCCAGATGAGCCAGGTCGAGGCGATGGAGTTCATCACCGACCGGATGCGCGGCACGAAGACCAACAAGGAATTCCTCGAAATGATGAACGCCTGATCGCG
>CAZEAI010000200.1:0-4816 GCA_964510105.1 uncultured bacterium
CGCTGGGTGCGGTCCGCTCGCATGGTCGGGACGTGCATGGGAGACGAGTGATCGCTGAACGCGGCGTTAGAGCGCGATGCCGGCGGCAGGGCGTGTCAGTTGCTGGCCTTCGGCGACTCGATCAGAGTTCGTGGGGCGGCTTCGCCCGCCGCTCAAAGAGATAGAGGATGTGGCCGTCTGTCTCCAGAGCGACGCTCGGCGCAAGGAAGGCATCAGGGATGGACTCCGCGTTCTCTACGACCGAGAGGAGGTAATCGAGGTCATACGTCCTCTTGTGAATGACAGCCCAGATGTTTCCCTGCGACTGCTCCCAGGCAAACCGCACGAACACGGCATCCATTGCTCGATATGGCTGTTCCGGTTCCAGGAGCGCGATGATCTGAGCGCTGTCCCACGCGCGCATGAGGAGCAGGTCGTCCGCATGCAATCGCGACGAAAGGAAGTCCGACATCTGCTGACGCGACACGTTATCGTCAACAGACTCGTTGGCCCCGAGCTGGACCGCGCCGGAGAGAAGCGGCAACGCGACCAGCGCAACGACCAGCGTGCCGCCCAGAGCAGGCCATATGCGCAAGCTCTTCGTGCGCAGCAAGGTCCCGAGCCCGCGAACAACGTTGCTCGCACCCAGCCCAGCGATGATCGCATACGTGGGGACGAACATGCTCACCATGCGCGTCAGCGGACCTCCCCCAATGGTGGGAACTCCGATCGCGGAGGCCACCAGGCACGCGGCGAGGACTGTGTGGGGCTGGCGGATGGCTGCGGGTCGGCGTGCCAGGCCGGCGAGGAGTAGCAGGACGCCGGTGGTCAGGAAGATCGGCCCAAGACCTTTCGTAGTGTGCCCTGTCGCGTATTCCAGTGCGAAGAGAATGCCGCGCAGTCCCTTGCCGACCCCCCCCACCAGGCCGCTCAAATGGATGCTGCGCCAGGTTGCGGCCGCGAATATGCCGGCCGGCACGTACCAGACCGCGGCCGCCAGCAGTATGGCGACCCACTCCCGCAGTGCCTCGGAGTTCCGCCGGTACCCTATGTCCCACGCCGCCACTACCATGGCGAGTGCGATCCAGGGCGGTATGACCCACACGGACACGAGTACCCCGAGCCGGCCGATTCTACGGAGCCGGTTGTCATCGCTCATCAGGAGGATCGTTCCAGCGGCGGCCAGGAACATGGCCATCGTGTAGCCGCGTCCGGTGGTGGCGAACAGCACAAGGAATGGGTGCGTCAGGATCAGGGCGGATGTGACAGCCTGAGCTACGGGGCCGCCAAGACGATATGCCGTGATCGCACACACGATTCCCAGGGCGACGTAGAACGCGAAAGCAACCAGGCGGATCATCGGGATGCCGGCGCTTGCGGTTGGCGACAGGAATCCGGACAACACACTGAAAGCAATGTGGTTGTTGGGGAAATCATACCGCCAGATGGCGATCACCGGGCCTGTATTCACGTAATTCAACATCGTGAACGCTTCGTCATAGACGAGCGCGTGTAGTTGCATAGCCTTCGGCCCGTGAAGCAGGATAGCGAGCACTGCGAAGGCAACCAGCATCGGGACGTTCGCTTTGAGGACGGGCCGCCAGTCGAGGCCGGACATCCAGTCCGTTCGCTGCCGATGGCTCATCGCCGCGGACGCCAGGAGCCCTGCTGCCAGGGCGGGAACGAGCGCTGAGTAGATCGGGAAGGCTCCGTGGCCAGCCGCAAGGAAGGCGCGGAGGCTCCCGGCCAGGCCCACGGCCACGAGGCCGAACGCCACTATCGGGCGCACGCATAGACGGGGTATCCAGGCACTGCGCCGCATGAAGAACGGTAGCAGGATGCCGAATATGCCCAGGGCCCAGGCGACGGAGTGCACTCCGCCATCGTTCGCCATGACACCGCGCACGACCGTAGCGACACGGAGGAGCAGAGCCCGGTCCGATGCGGCTGCGTAGGTGTGGAATCCCCAGATGCCCAGGAACACAGCTTGTGGTGTAAGAACGACCCAAACCCACAGCAGGAGGCGAAACGGGTTCACTGAGGTATCCCCGCGTGTTGGTTGAACGCTGAGCCCCGGAGTGCGGCCACTTGAGCGAAGTCTAACAGAACGAGGCGAGCCCGTCCGAACCAAGCAAGCGCATCGCGATGCGAGCGCAGCGTGGCCAAAGCCGGCATCGGGCCCCGTATGGACGAAACCGGCGCCCGTGACTGTCGTCCGGACGGTTTGCACCGTAGCCCGCCCACTCCCCCACGGCGCCCAGATCGTCGCGACGAGTAGGCACGGGCGTCAGCCGAAGGAAAACCCGGTAACGATGTCGTGGCCCTCGCCCATGAAGAAGAAGTAGTCCACCAGGAACGACACGACCGCCCCCAACACCTGCCCCGCGATCAGGCCGAGGAAGAACGGCTTGCCCCGTTCATACAGTGCGAGCCCGCCGATCTTCTGGATCGCCACCTTGATGGTCCACGCCAGTAGAAAGCTCATGGCGCTGACGCCGTGATAGAAAGTACCAGCCGTGAAGAATCCCACCGGGTGCAACCCTGACCATCCGAACCGATAGCGGATCAGACTCAACAGCGCGATGAACGTCGCGCCGATCGTGAAATGACCGTAGATCATCGGCTCGCGCGGCCACGGGTCGCGCATACGGGTCACGATGTGATCGTAGGCCTCTGTCATCTGGTTGAACGCGTGGTGCTGCCCGAAGTTGAATGCCCCGCCATCGTACGCCAGGACGATCGTGGTGAGCGACATCAGGATCATGGCGATGGCGGAGCCGGCCAGTATTGCTACGAAGAGTGAACGCCGCCTTCCCTGCACGGCATCACCGAGCCGCGCGGCGTGCATCACCATGGGCATCGGGTAGCCCTCGATCATCCGGAACGCCGCCAGCGAAAGCGCGACTCCGATCCACGAATCCGCGCCGAGGTTGGCGTCTCCGATGGTTCGCGTCACCATGCCCTGCGAGGTGACCGGCGCACCGACGAACGGCATGCCCGAGAGCGCAACGATGCGCGTTACCGCTGTCACGAGGATTATGAGCGCCAGGAGGAAGGCGCACGCCAGTGTCACCGACATTCCCAGATGGGTCAGCCAGTAGAGCATGTAGATCGAGCCGCCGACAAGCAGCAGGAACGATGTGCGGTACGAGAGCAGTTCGTTGCTGTCGTCGGCGCCGCGCGATGTATCGCGCACGTGTTCCCACACTGCTCGCAAGTGATGACGCCCCATCCACATGGCGATGAGGATCCACATGACCATCCCGCCGAGGGATTCCCACGCCGTGAGAGTGTTGCGGGTCGTCCAGAGGTCGTTGCGTGCGTTGGCCACGATCCCGAAGCGCGTGTAGGCGGCGTCCTGGAACATGATGAGGAAGCGGAAGAACCAGAGGCTGAAGACGATGTTCGTGTCTACGAAATACATGAAGCCGATGATGAAAAGGTCCGGCTTGGTGTACATCTCGGAGAAGCCGCGGATCACTATCGCCGTCAGATCCTGCGTGAATCCGAAGCGAGGCCACGACGGCGTGAAGTAGTTGACGATGTTCCATACGATGAGCGCGACGGGGATCGCCGCGCCCCATCGAAAGGCGCGGGACCGCAACATCGTGGGGAGACCGTTTCCCTGCCCGGAGCCCTGTATCAGGGAGAGCGTGATCTCAGCCTGCGGGAAGACGATCTTCTCGTTGTCGAACCACTGTTTCCGCACGATGGCCGTGATCGACGAGCAGACCAGCAGGAACGCGATGAAGAACGTCCACCACCAGATGAGTGGTACGACCCATGCCTCCCACGGAACGGCGTGCCCGGCGGGCAGGCCGTTGTAGAACCATGTCATCTGCAGCGCGTTGTTCGGCGCTACGGCCCACGTCGGGAGATGGGGGTGGAGGTACTCGGCATAGCGGTTCACGGGGCTCGCGAAGTAGTGCGGCGACGAGATCATGCTGAGGAACAGCCCCATCATGCCTATGTGATATACCATGAGCCCGGCGAAACCCATGATGAACATGAAGATGATCTCGGGCACCGTGAGCCGCCACGCCGGTCTGTATCGAGCAAGAGCCCAGTTGAGCGGAATCAGGCCGACCACGAGGATGGCGAGAGCGCCGATGGGTAGCTCGCCGTGGAACAACTCGACGGAGTGCATGCGGTACTCGGCGAACGGCGTCACGATCGCCAGCAGAGCCATAGAGAACAGTCCGCCGAACACCGAACGCCGGGTGATCGCGGGGGCCGCGCGGAAGTCCGTCCGCGGCTCAGCGTCGTTGGACGCCATGGTCGTCGCGCCTGATGCCTCGCTCATCGAGTCTCCGACAATCGATGTCGATCCCTATCCCGGCGTTGCTCGGGCTTCGCGCGGGTGACCGCGCTGAAGCTCACGCTGCGCGAACCCATGAGAGACTAGCCGAACGCGAATCCCGTTCGGATGTCGTGTCCCTCGCCCATGAAGAACAGGAAATCGATTGAGAGCGACAGTATCGCGCCCATGACCTGCCCGGCGATCAGGCCGAGAAAGAACGGCTTCGCGCGTTCGTAGAGTGTCAGCCCGCCGAGCCTGAGGATCGACACCTTCAGAAGCCATGCGAGGACGAAACTCATGCCGCTTACACTATGATAGAACGTATCCGCGGTGAAGAAGCCCACCGGGTGGAGACCGGCCCACCCGAACCTGTACCGCACGAACATCAGGCTGGAGATGAACACTCCCCCCGCGATGAAGTGCCCCCAGATCGACGGATCGTTCGGCCAGGGGGTGCGGATGCGCGCGACCATGTGGTCGTACGCCTCGTACATCTGCTTGAACGCATGGTGCTGTCCGAAGTTGAACGCGCCGCCG
>CAZEAI010000201.1:0-2643 GCA_964510105.1 uncultured bacterium
TCTCCGGCGCGGTGAAGGTCGAGAGGACGGTCAACGACGAGCGGCGCGAGCTGGATCGCATCTTCGAAGCGTTCGGCCACAACTCCGTGCGCATCGCCGAACACGCCGCACGCGTGAAGCACGGTCCGGTCTTCTTCACATGGGCCGACATCGCGTACAAGGGCAGCCTGCTCTTCTCGCCCGGCTTCATGCGGGAGACGTTCATCCCCATGCTGCGCAATGTCTGCGAGCCGCTCAACCACGCCGGCCTGACCGTCATCTTCCACTCCGACGGGGACGTAACCGAGATACTCGATGACATGGTGGACGCCGGCATCGGTGGCCTGAATCCCATCGAGCCGATTGCGGGGATGGATATAGCCGCGGTGAAGCGACGCTACGGCGACCGTCTCGTCCTGGTTGGCAACGTGGATTGCTCGCAAGTGATCCCGCTTGGCAGCGTGGCGGAGATCCGGCGGACGGTGAAGGAGACTGTCGCGGCGGCCGGGCACGGCGGCGGGCTCTTCATCGGCTCGTCGAGCGAGATTGTCCCGGCGGCGCCGCTTGAGAACGTGCTCGCCTTCTTCGATGCGTGCCGGGAATTCGGACGCTACCCATTGTCCGGTTAGCGGATCACCACGGCGGCGCTCTCCAGATGATAACGCTCCGGTCATGTCCTCCGGATGCGATGTGCCCACCGTCGGGCGTGATGATCACCGGGCGAATCCATCCGGTGTGACCATTCAGCACCGCCTGCGCTTCTGCCGCTTCGGTCATCCATACCCGCAGCGTCTGGTCGGAGCTTCCGGACACGATGAACCGGCCATCCAGCGTAAGCGCTACGTCGGAGACGGCGTCCGTGTGGCCCTCCAGCATCGCGCGCTGCACCCCTGATGCGATGGTCCAGATGCGCACGGTCATGTCGTTGCCGCCGGTCACCAACTCCCCGGCGCCCGGCACGAACGCCACGGCGCGAACGTCGCCTTGATGTCCAGACAACTCCGCGACGAGTGCTCCCGTATCGGTGCTCCACACGCGGGCGAGACCGTCGACGCCGCCCGTTGCGAGGAACGGTGTGTCCCCGCTGACTGCGACATCGTGCACGCCGCCGGTATGCGCCTCGATGGTCCTGACGAGCGACCCGGTTTCGAGGCTCCATACGCGCGCCGTTCCGTCGAAGCTTGCCGACACCAGATGCTCACCATCCGGCGTGACCGCGAGACCGATCACGAAGCTCGTGTGGCCCTTCAGCTCGCGGACGAGGCCCCCGTTGTCCGCTCGCCACACCCGGATCACCCCGTCGTTGCTGCCGGAGACGATGCGCTCGCCGTCCGGCGTCATGGCGATGGCGGTTGCCCATTCGGGATGCACGATGCGCAGCGAGTTGGAGCCGTCGCGGATGGCCCAGATGAAGATCTCGCCCTCGCTGGCGGAGACGATGCGTTTCCCGTCGGGGGTCCCCGCGAGCGCAAGGACATCGTTGCGGTGGCCGACGAGTGTGTGAACCTTGGCCCGAATCGGAGTCTGGGCGTGGGAGGGAACCGAGGCGCCGATGAGGCTCAGCGCGAGGGCTGCCATTGTGACACGGGACAATGCCATCGCGGTTTCTCCGTGCGTGAAGGTGGCGGCGTGCTCCGAATATAGCGCGACGTGGCACGTGAACGGACGGCGGTGGCGGGAGGAGGCAGAGAAAGAGCGACGGGGCCGAGCGTGAAGCTCGACCCCGTCGTGTGATCGGTTCTGTGAGCCGGTGTCAGCGGACGAGCGTCACCCGCTGGTGGATCGTCGTTCCGCCGGCGCGAAGCGTGAGCATGTAAGAGCCGCTCGCCGCTTCCCGTCCCTGGTCGTCGCGCCCGTTCCACGAGAGCCGGTACATACCCGGAGCCTGCGTCGCGTTGACCAGCGTCCGGACATGCTGACCGAGCGAGTTGAACACCATGAGGCGCACATTCGCCTCGGTGGGCAACTCATACCGGATCTGCGTCGTCGGGTTGAACGGATTCGGCGCTGCCGGATGCAGCGCGAACCGTGTCGGAACGAGGTTGGTCAGATCGGTTGGGACCATCCCGTCGTTGAGTTCGATCTCGATGCTGCTGAGCTGCGGCAGACGTGCACCGGCCAGTTCGATCCGCAGGAGTTCCGTCGGGTCGACTATGGCTTCAGCTCCCGCCAGCGCGATGGTCAGCGTGTTCCCTTCTACCCGATGGGCGCTGATCCAGCCACTCGCCGCCACAACTTCGGACACGTCGATAGCGTCCTCAGCCGTGATGATCACACGAGCGCCGTTGATGGCTGTGCCGCGGTTCAGAGCCACGCGCCAGGCGTTGCCGTCCGGCAGGTCGACCGTTGCGATACGCGCCGGGCCGGATGCTGCCTTCATCACCGGCTGGCCCCAATTGGAGGTAACGTCGCCTACCAGGATCACCTCGGCGTTCACCTCGGCGCCACCGGCAACTGCGATCTGCATGCCGTTGTAGCCTGAGCCTTCGGTGTTGAACAACCACGTTCCCGCCGGAAGTTCGACGACGTTGCCAACCGAGTAGCTCAGCACGTGCGAGGCATCGTACGCAGTGATGTCGCCGTTGTCGGTGACATCCGCCGCGAGTTCCTGCATGTAGCTGAGTTCACGGGTCTGCACGACCGTCTGCAGGATGTGAGACGCGT
>CAZEAI010000201.1:2653-4800 GCA_964510105.1 uncultured bacterium
ACCCCTCTGTCCGTGGACGCGGACGCTGTGGCCGCGTCGAGCGGAGTCACCACGGAGCGTGGATCGTCCACCTTGGCTGCCTCGAACCAGAGCGTGTACGATCCCGCCATGACGTCGAAGAACTCGTAGTAACCGTCTCCATCTGTCATAGCGGTATCGACGTCGCCGAAGTCGTTCTCAAGCAGGACCAGCACGCTGTCCACTCCGGCGCCGGTCATATGGTAGTCGACGCTGCCGAACACCGATCCGACCATGGCGAAGTGCACGCCGCCCGGCTTCACGAAGACGGGGAAGCCGCCCTCGTTGAAGAAATACCCGTTCACGGGGTAGAGGTCGAACCCGGCGAACGATTCGTCCGGACCGATGTGCGTGAAGTGCGCGACGAGGAGATGCCCCTCGCCGACCAGCGGCGATTCAAGGCTGGAGGCGCCCGTGACTACGACGTAGCCGTCCTGAGCGTATGCGGTATCCTCCACCTGCCAGCCCGACTCAATGAGTGTCGCCGTGGTCGATATCGAATCGAACACGACCAGCGCATTGTCGAACGACAGCTCGAACTGGAACGAGGTGATCGATTCGCCGGTCACGTCCGACACGATTACCGGAACGGCGACGCTCGACGCCGTTTGCGCAACCATGTCCGGGACCCCGATCATGATCGGATCGACGTCGCGAACGCGGAAGGCGATCCGGTAGGGCTCCGGCAGCATGCTGCCACTGACTGCCGTGACGCCGGTTCCAATCTCCACCACGATGCTGTCGCCGAGACTGAATGGCTCGTGGACGATCCTCAGAGCGTTCTCATATTCGTCGTAAGCGTACGAAACAACCGGCTGGGCGGGGCTCGTCGCGTTGAGTACGGCGATGTTTTCCGCGTTCAACGTCGCGGGATCGATCGGCTCGCTGAATCGCACGACGATGTCGTCTTCCGGACCAATGCCGAGTGCCGGCGTCATTTCGTTCGGCCACGTCTCCACGATGTGCAGCCCAACAGGCGCCATGGTCGTGGTATAGGACGTCACGAAGCGGTCGTAGAGGCGTACGCTATCCGCACCCGCGGTGGAGGCGGGCAGCTCGATCCAGACGCGCTCACCGAGCTGCGGCATCACCTCGGTGAGTATGACAAGCTGGCTGGCTGGACCGTTGGCCCCCTCGGCTACAAACGGTGAGGGCATGAGGTCGCCCGTCGTCTCGCCGTGCATCTTGATGAGAAGCACGGTGCCGCGCGAATCGTAGAGCGAGAGTTCGTCGATGTTCCGGTCGAACTGCAACGCGATCGCGGCATCCGGCGGGACGTTCCACTCATTGGGGTGGGGTGTCATCCACTCGATCTTGAGCGGCTCGACCCATGGGCCATAGAAGTACGGTGATCCGTCGGGCTGCCAGATATACTCGAACTGGACGCCAACGGGACCGCCCGCGGTGCTCATGGTATCCACTATCTGGACAGCCGCGTATGTGTTGCGCCCGTACACCGCCCAGATCTGCCCCGGAGCGACCGGCATGTTCGGGTGCGGACCATCGCCCGCGAACGTCGCCATCTTGTAAGTAAAGCCGTCGTAATGGGGCACTTCGCCGACGGAGTCCAGCGATCCGGACTCCATCATGAGATGGACGAAGCCGTAGTCCGGCATCGTGTTGATGTAGCCGAGGCCTGGTCCGAATTCCTCGCGTAGCGCGATATCCATGAGCGTCGTGTCGAGGCCATCCGAGCTAAGGCCGAATGCGAAGTTGAAGTACCTGCCGAGCGGATCGCCGGAAGTGAGTTCGCCGTCGTTGTTGATCTCGCCCCATCCGTAAACGATGGCGCCCGGAATGGGACCTTCCCAACCGATGTCGACGAACTCGTCCGTCCGCGCGAACGTGATAGTCGTGTCCTGCGTGGTGTTCAGGAGTTCCCAGCGCCACGCGTGGTCCGTCGGTGGCGGGTCGTACGCGTTGTTCCCGTTGACGTCGGCGTACAACTCGAGGCCGTACGAGCCGCCGTGTTCAAGCACGTCCCAGAGTCCGATGTCGAGGTCTGCCTGCTCGATGTAGCCACCGCCGGACATGAGCGCCTCGCCCGTGGCGATGTCCACGATGCGGAACGCGGCGGCCTGGCCGACGTTCACGTCGAACCCGGTGAGCAACACCATGAGGTCATGCCG
>CAZEAI010000202.1:0-4718 GCA_964510105.1 uncultured bacterium
GGCGATACCGGGCGCGCTGACGCCGACCGAAGTAGTCGCGGCAGTGAACGCCGGCGCCGATGCAGTGAAGATATTCCCGGCCTCCGCGTTCGGGCCGTCGTACATCAAGGCGCTTCGCGGGCCGCTGCCGGACGTGCACTACTGTCCGACGGGCGGCGTGGATCTCGACAACATCCCCGACTACTTCGCTGCCGGGGCTTCGATGGTGGGAATCGGCGGCAATCTCGTCGACAAGGGGCTTGTAGCGGACGGCGACTGGGCGGAAATCACCCGACGCGCCCAGAAGTTCGCCGACGCGGTCCAGGGCGCGCGAACTCAGATGGAACGGGCGTAGACAATGGCGAAGATCGTGACATTCGGCGAAGCGATGGTCCGGCTCTCTCCGCCGGGGTTCGAACGTATCGAGCAGGCAAGCGCGCTGGATATGCGCGTCGGCGGCGCGGAACTGAACGTAGCGGCCGGAGCGGCGCGGCTCGGGTTCAATGCCGAGTGGGTGTCGCGTCTGCCGGATAATTCGCTCGGGCGATTCGTGAACAACCAGGCGCGCCAGTTCGGAGTCGATACCTCGCGCGTCACCTGGTCGGACGCGGAGCGAATGGGGCTGTACTTCGTGGAATTCGGAGCCGCTCCCCGCGCGACGAGCGTGCTGTACGACCGTGCGGATTCGGCATTTGCCGGCGTCGCGCCGGGCGAATTCGACTGGGATGGCGCATTCGCGGGCGCGGATGTGTTCCACACCAGTGGGATCACTCCGGCTCTGAGCGATTCCGCCGCGGAGGTAACTGTCGAGGCGCTGCGCGCGGCGCGTAAAGGCGGAGCCACCATTTCGTTCGACCCGAACTATCGCGCGAAGTTGTGGAGCCGCGAACGCGCGGCGGCGGTTCTCCGGCCTCTTCTCGAATTCGTGGACGTGCTCGTGACGAACCGGGCGGACGCGGAGAGCGTGCTGGGCATTGCCGCCGGCTCGGATATCGAAGCGGCGGAGCGTCTTGCGGGCGAGTACGGCATCGGTACCGTCGCCATCCCGTCGCGGGAGCCGATCGGAGCGGGCATGTACCGCCGGTTGGGAGTCGCCTTCGCCGAAGGGGAGCGATACGCGTCGCGCACGTACGACATCGAGATGGTGGATATGGTCGGCGGCGGAGATTCGTTCGCGGCGGGGTTCCTGTGCGGCCTGATAGAGGCGGACGCAGAGCAAGCGCTCGAATGGGGCGTCGCGTTTGCAGCGCTCAAACATACGAATCCCGGCGATCTCAACTTCGCCACGCGCGGCGAGCTGGAACAGCTCCTCGCCGGTAGTGGCATGCACATCGGACGATAGGGTGGCAGGGAGATGATGCTTTCAATCGTAAGTGACGAGCTGAAGATACCGCAGGGAGAGGCGTTTCCGCTGATACGTGAGTGGGGTGTCGAGCGGGTGGAGCTGCGCGGATTGACTGGTGGCAGGATACCGGAGGGCGACGTCGACGAGGCGGCCGCTCTCGTCGCGAGCCACGGTGTCGCGGTGACTGCGCTGTCTCCGGGCGTGTTTAAGTGCGCGCCGGGGTCCGACGAGATCGCAAGTGATCTTGAGCGCCTGGAGCGCACGCTGCCGCTGTGTGAGCGATTCGGCGTCGATCTCGTCATCGTGTTTGCCGTTCAGAACCCGGACTGGAACGCCGACGATCCCGCAGACGGCGAGACGATGGGGCCGGCGGTCGACGCGCTATGTGCGGCGGGCCGGTTGGCGGCAGAAGCCGGTGTGAGACTGGCGATCGAGAACGAGCCAGCGTACACCGCTGTTTCGTCACGTGGACTGGCGCATCTCATCGACCGCGTGGGGCTGGAGAACGTCGGCGCGAACTGGGATCCCGGCAACGCGTACCCGTTCGATCCCGAGATCGACAGCGCGGTGGGCATACTGGGCGACCGCATATTCAACGTCCATGTGAAGGACACGTGGGCGCGCGAAGGCCAGCGGGGGTTTGACGCCGTCGGCGGAGGACAGATCGACTGGCGCGGTCACATCGACGCCCTCGGCAATGCCGGGTACGGTGGCGCGATCGTCGTGGAAACACACTGCATCCCGGGAGTTGAGAAATCGAAACGAAGCGTGGACGTGCTCGCCGGTTGGCTCGGCTGAGTCGACGGACGGGATAGAGGAATGGCGAACATCAAGCGACCAGCGGAAATCGAGCGGATGTACGGCACGTGCCAGTTGGCCGCCGAAACGCTGGAGTACCTCAAGAGCGAAACGCACGCCGGCATCTCCCCGCTGGACCTCGACGCGCTGGCTGCCGCGTTCATGAAGAAGAGTGGCGCCGTATCGAGCACGCTGGGATACCGCGGCTACCCCAACAGCATCTGCACCGCGGTCAACGACGTGGTGGTCCACGGCATTCCGACGAAAGATCCCCTCAACGCCGGTGACGTGATCACCATCGACGTGACAGTGTACAAGCACGGATTCCACGGCGACAAAGCGGGCACCATCATCGTCGACGACGCGCCGAACGAACGCGGGCAGGCGCTCATGGACGTCACGGAACAGTCCATGTACCGCGGCATCGTCGAAGCCCGGCCCGGTGGGCGTCTCGGCGATGTCGGCGCTGCAGTGCAGGAGCACGTCGAAGCGCATGGGTACGGCGTGGTACGCGACCTGACGGGGCACGGCATCGGCCGCCAGTTCCACGAAGAGGACCTGATGGTGCCGAACTACGGGCGACGCAGTACCGGTCGACGGCTGCGTCCGGGGCTCACCTTCACCGTGGAGCCAATGGTGAACGAGGGCTCGTGGGAGGTCGTCATCCAGGACGACGGTTGGACGGTCACGACGGTCGACGGGAAACTCTCGGCCCAGTTCGAGCACACAATCGCCGTCACTCCGGACGGACCACGCATCATGACGCTCTACACGGATCGGGAGCGCGAATTGTGGGACGCGGAGCTGCGTCGGCGCGATGGAGATGGCACATGACGTTCGAACGACCCGGGAGCCCGACCTGATGGTGCAGCTGAAGAGCAGGGACGATATCGAACGTATGCGCGCCGTATGCGGCCTGGCGTCCGATACGCTGGAATACCTCAAGCAGAACGCCGTCGCGGGCGTAACGACGCTGGAGTTGGATGGACTGGCCGAGGCGTTCATTGCGGAGCACGGAGCGCTGGCAAGTCCGAAGGGCTACCGCGGATTTCCCAACAGCATATGCACCGCGGTGAACGACGTTGTCGTACACGGCATTCCGACCGATCAACCTCTTGCGGATGGCGATCTGATCACCATCGACGTGACGGTGTTTCGCGACGGATTCCACGGTGACAAGGCCGCGTCGCTCATCGTCGGGGCCCACGATAACGGGCGCGCTGAGCGGCTCATGCTGGCCAGCGAACAGGCCATGTACCTCGGGCTGGCGCAGGCCCGTCCGGACGCTCGCCTCGGGGATATCGGCGCGGCAGTTCAAATGCACGCCGAGGCGCAGGGCTACAGCGTCGTGCGGGATTTCTGCGGCCACGGTATCGGTCGGAGCTTCCACGAGGACCCGCAAGTTCTCCACTTCGGAGTCAGAGGCACGGGTCGTCGTCTGCAGGTGGGTACGGTGTTCACCGTCGAACCGATGATCAACGAGGGTTCCTTCGAGGTGCGCCTCCTGGACGACGGCTGGACGGTCATGACCGCCGATGGCCGGTTGTCCGCCCAATTCGAGCACACGGTCGCCGTCACCGAAGACGGCCCGGATATACTCACGCTCCACACGGACCACGAGCGGGAGATGTGGAGCGCGCATTCGCCGCCGACCACGAGCTGAATGCTCGACCGGCGCGGCGTCCGTCGGCTACTCCAGACCGATCGCGGCCAGTCGCTCCGGATTCGTCTGCCGCGTCGCCGCCAGTCGCTCCTCGTAGGGTGCCGGTTCCGGCACGCCAAGCCACGCGCGCTTCTCCGCCAGGTAGTACCGGTAGTTCTCCAGCGTCACGTCCGGCGGCACGCGGTGGTCGACGTGCGGGATGAAGCCGCCGTCGCCGATCAGCGGATCGAGGCGTTTGATGTCGTCGAGGATCTCCGGCTTTCCCGCGATGAGCGCCATCTTGTCCACACCGCCCGAGAGTAGAACGTCGTGACCGTACAGCTCGCGCATCGTGAGCGGGTCCGACCCGGCGCGTATCTCGATGGGGAACATGGTGTTGACGCCGCCCTTGATCCAGAGCGGAGTGAGCGACATGATGTTGCCGTCGCAGTCCAGCGAGACGACGTCGGTGCCGTGCTCCTTGAGTTGGTCGGTGATCCGCTTGTAGCGCGGGACGACCACGCGGTCGAAGAACGCCGGGCTTACCATCGGGCCGTTGTTGAACGCGATATCTTCCCAGAAGTGCGCATTGTCGATCCGCACCTTGCCATACCACCGCTCGTTCGCTGCGATGAGAAAGTCGGCGAGGTAGTCGACCATCTCCTCGACCCAGTCCGGGTCGTCGATGGTGGCCATGGCGAGATTCTCGAACCCCACCCAGTTGCGTATCCATCCGAACAGGCTGCCGCAATGGATCGTGACCGGGTCCTCCGACGCGTTGATAGCGGGCGCCATTTCGTCGACTTCCCAGCGATGGCGCTCGGGGGAGGCCGGGTCGAGGCGGTGTTTGAACTCCTCCCAGTCCTCACGTGATTCCACGGGGAACTTGAGGTACCTGGGGATAGTCCCCTCGTCCCGGTAGTTCATCGTCTTCAGGACGCCGTTGCCGTCGAC
>CAZEAI010000203.1:0-4645 GCA_964510105.1 uncultured bacterium
CGATGTTCCATCCGCGCACCAGTTCAACCGCGCACGTGTGCCGTTCCGGCTCGGGGCGCGCCGAGAGCCGTTCGATGATCTCAGCTATCGCTTTCTCGCGGCTCGCCTCGGTGCCCACGGACCACCGGCGCTCATACATGTCCACAGCGCCGGACTCGACGCGGCCAACGGCTTCTCTGATGAGCAGAGGCCACGGCGGTAATCCGTCATCCAGTAGCGCGGGCGCGGCGGCGATCATACACGGTACACCGACCTCGCTGAGGACGCGGTGCAATGGAAATTCCCGTCGAGGAGACGTGAGCGTGAAGGACAGGAGCGCGGGAGCCAGTGGCATCTCGGCCTGATCCCGCATTGCGTCGGCGAGTTCGTCCGGAGTCATCAGGCAGTAATACTGCTGCGCGATGCGGAGGGCCTCGGCGAGTGAGTCGGTCGTCCAGTCGTTGAAGTCGGGATCGGTGGAATCGGGAGTGAGCCTGACGCGGAGCACGGTAATCGTGCGGCGGCGAGCCCACTCAAGCAGACGGGTCACACCCACGTACGACGCCCAGCGTGCGGTGTATTCGAGCGTACGTCGAGCCTGCTCGCTGGATAACATGCGAATCATTCCGCGGCGAAGACTTTCTGTGCGTCGAATACGGGTCCGTCGGTGCATACGAGCGAGTAAGTCGGGCTCGAGCCGCCCACGTCTCGGACGGCGCATCCCATGCAGATACCGATGCCGCAGGCCATGTGCTCTTCGAGCGACACCTGGCATGGTACGCCGAATTCCCGGGCGAGCTTCGCCACCGCCGCGAGCATCGGCGTTGGCCCGCAGGAAAGAATCGAGTCTGCGCCGCCGACTTCCAGTAGCTCCCGCAACGGCCTCGGTACCTGCCCCTCGGTACCGGCGGTGCCGTCGTCAGTGGCGATCATGGTCTCCGCGCCCAGCCGGGCGAACTCGTCACGATAGAGTAGCAGGTCGGCGGTCCGGGCTCCCTGCACGACCACGACGCGCGAAGACTCGGTTCGCGACGCAATGAAGTGCAGCGGTGGCATCCCGACGCCGCCTCCGACGAGGGCAACGGTGCCGTCGTCGGGGATCTCGAAGCCGTGTCCGAGTGGCCCCATGATGGAGAGGTCGTCTCCGACCTTATGCGTGCTGAGCACCGTTGTACCGGCGCCGGCGACGCGGTAGAGCAGGTCTATCGTGCCATGCGTCGTGTCCGCCAGGGCGATGCTCATCGGGCGGCGCAGAAGCGGTTCGTGGCGGTCCGACACGCGCACCTGTACGAAGTGCCCCGGTTCGGCGAGGGCTGCGATCCTGGGCGCCCTGACGCGCATGTGTCGATGATCCGGCGCGACAGTTCGGTGTTCCATGATCGTTGGCCGCTCATCTACCGGAACGGTGACTGGCAAACTGCGGGAGTTCATCTACTCATCCGATCCGAGGTTAACTCCGCGGCCACGTCTCCCTCGCCCCGGCGAGCCATCCGGCGTCGGGCGATCGGGGAACGGTGCCTCGTCCAGCCCGCCGTCTGGGTCGAATGGGATTCCGGTCTCGGTATCGAGCGCGGAGGAATCGGCGGGCGCGGTGAATGTGGAATCCGTCAGCGCACCTGTCGTATCGGTTGACTCGGCTTCCGGCAGGCCCATCGCGAGCCGCTCTTCCGACAACCGGAGCGCGAGGATGCTATCCGCGCGTGCGGCGAACGCCGGTGCGATCACCGTGTCGGCTTGAATCTCGCGATAGAGGCTTCGCGCATGGGCGGTGTCCTGCATGACATTCTCCGCCGTCCACGCCAGGATGTACGTCGCTTTCGTAGCATACGGGCTCTCGGGATACGTCTCGACGATCGCGCCAAGCCGGGCCACGTAGTCGTCCGACGTCTCTCGCTGGCGGGATGCCCAGTCGTTCCACCAGTCGGCGGCTTCAGTGCTGTCGCGGAAAGCCGCCGGCGGGCGAGCCGGGTTCGTCTCAAGTGCGTCGAGCCAGGCAGCCAATGCGCGTTCATAGGGCGGCGCCGCCGGATCCGATTCCGCGCTGACCCGAGGATGGATTATCTCCTGAACCGTCTGTCTGAGTTCGTTCGCGAGATCGGCATCGGTCGTGTCGTCAAGAAGTGCCTGCCAGACGCTGAACGCCTGCGCGGTGTCACCCTCCGCGTGCAGCCACAGCCAGCCTATGGCGTACTGGGCGCGAACGGCCTGAGGGCTGTCCGAATACTCTCGAACAAGACGCCCGAAGTGGTGGCGGGCTGAGTCCGGCCGGTCGAAGCCGAAATAGAGGTGCTCGGCGAGGCGATAGGTCGTCTGCGGACGCAGGGGCAAGTTCGTGGAATCGGTCGTGTCGACCAGCATCGTATGGAGTTCGCGCCACCGCACGATGTCCGCGGAGCGCGCTTTGGACGAATCGCCGACCTCCTCACGCCCGCGACTGGCTGTCTCGTATAGCTGCCCGGCGCGATCGTAGTTGCGGAAGTGGTACTCATGAATCCGTCCGAGCCGGTAGTTCGCCTCGTAGCCTTCCGGCGAGAAACTGATGGGACGGTCGTCGCCTCCTGGGGCGCGCATGGCCATCTCTGTTCTGGTTTCATCGTCGATGAGTTCCTGATACGCCAGAATCGCCGGTTCGATAGCACCGCGTGCCGTGTGCGTTCGCCCGATCTCGACCTTCGTGCGGGCCAGGAATCTGTCGAAGCGCTCATCACGAAGGAGCGGCTCCAACGTGCCAAGGGACGCCTCATAGTCTCCGACCAGACGCTGAGCATTCGCCATATGCACGTAAGCATCGAGACGTCCGGCGTTTGTCCGAGCGTTATCGGCGGACTCACGGTACACCGTGACGGCTTCGCCCGGTCGACCCGCTTCTATGAGGGCGTCGCCGAGCGCGGCTCGCGAGTTGCCACCGATCACGGGATCGTCTGCGTCGGCTGCGGCCACTCTGTAGAGGTCTATCGCGCCTTCTACGTCGCCCCGCTCCCTGAGGAGATCCGCCAATGCGAACGCTACGTTGCCCCGATACCCGGACCCGGCATCATCCACTATTTCGCGCAGTATCATCTCCGTCTCGTCGACATTCCCGAGCTGCCACAGGGACATGCCGCGCCAGTAGCTGGTTTCGACGGTCAGGTCGCTGCCGGGAAATCCGGCGAGCAACTCATCGCATTTGCGCAGGCTACGAGCGTGTTCGCCGAGGCGGTAGTAGGACTTCGCCATGAGGAGGAGGGCGTCGTCGACGTACTCGCTCTCCGGGTAGTAGGCGATGACCTTGGCGGATTTCTGTATGGCCGTGCGGTAGAGCTCCTCGCCGCCGCGCGACGTTCGCGGTGAGCCGCTTCTGCTGCCACGTTGCGAGGACGCACCCGATCTCGAACTCGCTGACGCGGGGCTGGTCGTCGTCGAACGTCCCTCGCGCTGGATTCGTCCCTCCTCAGCCTCCTCATATGCCCGCTCCGCATTGAAGAACACGTTGTAGTAGACGCACCCCGGAACGAGCAAGGCGAGGAGCACGGTGATGAGGGACCCACCGAGAGGGCATCCGCGCGCCCGCCGGTGGACGATTGTGCCGTTCGTGTTATGCACGGGGCCGTACCATGCCGATCAGGCGATCGAACTGCCCAGGCGCCGCGAGAACCAGGGGCGGGACGGCGTACCCGTTGCCCGGTGCGAGCTGGAACTGTTCGTAGAGTTCCCCGTCGCGAGTTCGGATTTCGCCGCCGGCTTCCCACAGGATCGGGAACCCCGGAGCCAGGTCCCAGATATGTACGTCGGGCGTGAAGCCGCCGATATAGCAGCCTTTTGCGAAGTTGACGAACTTCAATATCGTGCTACCGAGCACGCGCACCTTCCCGGCGAAGGTCAGATCGATCGAGCGGAAGAAGGACGACCACGCGGCCATGAGCTGCTCGTTCTCCGGTCCTTCCTGAACGCGGATCTCCAGCCGTTCGCCGTTCAGGGTCGCGCCGTTACCGGTGGAGGCTGCGTACGACTCGGCGAGTACGGGGACGTCGACCACGCCGATGTCGGGTCGTCCGTCGGCATCGACTCTCGCGATGCACACGGCCCAGTGCGGTAGGCCGCGCACGTAGTTCGTCGTACCGTCGATCGGGTCGATCACCCACGTGTATCCCGACGATCCGGAGTTACTGGCCGCGTACTCTTCACCCACAATGTTGTCGTCGGGAAAGCGTGACTGTAGCTGCTCCCTGATGAACGCCTCCACGCGGCGATCGGCGTCGGTGACGAACGACGCGTCGGCCTTGATGCTGACGTCGACCCGTCCAAACGAGTTCAACGCGATTTCGCCGGCCTGTTTCCCGATGGCCTCAACCTCGGCAAGGATACTTCGCGTGTCGCTCATTGGGTCCTCGTGCGCGGGTCGGAAGTGACGTGGTGGTGAGCAATAAGTGTACGGTGGCCACCACACGGGTCAAGCACAGTCGCCCCTATCCAGCCGAGGGGTGTCTAGGCAGCCTACGCTCGGGTGTCCGAGGGGTTCCCCGTGGAGGGAGCGGGGGGCTGTCAGGGTTGACGGCAACAGGGCATGTGGGTAAATTTATTGGTCTCAGGAAAGCGCGTCAGCGCCTCCGTAGCTCAATTGGAAGAGCAGCTGACTCTTAATCAGTTGGTTGGAGGTTCAAGTCCTCCCGGGGGTACCATATGGCGA
>CAZEAI010000204.1:0-4560 GCA_964510105.1 uncultured bacterium
CCGTTCGACCCGGCATGGGCTCGCCGCACTTGACGGACAACAGCGTATCTCTCCCGCCGAGAAGTCCGCGAAATGGTCGTGGTGCACAGACAGACGCGGACGCGAGTTGCGGCGCAACTCGTAGACGAACCCGAACGCAGCGAGGGTTCGCAGGGTGAGGGGGCCGCGTAGTCGTCCGGTATCTGGCATACGGCGCCGGCAGAAAAGGGTGGGTAACGGAGTTCCAGCACTGCTATCTTCCACACGTCCACACCATCCAACATCACCAGGACCACCGACATGAATCTTCCGAACACGATCACCGTCCTGCGAGTCGCCGCGACGCCCGCCATCGCGCTGCTGATGTACGCCGAGTCGCCCGTCGCGCTGCTCTGCTCGCTCGTGCTCTTCGGACTGGCGATGCTCGGCGACATCGCCGACGGAGCCATCGCCCGGCGACGGGATATCCGCACGACGTTCGGCACGTTCCTCGACCCGGTGGCGGACAAGATTCTCATCCTGACGATGCTCATCGTGCTCGCGCACGTGGGCGTAGTCCCGATGTGGGTCGCGGTAGGGATGCTGTGGCGGGAGTTGATCGTCACCGGCATTCGAAACGTCGCCTCCGCGCGCGGCGACGTGATCGGCGCGAACTGGATGGGAAAGACGAAGGCGGCGCTCCAGACGACGACTATCCTCGCGGGGCAATCGCTGGTGGCCGCCACGGCGGCGGGGTGGATGTCCGGACGCGGCCTCGCCCAGGGCGGCGCGGCGGTGGAGGCGCTCGCCATCGGTACGCTGGCGCTGTCGGCGATCTTCGCGATGGTGTTCGTCTACAAGAATCGCGCGCTGCTCTTCGACGGCGTGTAGCGGAGGCGGTCTGACTCGTATCGGGGTCGGTACGCGGCCATCGCGCCGACCGCACCCGGCGACAGAGAATGGGGAGCGATTGCGCTGGGTCGCTCCCCGTGATGCCCGCGCCCCGGTCTATCCGCGGGGAGAGGCCCGAGCAGTGGTGTGATATCGCGCGAGTTCCCTCCGCCCCGGATCAGGGCAGCGAAAGATGGCCGCTTACGGACACTCCACCGGCGAAGCTGTCGTTGATCGGAACGACGCACTCGTAGATCTGCGCCGGACCGAAGCTGCTCGATCCGCCACCCAGAACTGTATTCGCCTCCGCAAGCACCCGATCGACAGTCATGCCGGCGCAATCTCCCGAGGTGACGATCAGGTCCTTCAGGCTGACCGCGCTCCCGCAGAAGCTCGGATCGTAGAGGTCGAATACGACGTTGAGCGTGAGCGCCACCACCTGGCCGAGCAGGCCGCCGGCTTCAGACGCCTCGCCGGTCATGCTCGGGAACGGGTTGATGTAGCTTCTTGCCAGTGCGCCAGGCGTGCCACCGGTTGGAAGCGCGGCCTGAACCGCTATTGAACTCGTGTACTGCGCCGTGTTGACGCCACCCACTATGAGGCCGGTCGGGAACGCGGCGTCGAAGTTGGCATCGCGATAGGCGGCCGTGTTGCCGCCACTTGGCGACGCGCCCCAGCTTACGTGCGACTCGGTGCGGAAATCGCCAGACTGGATGGCGCCACCACCGCCACCGGGTGGCTCAGGACCGCCCGGCCCGCAGGTCTGGAGCGCATAGACGGAGTACGTCGCCGGACTGCCTCGCGGGAAGTCGGTGTCACCCGCCCACGCGCCTTCGATGTCACGCAGATTGCCCGACTTGTTGGGCTTGCCCACCACTGCGTGCGCCGCGACGTGGACCTCGTCGCCGGGAGCGTAGCCAAGGTCGGCGAGTGCGAACGTGTACTCGGCGTTCTGAGAGACGGGATCGACGTTGTGTAGATGGGCGAAATGCTCGACCTTCGGTCTACCCATGCGGGTGTGCGGTATGCCGTCGAGCGACGACGCGATGTGGAGGTGCGTCTCCGATAGGCGCCAGTCGCCGGACGTCTGAAAAACCACCGAGACTTCGGTCGCACTGTTCTCGACCGTGACGATTCCCGCGTCGGCCCCGCGATTCGTCACCAGAGGCATGGTAGCCGGGCTGCCGCACACCTCCGCCGCCGCTACGCGAGCGACCGGGCCATTGGCGGGCTCGTGCCACATCGGCTGGAACGGAGCACTGGTCGGACTATCGCAGGCTGAAAACCCCGCGGTCAGCGCCGCGGATGCCGCTACAAGGGAGAGGATACGAAGGCATTTCATGGAGGAACCCCCAAACTGGGCCGAAGCATCGCGGCTCGGATTCGGCCGCAAATCGGACTGGGGGGCTATACGTGGGGGCTGTTGTCTTAATATCGTCGATTGAGGGCCGCAGCGCAAATCGAGACGGCGCAGACCGGTCCGACCCTATGTCGACACATCATCCTGGCCGCGTTGCTTCGCCCGCTTTGGGGGGCCCTATCATGCGCCTGGTACCGGAACCCGATTCCACCAAGATCACCATCGAGACCGGCGTGCCCGATGTCGGGCCGCTTCTGCTCTGGGTGCCTGAAGCCATCGCGAGCGACACGGGCAACTCGGCGGTATATCCCGTCGGAACGTGGGCACTCGACGGATCGACCGCGACGCAGCACGTCTCCGGCCCGGACACGATCGGTCCGGGGAACGCTCCCGTCGTAGATGACGCCTGGTTCGAGTGCAAGGGCATCCGCATCCCACGGGACAGCCCCGTGGAATGGCGCACGAAAGTGTCAGCGAGCGAGACCCGCGTCGACTTCCGCGTCGAGCTGACGAACGTGGGCACGCAGCCCATCGCGAAGGCGGGCGCGGCGATTTGCCTGAACTGCCTCGGCGCGACGTGGTGGTCGGACTCGAACACGTACGTCGTGTCGGGAGGTGCCCTCACGCCGCTGGGCGAACTGGGACGAGACGCCGGACTTCCCAACGGCTTCCAAGCGTACCTGCTCGCCGGCGAGAGCTACGACCACGTGTTCTATCACCATCATTGGGGGTTCAACGGCCACACCGTCGACCGGGGCCTGATCGTGTGCGAGCACGTGCAAGCAGGCGTCTGCGTGGGCATTGAGGCGAGCGCGGCGTACTTCGTTCACAGCAATCTGCGCAACCCATGCAGCGACGTGATGCTCGCGTTCGGAGACCTCCCGCCCGGAGCCACCGCCGACGCCGAAGGCGCCGTCTGGATACGAGCGGGCGAGGCACACGAGGCGATCTCCGCGCCGCGTTGAACGCACGGAACCGAGCCCAACGCGGCGCAACGTGGCCCCGCTCCGGATCAGCTATCGATCCATCGCAAGCCCGGGATGGTGTCGCCGTTCAGGTCCGTGATGCGGAAGAAATACCACCACGCCGAGCCGCCAAGGTCGCCGCACTTGATGAGAATCGTGTGGCGCCCGGGTGATACATTCATCACGAAGCTATCCTGATCCGGCTCAGCGACGCGACCGCCTTCTTCGGCATACTCGAATACGAGTTCCCCATCGAGGAAGATCGATCCCCAGTCGTTGCTCCCGAACCGGAATCCCAGCGGCGCCGCCTTGTCAAGCTCGAACTCAGCCACGCCGTACGCGAGCAATCCGGACCGCTCGTCGACGTGCTTGCGGAGATCCATGCGACCATCGGCGTCGGACCGGACCGTGCGCCACGCAACGTCCGGCGAGTGCGGATCGGCCTCCGGCTCGTAGGCTGTCCGGTACACATCCGGCGATTCGGAGGGGTACACGCCGCTCAACTGCCACGCCGGTGCGACTCCGACGAGCGGAGGTCGTTCGCCGTTTCGAGCATATTCCACTCCCTCCAGGATGCCGGGGCTGGCGATGGTCTGAGCATCGCGCATAACCGCGACGTAGTCCTGAAGGTTCTCGTCCACGGGAAGCGTATCCGACGTGCTTCCGTGGAAGCGGCGCATTTCCTCCTCCGTCATCTGCCAGAGCACCTGACCGTGGCAGTAGATCCAGAAGTACCGCGCTCCCGTTGCGACCACGGTACCGAACTGATGCCGGAAATCCTCGACTGAGTAGTTGCTCGTCTTGTCAGCGTAAGAACCGACGACCCGGCCGTGGAAGGTCTCGTCTTTGCCCGTATACCCGATGCGGTTGCCGTCGTCGTCCAGTACATCCTTGTAGTATCCAAGCGGCCACAATCCGGGATTGATCGTGCAGCGGCGATGCCAGTATGACATGAGATCGTCGTCGAGCAACTCCTGCATCGTTTCCACTATCGCCGCGTAGTAGCTCAGGATGCCCCTCGGCGATACGAGCTGGTACGTCCATTCGGTGGAGAGATGAAAGCCACCGGGCGCATTCCGGTCGGCCAGTGCGCGGATCATGCCGCGTACGTGTGTCTGCGCGATCGGGCCGTACGCGTAGGGCGACTCGGGAAGGTGCCAGTTCACCATGTCCGGGAACTCGTCGAGCATGGCCGCCATGATCTCGTAGCCGCGCTGCTCCGCGATGGCGAGCATTTCCTCGTCGGACCTTCGCGTGTATGCGACCGAGTCGTAGCCGGACCAATCGAGGTGGTACATCTCCCCGACGTATTCGATGTCGATGGTGACGCCTCGGAAGCCCGCATCGCGGGCGAAAATCGCGCACTGGCGGAAGTTCTCGCCGACC
>CAZEAI010000205.1:0-4483 GCA_964510105.1 uncultured bacterium
GCAGGGCACACCCGTCTCGGGCGCGATCGACACGTCGACGTGGGACGCGGTGGGTTCGCCGTTCAACGTCGTCGGGCAGTGTACGGTGAAGGCGGGCGAGACACTGTACATCAACCCCGGCGTGGACGTGCTCTTCGACGCGGACGTGCAGTTCGTCGTCGAGGGAGCACTCCAGGCCATCGGCACGGAGATGGATTCGATCCGCTTCATCAAGGGCACCGCGCCTGAGTGGGGCGGCATTCGCATCGTCGGCGGCGACAGTAGTACGATCCACTACGCGCGGATCAGTGATGGCGATGTCAGCGCTCGGAGCGTCCCGCACAACTACGGCGGCGGCATCTATCTGTCCGGCGAGGGCACGCGCCTTGGTATGCAGAACGGGGTCATCAGCGGAAACGCGGGCGGGGACGGTGGTGGTGGAATGTTCGCTGACAACAGTGCGACCGCAACGATGGCGAACTGCGCGATCAGCGGAAACGCGGCCACCTCCGGTGAGGGCGGCGGGCTGCACACCAACCACGATGCCACATCGATCCTTACAAACTGCGTCGTCACCGGCAACACCGCCTTCTACTTCGGCGGCGGGCTGTACGCTTCCAGTGGCACCAACAACACGGTGACTAACTGCACCATCAGCGGAAACACGTCTTCTACGGCTGGCGGTGGGCCGTATCCAGGCGGTGGATTGTACGTTGCGGGCGGCGCTGCCACGACAGTCACGAACGCTATCCTGTGGGGCAACAGCCCGGATGAGGCTAACGTCGGGGTAGGCACACTCACCGCCACGTACTCCGACATCCAGGGCGACTGGGGAGCCCTAGAAGACATGAACATCGACGCCGACCCCCTCTTCGTCGACGCGGCCAACGGCGACTACTCGCTTCAGCCGACCTCGCCATGCATCGACGCGGGCGACCCGGCATCGCCGTACGATCCTGACGGCACCGTCGCCGACATGGGCGCGTTCTGGTTCGGCGATAGCACAGGCGGCGACGAACTTCTCCTTCCGCAGGGGCTTTCCGTCCAGCCGGGCCCATTCATCGTCGGCATCACCGGCACGATCACGAACGCGCGCAACGTCGACATGGCGTTCACGTTCGATCCGTCGGTGGTCCAGCCCCAGATCCCGCTCCTGTTGAGGACAGCCTTCGACGGCGCGTCGGACGCTCAGACCGACTGGTTCGTGGTCGGCGATACGGTGTTTGTCGCCATGGCATCCAGCGCACCCGTGTCCGTGGCGAACGGCCTGATCGCCGAACTGGCATTCACCTCGCTCGCGAACGGAGCATCCGATCTCACGTGGATCTGGGATTCGACCAACGCGAACGAAGTGACCCCGGATCTCGTCGACGGGTGGGTGACTGTGGCGGAGGTGCTTTACGGCGACGTGACCGGTGACGGGGCGGTCACCGCGTTCGACGCATCTAAAGTCCTTCAGCACGTCGTACACAAGATCACAATCATGCCGATCATCGCGGGCGACGTGTCGGATAACGGTGACCTAACGGGATATGATGCCGCGCTCATCCTCTACAAGGTGGTGGTGCCGGAGTACAAATTCCCCGTCGAAGGTGGCGCGGCACCGCCGAAGGCGTCGCGTGAAGACGTTCTCCAACTCTCGTGGCTGCGTGACGCGAATGGCTGGATACTCTCTGCCGACGCGGGCGACGGTCCGGTCGGCGCCGACCTTGTGTTGCGACTCCCCGAGAGCGCGACCTTATCCTCCGATGCCGCGTTCGCGTGGGATCGCGATGGCGACCTCGTAACGGTTGCCGTCGCGAGCGGCGGCGGCGTGTCCGAACTTCTCCGCGTCGAGGGAATAGCATCAGTGCCGGAGGTTGTCTCGGCGACGCTCAACGAGCGCGTGGCCGAAGTCGGGCGCCCGTTGGAGTTCGCGCTCCATCAGAACGCGCCGAACCCGTTCAACCCGAGCACGACGATCGCGTTTTCGCTGCCGGACGCTGGTCGCGCGACGCTCGGCGTATACTCGATCACGGGACAGCTCGTGCGGACGCTCGTCGACGGCGAAGTCGGCGCGGGCCTGCACAGGATCGTGTGGGATGGGCGCGACGCGCCGGGCCGTGACGCAGCGAGCGGTGTGTACGTGTATCGACTCGACTACACGGCGGACACGGCGGGCGGAAACGCAGTTTCCGCTGAACGAACCGAACGAAGTGAGGTTCGCAGGTTGACGCTCGTGCGGTAACGACAACGCAACACAGCACTGACCGGGATCGGTCTGGGGGCGACCGGCGTACACGCTGGTCGCCCCCGCGTGTGTACTGCGAGCACGAACGCCTGTGAGGGCTCGCCGCCTGCCGTGTATGATGCTGGGCACGGCCGGCTGTACGTGGGTGTGTGGAACTCCGGAAACCGGTGACGGGTTCTTCTGCTCTGATAGCGTCGGACGACGGGCTGCGTACACGCCTCGCGACCCGTTACGCGGCGCACCAGAACTTGATGATTTTCGAATGGCGTGTATACTCTATGCGCATTATTGACTGACTCGTCAGTCTTGGCTAGAGAGATAACCGATCCCTTCCCGGGGGGCGGCAAAGCAAGACGGAACGGGCCTGATTTGCGCGTTCACGCTCTTCGCGGCTCACGCGGCAGCACAAACGTGGACGCCCGGCGCCAACATGCCGACCGCGCGCAGTGGCGTGGCGGCTGCGGCTTCCGGCGGGGCGGTTTACGCCATTGGTGGTCAAACCTTTCTGCCGGGTGCGCTATCGACCACGGCAACGAACATCGTGGAACGGTACGACATTGCTACGGATTCGTGGACGTCGGTCGCTCCGCTTCCCGCAGTACGCTCATATGCTGCTGTCGCGGCCTGGGGCGATTCGGTGTACGCCATGGGCGGCTATACGGAGAGTGGAGGCGCGGCTCCGGAACCATTCATCTACGATGTGAATGGAGATGTCTGGACGACCGGAGCGCCGATGCAGGAACCACGATATGAGTTTTCAGCCGTGGCGCTCAACGGGCTCATCTATGCGATCGGCGGCACCGGCGAGAGCACGGCCGAAGTGGCGACGGTCGAAATCTACGACCCGGAAACGAATACCTGGTCGCCCGGCCCCCCACTACCCGATTCCCTTTCGGATTTCGCGGCGGCGACCGACGGTCAGCGTATATACGTGGCGGGCGGATTTACCTGGACATCGGCCAGGGAAATCGGCTCACGGGACGTCCTCTACATCTTCGACCCGCTGGCGAACGGCGGCGCCGGCGCCTGGTCGGTGGGCCCAAACCTCCCGGAGACCATGCTCCCTGCCGTTGGGGCGTTTGCCGACGGGCAGTTCTACGTACTCGGTGACTACGGGAACGTCACAAATTACGCGTACTCGGTGGCCACCGACATGTGGGAGACCGTTCCGGCGTTCACCTGGTGGAGATCGGGCCTTGGCGTGGCGTCCGTCGACGGCAAAGTGGTTGTGTGCGGCGGCGACGGCTTCGAGCACGCGCCCCTCGCGACGGTTGAGGTTCTCGACCCGTCCGGTATTGCAGGCGGAAGCGGCGGACCGGCGTGGGTGGCCGGCACGGACATGCCGAACGCCCGTCTCAATCCGCAGGCGGTAGTGAGCGGCGGAGCGGTCTACGCGATTGGTGGCGACACGGTTTCGGAAACCTTCTCCAACACTCCAACGAACATCGTCGAACGGTACGACGTTGCCTCCGACATGTGGTCGGCGGTTGGGGCGCTTCCCGTGGCCCGCCATGGTTTCGCTGCTGCGGCCTGGGGCGACGCGATATACGCGATGGGCGGCACCAGTGACTTCACCAACTTCAGCGCGGAGCTGCACAGGTACAACGTGGTGAGTGGTAGCTGGACCAGCGGCACGCCGATGCCGACAGCTCGGACACAGTTCTCGACGGTGGCGCTCGGCGGACTCATCTATGCGATCGGCGGCTACAGCAGTAGCGACTACGTCGATCCGGACTCGACCGTCGACATCTACCATCCGGATACCGACACCTGGACTTCCGGGCCTCACCTCCCCGAACCCCTCGCTGGATTCGTAGCGGCGACTGACGGCCAGCGCATCTACGTGACGGGCGGATACGGGGAGGATGCATTCGGGAACAACGGATCGAACGGCAGCCTCCACATCTTCGACCCGCAGGCCAACGGCGGCGCGGGCGCGTGGTCAACCGGCCCGACTCTTCCACACGCCCTGTCGAGCGCCGCGGGCGCATTCGCGGGCGGGCAATTCCTCGTTACCGGCGGTGACAACAATCTCGGTGAACCATCCTCCTCTGTTTTTGCGTACTCGCCGGACACAGACTCCTGGCGGATCGGTCCGGCGCTGCTGAATGGACGTCGCACGCACGCTGCGGCGGTGGTAAACGATACTGTGGTTGTGTACGGCGGAGCAGACGACAACTTTGCTGGTACGATCACCGCTTCCGTTGAGCTTCTCGATCTGTCCGGTACCACCGGTGGCGGGGGAGGCGATGCGCCGCTCAGCGTCGTCTCGAC
>CAZEAI010000206.1:0-4462 GCA_964510105.1 uncultured bacterium
TGTGAAACGTTCGTGAACTCGTCGTCGAGCCGCAACCGGGAGCCAAGGTACTCGTGCTCGATATAGGGATGCGCGTCGCCGAATCCGAGATCCTCCCACAACTGCTGCGACGGGATTTCGCCGAGGCTCGCACTCCGATAGAGCCGGTTCACGCGACTCGCATCAATCGACGTATCGCGTTCCCGCAGAAATGGTACAAGCAGATCGTTGACGTCGTCTCCGACTTCAGAGACGACTCCCATCGCGCCAAGAAATCCCACTCGAACCGCACGGTGGTATCCTCGGGGCTCTCACCCGTCGGACTCGTACCGGCCGGCATTCGCATATGATTCGTCGAGCAGCTCCATGATATGGGCGACTCGCAGGTCGAGGCCCGCCGAGCGTGCGCCGGATTGGATCTGCATCTGGCATCCGGGGTTCGTCGTGACGAGTATCCGGGCGTTGGTTTCCCGCACCGCGTCTATCTTCTCGTCGAGCACATCGCCGGAGATCTCGGCGTGTGTGAGGCTGTAGATGCCGCCGGATCCGCAGCAGCGTTCGGCGCCGCGAAGGGGCACGAGATCGAGCGCCGGAATGGCGGCGCGCAGCACGTCCACCGGCCCACCCTGTATCCGCTGAGCGTGGTGAAGGTGGCACGGCGCGTCGTACGTGGTCCGCCCCTGAATCGGGGCGCCGACAGTGATCTCGTGTCGGGTGAGGAGTTCGGTGGCGTCCTGCACGCGAGCCGAGAACCGCTTCGCTCGGTCGGCATACTCGGGGTCGTCCGCGAGCAGGCGCCCGTATTCCTTCAGGAGCGCCCCGCAGCCCGCGGCGTTGATGACGATCGGGTCGTCGGTGCCGTCGTCGAATGCGTCGACGTTCCTGCGTGCGAGCATCCGCGCCGACTCGATGTACCCTGCATGTTCATGGAGCGCGCCGCAGCATGCCTGCTCGGAGGGCATCTCGACATTGCAGCCGTTGACCTTCAGGACGCGCGTTGTCGCCTGGTTCACGTCGTGGTACAGCTCGTCCATGATGCATCCGCGGAACTGCAGCACGCGTCGAGTACCGGCAGAGAGCACGGCAGACGGGGCGGGACGGCGAGGTACCGGCACCGGGAGCATTTCCAGGCCTGTCCGGATGAACTTCGGGAGCCAGCGCGGCCATCCACCCCGCGGGCGAACGCGTCGGATGATGCGAAGCGGCCAGACGACGGGTTTCAGGATCGCGCGGTGCGAGATGACGGTGTTCAGACCGAGCCAGCGTACAGCCCTGCCTACGATCCCCAGATCGTCGAGGCGGTTGGCCCGCATTTCCGCCCGGGCGACGCCCATGAGGTGTGCGTACTCCACGCCGGACGGACATGCCGTTTCGCAGGCGCGGCAGACGATGCATGATTCGAGGTGGGAGACGTACGCCGCGTTGGGTTCGATGCGTTCTTCGGCGACGGCACGCATGAGGTAGAGGCGTCCGCGCGGTGAATCGTTCTCGTCTCCGCGGACGCCGTACGTGGGGCAGTGTGGAAGGCACATGCCGCAATGCACGCACGCGAGCAACTGCTCCTGCTGCGCGGCGATGGCCTGTTTGAGCTGATCTGCCACTGATCCTCCGGATGGGGGCTACACGCCGGCGACGTATCGACCCGGATTAAGTATTCCTTCCGGGTCGAAGAGGCGTTTCGTTCCGCGGGTGAGTCCGTCAGTCGATGCGCCGGCGCCCCACACGTCTATTCGCCGTTTGAACTCCACCGGCGCGCGTAACACCGTCAGGCTGCCGCCCATGGCGTGGCACGCGTCTCTCGCCTGATTCAGGCGCGCCGCGAGTGTTTGGTAGCGGCTCTCGTCCAGCGCGCCACCGATGAACAGGAACAGGTTGCCGAACACCGGGCGAGCTGCGTACGCGAATTCCTCCGCCAGCGCGGGGAATCCCTCCAACGCGGTGGATGTCGCCTCCCGGAGGGCGCTCGGGGGCAGATTCATCTGGACTGCGATATCGGCTCGTTCGTTCAGGGAGAGATCCGTGACCCCTCCCCAGAACACCCCCGCGTCGTTGGTGCCAACCTGGTCTTCGATCTCCGCGCCGTTGTCGATGGCGAGGCGTTCAAGTTCGAGGGCTTCGGCGCGTACGTCGGCTTCTTCGCCGGCGAGTCGCACGCTGAGGAGATCGGATCGTCCGGCAGCCCCCAGGCCTGTCCACCTGGCAGCCTCTGCGCTGAGTAGCTCGATGGTGACAGGCGAGACGCTACTCGTCGCGATAGAGTCTGAGATGTTCCAGAGCGCATCCGGATTCGTCGAGCGTGCGATGGTTGTGATCTCGGTGGCCGGCCGAGGCCGAACCTTCACGTTCACACTCGTAATGACGCCAAGCGTACCGAGCGACCCGACGTACAGCTTCGTGAGATCGTAACCGGCGACGTTCTTCACGACTCGCCCGCCCGGCCTGACCACGGAGCCGTCGCCGGTGACCACCTCGATGCCAAGGACCCAGTCGCGCGGCTGCCCGTAGCCGAGACGCAACGGTCCGGATCTACCAACCGCGCAGACGCCGCCGACGGTGCGCGTGTCGCCGCCCGGTGGGTCCCACGGCAGGAACTGGCCCTGCTTGGCAAGAACGGCGTTGGTGGCTGCCAGGCTCTCTCCCGCGCCAACCGAGGCGGTGAGTTCGTCAGGCTCGTAGTCCCGCACACCGGCGAGGCGTCCGGTAGAAAGGAATATGTCCGCGCGCGAGGGGGGATTGCCCAGTTCCAGCATGGCGCCGGAGCCGATGGGCACGATGCTCCACTCGTTCGCACGACACGCCGATACCACGGCGACGACCTGCTCGACGTTCTCCGGCATCGCGACGACGGAGGGTCGCAGCCCGTCGATGGACGGGTACGACTCCGGCGTCGCAAGCACGGCTTCCGATCCTATGAGTGCCTCAAGCTTCTCTGCGAGCACTTCGTTCACCATTCCGATTCGTCGCTTCGATCAGTAGCGCGCCACGGCGCCGTCAATGCGGGCCGACCACGCGTCGATGCCCCCAACGAGATTACTGACTCGCCCGAGGCCGTAGGATTGCGCGACGGATGCGGCCTGCATACTGCGGTTCCCGTGATGGCACATGAAGACGTAGTGAGCCTGCGCATCCAGCTCTTCTATCCACGATGCGAACGCGCTCAGCGGCTTGAGCTTCGCGCCTTCCACGCGGCAAATATCCCATTCGCTCTGCTCGCGGACGTCGAGAAGAACGAAGTCGTTGGCGTCGTCGAGCATCTGCTTGAGGTCCTCGACGGATATCTGTTGAATCTCGGACATGCTTGTCTCCTGGCGAACGTGATGCGAATCCCGGTGCGTTGCGCCGCACGAGGCATTCCTAGGGTACGCGTTGCGCGCGCGAGGGGCTAGCGCCGGTGCCGAAGTCCCACCAGTAAGGGGCTATAGATAGAAGTGATGAAAGACACCCTATAGCACCTTGACAACCTAGTACAAAGGGTGTATTCTCATCCCGTAGGCATGTTTAATGCGCGGGGAGGCGCATGGTGACGCACGGTTCGGAACTCCTCCCGATGTTTCTGGTCCCTGTGTGAGTGAGATCACGTCACCGGGCAGATCGGGACGATATTCTTCTTGGCACTAAGTTCAGCGAATACCACAGGATGTGACACGGATCACATCTGGTTGAGACAGTCGGAAAGGTTGGGAGGTTCCCAATGAGATCACGGATTTTACGGCGGTTCGCGGCGACTGCGATCGCACTGGGCGTGATCGCGCTCGGCGCCGTGAGCTGTTCGGACAGCCCGATGCAGTCACGCGGGCACGTTGCGGAGCTGGCGTCACCGATGGCGCAACTTGCAGCGATCGGCCAGACGTTCCAGGACACGCCGCCTGCGATCATCGCCGAGGACATGGCGATCGAGCCGCTGGCGAAGCCGAGGGGCAGGGGCAGAGTCGAGATCCTCTCCACGGTTGAGACGGAGCTCATCACCAGATCGTGGCTCATCAAGACGGTCTGGATACCGGAAGGCGTCGGTGCGGTCGGTGACGATGCGATCGTGTTCGGGACGAAGAAGGTCGGTTATTCTACACTCTCGATTCCCGATGACGCTCTCGACGAGGATCAGACGATCGTGATCGTTCAGAAGCTGAAGGGCAATCGCGACATCTATCTGTATCCGCACGGCTTAGAGTTCGAGGAAGATGTGACGCTTTCGTTGTCGTACAAGGCGCTGAAGCTCAAGAACGACACCGAGGCGGAAGATCTCACGCTGTTCTACCTGAACCCGGAATCGCGTGGTTGGGATACGCTGGACAGCGATGTCGACACCGACGCCGAGTTGGTGATAACGGATCTCGAGCACTTTTCTCGCTACGGCATTGGCAGCGATCGCTAGGCGCATACCGATGCTTAGCGAAGTTTTTTCAGTTTTATTGGCCGGCGTGATAGAGGTCACGACGCACGGCGTTGCGATTCTCTATCCTAGTCATCAGTAAGTCACAGAGCC
>CAZEAI010000207.1:0-4427 GCA_964510105.1 uncultured bacterium
ACGACACCGACAGGATCCCCTTGGGCGAACTCCGCGAGGCGACGCTCATCGAGCGGCCGAACCGATATCTCGGCATCGTCGACCTCGACGGCGAGCGCATTCAGGCCCACGTACCGGACCCCGGCCGCCTGCCCGAGTTGCTCTTCCGCGGCGCGCGCGTGTACGTCCGGCGTGCGGACATGGCGGGAAAGACACGGAAGACCGAGTTCGACCTGCTGCTTGTCGACTATCAGCGATCGGGCACGCTCGTCAGCATCTTCACCACGCTGCCGAATCGTCTGATGCGGGCCGCGCTGGAGGCTCGCGCGATGCCGGAATTCGCCGAGTATGATATCGTTCGGCCGGAGTACCGGCATGGATCGAGCCGGTTCGATTTCTACCTCAGCGGAGGCGACGGATTGCCCCCGTGCTACGTCGAGGTGAAATCCGTCAGCCTGATGCGGGATGGCATCGGGTGGTTTCCCGACGCGCCCACCGTGCGAGGCGCGCGTCACGTTCGGGAGCTGACGGAATTGCGTCGTGAGGGTCACCGCGCGGCGGTGGTGTTCGTGGCGCAGCGCAACGATATCGCGAGCATTCGCCCCGAGGCCGACACCGATCCGGATTTCGCCGCCGCGACCGCGTCCGCGCAGGCCGAGGGAGTGGAGTTCTATGCGTGGAACTCCGATGTATCACTCGCAGGGGTGAAACTGAGGGCGCGAATACCGGTAGAGATTCCGTCGCTATAATTCGCCTATTAGCGAATAGTATCTCGCTGGGGCCGCTCCCGCACCTCCCGAGATCATCCCGCCCGCAGCTCCGCGAGTCGTCGCTCTTCCATGCCGACCCTCGAACTTGCGGGGTGGAGTTAATGAGTGAGCGGTCGTTATTCCGAATCTACCGATTTGCTTCCTCTCTCGGCGTGTCCGTCTCGACTCTTACGTTTGTGATCGACGTGTCGAGGTCGCTTGAATGGCCGGGAGCGATCTTCGCGGCGGGGTCGAGGAAATTCTTCGCGTGGTTGATGGCCGTCGCTGCCTCGCCGACTCCCGTGGCGATGAGATCGAGCTTGCCCGGATACGTGCAGATATCCCCGGCGGCGAATACGCCGGGCAGGTTCGTCGCCATGGTCGAATCCACGCGGATCTTGTTCTTCTCCAAGTTAAGGTTCCATTCGAGAATCGGCCCGAGGCTCGCCGTGAATCCGATCGTGAGCAGGATCGCGTCGGCATCCAGCCGTTCCGTGCTCTTGTCGCGAGCGTCCTCCACCGTGGCGCGTTCGACCGAGTCGGTACCGTGTACCTCCTTCAGCGTTCGGAAGAGTTTTACGTCCACAGCCGAGCCCATGAGCTGATGCACCGTCTCCTCGTGAGCGCGAAATACGTCTCGTCGATGAATGAGCGTGACCTGTTCCGCGATCCCCAGCAGGTTCAGCGCCCAGTCGCATGCCGAATCGCCGCCGCCGACGACGAGCACGCGCTTTCCCCGCAGCTCTTCCTTGTTGCGCACGAAGTAGTGAACGCCACGATCGAGAAAGACGTCCACGCCGGGCACCTTGATCGATCGCGGCGTGAACGATCCCACGCCCGCCGCAATGAGCGCGGTGCGGCTGATGTGAACGCCTCGGTTCGTCGTGAGTGCTATCCAGTCGGGCGTGACGCGGTCGAGCGCGAGCACCCGCTCTTCGAGGCATACCGTGGGATCGGCGCTCATCGCCTGCTCGGTGAGGGCTCCGGCGAGATCGCGTGCGAGGACCGCCGGGAATCCCGGCATGTCGTAGACGAACTTCTCCGGGTAGAGCGCGCTGAGCTGCCCGCCGAGTTCCGGCAGGCTGTCGATGATCTTCACCGACATCTGTCGCAGGCCGGCGTAGAACGCTCCGAACAGTGCGGTCGGCCCGCCGCCGATGATAGTCAGGTCGAATCGATTCGACTCAGGCACGTCAGTCGTCATCATCCTCATCCGTAACGCGAAGGAGCCGGAGACCGTGTGGTCTCCGGCTCCCTGTTCGCCGCGAGATTACGCCGGTCAGGCTGTCGGGATCGCGTATTCCGCCATCCACAGGCCATGCAGGTTGCACAGCTCGTACACCTTGAATCCCGTGATGTTCGTGACATTCGCCGTGAAGGACGCGCTTGCCGGCGAGGGCGACGTCGGCTGGAGCGTGGTTTTCGCCAGTTCGGCGTCGGCGTTGTCCTTCAGCGAGATGAACTGGATCCAATGGTTCTCCGCCATGCCGTGCTGAACCGTCACGTCCACCCGGTAGTTCCCGGCGTCGTCGAGCTTGGTGAGCACCGCCTCCGGTACGTGCGAGTCCTCCTTGCCGCCCCACGCGCCCGGATCGCTCCGCGTCTGGACCCTCATCGCGGGAGCGGCGCCGGTCTCCGCCATCTCGGCCGATTCCTCCCGGCTGCACGCGATGGGGAGCAGCGTGACGGCGGCTCCGACGCTGAGCGCCTTGAGGAAGTCGCGTCGGTTGATCGTGGTTCTATCGTCCATGGTATACCTCCTCAGCCCATGCTCCCGCGCCGGGAGCGGGACCGCTGCAAGCGCACATGTTAGGTGTCTGGGAATTGATCTCGCTTCACGCGAGGAAGATAGCCACCGTATGCGAGGTCGGCAACTTTCGCTGCGGTACGACAACGCGCTGGCGCGCCGTAGGCGAAGCGCGGGAGAGCGGGCGTTACGCGGAGATGCTCGGCAGCACGAAGCCGCCGTCGACGCGCAGCATGGCGCCGGTGATGTAGTCCGCCTTGTCCGAGGCGAGAAACGCGACCGTGTGGCCGATGTCGTCGATGGTGCCGAGCCGCCCCCACGGAAGTTTCGCCCCTTCCGTGACTATCTCCTCGTCGCTGATCCACTTCCGCTCACCCGGTGTGTCGATCCACCCCGGTTCGACGATGTTCGCGCGGATGCGGTGGGAGACGAGTTCCACGGCGAGCGTCTTGTAGAGCGCGTGACCCGCGCCTTTCGCCATGTTGTAGGTGGCGGAGTTCGCGTAGTTCTCTCGGTGATGCACCGAGCTGATGAAGATCAGCGAGCCGCCCGTGCCCTGCTCTACCAGGGTCTGCGCTGCGATCTGAGTGGCGTGGATCGTGCCCCACATGCAAATGCCGAGCGTGTGTTCTATGTCCTGGACGCTCAACTCGACGAAGGGCGAGCGACGGCTCTGCGCGGCGTTGGCGACGAGCACGTCGAGCCTGCCGAACTGCTCCGCGGCCTGGGCGAACATCGCCTCGACCTGCTCGCGGCTACTCACGTTCGCCTGGACGACCAGCGCGTCGACACCGTACTCGTCCCGGCAGATCTCCGCGGCTTCCTCGGCGGCATCGGCGGCGGAGTGGTAGTTGATCACGACGTCGTGCCCGGCTTCGGCGAGCCGGATGACGCAGCCTCGCCCAATGCCTCGCGAGCCGCCGGTTACCAGTGCGACAGGACGCTGAGATGCCATCGTGATATCCCCTTTGAGATGGTGCGGGAGGTGCTGTCGTCAGGTGGGATTGAAGGTCGCCGGAGGGCGCGTGTGGGTCAAGAATGGCGTGCGTTTCTGCGGTCCCGTTCGAGGTACATGAAAACGCCCACCGACCAGCGGTCGGCGGGCGGGATGTCGTGTCGTTGCGCTATGCCGAGTTGGCGAACGTCGCCGCGACGGGTGTCAGTCGATGATCTGGCTCGGACGGACCGCTTTCTGGACGCGGTTCGATTTGATGCAGTCCGTGCAGGCGCGGATGTGCTTCGGCGAGCCGTCCACCATCGCGCGGACGCGCTGGAGATTCGGCTTGAACACCCGCTTCGTGCGATTGGTCGCGTGGCTGACGTTGTGCCCTTTGAGCGGCTTCTTGCCGCAGACGTCGCATGCAAATGACATAGTCGGTGCCCTCGTTTCACACATGATCGGGATTTGCGGGACAAGTCTTCAATTATACGACGCCGTGGCGATGGTTGTCAAGCCGGCGCCGCCGCGGGTGCCCCACGGCGGCGTTAGCGCGTCCGTTGACTACGGGTGTCACGCCGCCTATCCTTTACCTGTTCGACTCCGGCGCATTGAAGTACGTTCCCAGCGGGAGGCACAGCGCATGACGACATGGGTTCTGGCAACCGTGATGATGGTCGCCGCGTGGATCGTGGTCGCCGGCATTCCCGGCGCTCCCGTGAAAGGCGCCAATCGCTGGATATTCGCCGGTGGCGGTCTCGCGATCATCCTCGGCTACATCCTGCTCAGCCAGGGACCAGCGTCGAATCCGGCCTCCCTGACATGGGCGCCGATCTTCCTCGTCGCGGGCTACTGCGTGATCATCCCGATCGCGCTGCTCCGGCGACAGAAGGCGGCCAGCGACGAGTCCTCCGAATAGATCACATCTGGTGATGGGCGTTTAGCTCAGTTGGTTAGAGCACCTGCCTTACAAGCAGGGGGTCGCTGGTTCAAGTCCGGCAACGCCCACCATTCC
>CAZEAI010000208.1:0-4427 GCA_964510105.1 uncultured bacterium
GCTGCTTCAGGGCGTACTGCTCGTTGCGGCCGTGCTGTTGGCATTCATGGGCGGCTTCCGGCCGAGTATGATCGTCGCCGCCGCAATTCCGTTCTCTACGCTGTTCGCATTTCTCTTCATGAACTGGCTCGGCATATCCGCGAACCTCATGTCCCTGGGGGGGCTCGCGATCGCCATAGGCATGATGGTCGACGGCACCATCGTGGTGGTGGAAAGCGTCGATCGTCGCCTGAGGGACGCCGACCCGGATGAGTCGAAGATCCCCATCGTGAGACAAGCGTGTCGGGATGTGAGTCGGCCCATCCTCTTTGCCATCTCGATCATCATCATCGTATTCCTGCCGCTGTTCACGCTTCAGGGCGTCGAGGGCAAGACGTTTCGGCCTCTGGCGTATACAGTGGCGCTCGCGATGCTCGCGTCGCTCATCTATGCGCTTGCGATAGCGCCCATGCTGTCGAGCGCCCTCATGCGGGGGCCACGGGCATCCCGCAGCGAAGGTGAACCTCGACTCGTGCGCGCACTCACACGTCTGTACCGCCCGGTGATAACATGGCTCGTCGACAATAGATGGGCCTCGGTTTCGCTTGCGACGGCGCTCGTCGTCGCTGGAATATCGATATTCCCGTTCCTCGGCTCGGAATTCACGCCGAAGCTCCGCGAAGGGACGATCGTCGTGCGCCTCACGATGGCGCCGTCCATCGCGTTGAGTGAAAGCAAGCAGGTCACGCTTCGCGTCGAACGGATGCTTCTCGAAATCCCCGAAGTGGTTGAGGTGGTGAGCCGTATCGGGCGAGGCGAGGTCGGTGCACACACCGATCCGATCAACAGCGCGGAGATGTATGTGATCCTCGCACCTGAGGAGGAGTGGCGTACCGCGGAGACTCAGGAAGATATCGAAAACCTGATCCGCGGGACCCTCGGCAATCTCCCCGGCGTGCTTGCCACGCTGACGCAGCCAATCGAGATGACCGTCGACGAGTTGCTCGAGGGCGTCCGGGCGGAGCTTGCGATCAAGCTGTTCGGGGAGGACCTCGACGAGTTGAAGCGCCGCGCCGACAACATTGCCGCCGTCGTCGGCGAGGTGCCGGGCGCAGCCGACGTGCAGGTAGATCAGATCACCGGCACACCTCAACTGCTGATCTCCGTGGACCGCCGCGCCGTGGCTCGCTACGGCGTCAACGTTTCGACGGTTCAGGACGTGATCCGGACCGCGGTCGGCGGCACAACGGCAGGTCAGGTCTTCGAAGGCATCCGGCGGTACGACATCTACGTCAGGTACGCACCGGCTGACCGCGGCACCCGCGCGGCTATCGAGAACATCCTGGTCGACTCTCCCGCCGGCGCGCGGATACCGCTCAGCCAGTTGGCGCAGGTACACGAAATCGTCGGGCCACGCCAGATCACGCGGGAGGGCAACCAGCGATTCATAACGGTTCAGTGCAGCGTGGTCGGGCGCGACATCGGCTCATTCGTAGCGGAGGCCCAGCAGGCGATCGCCGACCGCGTGGAGATCCCGCCCGGATACTTCGTGACGTGGGGCGGCCAGTTCCGACTGCAGCAGGAGGCGAACAAGCGCCTAGCGGTGGTTGTCCCCGTGACGCTACTCGTCGTGTTCTTCCTGCTGTTCGCCAGCTTCGGCTCACTCAAGAACACGGTACTCATTCTCATGAACATCCCACTGGCGCTCGTCGGAGGGCTCGTCGGACTGGCTGTCTCTGGACAGAACCTTTCCGTGCCGGCGTCCGTCGGCTTCATCGCGCTCTTCGGGATCGCGCTTGAGAACGGCATGGTTCTCATCACGTACCTCAACCAGCTCGTCCGCGACGGTGTCCCGATTGGAGAAGCGTCGGTGCGCGGCGCGGTACTACGGATGCGGCCGGTGGTCATGACCGCGTTGACAACTTCGCTTGGCCTGATACCGCTGCTGTTCGCCACCGGCACCGGCAGCGAAGTTCAGCGACCTCTCGCGACAGTGGTAGTCGGCGGGCTGGTGACGTCCACCATTCTCACGCTGCTCGTGATTCCCGCGATCTACAAGTGGTTCGCCGTAGGCGTCGACACCGAATCCGCGGATACGCGGTGAAGTCGGTCTTGTACAGGGCCGGGGAAGTGGATTCGATGCTTTGCCCGGCGGGATCGTCGACGGACCCGCCCGGGTTCTCGCCGCCCCGTTTGTGGGTCGGAGTTGTGGCGATACCTTCGGGTGCGACAGGTTTGCCTCCAGACACGAACCGCGCCGCACGCGCATCGGAGTACCACGCATGACCCCAAAGGAACGCGTTCGTCGAGCTTTGGCGCACCAAGAGCCGGATACGGTCCCCGTCGGCGAGTTCGCCATCGACTATCCAGCATTCGAGGCCGTCCTCGGCCGACCGAGCTTCTGGCGCGGACACTTCAAGACGCAGAAGGCGCTCTGGGAAGGGCGTCGGGACGAGGTCGTGCAGAGCCAGATCGCCGACGCGATTGAGTTCTTCCACAAGACCGACCAAGACCTGATCATGGTGAACCTCGTTCCGAGCAAGAACCATCAGCCGGAGCCCTGGAAACAGCTAGACGCGGAAACGTACGAGGACCCGCACGGCGACGTCTACCGCATATCTCCGAAGAGCGAATGGCTGTGGTGCATACAGCGTAAGGACCCGTGGCCGGAGTACACTGTCGACGACTTTCCCATGCCGGACAGTCTCGGTGAGCCGGACGACTCATCGTGGGAGCTTGTCCGAGCGATCATGAAGGAATTCGGGGAGACCCACTTCATCGCCGCGGGCAGCGGAGATGGAACGTTCCCCATGCCCGGAGGCATGGAACGCGGGCTCGTCCTCCTCCACGAGCAACCGGAAGTCGTGCGCCGCGCCGCCGAAGCCGAAATGGCACGGACGATACATATGGACCGTCTCTGGGCGCGGGAAGGAGTGGACGGGCTGTGTCCGGGTACCGACTACGCGGACACGCGTGGGCCGCTCGTTGCTCCGCAGGTCATTCAGGAGCTGTTCTTCCCCCTCATGCGTCGGCACTGCGAGGCCGCCCACGAAGTTGGTCTGCCGGTACTCAAGCACGCGTGCGGGAACAACTGGCGCCTCATGGACATGCTCGTCGACGCCGGATACGACGCGTACTGACCTGCCCCCTATAGTCGGTCCACTTCCAACGTTAGTGATTGACGTTCTGGGATCCATGGGTTCCTGTCGATATCTAGTCGGGGTCCCGGGATGGTCTCGGGCGCCGGCGGCCGATATCCCAGCGAGCTGTGCGGCCTGATGGTGTTGTACTCCCGCCGCCACGCCTCGATGATTGCCTTCGCCTCCGCCAACGTGCAGAAGATCTCCCGATCGAGCACCTCATCCCTGAGCTTGCCGTTGAAGCTCTCGTTGTAGCCGTTCTCCCACGGGCTGCCTGGTTCGATGAACAGCGTACCAACACCGACGCGCCCAAGCCACTCCCGTACCGCGTTCGAGCAGAACTCGGGGCCGTTGTCTGAGCGAAGGTGCTCAGGTGGTCCGCGCTCGATGAACAGCTCCGAGAGCACATCGATCACGTCACTCGACGTGAGTCGTCTGTCTACCACGATCGCCAGGCACTCTCTGCTGAACTCGTCCATGACGGTCAACATCCGGAAGGCTCTGCCATCATGCGTTCGGTCCATCACGAAGTCATACGCCCATACGTGGTCCGGATACTGTGGTCGCAACCGGACACACGAACCATCGTTGAGCCAGAGGCGACCTCTCTTGGGCTGCTTCTGCGGAACCTTCAGCCCTTCACGTCGCCAGATCCGCTCCACTCGCTTGTGGTTCACCCGGAAGCCTGCGTGACGCAGCAGAGCGCTGATACGACGGTATCCATACCGCCCATGTATCCTCGCCAGCGTCACGATCATCCGAGTGACCTCGCTCTCATCCTCAGGTCCCTGAGCAGCATGTCGCTGAACTGATCTATGCTGCCCCAACACACGGCAAGCCCGACGTTCCGATACATCCAGACGATCTCGGACGACTCGTACGCAGGCACGACGACGGTCAGGGCTCAGTAGTTTCCCGAGGCGGCCTCCTGCAGGATCAGCTTGTCCAGTGTCAGGTCAGACACCGCCTTCCGAAGACGAGCGTTCTCACGTTCCAGATCCTTCAGACGTCTCGCCTGCCCCACCTTCATGCCACCGTATTCCTTGCGCCACCGGTAGTACGTGACCTCATGGACGCCCAGCGCCTTCACAACCTCAGGAACCTTCTGTCCCTGAGCCAACAGCACTTCTGCTTCGCGGAGCTTCGCGATAATCTCTTCAGCACGATACTGCTTACGCGGCATGGTCTACCTCCCTCTGAATACGGCTCAAATACTAACTCTCAACTTGGACCGATTTCAGGGGGGCAGGTCACGGCGTGGTGGGCTGATCAAGTAGTCAACTGATTACTTGAATACTATCGGCGGGC
>CAZEAI010000209.1:0-4367 GCA_964510105.1 uncultured bacterium
GCCGCTCCTCCTCGAGCCACCGCTTCCGCAACAGCAGCGCCAGCCCGACCATGAGGAAAGCCATGCCTGTCGTCGGCACCATCCAAGCCGCCAGCGGAAGGAGCCAGACGCCCCACGGAATCGGCTCGGTCGTGACGCCGGTGTAGAACAGGTGAACGGCATCGATGTCGTTGGGCGCAACCCAGCGGGGTAGGTACCGATGGAAGATTACCTGCCAGTCGTTGGCTTCGGAGGCGAACTCGAACGCGGCGGCCACCATGGGCACCAACCGCGCGGCGAAGCCGCTGTGCGCCATCCCGGCGGTAACGAGCATCATCGTGTAGGCGATGACGATCTCGGAACGAGAGAGTCCGACGCCGACGCGTCGGAGCAGCACGTTCGCGCCGACCAGGAGCACGAACAGGCAGAATACGCCGATGGGCAGGTAATCGACACCAAGGGCCGAGCCAGATAGGTAGAATCCAACGTACTGCACCCACACGATGTTGACGCAGATTCCTACGATACCGACCGCAAGTGCGAGCCCTATTCGCGGAGGCGACGTCGCTTCCACCTGTTCGGTAGTGCTCCACTCCTCGCCGGAATATCGGCGAGATTGCCGACCTACGTCGGGAATGCCGTCACCGAGTGCCATCACCAACTCCTCGCCGCATACGGGCGAACACGCTCAGACATCGATACCCCGGACCGTGACGACGCCGTCATACGGCGTACGCGGGGCGATTATCAGACTCGCAATCTCGGGCTTCTTGGTGAAGTTGCCGCCGGTCAGCTCCCGGTGCTGCACGACCAGGTCACCGCCGAATTCGAGCGCATCGTCGCCACTCACGATGCGGGCCGGGCCGTCGAGGTAGTGGCATCCACCATTCAGCAGGGGCACGGACTGGCCGCCGATCTCCAGATGACCCTCGGGCCGAGCGGCGAACTCCAGTTGCATGCTGACCTTGTGCCGCGCGTGCGCCTTGAACGCCAACGCGAGCCCACCCTCGATCTCGCTGATGCCAAGGCGGTAGTGAAGCTCGGGCTTGTGATCGATGCGACGTTCGGGAGTTGGCCCATCGATATACTCGGTGAAGCTCCCCGCGAATACGATCTCGTCGCCTTCCTCGGGAAGGTTTTCGTCCCCCCCGCCGTGTGTACCGTAGTAGCTGTACAGAATCCGCATGCCGTCGATGATCGCGTCGCCGTACCGCACAGCCATGAGATTCGTGAAGTCGTTTCTGCCGACGGCGGTAACGCTCAGTTTGCCGCGCCGGATACGCACCATCGTGCGCTGTCGATTGACGTAGGCGGATGTCCTGAGCCGGTAATCGTCGGGGATCGGCTTCGGCTCCACGTCGGTCGCCGGTAGCGCGGCAAGCGACATCAGCTCGCCCGTCTCTCCCAGCAACATCCCGAACGAATTGCTGCCGTCGGCGCGCGCCTCGGCCATTCTGTCGTCCAGCGTGCGCAGTTGGCGATCAAGATGCTCGCGGGCGAGTGTCAGGTACTCTCCCCTGCGGTCGAGCGTACCCATCTCAACGAGCACGTGGAGCAGGCCCAGCTTGCCAACGTCGGCCCGGACGCTGAACTCGCTGGCTACCTGCCCACCGGGATGACAGAGCTTCAGCGTCAGTTCCAGGCTGCGCCGCACGGGTTCCAGCAGCTCGGGCCGGTTCAGCTTCCTCGCTATCTGGAAGAAGCACCCGTTGCAGAGCATGGCGTACATCGGCGAGTACTCGCTGTAGAAGCCGTCGGCATCCTGGTCGATCCCGTCGCCGAGGTAGTCGTCGATCTTCTCGATCAGCCGCTCGTCGGGCTCTACCTCGTACACGATCGCCATCGCCAGACACGCGACCCACCGGTGGTTCGGTGTCATCAGACCCATGGTGCGACACGCGTGCCCGAACTTGACAAGGATGCGGCGGCTTCGTTCGACAATCTCATCGCTCAGTGGATGATCGATCTCCTGCCAGCTCTCCCAGATCTTGTGGATGGCTCCGCTCGCGAACGCCGAATTACATGCGCTCTGCTTGTCGCTGCCGCCGTCGATGGAGCCATCTTCATACAGGAAGCGCTCCTCGGACGACTCCAGCGCGAGCCGAATGCGCTCGGCTACGACGTCGCTCTGATAGTGCCGGCAGCCCGGGTTCACGTAGGCAGCGGTTAGGAAGGACGCCACGCCACCTGGGAACCCGCAGATGAACGAGTCTCTCGGACGGAAGGCTCCGTACTGCTCGTCAGTGGTATCGAGAACTTGGATGTCCAACGCAAGGTCGGTCGCCCGGTCGGTGAGTCTGGCTACGATTGGGAGGAGATCCGGAGCCCAGAGGCGAGGGGTCTCTCGGTCGCCGTCTGTCGAACTCATCGTCCACTCCTTCTGCGTCATGGTGCGCCATTGGGCGGTTGCCGGAGATCCCGTCAACCGATGCGCACGACTTCGAACTCGTCTTCGGCTCTGCGAATCAGCGCGACCATCCGGCGAAGGGCATCGGCGTCGAGCGCGTCATACTCGCCGCTCTGCGAGCGACACACCGGCTCCAGCCCCAGCCCCATCATGCCCAGCGCGACTTTGGCCGACTTAACGAATCCGTAGTGCAGGATTCCGTCGATCTCGACGATGCGCTCCTGTAGTGCGCGCGGATTCCAGATCGCCCGCTCCCCAAAGCCCGTGGAGCCTCACGAACAGGCTCGACGCAACGTTGGCGGATTGGTTGATGCCGCCGGTGCATCCGAGCTCGAACGACGCGAGTAGCCGCGCGGTGTTGGCCTGCAGAATCTTCACCGTACCGCCTACTGCCGCGAGCTTCGCCCGCACGGGCGCAAGCGCCTCGTCGGGCGGGATGTCTATGCGCGTGGACGTGTCCTTGAGGCCGATGAACCGTTCGAGCTCACCGAGTGCCGCAAGGACCTCCGGTGCGAAGTGGTAGACACCCGGGATTTCGTATCCGTACACGGGGCACGAGACGGCGTCGTGAACTGCTGTGTAGTATTCCAGCATCAGGTCGTCGAGCGAGCGCCCCTCCTCCGACAGCCCGCGCGGAGTCGTGATGAAGCAGCCGTCCACTCCCGTCTCCGCCATGCGACGGGTCATCGCGATGTTGTCGGCAAGGTCGGCGTGCAGCGAGCTGCCGGCGAGCACGTTGATACGCCCGTTGGCGCGTCGCACGGCGGCGCGGGCCATCGCCAGGGCCTCATCTTCCGACAGATGTCTCGATTCGCTGCTGCTGCAGATGATGAAGACGCCGGTCACGCCACGCTCGACGTGCCAGTCGATCAGCCGGTCGTACGCGTCGTAATCAACGGCGCCGTCGGACGTGAACGGAGTAAGGAGGGGCGGTACGATTCCGTGGGCGGGTCCGAAGTCCTTCCCGGTTGCCATGCGGCCGCCGGATACGCAACGGGTAAGACCGAGTGCGGCCACGGTGCCGGTGGCGAATGTTGCGAGAAACTCGCGACGTGTCTGCGCCGTACGTTTCTGTCCGGATGTGTTCATGTTTCGTCCTCGGTCCGATCGGGTTGGACATCGCGCGTACCGGGCCCCGGCGGGGTTGGCGCGCGCCGAACCGCCACTCATTATAACCCGTGCATGTTCAGTGGCAACCGGGGCCGTCCCATCTACTTCCCCCCGATAGGTGATCCATGTAGCATGTCCATCACGAGTACACGACACGCCGATAATCGAACCTGCCGTGAAAAGCGAACTGCGGCTTCCCGACTTTCGGCACCGTTGACACCCTAACCCACCATACGAAGGATGAAACCTTGAATAGCCAGATACCCGATCACATGCGCTGGTTCGTCGATGCCCGATTCGGCATGTTCATCCATTGGGGACTGTACGCTGTCCCCGCGCGCGGGGAATGGATCATGTACAGCGAGCGCATCCCTTACGAGGAGTACGCCAGGCTCGCCGACGAGTTTGACCCGCGCCACTACAATCCCCACGAGTGGGTTGCGCTGGCTCAGGACGCTGGGATGAAGTACATGGTGCTCACGACGCGGCACCACGACGGCTTCTGTCTGTTCGACAGCCAGGTATCGGATTTCACGGCACCGAAAACAGCGTGCGGGCGAGACCTGATCGCCGAATACGCCGACGCGTGCCATGCGGCCGGGATGCCCATGGGGTTCTACTATTCGTGGGAGGACTGGCGATTCCCCGGGCAACTCCCCCACCTGCCCATCAAGGAAGACCTGTCGATCTACGAGCCGATGGTCGAACAGGCACATGCGCAGGTACGCGAACTCATGTCCAACTATGGCAAGGTCGACATCCTGTGGTACGACGGTGCCTTCCCGGCCGGTGTATGGCGCTCGGAACGGCTGAATGCTGAAGTGCGGTCGATTCAGCCCGGGTTAATAATCAATGACAGGTCCGATACCGG
>CAZEAI010000210.1:0-4363 GCA_964510105.1 uncultured bacterium
ACGCGTGGTCGATGTAGTCCGGCCCGACCGTCTCGTGCCAGAACGTCGGGCGGAGATCGCTACCTTCCGAGACGATCGCTTCGTTGAGCACGTCCCAGATATGGACTCGTCCGCGGTATCTGCCGGCTACGGCGGAGATATGCTCCCGCATGATGTCGAGCAGCGTGCTCCGGGTCCACGTGCCGTCGGTGAGCCACGCCGGATTCTGCTCGTGCCAGACCAGCGCGTGGCCGTGGACCTGCATGTTGTGCTCTTCGGCAAACGCCACGAGCGCGTCGGCGGCGGCGAAGTCGTACCGGTCCGGATCGGGGTGGATCGGCCCCGGCTTCATGACGTTCTCAGGCGTCACGATGCTAAACTCGCGCGCCAGCACGTCGCGGTACACGGGGTCGCTCTCGAACGCGCGCCGGTTCACGCATGTGCCGATGCGGATGCCTGCGCGGTCGGCGAGTTCGCGGAGTGGTGTGTTCATGTTCTCTCCTCCACCATCCGGATCTCGTCGCTCGTCAGTTCGTAGAGCCGGTACACAGTCTCGTCCAGCCTGTGATCCAGAGCATCAACTTGGCGCTTGAGCGACGTGCGCTCGCCTTCAGTGCTCGCCTCCGAGAGACCGGACATCAGCTTTGAGATGCGGCCTGCCACTTCAACTATCTCGGCATGGTCTTCCGCATCTCTCGGTTCTCTCAGGTCGAGAACACGGATCGGTAGTTGACCGAGGAACTGCTTGTTGGCAGAAAGATATCCACCCCGAAATGGTGCGCTCACATGCGGGAAATACCACCGCAGCAGCTTGGAGTTAATCAGCCCGAGTAGATAAAGCAGCCCATGACCATGGAGGCTCTCTTTGAGGGTGATTCCTCCCACGTCCACGTTGTCGAGGAACCATGATCCGTCTTCATCGTAGGAAGCAACTAGACTGTCGACAAGGCGTGGCACACAGAGCTTCTGCGTCGACTGAACCGCCAGATTCTGCGTTCTCCCAAATCGGTGCCATGATGGGCCGTTGAACTTTCCTCGCTCTCGGTTCTCCAATCGCCGCTGGTTGGCAAGAAGATACTTCGCCGTCATCGGATATCCTGTTGACAGGGAGTCCAAGCTAATCAAAGTGGCAGACCCGTCTGCGACCCGGTATGGAAACAGGATCACGCGTCGAGCAGGAGGTTGTGAATACCGGCCTAGGTCTTGACCGCTCATGAGAGGATGCAGAAGCTCATTTTCGAGAACCCACTGCTCACCGAGAGCCTCCGATCTCAACGTCGAGGTACTGACGTCTTCATCTACTAGCTCCATGATGAAGACGTCATCTGCGCTGGTTTGGAGGCCCACGAAGATGTCGGCGACAACCGCCAACTTGTGCGGCATATCGGGTAGCCTCTCGTACAGTGCGGCATCGGGGCCTACCACGAAGTTCCAGGGCGATTTCGTGATGCGCTCGCGACCAATCGTTCCGCGCGTTGCCGTTCCATCGCTCAGCCAGTCGGCGAGGTCCTTCACCTTCGCGACCTGACACGATTTCGAGCCCTGATTAGTCAGGAACATGAGGCACGTGTATGTCGTTGCATCCGCGAATATCTGCTGATCGCCAAAGTGCACTACCTCGGACAGGTGCTCGCCCTCGGCAATGAGGTCGCGCAGAGGCTCACCGTATTCTGCATTGAAGAACTTGTTTGGGAGGATGAAACCAAGCCTTCCAGACGTTCCTAGTAGCTTCAGGCTCCTCTCAACGAACACGGCGTAGATGTCGTAGTTGCCTTTGCTTGCCGATCGGTACTGTTCCCTGTAGCGCTCAACTTCGACGGGAGACCACTGCTTCATATGCTGGATTCTTATGTACGGAGGGTTCCCGATTACAGAATCAAACCCTCCGGATCGCATAACCGTGGCGAACTCAACATCCCAATCCAGAGCGTTGATTCGCCTCAGCTCATCTTCGTTGAGGGATTTGGCTATCTCCGAGACGTAGAAGTCGCTACTGATGAGTGAGTTGCCGCACTTGATGTTGCTGGCAAGGTCTGGTAGTGCCTTACGTCGATGGTGACGCTTGTATTCGTCGATAGTGGCTTCGTTCTCACCCTCCAGCAGCTTGAGGAGCAAGCTGAGACGAGTAACTTCAACGGCCTGCGGGTCGATATCGACTCCGTAGATGTTGTCAACGAGAATCCGTCGCTTTTCTTCGGTCGTGAGAAACCATTTGCCTATGTCGGACTCATAGACTCTGTCCGTGTGATGGTCTGGCCCATCGTTCACGTACCAGCGCATGTGCCATTGAAGCAGAAAATCGTACGCTCCTAGGAGAAATGATCCAGAGCCGCAGGCCGGGTCGAGTACGCGAAGCGACGCAACGTCCTCCGGCTTCCTGCTCTCCGTCAGTTCGCCCACTGTGCGCTTGACGATGTAGTCCACGATATGCGTCGGCGTGTAGTACACGCCGCCAGCCTTTCTTACCTCAGGTTTGTCCTCAATACCAACCTGTTTCTTGCCCGCCCTGACGATCACCTTGCCGAGAAACTGCTCGTACACCTGCCCAAGTAGGTCGTGCGGGAAGACCGAGAACTCGTACGGACTGGGGTCGTAGAGGCTTCGGATAATCGAGTTGAGGACATTCGTGGAAATACGAAGGTTGAGACTGAACGTGTCTATTGGGCCTGGATTGCTGCGTTCCGCCGCGAAGTGGAACAGGCCCGAGTCATACCGTTCATCGGCCCGGAGGAATATCTGGCACAGGGCTGGGTACGAGCCTTTCGTTGCCTTGAGTTGGCCGAACTCCTCGATCTGGCGGTCTTCGCAAATTCGAAGGAAGACGATTCGGTCTATTGTCTTCTGAACGACATCTTGCAGCTGCTCCGTGGAGATGTCCGGGTTATTGCGGAAGATGTCCTGAGCGAGGCGTACACGCCACTCATTCATCTCGTCGAGAAAATGGCTGTCGACAGGTATGTGTCCAGCGCGCCTAGAAGCTACGTACTTGTCGAAAGAGCCCTTAGGAATCGCTTCTCGCGAGAAGACGGACGCGATCTCCTCCCATCTGTCGACATACTCACCATACCCCACGTGGAGCAGGACGCCTGCCGCGGCAGCAGCTCTGGGGTCTCGCGCTCTCAGGGGCTTGACAGGTTTCGCGCGACAATCGTAGACAACGAAGTCCTCGAAGTTCGTCAAGATGGAGACTGGAAGCTTGGACGACCACGCGTACCGTCGTAGCTGATACGCTGGATCGGATACGGCTCTGACGTTGATTCTCGGTTTCTTCGCCTCGACGAAGAATTTCCGCACACCTCCGATCCGAAAACAGTAGTCAGGAGCCTTCTTTCGGCCTTCGACGGCGATTGAGTCTTCGTGGATAACCTCTTTGTAGGCCTCCGCATACCCCTGCGTGTTGTCCATGTCCCAGCCAAGCGCACTGAAGAACGGATTCAGGAACTCCTGGCGCAGGCGGGCCTCGTTGTACTGGGGCGACAAGTACGAATCGTGGTTGTACTCGTATCGACTGACGAGCTCGGCAACCGAATCAGGAGCTTTCATCTCGCTCACTTCTCCTCGCCCTCGTAATGAACCCATCGCGGCGCGAGCTTGAGCTGCACCAGCGTCAGCGCCAGGATGATCACGAACAGTATCCACGCCATCGCCGAGGCGTAGCCCATGCGCAGGTACTGGAACGCGTTGTTGAAGAGGTAGTACACGTAGAACAGAGTCGCGTCCACCGGGCCGCCATCGGTCATGACGAACGCTTGGGTGAAGATCTGCAGCGTGCCGATGACGCCCATGATCAGGTTGAAGAAGATGTACGGGCTGAGCATCGGGATCGTCACGTGTCGGAACTGCGACCACCAGCCCGCGCCGTCGATCTGCGCCGCCTCGTACAGGTGCCCGGGGATCCCCTTCAGCCCTGCCAGCCAGATGATCATGCTCGCCCCGGCGCCCCACAGACCCATGACGATGATCGCCGGCTTCGCCCAGCCCTCGCTCTGCAACCAGAGCGGTTGCCCCAGCCCGATCCGTCCGAGCAGGATGTTGAGCATTCCGTTCGTCGGGTGAAGCACCCAGATCCACAGAATCGACGCCGCGACGATCGGCACGATGGCCGGCAGGTAGTAGATCGTCCGGTAGAACGACATGCCCTTCACGTTGCTGTTAAGCAGCATCGCGATGGCGAGACCGATCGCCATGCCCAGCGGCACTCCGACCATCATGTACACCGTGTTCCAGAGCGATTTCCAGAATACCGGATCGCTCGTGAACAACTCGCCGTAGTGACGCACGCCCACCCAGCGTGCCGGGCTCAGGATGTCGTACTCGGTGAAGCTCAGCGCGACGCTGAAGATGAACGGCCCGGCAATGAGCAGGAAGAAGCCGAACAGCCACG
>CAZEAI010000211.1:0-4264 GCA_964510105.1 uncultured bacterium
CGGAGTGCCGACGGCGCCGGTGGCAATCGAGGCGCAGGAATCGATCGTCGCCGCTCCCACAGTGAATCCGCGTTTCGCACTTCGCTTCGTCACAGAGCGGGAGCCCCCACAGCGCAAGGGCGGGGGACTGCCGGCCCTGAAGGCGGATGAACCCACGGGAATCCTGCCTGCCGCCATAGCTGTTGCCGAGCCCGGGCCAGCGGACGACACTGCGTTGCTCTCGACGCCTGAGTACGAGCCGGGCGACGCGCGTTTCGCGCTGCCGTTCGTGGTTCCGCGTCCGGAATCGGTTGGCGATGAGGACGAGCCGGGCGAGGATGTCGCCGCGTACGACGCCCATTTCGCGCTACCGTTTGTCGTCGCGCGATCGGACGCCGTTGACGATGTGGATGAGCCCGGTGTCGATCTCGAACTAGCGTACGATGCGAGATTCGCGTTGCCGTTTGTCGTCACGCGTGATGACGACGGTCTGTCAGAGGTCGAGCCCGACGTTCTGCAAGTCGAGCCGAACGTAAGATTCGCGCTGGCCTACGTGACTGCGCCGGAGAGCGACGAGCCCGCCGATGTCGAAGAACCTGCGCGCGAACGCGATATCCGGTTCGCGCTGGCATTCGTCGCGGGCGAGCGGCCGGGGCCCGGACCGATCCGCGTGGCGTTGCCGCGCCTGGATGTCGAGGAGCCGCGCAGCCTGCTCCCGGCTGAGGAGCGTATTGCCGCGTCCGAGCCGCATGTTCAGCGCGAGGCGCTTCCGCGTATCCGTGCCGAGGAGCCGACGAGCGTTCGGTCCGTACAGGCGCGGCAGGCGCAGTCCGAGCAGCCGCGCGTGGAGCACCCAAGGCTGCCCGGGCTCGATGCGGCTGAACCGTCGGATGTCCGCCCGGGTCAGACGTCTCGGATTCAGCCGACTTCGCCGACCGTCGAGTATTCCGCGCTACCGATGCTGAGCGTCGATGAGCCGGCTACCGTCCTCCCGGTTCAGTCGCAGGCGATGTCGCCTGACGTGCCGGAGGCCGACCGACCGGCGCTTCCCCGGCTGGAAGTGCACGAGCCGTCCGGAATATTGCCCGCCGCGCAGGCCGGGACGCCGCCTGAGGTCCGCAGCCTGCCGAGTTGGGCTGAGGACGAACTCCGTGGCCTGCGCGGGGATCTCGTCTCTCTCATGGAATCGCTGCAGGAACTCGCGACCCCCGATGGCGCCGCGGAGGCGGCGACCGATTCCAGCGCCCCTCCAGCTGACGAAGCGCAGGCTGAGAGCGGCCCCGTGGAGATCGAACAGCCTGGAGAGACATCGACGCCGCGCGGTCGAATACGCGTGAACGGCGCTCCGCTCGCTACGCGGGCCAGGGGCGCGTCAGGACATCCGCGTCGGAGTTCCGCACGCCGTCGACGGCTGCTTGTGCGGCGATTCCGCTGATGTTCCAAGTGACGCCGTCACCCGCATCCCGAGAGCACGTCTAGAATGCCTGAAGACCAGAGACTCGAAGACAAGCAGACACCAGGAGGCAGGATCCTCCGCGCGTACATCCAGTACATCACCGCTGAGCGAGGGTTGTCGGCCAACTCACTCGCCGCATACCGCCGCGATCTCACGCGGTACATCACCTTTCTGGACGAGCAACGCGGCGGAACTCCGCCGGGCGAGGCGACGAAAGAGGATGTCGCGGTTTTCTTCGCGTGGTTGCGTGGGAAGGAACTCGCCGCGAGTTCCATCGCACGCTGCATGTCCGCCGTGAGAGTCTTCCACCGGTTCCTACTGAACGAGGACCTTGCGAAGTCGAACCCGACGACAACGCTTGATACGCCGAAGCTCGAGCGCCACCTCCCGGAGGTGCTCACACACAGCGAGATCGAACGGCTTCTCAACGCGCCGGACGTGACAACGGACCTCGGCGTGCGGGACCGCGCCATGCTCGAATGCTCGTATGCTACCGGTCTGCGGGTGAGCGAGCTGCTGTCGCTCGACGTTCGGAACTTGCACTTCGACGAGAGCTACGTCAGGGTGGTGGGCAAGGGCAACAAGGAGCGAGTCGTGCCGATCGGTCGCAAGGCCGTCGAACAGATAACGCTCTTCATCGACAGGGTGCGTCCCGCGCTGCTGAACGGCTCCGATACGACGATTCTCTTCCTCAACTGGCGTGGCAAGCCGCTGACCCGGATGTCGTTCTGGCAGATGCTCAAGAAGCACGCGAAAGCCGCGCGGATCACGAAGGTCGTCAGCCCGCACACGATGCGCCACTCGTTCGCGACGCACCTCCTTGAGGGCGGGGCCGACCTGCGGGCTGTGCAGGAGATGCTTGGACATAGCTCCATCGCGACGACGCAAATCTACACACACGTCGATCGGGAGCGCTTGAAGGCCATGCACAAGAAATGCCATCCGCGCGGGTAAGTCGATGCTCCTCCGTCGCATGGCGTTGTCCGGCGAGGTGGACAATATCCTCGGGCGCCGCGGAGCGCACGTGAATGCCGCGGTCGCGATGACGATCACCGACGACGCCGTGGTGAAGTACGCAGTCCGTTTCCCTGGGCGTTGGTCCGCGCAACTCGACAAGGCGCTGACATTCAGCTTCAGCATCCCGTACTGACGACGTTACGGGCGTTCAGCCATCCGATGGCATGTTGACGGCGCTTCGCCCCGCTCCTATATTCATACGCTCGCGAAGTGCGTGAATTGAGAGGCGGCTGAATGCCGAGAATCAGCGAATCCCGTCGCAGAGACCAGATCGTCAACGGCATCACGGTTGGTGTTGTGGCGATTGGCCTGCTCGTGGTAACCGGCGGTCTGGTCGGTATGCTGGACGGGACGGTCACCGGCGAGGACGGCGTAGGATATGTCGAGATCACCGGCATTATCCGCGACGCGAAGCCGGCAATTCGCGAGCTGAAGCACTTTGCTGAGAGGGACGACGTTCCTGTCGTGCTCCTTCGGATCGACAGTCCCGGTGGAACGGTTGGGGCGTCGCAGGAGATCTATCGACAGGTGATTCTGACACGCGAGCAGGGCGTGAAGGTCGTCGCGTCGATGGGCACGGTCGCTGCCAGCGGTGGCTACTACATCGCGGCGGCAGCGGATTCCATCATGGCGAATCCGGGCACGATCACAGGGTCTATAGGCGTGATCGCCGAATTCATGCAGGCGGACACGTTGTTCAGCAAGATTGGTATCGCGTTCAACACGATCTCCCGTGGCAGGTACAAGGCTACCGGCAACTCGGCCCGTCCGATGCGGGAGGATGAGCGACTGATGGTGTGGCGCGTCATTGACGACGCCTACCGGCAGTTCGTCGAAGCGATTCACGAGGCTCGGGGCATCGAGTACGAATCGCTCGATACGCTGGCACAGGGGCAGGTCCTGACAGGCCGCATGGCTCTCGAGGCCGGGCTTGTGGACACGCTCGGAAACCACGAGGACGCTGTTCGATTCGCCCGGAGGATGGGTGGTCTGGATAGCGACGCACCGCTGATACGCGCGCCCGGGCCGAAGAAGTCGCTTCTGGAGCGGCTGACGGCTGAAGCATCGCTACTGTGGAACGGTCCATCGTTCCGTGTTTCGTACCTGATGCAGTGAGGAAGCCCCACATGGCGAGCGATAACGTGACGAAGGCGGATCTGGCGCGCGAAATCGCCGATCGCATCGGTCTGACGCGTACCGCGACTCAGGCCGTGATCGATGGGTTTCTGGCGGCGGTCGTGCTGAACCTCGAGGATCACAAGAGCGTGCAGCTCAGAGGGTTTGGCACGTTCACGGTGAAGAACCGTGCGGCCCGTACCGGACGGAATCCGCGCACGGGCGATGAAGTGCCGGTGCCGGAGTGTTCCGCGCCGGTGTTCCGTCCCTGCAAGGAACTTCGCGAGGCAGTTGCGAAACCGCAGGGCTGACGCCCGTGCGGGGCATTCCATCCGAGGCAGGGCACGACGTAGGATATTCGGTCAGACAACGAGCAGATTCAACGGGAGGCACCATTGCCGAGCGGAAAGAAACGCAAGCGCCACAAGATTGCGACGCACAAGCGGAAAAAGCGACTCCGGAAGAATCGCCACAAGAAGAAGTAGCAGATCTCGAGTGGGCTAGTAGCTCAGCTGGATAGAGCGTTGGTCTCCGGAACCAAAGGTCGCAGGTTCGAATCCTGCCTAGCTCACCATATTCGGATCAGGTCGGGGCGTAGCGCAGTCCGGTTAGCGCATCACACTGGGGGTGTGGGGGTCGGTGGTTCGAATCCACTCGCCCCGACCAATGATTCCGGCGTCCGGAAGCCCATTCCGG
>CAZEAI010000212.1:0-4170 GCA_964510105.1 uncultured bacterium
GCGGTTTCGTGCGCTCAAACTTTGCCTTCGCCATGGGAATCTCCCTCTTGCACCGGAATGCCTGTCGCGGCCCGATGCACGTCCCGCAGTACGGAATCTCTACGCGGCTGACTTCGCGCCGGTAATCTTCTCGACGATCTCTTCCTGAACCGATTTCGGCGCCTGACGGTACTCTTTGAATTCCATCGTGTATATGGCCCGGCCCTGCGTCATGGATCGAAGCGACGTCGCGTAGCCGAACATCTCGCTCAAGGGAACGTCAGCGTCGACGACCTGTGCGTCCGGGCGCGGGTTGATGCCGTGAATCTGCCCGCGACGCGAGTTCAGATCGCCCATCACGTCGCCCAGGTAGTCGGACGGAACAACGACCTCCACCTTCATCATCGGCTCAAGCAGCACCGGGCTGGCCTTGCGAGCGGCGTTTCGGAACGCTATCGAACCGGCAATCTTGAACGCCATCTCGGAGGAGTCGACGGCATGGAACGATCCATCGACAAGCATCGCCTTCACGTCGAGAATCGGATAGCCCGCAAGCGCTCCGCTCTCCATCGACGCGCGAATGCCCTGCTGCACCGATGGGATGTATTCCTTCGGTATGCTTCCGCCGGTGACCTTGTCCTCGAAGACGTAGCCGCTGCCCGACTCGCCCGGCTCGAAGACCAGCTCGACGTGAGCGTACTGGCCGCGACCGCCGCTCTGACGTATGTAGCGCTCGGTATGCTCGACCGTCGCGGTGATGGCCTCTTTGTAGGCAACCTGCGGACGGCCGACATTGGCCTCGACCTTGAACTCACGGCGCAGCCTGTCGGTGATGATCTCGAGGTGAAGCTCGCCCATGCCGGAGATGATCGTCTGCCCCGTTTCCTCATCCTGGCGAAGCCGGAACGTCGGGTCCTCTTCAGCCAGCTTTGAGAGCGAAGCTGCGAGCTGCTCCTGGTCGGCTTTCGTCTTCGGCTCTATCGCTACGGAGATGACGGGTTCCGGGAAGGTCATGCGTTCGAGGCTGATCGGCTGGTCTTCGTCGCAGAGCGTGTCGCCGGTCGTCGTGTTCTTGAGGCCGATGATGGCGGCGATATCGCCGGCGTGTACCCGGTCGATCTCCTCGCGCTTGTTCGCATGCATCTGCAAGAGACGGCCGATGCGCTCGCGACGCCCTGTCGATGCGTTGTAGATGTACGATCCCGCCTCAAGTACGCCGCTGTAGACTCGAATGAACGTCAGCCTGCCGACGTACGGATCGGTCATCACTTTGAAAGCGAGCGCGCTGAACGGCTCTTCCTCGGATGACGTCCGCTGCACTTCGACCGTCTCGTCATCCAGGTCGTGTCCGACAACGGGGGGGACGTCGAGAGGAGAGGGAAGGTAGCTGATTACGCCGTCGAGCAGTCGCTGAACGCCTTTGTTCTTGAACGCCGAGCCGCAGAGCACGGGAACGATTTCCTGCTTGAGCGTGGCGGCCCTTACGGCGCGCCGTAGCTGCGCCTCAGTGATATCCGAGTGGCTGCCTTCGAGGAAATGCTCCATGATCTCGTCGTCGAAGTCCGCTGTCGCTTCGATGAGGCGCTCGCGGTAATCGACGGCAAGTTCCTGCATATCCCGCGGGATGTCGCTTTCGTCGAATACCGAGCCCTGGCTATCGTCGTTATAGGTGATCGCCTTCATCGACATGAGATCGATGATACCGGTGAACATGTCGCCCGAACCGATGGGAATCTGCAGCGGGACGAACCGTCCACCCAGGCGCTCTTCCATCATGCCGAGGACGTTGTAGAAATCAGCGCCGGTGCGATCCATCTTGTTTACGAACGCGACGCGGGGCACTCCGTAGCGATTGGCCTGCCGCCAGACGGTCTCCGACTGGGGCTCGACTCCGCCAACCGCGCAGAACAGCGCGATGGCGCCATCCAGCACGCGGAGGCTGCGCTCTACCTCGGCGGTGAAATCGACGTGACCAGGTGTATCGATGATGTTGATCTGGTGGTCGGCCCAGAAGCAGCTCGTTGCCGCGGACGTGATGGTGATGCCGCGCTCTTTCTCCTGCTCCATCCAGTCCATCTGGGCGGCGCCCTCATGGACTTCGCCCGTGCGATGGATGCGTCCGGTGTAGAACAGGATGCGTTCCGTCGTCGTAGTCTTGCCCGCGTCAATATGGGCCATAATGCCGATATTGCGGGTGTATTTCAATGGATAGCCACGTGCCATGCGGTCTAGACCCACGCCTCTTCGTATCTATTCACGCTGTCGTATAGACTGTCTGGTGCCGGATGTCGGGAACCGCGTGGAAGTAGGATCAGCTCCAGAGGCGGTACGAAACCAACGATCCAGCCGTCGCAACCTGCGACTGCTTTACCGACGCGCCGATCTACCGGCGAGCCGGTTACTCATGGCCCCAGGCGCTTACGCTCGCGCCCGGAGCATATCGTTCATTACCAGCGATAGTGCGAGAATGCTTTGTTCGCTTCGGCCATGCGATGCACGTCTTCGCGACGTCTCACCGCAGCACCTTCGCCGGTCGCGCCCGCCAGAATCTCTGCGGCGAGGCGTTCGGCCATGGTGCGCTCCGAGCGATCACGCGCCGCCATGATGAGCCAGCGCATGCTCAGCGCCTTCTGGCGGTTCCCGGGCACTTCCACAGGGATCTGATACGTCGACCCACCCACTCGCCGCGAGCGAACCTCGACGACGGGCTTGATGTTGTTGAGCGCCTTCTCGAATACGTTAAGCGCATCGTCTTCGCTGCGCTCAGTGATCATGTCGAGAGCCGAGTAGAGAATCTGCTCCGCGACGCTCTTCTTTCCGCCCTTCATCAGGTTGTTCGTGAACTTCGCCACGAGCACGCTGTTGAATTTCGGATCCGGGAGAAGCTCCCGCTTCACTGCTCTGCGTCTACGCGCCATAGTCGCTCACCCCTTCGGCCGCTTCGTGCCGTACTTGGAGCGCGAGTTGCGACGATCGTCGACACCCGCGGCATCCTGCACGCCACGAATCACATGATAGCGAACGCCCGGCACATCCTTCACACGTCCACCGCGGATGAACACGATGCTGTGCTCGACCAGGTTGTGTCCTTCACCTGGTATGTATGCCGTGACTTCGCGCCCGTTGGTGAGGCGCACACGTGCGATCTTACGAAGGGCCGAGTTCGGCTTCTTCGGCGTCGACGTCTTCACCTGCGTGCATACGCCCTGACGCTGCGGACACTGCTGCAGATCGGGGGCGTTGTTCTTCGAACGGGGCCGTGATCGCCCCTTCCGGATGAGCTGGTTGATAGTCGGCATTCACTGCTTCCTTTGGCTGCTGAAACCGAAGAGCATAGGAATATACCGTGCGTCTCAGCCGACGTCAAGCACGCGAGTGCCCAAAGCCGCTTCGTCTTCCTCGTCATCCAACGGATGCTCCGGAATCGCCTCGAGCTCACCGCCCTCAGGCTTCGCCGCACGATACTCGTCCAAGCCCGTGCCAGCGGGGATGAGATGCCCTATGATCACGTTCTCTTTGAGTCCACGCAGGTTGTCGGTCTTACCCTCCACCGCCGCCTGCGTCAGAACTCGGGTCGTCTCCTGGAACGATGCCGCGCTGATGAAGCTTTCGGTCATCAGCGACGCCTTCGTGATTCCGAGCAACACCGGTTCGAACGTCGCCGGCTCGCCGCCCGCTTCCATGATGCGTGAGTTCTCGTCCATGAACAGGAAGCGATCCACGAGATCGCCCTCGAGGAAGTTGCTGTCTCCCGCGTCGACGATCTTCACCTTCTGGAGCATCTGCCGGACGATGATCTCGATGTGCTTGTCGTTGATCTCGATGCCCTGCAGGCGGTACACCTCCTGGATTTCATTCAGGAGATACTCCTGCACCATGAACGGCCCCTGGATGCTCAGGATATCGTGCGGGTTCACCGAACCTTCGCACAACCGTTCACCCGCGCGGACGTGATCGCCGTCATGCACGAGGATGTGCTTGCCGTAAGGCACGAGATAGCGACGCTCGTCACCGATATCCGTGGTGACGATCACCTCGTGCGAGCCGCGAACCTGCGCGCCGAGCCGGACAACGCCGTCGATCTCGCTGACAACGGCGGGCTCCTTCGGCTTGCGCGCCTCGAACAGCTCCGCCACACGCGGCAGACCACCGGTGATGTCGCGGGTCCGAGCACGCTCCCGAGGGATCTTC
>CAZEAI010000213.1:0-4140 GCA_964510105.1 uncultured bacterium
CGTATCACGAATAAACCAACAAAAAAAACCGAAACTTCGCGTCCTTTGCGTCTCTGCGTGAGATTCTTTCCACGCTTACCCAGCCGCTTCCCGCACCGAGTACCTGCACGTCACCGCCCCGACGACAACCAGGGCGCAGCCGATCCAGAGCTTCGCACCGGCATCGACGCCCAGATACGTCACGCTGATGAGCGTCGAGAGAAGCGGCGTGATGTAGCTCGCCGACGCCACCAAGACGATGTCGCCGCGACGCATGGCGTACTCCCAGCCGAGGTACGCGCACGTCGGCGCGATGACCATGAACGCAAGCTCCCAACCAGCCCGCGCCGTCCAGACGCTCTGCTCGACCACACCGAGACGCATCACAAGCAACGCGAGCCCTGTCGCCAGCAGGAACATCGGCACCGCGCCACCGGTGGACCCGCTCCCCCAGCGGCGGCTCAGCACGCTGTACAGCGCCCACGTCACGGCCGCCGCCAGTCCGAAGGCGTAGGCCGCCGGGTTCGACGTCGCGTTCGTCCAGAACGAGTGCCACGTGATCGGCGCGTTCTGCGTCATCGCCAGCACGATACCGGACATGCCGACTGCCGCCCCCGGAATCAGGAACGGTCCCGCGCGCGCATTCAGGAGCAGCACGCTTGCCAGCACCGTCAGCGTCGGCCAGAGGTAGTTGACGAGGCCGACCTCCACGACCTGAAGCCGGTCCGTCGCCAGCCCGATAGCCAGGTACATCGTCACGTTGTTCGCGACGAACAGCGCCCCGCATCCCACAAGGTAACGGGCCGGGAATCCGCCGAACGCCCCGGCAACGCCGCGCCGGGTAACAGCCCAAGCAACACTCAGCACGCCGCCACCGAGGTACACGAGACACGCCGCCGTAACCGTCCCCAGCGATTCCGTCAGGCTGCGGCCAAACGCGATGGTGCTTGCCCACAGGACAATCGCCGCGAACCCGAGCCCGGTCGCCGGAAATGCCGACCGTGCACCGCCGGACCGCGCTACTTCCGGAGCGTTCGCTACGCCGTGCGCAACCGATCCGTCACCCATCGGCGGCCTCGACATACAGGGCGTACAGCGCCGCGTCCTCGGGACGCGAGCCCGTAATTCCAGCGCGGCTCGCAGGCATGTCGGCCATCAGCATCCAGCCGCCCTTTCGGTCGAGACGATCCCCCTCACGCGGAACCACTCCTATCGCCGACCGAATCGTCGCCACAGCACGATCGTCGCGCCGACGATGGCCACGCAAATCACGATCGCGGCATTCCGGAGACGTGCGTTCATGTCGATGATCGGCATCGCACACGGTACGCCCGACTGAGAGAAGATCACCGCAACGGGTCGGACGCTCAGCCCGCCACCGGCGCCTCCGCCCTCGCCTTCCGCGCCCTCGTCAGACTGCACGCCGGCCTTGCCACCGCCACCACCCACGCCGAACCCACCGCCCACACGAGCGACCGGGATCACCTCCACGCCGTCAATCGTCCTGACGTCTCCGAACACGGTATCGACCCGGCCGCGGTCGAACACGCCGGCGACGTGCTCCGCAAGCGTCTCAGCTATCGACATCCTGTTGCCCCTTCATTGTCGTCCACGCACACTCAGCCCATGGTTCGCGCTGAGAATGCCGGAAGACTCGTCTCGACGACATTGGGCGGCGTCCTCGCCATATCGGCAATACTTGTCACCACCATCGATACTCCGGCGAACACCGCCGCTGCACGTGTCTCACCGGCGAACCAGGACCACTTCTTCGGATACTACGACAAGTCGCCCTGGGACGCGAGTGGTCGTCGCCTCCTCACGCAACGCGCAGCGTTTGCCGATCACCAGCCTGCTCCCGAGGACTCGCTCGTCATCGGCGTCATCGATCTCCAATCGGGAAACGAATGGGCACCCATGGGCACCACCCGCGCATGGTGCTGGCAACAGGGATGCATGCTCCAGTGGATGCCGCGTCGCGACACCGACACTTCGTGGTGGTATTCAGGCAACGCCGTCATCTACAACGACCGCGTCGACGACGGCGACAGCTCCCACTTCGTCGCCATCGTTCGCGACGTGGAGACGACCCGCGCCGACACCGTCCCGCGCCCGATCTACGCCCTGCGCCCCGACGGCCGGCAAGCGTTGTCGGTGAACTTCTCCCGCATCGGACGTCTGCGGCCAGGGTATGGCTACGAAGGCGTGCCGGACCCCGGCATCGAGGATCCGGCACCACAGGACGACGGCATCTGGACCGTCGACCTCGCCACCGGTAGCGACTCGCTCCTGATTTCCATCGCCGAACTGGCGACGTGGAATCCCTCGCCCACCATGCAGGACGCGGAGCACTGGGTGAATCACCTCCAGTACAGCCCGAACGGCGAGCGCTTCCTGTTCCTCCACCGCTGGACAGGTGACGGCAAATGGTACACGCGCATGCTGACAATGCGTCCCGACGGCACCGAAATGCGTAGAATCGTCGGCGACGGTCTCGTATCGCACTTCGACTGGCGCGACGACGAACACATCATCGTCTGGGCCGACGACGGCGGCCCCGCCTACTGGCTCTACACGGTCTCAACCGGAATGAAGCGCAGAATCGGCGCGGGGACGCTCACCCAGGATGGTCACTGCTCGTACGGACCCGACTCTCGATGGCTGCTCACCGACACCTACCCAGGCTCCGACCGCAAGCAGACGCTCATTCTGTTCGACGCGCAGACCGGCGCACGACACGACGTGGGCCGCTACCTAGAGCCAGCAGCGTTCACCGGCCCGTTCCGCTGCGACCTGCACCCGCGCTGGTCTCCTGACGGAACGCAGATTTGCTTCGACTCCACCCATGAGGGTTTCCGCGGAGTCTACGTCGTCGACGTGCGGGATATCGTGGATGCTCCGTCAGCTGTGACGAGCGAGGGCCGTCCCGCGCTCACCGACATCACGGTTTCGCCGAATCCGTTCAACGCCGAGGTCGACATACGCGTGGAGCTGCCGGCCGCCGGACGGATCACGCTATCCGTGCACAGTCTGACCGGGCAGTGCGTGAAGGTGCTGGTCGATGGCAGAGCCACGGAGTCCGTGACATCGTACACGTGGGGTGGTCTTGATTCGCGTGGCAAGCCCGTTGCGAGCGGAGTCTACCTCGTCCGGCTGGAATGGAGCGCGGAGTCGCCTCGCGACTCTGAGACGAAACGGCGCGAAGCGACCACGAACCGGCGCAGAGCGACCACGAACCGGCGCAGAGCGACGGTTCGCCGGGTGACGCTACTCCGCTAGCTGCCTCCTACGCCCCGAGGTATCTCAGCAGCTTCCGAGCGGTGAACATGCGCGCGTCGTGGTTCGACTCCCACGTCGAGCCGCCCATATGCGGTGACACGATGAGATTCGTGTGCTCCCGGGCGTAGCGTATCATCGGGTGATCCGCCAGCGTCTCGCTCCACTCGTCCGTTATCGTATCGACCCCGGCGCCGCCGAGCTTGCCGGACTCAAGCGCCTCGATCAGCGCCGCCTCGTCAACGAGCGCCCCTCGCGAGACGTTGATCAGCACCGCGCCATCCGGCATCCGCGCGATCTCCTCGCGCCCGATGATGCCCGCCGTGTCCGGCGTTAGGTGGATGTGCAGCGACAGCACGTCCGACTCGGCAAGCAGCGTATCGAGGTCGACGCGCTCGACGCCCGGCGCGCTGAATTCCTTCACGTCGCACGCAATCACGCGCATGCGGAACGCCTTCCCGTACTCGGCCACCATCTTCCCGAGCCGCCCGTAACCGAGGACCCCCAGCGTCTTGCCCGAAAGCTGCCGCCCGGTGAACAGGTCGCGGTCCCAGTGCCCGAGTGTCGCGCGACCGTGCGCTGCCGGAAGCGAACGCACCGCGGAAATCAGCAGCCCCCACGCCAGCTCGGCCGTGGCGGTGAACGTGTCGAGCAACTCGTACTCCGTCTTGATGCAGACAACCTCCACGCCACGCTCGCGACACGCATCGAGGTCGATGTGATCCGTCCCTGTCGTCGGGCTGGCCACCGCGCGGAGCCGATCCGCCCGTTCGATCACCTCGCGCGTGACCCGAACGTGGATGTGCCCGAAGTACGCGTCGTACCCGGCGATAAGCTCCGGCAGCCGCGCCGCGTCGGCGGGCACGACGGTCAGCTCCGCATGCT
>CAZEAI010000214.1:0-3921 GCA_964510105.1 uncultured bacterium
GCGAACAATCGGCATCCTGAGGTCAACGTGTGGGAAGCTGCGCGGTACATGGCGACCGGCGTAATGGCGCACGAATCGGCTCTGCGCGATGGCGAATGGCTCAACGTACCTGACTGGGGCGATGCTCCCGGAACGAGGTGACGAATGGCGTTACAGCTGGACATGACCGACCACGGGCCCTGGCAGTTCGTCAACGGCCCACTCGTGGACGATGAACACGGCCCGGCCATCCCCGATGAGGGGCGGCGGAGCGATGGCGACGGCATCCAGGGGCATCACTATGCGTTTCGCACCGATTGCTCCTACAGCGACTTCGACGCGCGAGTCGCATTCACCCTCGGAGGCCACTCCGACGCCGGGCTCATCTTCCACGCTGCGAGTCCGAGCGATTTCTGGGTGCTCCACTTCCCGGATTGCGGGCAGGCCAGCCGGGCGGAGCATTTCTGGGTGGCGCTCTCGCGCATGGATGGCGACGGCTGGTTGCGCATCGTGCGCATGGAGCTTGTGCAGCGCGTGTCGAGCACGTCCAGCGAGCCGCACACGGCGGAGGTCGGCCTGCACGACAGCCGTCTTCGTGTGACGATCGATCGCACCGGCGTGTTCGAGTTCGCTGACGACGGCCTGCGAGGCAGCGGTGCCGTTGGGCTGTATCTGTTCGGCGCGGCTTCGTTCGGGGAGGTCGACATCGACGCAGAGCCGCAGGCGACGGGCTGGAATACCGGTCCAGCGCCAGCGCGAAGGTGGTTCCATCCCTGCCCGGATGACAGCCACGGGAGGTGGCAGCGCCCGACCTCGCTCTTCCGGTCTCCGGGCGGGGATCTTGTGCTGCAGTTCGTCGCGCAGGAACAGCCGTACAGAGGCGCACTTACCTCCCTCCACATTCGGTCGCAGGACGACGGTCGCACGTGGTCGGCCCCGGAACCCCTCGTCGGGGCGCAGGTCGATGGGTGGGAGGGCGGCTACATCCACGTCTGCCCGGACGGTGCTCTGCGCACGCTGATGCGGATTGACGATGGCTTCGCGTTCGCCGAGACAGAGGACGATGGCCGCACATGGTCGAAGCCAACGCCGTGTAGTGTACATCCGCTTCCTCAGGGAATGCCGAAGCTGCACGCGCCGCCGGCGCCGCTCGTGAATCTCGACGATGGTGGCATGCTCCTCTTCGCGTACGGCGGGCATGGGTCGTCCATGACCGACTCGCACATTCGGACGTGGAGCGCGCACCACTGCTGCTCGTTCGTGTGCCGGAGCGATGACAACGGACGCACGTGGTCGCCCTGGACGAGCGTCGACGGTACTGAGGATTCGGAGGGGCACCTCGATCTCACGGAGACATGCGCGGCGCAGGCGCCGGACGGTCGCGTCATGACCCTCACGCGGCCGATATACTCGCCCTGGATGTGGGAATCGTGGTCGGAAGACGGCGGCCGCATCTGGTCGCCGTGCGTGCGCGGTCCGTTTCCGGGCTACGCCACGTCGAACATGCTGCGGACGGCTTCCGGTGCCCTTCTCGTCGCTCACCGATCTCCCGGATGCACGCTCAACGCCAGCTTCGACGGTGGCATCACCTGGGATGCGGGCACGATGATCGACTCGGCGATCTGGGTCATGGGGAGCATGGCGGAGGTCGCCCCGGATCGAGTGCTCTACATATACTGGGATTCGTTCGAGTCGAGAATGCGGGCGCAGTTCCTCGACACCGGGTCGGGTTGTGTCCGGCCGGTGGACGGGTGAGGAGGTAACATGCCAGGCAAGCTACGCGATCGAATGTGGCTGTGGGGAACGGTTGTCAACGCGCTGGCGAAGGACTACGGCTTTCCCGAGTCGCGAATCACCATCGGCGAGGGGCTCGCGGAGTTCAGCCTCTCGAACGCCATGATGGCGGGGTTCTTGCCGCCTGCAGAAGACGAATACGCCGCCGTCGCCCACTGTGATTCGCTGCTGTGGGAGATGAGCTTCGAGGACGGCTTCGCTTTCGAGGAGCCGGTCGGCCCGATTGTCGAACTCCACGAGCGACACGAGAACGTACGCGGCGTGCTGCTCGACGACTTCAGTACGACGGAGATCAGTAAGGGCGCAACGCCGGATGTCCTGGAGCGCATGCGGGCCGCGCTTCCCGAGAGTTTTCAGCTCTGGATCGTCGTGTACGGCATGAGTCTCGACATACCGAATCTGTCGGAATTCCTGAAGCACGTTGACGGCGTGAGCTTCTGGGTGTGGAATGCACGCGATCTCCCGCTCATGCGGGAGCAGGTGGCACGGTGCAACGAGATGAGCGCGGGCAAACCCATGGTTCTCGGCAACTACCTCTACGATTTCGGCGACGGCGCCCCACTCACGCGCGACCAGATGACCATGCAACTGGACGTAAGCGCGGAACTCGTGCGCGCGGGCGAGTGCGAGGGACTGTGCCTGCTCGGGTCGCCGGTCATGGATATCGGTCTCGAAAGCATCGCCTGGACGAAGGAGTGGATACAACAAAACGGTAGCATGGAAGTCTGACCGCGGAAGCGAACGCATCACGGAGGGAAACAGATGATCGTGTCGCTGAGCGATGAGCGTCTGAGTTGGCCGGGAACGGTTTCGGTGGAACACGCGGCGGAATACGTCCGTCCGTGGCGCATACCGTTCGATATCCGTGGCCTGTATCAGGAAGGGTTGCGGTGGACCGCCGCGACTGGAGCCGGCGCTCGCGTAGCGTTCTCAAGCGACACGACAAGTGTGAACGCGGTGGCATACGTACCCGAGGGGCAGGTGAAATACGACCTGACGGTGGACGGGGATCTCGTCGGCACCGCTGAGGCCGAGGACAGCGACACGATCTCATTCACGGACCTGCCAGCCGGTGAGAAACGCATCGAGCTGTGGTTCGGGCCGGCGCCGTCCTCCGGCTTGCGGTCGCTCGAGCTGAGCGACGGCGCGTCCCTTGGGTCGTCCGTGGACGAACGGCCGAAGTGGATCACATACGGCAGCTCCATCACGCACTGCGGAGCCGCGGCGTCGCCGGTGTTCACCTGGCCCGCGGTAGCCGCGCGTCTGGCGGGATTCAACCACACGAACCTAGGGTTCGGAGGCCAGTGTCACCTCGATCCGCTCATCGCCACGGTTATGCGCAATCTGCCCGCCGACTACCTGTCGATGTGCGTCGGCATCAACATCATGGGCGGGGGCACACTGAACCTGCGCACGTTCGGACCGGGAATCGTGGGCTTCGTGCGCATCGTCCGGGAGAAGCATCCCGACACGCCTTACATCGTAATGTCACCCATCTACAATCCACCGCGCGAGTCAGTGCCGAACTCCGCCGGGATGACGCTGGAGATTATGCGCGAGGAGGCGGAGGCGGCGGTGGAGGCGCTCCTAAATCATGGCGACGCGAACGTCCACTACGTCAACGGCCTCGATATCATGGGGCCGGATGAATTGCATCACCTGCCGGATGAGCTGCACCCCGACGCAGGCGGCTACAAGGTCATGGGCAAGCGTTTCTACGAGCATGCCGCAAAGCCCGTATTCCTCGGCGAGAAGTGATGGCGCGGCGTATCGCACACGACGACCCGCGCCTGAGTTGGCCGGGCGCCGTCTACGTTGAGCGTGGCGATGGCTGGTCGCAGCCGTGGCGCCTGCCGCGGGAAGAGCTGGACTTCGTCGACCCGGGCTTGCGTGAGCGTGCCGCGCATGGCGCAGGGGTGAGACTGGCGTTCCGGTCGGACAGCACCACTATCCGAGGCGAGATAGAATCGATAGGCATCGATCCGGAGCCTTACGGGCGAAAGCCCATCGATCTCTGCGTTGATGGCTCCTTCGTCGGCTCTACGGAAGTGCAAGAGTCCAACCGGTTCGAGTTCGCGGAGTTGAAGCCGGGCGTGAAGCGGGTAGAGCTCTGGCTTCCGCAGCTATGGCGCTTCCGGCTGCGTTCCC
>CAZEAI010000215.1:0-3871 GCA_964510105.1 uncultured bacterium
TCGGGTTGAACGGGTTCGGCGCGTTCTGCGAGACTTCGGACCGGGTCGGACGCGCTTACCAGGCCGAACTCCCGGCGATCACCGTTCAGCAGCGGCACCTGCAATCGGTACCAGTACGTCTTCCCCGCAATGGCGGTGACGTCGGAGTACTCGTCCGCGAGCTGCATGATTCCGCCGATAGGCTCGAAGTTCCCGTCGCTCGACGTGCCCCTCATGACGACCACGCCCGCCGCTTCGCCCTCGTCGAGAACGCGCCATGACAGGATTACCGCTCCAGGCGCGCTCTCGGCGGCGAAGGCTGCTAGTCTCACCGCCAACGGGATGATCGTGCTGTCCGCGGTGATCGCGCGTGGGCTCGCCGCCGGGCCGCTGAAGAGCCCGTCGTGCGCGACGGCGGACCAGTGGTACGTGCTGTCGTGCTCAAGCTCGATCTCAAGCTGCCACGACGTCGGGCCGCCTGGATTCGCCGGCACGAGCGGGCTCGTCGAGAGGACCTCCGTGAGCGCCGCATCCCGGCTGACGATGAAGTTGTAGAACACGATCGAGCGCGACGCGGGCGCCTGCGCTCCGGACGCTGAGAACACCGGTCGGCGAGAAGTCCTCTCGCCGCCGGACGGGGCGTCGAGCGCAGGGGCCGATGGGGCGGAATCGGTAGTGGGTGTGATCCAACTCGACGGGGCCGACGGATCGCTCTCGTTGCCAAACTCGTCCAGCGCGCTGACCCGGTACGAGTACGGAGTAAGGTTGGAGAGCCCCACGTCGGTGAACGCGAGCCCCTGCACCAGCGTGGCAACGAGCTTCTGTTCGGTCGGGGGGCCGGTGCGATACACGTGGTAGCCCGCAAGGTCGGAGTCGCCCACGCCCTGCCACGTTACGCGGGCGGTGCTGCTTCCGGCGAAGGCCACGACCCCTGTCGGCACCGCGGGCGGCGTCGTCTCCGGCGCGCCTGCCGTTGTGAACGACGAGGTGAAGGCCTGAGCCGGGTTGCCGGCCATATCGACTGACGAGACGCGGTAATGGTACGTGGTGCTCGGGTGAAGGTTCGTCAGCCAGATGGCATGTGAAGTGTCGCGTTCTCCGGATTCGACGGTGAGCCCATACGCCGCTGACGTGCCGTACTCGACGTAGCTGTCAGCCGGCTCGTCCGTGTTCCAGGCGATCTTCGACGCGACGTGATTCCTCGCGAGGATGCCCGGACTGACGATGGTGGGCCCGTCCGTGTCCGCGTTGGCCGCGGTGATGAACGTCAGCCCGGTTACTTCCGACGGCCCGTTGTCGGCGATATCGGCCGATCGCACGGTGCAGTGATACGTCGTGCTCGGCTGGAGGTTGGTGAGCATCACGGTGTGGTCGATGACGCGCTCGCCGATGGTGACCCTCTGCTCCGCTCCGCCGTCGCCACGGAAGATCACCTCGCTGTCGGCGATCTCGTCGGTCTGCCACTGTACCGCCGCGCGGTCGTTCGACGCCCGGATGGTCGGCGCTCCGATGAACTGCGGCGGTGTGACGTCGACTCCGGGAAGTGTCACGGCGACGGCGGAACTCGGCGCGACGTGTTCATTCCCGGCCGGATCGATGCTGGACACCTGGAGTTCGTACGTCGTGCCGGCTTTGAGGTTCGTGAGCGAGACCAGGTGATCCTGCCGGAAATCGCCCGACTCGATCTGGTCGTCGAACAGCACCTCGGCGAGCTTCCCGACGCCGCCTCCGGCTTCCCGGTACCGCACAATACTCGTGGCCGCTTCGTCGGTCTCCCAGGAGATAGACAGCGTGGAGTTCGTTCGGCCGACGACGTTCGGTCCGCTCAGCACCACAGGTGGCGCCGCGTCGGCGGTTGCGGATGTGACGAACGTGCCGCCACGCCCTGTCCCGTCGGCGAGCCGCCCACTTCTCGCGATGCGCGGAAGTCCGCCTGCCCCTGTCGGTATGCTCGATCCATCCGGCACGACCGCGCTGTTTCCCGCCACGTCGCGCGCAACGACGGCGAACTCGTACGTGCGGTCGGCGTCGAGGTTCGTGATGGTGACCTCATGCGTCCAATCGAGCGCGCCATCGGCGACACTCGCGGCGACGGTATCGCCCTGGGCCTGATACCACAGCTCGCCCGTGGTCACCTCGTCGGTGCTCCAGCGCACGACGACCCGGTCGTTGGCCGCGTACACAACCGCGGGTCCGGCCACAACCACCGGCGGAGTGGCGTCGGCTTCGGCCGGAGTCCGGAACGATCGCATGCGCAGAACCGGCGCGTTGCCGGCGGCGTCGAACGTCGTGAGCAGGTAGTAGTACCGCGTGCCGGGCGCGAGCCCGCCGACGAGGATCTCGTGCTTCGTGACGAGGTTGAACGACGCCACGGCCCTCAGCAGAGCGCCTTGCGACGTGCCGTAGTGAAGCGTCGTGATCGCTGGCTCATCCGTGCGGAACTGGATGCGCGCGTCGTTTGTCCCGGCGACCACTACGGGGCTCTCCAGCACCACCGGCGGCTGCCGATCCGGGCCGGCGGCCGTGCGGAACACCCGGTCCATCGACGCGTGCTCGGACTGCGAGTCGTCGAGCACGCGGACTCGGTAGTGGTAACGCGTGTCGGTGCTCAAGTTCGTGAGCACGACGAGGCGATCCGTGGCGAAGTCGTTCATCTGCAAGGCGTGACCGTACGCCTCCGTCACGCCGTACTCGACGATGGTCGCCGCCGGCTCATCCGTCGTCCAGACGATGGTCACGCGGCTCGTGTCCTTCGTGACGACCGCCGGCAGGCTCACGAACTGCGGCGGGAAGAGGTCCGGTTCGCGCAACGTGTTGAAAACAGCGTCGCCGCTGGATACCGGCCCGTTGCCGGCAAGGTCGAACAGCGCGACATCCACGTGGTAGGTGGTCAGCGGCTCCAGGCCGGTGATATCCACGATGTGATTGGTGTTGGACTCGGTGATGACGAGTGAGTCGCTGTAGCTCGTGCTCGCCCCGTACCGCACCACCGCGGTGACCGGTTCGTTGCTGGCCCAGCCAATGGCGAGCGCGTTGTCGGTTCGCGCGATGGCAAACGGCTGCCGAGCGAACGCCGGTAGCGTGTTGTCAGGTACGAGCAGCGTCTGGACCGCTTTCACGTCGGTGGCGGTGCCGTTGCCGACCATGTCCGCCAGGTCGAGTTGGTATCCGTAGTACGTGCCCGGAGACAACCCGGGAGCTGTGAGTCGGTGGACGAGCGCTCCCTCGCCGGCGGCCACGCGGACGGTGTCCGTACCGCCGAATGCCTGGAATACCCTCATGCGCGCGGTCGTCGGTTCGTCGGTCTCGAGCACGACCGTCATCTGTCGGTCGGAGACCGCCGTCACCGCCCGGCGCACCACCGACGGTGGTTCTAGGTCCTGACGCGTGATGCCGTGCGCAACGTTGGATAGAGCCGAGCGGTTGCCGACGGCATCCACGCCCTGAAGTCCGAAGAAATGCAGATTGCCCGGTTCAAGCGGCGCGATCCAGACGGACTCCGTGGCCCCGCCGCTCTGTGGCGCTGCAAGTGGTACGCGGCGCAACTCAGCGAAATTGTTGGCGTCGAGCGTACCTGTGGTGACACGCAGGTCATACGCCGAGGCGGGCACCGTCTGCGCGGACGCATTCAGGTCGGTCGGCGCCGTCCAGCTCAGCAGTACGCCCGTCGCGGTCGTCGAGTCGATGCGGAGGTCGCTCACGACGGTCGGCGGGGTGGCGTCGCTTGCCCCGGCCTGAACGGTGAACGTCGCGTCGCTTGTCGCTTCACCCTTCGGCGCGGTGACGCGGACCCGGTAGGCTGCCTGGGCCAGCGCGCTCGGGGCAACCGCGCGAATCAGCCCATCGTTGATGACGGCGAACGCAGTGACCGGGATGGCGTCCCCGGCTCCCG
>CAZEAI010000216.1:0-3863 GCA_964510105.1 uncultured bacterium
AGGCGGTACTGACGGCGCACAACGGCTTCGATGTCGCGGCGCAGGGAGCCGAGGTGACGCAATCTCAGGCTCGTCAGGCGCTTAAACTTCCGGCCGACGAGAACGTCGTCGTATACACCGGGCACGTGAATCGCGAGAAGGGGATGGACGTCCTCGTCGAGATTGCCGCGGGCATACCGGATGCGTCGTTCTACCTCGTGGGGGCGGTCCCAAGCGGCGCTGGCGCGATATGGACCAACGAGGTGGTGGCGCGCGCCGGGGCGACGAACGTCACCATCGTCGGCCGCGTTCCGCCGAGCGAAGTCGGGCGGTGGCTGGCCGCCGCGGACGTGCTGATAGTACCGCCTACAGCGCGTCCGCTCATGGAGTTCGGAAGCACTGTGCTGCCAATGAAGACGTTCCAGTATCTGGCGTCGGGCAAAGCCATCGTGGCCGGAGATCTGCCCGACGTGGGCGAGGTATTAGTGGACGGAGTGAACGCGCGGCTGGTACCACCGGACGATATCGAGGCCGCGCGAGAGGCGCTGGGCGCGTTGCTGCGCCACCCCTCGGAACGCGAACGCCTGGGCGCGCGCGCGCGCCTCGATTCGGGGAAATACACGTGGGATGCGCGCGGCCGCCGTGTCGCACAGTTCATGCTGGATCGGGTGTCGAGTATCTCGTAGCGCGGTCAGCCACACAGGCGCGTGCCCGCAGCCGTCAACGCCTCAGTAGATCCTCCATCGCAGACGCCACGTTCTCGACGGTCGGCCAGGCGTCGCCTCCATCCACCATCCGTACATGACGGCCACGGGGCGCCCATAGGTTGGCATCCGACTGTGGCCCGAACACGGCGATGGTCTCCGTCCCCACCGCGGCGGCGAGATGCGTCGGGCCGGTATCGTTTCCAACGTAGAAGGTCGCCCCCTCGATGACCGCGGCAAGCGTTGTCGCCGGTATCGGGCCGATGGGAAGCACGCCCTCGATGCTGCGCCATGTGGGTTCGCGCTCCATTTCGACGGGCCCGCGGTTGGCCACGATGCAGCCGGCGTAGTCCGAAGCCAGCAAGGTCAGCATTTCATACATGGACGGCCACGTCCTGTGCGGCGAGCTGCTACCCACGTGGACGATGGCGTACCGTGATCCGGCGGGTACTCCAGCATCGCCCAGCGCGCGAGCAGCGTCCTCGCGCGCGGATGTGTCAGTCATGATAATCGGCGTACGCTCCTCAGCCGCGCCGAACACCGGCTCGACGCAGGCGAGCGAATGATCGGTCGCGTGAATCCCGCGCTCGCCAGGCAGCGGCGGGAAAGCGTGCGTGCGCCGGATGCCGGCGCGTCGCGCGATTTCCGCCAGTGCGTCGGCGTTCGCCGCGAAAATGACCATCGTATCCACATGCCCGAGCGCGCTCCGAACCGGGTCCGCGTCGCCCGCGTACCATTTCGCGATCCACTGGGCGTCGCACGAGATAAGCCGATCGGCCCATCCGGACATCGTCGCGAGGGCGCCCGCGTCGGGCGGGGCGACGAGAGTGATGTCTGCGCGGTCGACGGAATGACGAATCGATTGCAGCACGGGAAACGTCACGACGAGATCGCCGAGCGCGCCCGATCGGTACACAACGACATTCATGCACGTTCCCAGTATGTGAAGGATGTGATGGGAGTCGCGACCGACTCCGTTTGGGAGTAGATTCTGAAAGTCGGCCTCCAGCACCAACGCCCGGATTGCCGTCGTGCAGATTCCGGCACGCGATGAGGTACCTGAGCATCAGAATCGAACCGTTTCGCGCGGAGCATCTTCCGGCACTCGTCGGAGTGGTCCGCGCCCATACCGAGCTTGTCCCGCCCCGTGGCGCGGAGATGTCCGAGAACGCCTTGTTGGAGGTGCTCACGGCGTATCCGACGCTGTGGCATCACCACTACCACGACGAGCCATACACGCCCGACCACGTTCGAGCGCTCGTCGCGCTGGAGGGGGAGAGCGTCTCCGGCATGGTCGTGGTCAGATGGGATGATGCCAACTCGCTCGGACATATCGGTCTGCTGGCGTTCGACTCGGCCCAGCCCGATGCGGGGGACATCCTCGTGGAGGCGGCGGTGGAAACGACCGTCGATCATGGCTGCAGGTCGATCTCGACGGATGACCGATGCCCGTTGGGCCTAGGCTGGTTCGGTGTGCCCGGAACGTGGCCCCACGTCGTCACCGCGCTGGAGCGCAGCGATTTCGCGCCCGCCGATTCCTGGGTGCTCATGGTCGGCGAGACCGACATGCCACCAACGGGAGTGCTATCCGCGACGCCGCCTACGTGGCAACTGCTGTGGACTCCGCATCCGGCTCAGCGCGAGTGGCGTCTGGAGCTGTTTCACGACGAGGAACTCGCCGCCGAGTGCGATGTCTGGGGTGTCCCTCCGCATCTCGCCGAATGCGATGGTTTCGAAGGATGGATATCGGTCGAATGGATCGGCGTATCGGAGGAACATCGTCGGATGGGGCTTGCACGCTGGCTCATCACGCGGCAGCTGGCTTTCCACCGCGACGCCGGACGAACTCACGTCATGCTCTGGACCGGACCGGACAATGGCCCTGCACGCCGCCTCTACCACGATTTGAACTTCGTGGACGGACCCGAGACCCGCATCTACCGCCGCGCGCTCTAGGGCCACATCGACGCGGCGCGACGTCGTGACCGTATCAAATCGGGACAGAGAGCCGGTTTTGAGACGACGAGTCGGAACTCGCGCGCCGCATCTCCCGGCGACGCCCTGGGGGTGAGTCCCCACGATCTCGATCCGACGGAGGATGTGGAGTGGGAGAACGTGGGGTAGCGCGTTCGACGTAGCACCAATGCACGAAGGGCCGCCCCGGTTCGCATCGGAGCGGTCCCTCTTCGTGTATCGGGATTGATACGGTCAGCGAAGCCCGGCGAGAGCCGCGAGCCCGGGCCGCTGATACATGGCCGCGCGGGTCTCGGGTGAGGCTGCGTGGGCGTCCCGCGCCAGTTCGCGCTGGATGAGTCTCAGTGCGTACCGGGCGTCAGCGGGATTCAGTCTTCGCCGGTCCCGCAACGCTATGATCTCGCCTTGCGCCGGACGCACAACCTCGTCGAGAACGGCCTGCCGGCCGGTGCCGTCGGCGGCCAACCCCCCGACATACTCCCACGCGCGGAGCGGATGGTCGTGGAGCAGAAGTCGTACGTATCGCATGGTTCTTGAGTCATCGGAAGCGTTCATGTCGTGTCCCCCTTGCGGAGCGGCGCGCGTCGCGCTCGGACCGATCGGACCGAACGCCACCATCGCCGCCGACACCGCGTAAGTCCCATGTTCTCGGGCTTACTAGCAATCTACACTCCACGCCCTCGCTCGAGTTCCCAACAGCTCACCATCACCCGGGGCGTAACGGTCGCTGCTTCCCCTCCGGTATATTCGCTGATGTGAGCCGGGTTTCGCCTGATACGCGAGGTGACCTTCGTGTCTGAGTCATGCAATATGCGCGCCATTCTACTCCATCCGGACGACAGTGTTGCCGTGGCTCTGAATGACGCGGCCAAGGGCGACCCCGTTTCGTGGGGTAGCGGTACGACCGAAGCGCGGTCACCGATTCCCACCGGGCACAAGATCGCGACAACCGATATCCCGCGCGGCGCGACGGTCAGGAAATACGGCCAGGCGATCGGCATCGCGTCCCGAGACGTATCTGCGGGCGAGCACGTGCATCTCCACAACCTCGGGCTGCCCCCGGATCGGGAAGGGTACGAGTTCGCCACCGAAGCCGACCGTGGATCCCGCATCGGCGCGGAGACCAGTGAGACGTTCGATGGGTATCTGCGTTCGGACGGCCGCGTCGGCACCCGGAACTACGTCGCGGTGATCTCCACGGTGAAC
>CAZEAI010000217.1:0-3703 GCA_964510105.1 uncultured bacterium
ACACCGGGGCGACCACAGGGGGATCGCCCCTACACGGTGTCTGCCGGAGGCGGGGCAGTTCGCGAGGCGAACTGCCAGACGAACGCGAGCCCGGCGAGGGTTCGCCGCCTTGACCCCGACCCCCGCCGAGCGGACCCTTAGAAGGCTATTCGCAGACCGTCAACCACACCCCCGGGGTTATGACATGGGCGACCGCGTTTTCGAGAAACTCGCCGATCCGAAATGGCTCAAACGCTCGCCGGCGTTCATCTTTGCCGCGGACGCCCTCGTCGCCTACGGAATGACCGGCATCGGGACGGAGCCGTCGCCGAAGCCGCATTACCGCACGAGGCCCGAGTACCTAGCGATGATGCGCGAGGTCATGGCCGACGGCGCCATCGACGGCCTGCTCATGACGCCGGCCGACGCCGAGGTGCTGGCGTTCGACGAGAAGCTGTTCGACGATTCGCCCGTCACGCCCGTCGTCCGGATGAACGCCGAGACGCACATCTGGAGTCCGCGCCACGGGAAATATCGCCAGCAGTACTCGCGGCCGTTCAAGACGGTGCTCACCGCCGAGGCGGGCCGCTACTGCACCGAGGCGATGCAGTGCGCGCGCGACTGCAAGATCAAGCTTGGGCTCTACTCCGTGACGTTGAACAACGACGCCGAAGCCGACGCCCGCACCACGGGCGAGTTTCTAGACTTCGCGTGGGAGTGCGGCAACACGCCCGACTTTCACTACTTCCTCGAAGTGTTTCTGCCAAACATGCAGCAACCGGGCATGGACAGCAAAGAGCAGGGCGAATACATCGCCGACAACATCGTACGCCTCATGTCCTACCTCCGCAGCCACCAGCGGCCTGCGTTCATCAAGACGGTGTACACGTCCGCCGACACGTGGCGGGCGCTATGCGACTTCGATCCGACGCTGGTCATCGGCGCGCTCGGCGGCACTCGTGTGAACGCCCGGACGTCGATGCAGCTTGCGCACGACGTGACGGAGCACGGCGGGCAGGTGATCCTGTTCGGCCGCGCGGTGTTCCAGGAGGACGATCCGCGCATGGTGGCGCGTGCGATCCGCTCCGTGCTCGACCGTGAGCAAAGCGTCGATCAGGCGCTCTCGCAGTACCAGGCGACGTTGCGGGCGAAGGGCTAGGAAGCGCGGGCCTGTGGGCACTGTTTGCGAGTGTCTCGCGGACGGGAACGTCCGTTCCCCTCCATGGTGGCGCATTCGCTGTCACCTCGGCGCCGCATTCTCATTTCCGCGGACAGGAATGTCCGCTCTGCGTGAGGTTTGCTGGGGTCGCACCGCGAACCACTAGACGAACGCGAACACAGTGAGCGCTCGCCGCCCTGCCCCCCCATCCCCGCTCGCCCCTACCTTCTCCTGTCACCCGAGAGGAGATACCACATGATCCCGATCATCCCGTCCACGCCGTACGGCGACATCGCGCCTCACTGGCAGCCGTATCTCGACGCACTCGACGCGTGGATCGATACACGCGGACCGTCAGGTCCGCGCCGGCCTTATCTCTACCAGCCCGCCGGCGATGTCGATGCCGTGCAGGCGCGTGTCGACGTATACGACGGGCTACGCGAATCGATTGTCGAGGCGGCCACTTCGTCGTTGACAGGAGATCTGCCGGACCACGCAGTCGACAGCCGCCCGCACGAGATGCGCTCATGGCTCGCTCGTGCGGTGGGGTGCGCTGACGCGTGGCTGCTGACCGGCGACGAGATGTACGCAGCGCGGGCGTGCGAGATCGCCGAGTGTGGCATGTCGTGGCCGGATTGGATCGCGATTGAGCACGAGCCGCTCACGATCGATCTGCGAAGCGCCGCCGCCGTCCGATCTATCGCGCTCATCCGGGACCGGATCGACGGATGGATGGACGATGCGCAGCGCGCTGAGATCGTGAATTACCTCGCGCGCGAGGTGGTTCGCTACGTGGGTATTTCCGACGCGCACTCGGAGTGGTGGACATACAGCACGCACAACTGGCGGACGGTGGTATGTGGCGGCTATGGCACCGCGGCGCTGGCGATCATGGACCATTTTCCCGAGGACCTCCTGCGCGCGGCGCTGTGGCACACGCTCATTGGGTCGTTCGTTGTGCTTGACAGCGGCGATCCAGACGGGGGCTGGTTCGAAGGCGTCAGCTATTGGAAATACGGTATCGGTGAGGCGGTGGAACTTATCGACGCGCTTCATTGGGCCTCCGACGGCGCCGTGGACCTGTTCACGCACCCGTACCTCGCCAAGACTGGCGACTTCGCCATCTACATGACGTGGCCCGACGGTCGCGTGTACGACTGGGCCGACTGCGGCGAACGCGTGAACGCGACGCACCTCATGGCCCGGCTCGCGAAGGCGGCGCAGCGTTCCGACTGGCAGGAATACGTGCGGCGCTTCCCCGCTCAGCCTACGTTCGATACGCTCTTCTGGGAGGATCGCGAGCTTGAGCCGTCACCGTACGACGAGCTGCCGCGCGTGAAACATTTCCGCGGCACCGAAGTGGCTGTCCTGCGCGCCGGATGGGCCGATGACGATCTCATAGTCGGCGTGAAAGCGGGCGAGACTACCGCCAACCACTCGCACCTGGACGTCGGGTCGTTCGCCGTTGAGGCGTTCGGCCACACGCTCATCGGCGACGGTGGACACTGGGACTACGCATTCGGCAAGTACTTCTTCGACAATTCAGGGCCGCGATGGGACTACCCCGGTCTGGATACGGCGCTCCACAGCACGATTCTCGTCGACGGATTGGGGCAGAGCTACGGACCGGAATACCGTGGCGTAGTGGCTGCGTCGGGCGATCACGACGACTGGGCGTACTGCACCATCGATGCAAGTGCGGCATATCCACAGCTTGACAAATTCGTACGGTACGTCCTGTTGATACGTCCGGACACCGTGGTGATCGTGGACGATCTGGGCTCGACCGGCGACCGCGTGCGATTCTCATGGAGAGCGATCCTGTCGCACACCGTGGAACGACCGGAATGGCCGATCTGGGTCACCGGGAATCCCGATGGGGGACCGTCGCTCACGATGCGCTGGCTCCTGCCCTTCGGCGACGATGGGATCATCGCCGACGTCACCGAACACGCCGCGACCTACCGTTCCCGCGCCGGCATGTCGGTGCCGTCCGCGCGTTCGCTGACGGTGAGCCCGATGATCCGGAGTCGAGAGGTACAGCTTGCGGTCGGGATGCGGGTGAACGGAGAGGGGGTCCGGCTGGACCCCGCTGTGAGCCTCGAGGAGGCGTACCGCAGCGTGCGTATCTCCGCCAAGCGCCCGGGATCGGGCGCTCGGCGCTGGTCGATTACGTGGGGTCAGCCGGGAGTGCAGGCGTTCGCGGGGTAGCGCGGCGGCCACCTATATGCTCCAGCACGGGCGTGCGGAACGGCGCCGTGTCGGAAACCGGGATCATACGCGCAAGCGGCCGCTGCCCTGCGATCAGGCCGATGGACGACGTTTGGTGCCTGACATTGTGACCTCCGAGGGGTGAATCTTCACCTCGGTCACACCGGCGTCGCAGAACCAGTCATAGACCTCCCAGTGGTTGTGCCGCCACTGGTACTTCGGCGAGTACCAGTCGAATGTGTCGAGGACGCGCCAGCGCCAGTCCTTCTCCATCGATATCTCGAGGACCATGCGGCCGATCTGAGTAAGACCGGGAAGGCGGTATATGTAGTACAACGGCACGGCGATGAAGCA
>CAZEAI010000218.1:0-3596 GCA_964510105.1 uncultured bacterium
CGAGCATCTCGCCGAGCAGGTAGTTGTGGTAGTACACCGGCGCAAGCGCGACGTGAATCTTCGCGGCCCAATCCGGCGAGACCCGATGCTCGGGTCTCGAAAGCATCTGAAACCGCTCGACGTAGTCCCACCAGAGGGTATTCAGATCCTGCTCCGGGTTCGCGTAGAGGTCGCGTTCGAAGTAGATCATCACGAGGCACCAGCGCACGAAGATCAGCATGGTGAGCCGCGCGTACTCGTCGATGTGCGGCAGCACGGACGCGAGATCGCCAGCCGGGATGCCGGCGACGTTCCGCAGCCAGTACTCTTCCTTGGTGAGCCGCCCCATGATCATCGCGACGGCCTCGGTCATGAGCGTATGTGCCGGCTCACGCAGAAGCCACGGCAGCTCCGGATCGAGGTACGTGTCGTACACGCCGTGGCCGAGCTCGTGCAGGAGCGTGTTCATCCAGTACTCGTCCGGCACCAGGTTGCACAGCACGCGCACGTCGCCCTCACGGTCGATATCGGTGCAGAACGCGTGCTGGTCCTTCCCGTCCTTTGGATACAGGTCGCTCCGCTCGAGGACGCCGCGCGTTTCCAGCCCGATGCCGTCGAACGTGTCCGTGGCAAGTTTCACGATGTCCTTGTCGCTGAAGAAGGGCGAGAGGTCGACGTCGTCATTCGCTGGAGCCTCCTGGAAGAAGAAGTCGCCGTAGTGCCACGGACGCAGATCGGTAACATCCAGCCCGAATCGCGTCGCGAGATACGCGTCGAGCTTCGCCTTCGCCCGGGTGAACGGCTCCTGCGTCTGCTGCTCGAGGTCGTCCAGCACGCCGAATAGGACCTCGACGTCGAGTTCCTGGCACTCCATGGCGAGGTGATAGTAGTCGGCGTACCCGGCCTTGCGCGCCATCTCGTTCCGGAGTCGGACCAGCGCGAGCACCGTGTCGCACACCTCGGGGCCAATCGCTTTCGACGCCTCCCACGCGGCGCGGCAACGCTCCGAATCGGTCTCGTCGGAGAGCACGTGCCGGAGGTCGTTGTTCGAGCGCCCTTCGCCCTCGAACTCGCCACGGTAGTTGGCGTAGGTCAGCTCCGCCTGGCTTTCGAGCGCGACCATCTTATCGATGGTCTCATCGTCCTTCTGGTTGGCGAGGTACGCCCGGTAGAGTTCGTCGACCTGCCGCGCGAGCAATTCGTCGCCGATGCCCTCGGCGCGCCAGTCCCGGAGCCGGGCGAACTCGTCGGGATTCGCGTAGATCTTCGTGAGCTGCGCGTCGAGTTCGGCGCGACGTTTCGAGTGCTCCTCGCTGCCGGTGATGGCCGCATCCCAGTAGGCGATACCGAGGTCTCGGCTGAGCGACTTCACTTTCGCGACATGCTCGTCGATGAACTGTTGTGCGGGATGCGACATCGGGGTGGCTCCGTGGTACAGTTCGTTGTCTGGCCGACTGTTGCGGCGCGACCATGAAACGTACGACCATTGGTACGGTCCGGCCAGCGACGAACGGACCGCCGGGGAGCGCGGATCGGCAACCATCGGCGCGGATTCGCGTAGAAGAGACGAAGACCGTACGCGCACACCATCCGGGAGGCTGCCATGATTTCGCGATTCGCGTCACGCCGACTCATACGCGGCTCGCATATCCTCGCGACGTTCGCTCTGCTCGCTGCATGCGCCGTGACCGCTCCACCGGGACAGCCCGGCTCGACAGAACCGCGCCGACGCCCGGCCGAAGATCGGCCAAACGAACGCGCGTGGCTTGGCTACGGAACGCTCGTCGGCGTCGTGACGGATACCTCGGGGGAGGGCATCGCCGAGGCCCGGATCAAGCTCGGGTCGAGCGGATATGCCGGAACGACCAACGAGGGCGGCGGCTTCACGATCCCGGACATCCTGCCGGCCCAGTACCCCTTGATCGCCGGCGCCGGAACCTCATGGCAGGACACGCTCCCGTATGTCGGGATTGCCGCTTCTGAGACGACGTTCGTCCGCATCTCGCTGGAACACGCGTCGACACCGGATGCCGCGCGCGGTGCCAGGTTCGAGACACCTGCGTGGCCCGGTTACGGCACCATCGTCGGAGCGGTGACGGACGAGACCGGACAGCCGCTTCCCGGCGTCGCGGTCTGGATCCCTGGAACGCGCACCGGTGCCACGACCGGGGCAGACGGCTCCTACAGGATCCGCAACCTCCTGCCCGGCACGTATGACGTGCGTGCTCAGTTGATCGGCTACGTACAAGTTACGCGGCGCCGGGTCGAGTCTACGTCCGGGACCGCGATGCGCGTCGACTTCTCGCTCGACGCCATGGCGATACACATAGACCGCGCGACTGCGCCTGATCGAGTACCGTCCCGTCGACATGGCGACTCTCCCCGCGAGACGCCGATCGCCGCTGAGGACGAACTTGAGCGGCCCACCATCGAGGGCACCGACTTGGACGCTGCGGGCACCGCGGAGGCGCTCGAAGCCGACCTCAGCCGTGCCGACGGCGCGATGTATGAGATGGCGTCGCCCACCGGACGGGCGGCGGGAAGTCCGGTGATCGACGCACGGGAATCAGTCCGGTCCGCCGCGCCGCAGGTCAAGGCGGGCACGCACGACGACAACGAGGAATACCCGTCGTGGCTCCGATTCCTCGGTCGGACGCGGCACGAGGCGCGACGCGTCCTCCATCGCGACTTCTCCGGGCGGATCATCGTCCGGGTGGAGGACGCCGACGGGCGGCCCGTGATGAACGAACCGTACCGCGTGGTCGACGAGCCGGAACGCACCGTCTGGTCCGGCCGCACGTACGCGAACGGCGAGAGCGTCGTCTACACGCGTGCGTTCATCGACCGTTCCATTACTCCCGATGGCTACCGCGTCGTTGTTCCACGCATAGGCACGTCGGCAGGTGTCGGCCCCGACGGCATCGCCACGGTTCGGCTGGCAACGCGCCCCGAGATACCACAAACGATTCCGGTAGACGTCGCGTTCATCGTCGACGCAACGGGCAGCATGGGTGACGAGATTCAGCGATTGCGCGACGTGCTGTTCTCCATCCATCGACGGCTGCGCAACGCGTCCGACGCGGCGGATATCCGGTTCGGCATGGTCGTCTACCGCGATCGAGGAGACCGGGAGCCGCTCCGCGTCGTGCCCTTCACCGCAGACGTGGACTCGTTCGAGATGGCGCTGGCGCAGGTCCGCGCCGAGGGCGGCGGCGACTATGCGGAGGACGTGCAGGCGGGCCTGATGGCGACGCTCGACTCGCTCGACTGGCGGGATGACGGCGTTCGATCGGCGTTCCTCATCGCCGATGCGCCACCGCACACCAACTACCGGGGGCAGCAGAACTACCTCGCGTCGGCACGCGAGGCGAATGAACGGTCGATACGGATCAACGCGGTCGGCGCCAGCGGCCTTTCAATCGAGGGCGAGTACGCGTTCCGCCAGATTGCCGCAGCGACGTACGGGCAGTTCATTTTCCTCACGTACGGCGAGTCCGGCGACAGCGAGGGGCGTGGCACGCCGAGCGATCCGGGACGTGTAAGCCACCACACCGGCAGCAACTGGGCGTCGCGGCGGCTCGACGACATCGTCGTGGACCTCGTGCGGCGAGATCTGG
>CAZEAI010000219.1:0-3593 GCA_964510105.1 uncultured bacterium
GCGCCGTCGTTGCGGGCACCGGAATGCCGTTGATCATGTCCGGAATTTCCACGACCAACGCCGCCGGATCGCTCATGTTCTCGCCGAAATCGACCGCCGCGATGCCATAGCGGTAGCCGGTTTCTACGGCAACCGACGTGTCGAGGCCGGAGACACTCGCCCACGGCGCCACGCCGAATGCGGCATCGAGCTCGCTACGGAAGATCGCGTAGTACTTGACGTCGGGTGACGGTGACACCGTCCACGCGAGTTCCTGCGAGTCCGCAATGTACTTCGCCGCCGGCGGAGCCATCGGCTCGATGTTGTCCTTCGACCAGCCCTGCGCAACGTTCGACTCGTGCGTCGCTTCCGCAGCGATGCCGAGAACCTTGAAGTCGCTCGTAACCGGAATGACGATCGAGTTCACGTCGTTCCTGACGTCGAGCGCATACCGGCCCATGCCATTGGCGCTGACTTCGCCAACGATGACCCATTCGCCCGCTTCGCCGAGTGTGCCATCCATGCGTACGACCTGATACGTCTCGATCGGGTCGGTGCTGGACTCTTCGGCCGGGAAGGCGTTCCACAGGACGCGAACCATGTTGCCCTGATCGTTGGGAACATCGGTGATGGACACGATCTCGCCGGGCATGCTGGTCTTCTGCACTTCAGCGATCGAAGCGCGGAGGAGTGCCGCGGCGTAGTCGTGGTTGTGAACGCCGTAGCTGCCGTCGTTGGTTACAAAGTAGTAGTTGTAACCGGCGGCCGTTTCGGCTGGGGTGAGAGTCGCGCCGCTGAACATCACAGCGCCGGAATCGAACCCACCGGTCCTGGCCTCATACTTCGGCATCAGCGCGGCGAGCTCGTCGAGCAGATCAACGATGGACTGCTTGCTGAGTTCGGTGAGCTCCGTGATGTCGCCACCGCCATGACACTCGGCACAGCCGGTGCTGTTGACGAACGTCGTGTCGCCCTCGCCGAAGTCCCATACGCCAACGACGTTGAACGTGTGGCCGCCGACCACCTGAGCCGCCTCGGCGGCGGAGACGGTCGTGTCCGCGCTGACGAAGTCGGGCGTACCGGCCATGTGGCACTCGACACAGGCGTCCATCACAGCGGTGTGAGCGCTGCTGGGATAGTCGTATCCCGGCAGCTCCATGCCGTCCTCACCAGCGAGCATGGGCCCCTGGTTGGAGTGGTGGATGCCCGAGTAGCCGCTCAGACGCAACGTGTGACACCCATCACAGGCCTCGGCCACACTGCCTCGACGGAGGTTGTACGGTCCCGGCACATCGTGTGGATCGTGACATGCCGCGCAGGTGACCGGATCCGGATGGTCGTACGCGGCGGATGCGCCGCCGAGGACCGTCTCCTCCACAAAGCCCTGCGCCGTGTGGCACCGGGTACACGAGGAGCTGCTCGCGTGGCCGCTGCCGGTGATGTCCGCGTACGTCGCGTGAGCGCTGACTTCCCAAGCAACGGGGAAGACATGATGCGACGGATCGTCATGGCACTGGGCGCAGACGTCCGTCTTGTACGAGTACGACGTCTCATTCATCCCGGTAGCGGCACCATGCTCACTGCCCGGACCATGGCAGGATTCGCACTGGATGCCCATGAGCACGAGCTGCTCCGGATGTTCCGCCTCGAGCGAATCCCAGCTCGTCGCATAGGAGTACGCCGTGTCCGGGAACAGGAATCCGAGGTTGTCGTACCACGCCGCCGAATCGTACACGCCGACGACATGACACGCCATGCAGCGTTCGCTGAAGTGCCCCTCGAGGTTGATGACCTCCTCGATCGACTCGGCGTGGCTCGTCATCGACCACGTGTCAGCCTTCCCGCTGTGGCACAGGCCGCACTGCTCGCCTTCAGGCGTGGCGCCGCCAATGGTGCCGACGCCGACGTTCTCGCCAGCAGTGATCCACAACGTGACGGCCTCGACCTCGTCATTCAGCAGCAGGCTGACTTCGTACGAGCCGATGGAATCGGGCACGAACGAGAAGACCGTATCCGTGCCGGTCACAGCCAGCAATGTCGATCCGTCTGGCGCGTCCGTGATCTCCCAGTCCATGGACCCGAGCGAATCGGCGTGGGCTTCGAGAATCACCCGTGAGTCGACTTCGACCGTCGGGAGGCCCGACGTCGGCTCGATGTCGGCCCAGACGGCGAGCAGACCCTCCTCCTCGATGATGTGCGGGGAGACTCCGATGACCTGGATGGGATAGAACCCGCCGCTACCCCATGCTACTCCGGCGGCTGCGCATACGACGAATGCCGCCAACGCAGCTCTCTTGAACCGTTTGCTCATTGCTACACCTCCTGATAGAAAGGAGAGCGACTGACAACTCACTCTGTGCCAACGAAAACCATGCCGGTGCGTCCGGCATCGTCCTCGCGATGACAATCCGAGCAGCGCCCCTCCAGCGAATCACCAGCGTCTGGAACCGCCGGCCCGCTCACCTCGAACCAGCGCTCCACGCCGTATGGCTCCCACGTTGAGGACTGCTCGTTCCACTGTATCGGCAACATGTAGTGCCGATCATTGTGAACCGTGATGTATCGCTGTTTCCAGCCTATCCCACCGCCGTAGACGGCGACGATGGGGTACATGAGATCGCCCCATTGCACTTGCAGCGTGTCGCCGGGCTGTCCGAGCAGCCGGGCTGCCACGAGATACTGTCCCTGCTCCACCACGATCGTCGTATCGCCGGGGAACGCTCCGAGAACGCCCCACCGACTGTCCGACGGCGTGCAGTAGTTTGGCGCGCCCGGATCGACGATGTCCCGCAGAGATGAAATGTGCGCCGCCACCGGTTGCGCCGTCATCGAACCGTTCGGGGCGGTCGCGGGACGATCGCATGCCAGCGAGTCGATTTCCGTGTATGCCCCGATCGAGTGCGAACTCGAGAGCGTTCCAACACGGATGCCGAGCAAGACCAACCCCGCGCAAGCGAGCAGCAGCACCAGCGGTATCCACGTCCGCCGCGGGAATGCTGTGGTTGTGCTCATGGTCTCCGCTCCGAATCCGTACGCGCGCCGCCCCCGAACTAGTGGAAGTCATATGTTGCAAGCGGCGTACCGGTACGCCGCGCCGTCGTGAAGGGTGCTCGTATGTCGTTGAGCGGATGTCTCTTACGGGGCGAGTAGATTGGGGGAGGAGGCCGCTCGGACGTGTGTCCGGGGGGACACACCCCTGTTTGGTGACGAGTGGGGGAAGTGCTTGTGTCTACGTAGGTAACCGATGATATCCATCAAAAGCATGCGTCCCCTGCGACACAGGGATTGTGCCGTAGGGGACGCGGAGCCGTTGCGGCTCGCGATGTATCGATGGTGAAGCGGACTCGGGAGGCGGATGTGCCGCCTCCCGAGTCCTGTCTTAGCGCGTGCTGCTTGACGCGTTCAGGTGCGTCAGCGCAGCAGGAGCATCCGACCGGTTGCGCGGAAGCCGCTCTCCGTCGTCATGACGTAGAGGTAGGCGCCCGTGCCGACGCTCAGGCCGGTGTTGTTGCGTCCATCCCAGTTGGAGGAGTGGACACCGGCTACGACGTTGCCCGTAACCAGCGTCCGGACGGGCTGACCGAGCACGTTGAAGACCGTCAACGTGACATTCG
>CAZEAI010000220.1:0-3538 GCA_964510105.1 uncultured bacterium
ATCCTCACCCGGCCACGATGCGTAGAGCCTCTTTCCGTCGAGTGTCATGATCGCTCTGGGGATTCCGTGATGCCACTCCGGCGCGCGTTCGAGGTTCGTCTCGGTGAGCTGTATGAGCCCGATGCCGTCGGTGTCGCAGCGGAACACATCCCACGGCGCGCTTCTGCCCGCCCATCGCTGGCAGTAGAAGAGGACGCGGGCGTTGTCGGGCGTGACGCTCGGCCAGTTGTAGTTGAAGTGGATGCTCGGGCTCGGGAAGCTGGTCAACTGGATGACCTTGATGCCGGTGCTCGGGTCCACGTGCTGGATACGCTCGCTTGTCAGAGGGCTTTGCTGCATGAAGGGTCTCGTTCGCCATCGTGTGGAGGATTGCCGCCAATCGTTGTGCGACGTAACGTCGCTGTGCAAAAGGTCCTCGCGGTCGGCGCACCGACCAAGGGGGCGACGCCGCCACGGGAGGTATGATGACGTCACGGGAACGCGTACGCAGGGCGATAGCATTCGACAGCCCGGACATGATGCCCGTCGATTGCAGCGGGTCCGCGTCGGGTCTGTTCGACCACGGGGAGAAGCTTCGCGATCTCTGGCAGAAGTATCCGAGCGATTTCGGCGATCCGAACAACCAGCCCGATCCGAATCCTCCGCCGGAGGATTTCGACGACGACGGCCGGTACCATTCCATTCGCACCGACGAGTGGGGTATCGAGTGGGAGCATTTCATCTACGGATCGTGGGGCATACCGCGTCGCCGCCCGCTCGATGATCTCGCCGCGCTCGACTCATTCGTCGCGCCGCCGGGACCGGCGCTGTCGGGTCCCGGGTTCGAGGCCGCCCGGGCGTCTGCGGCGACTCACCGTGAGCGGTTCTGGCAGTGGGGCGGGGCGGGCAACATCTTCGAGATCATGCACTCGCTACGCCAGTTCGAAGACGTGCTCATGGAGATTCACGACGATGAGCCGGGGATCAACCGCCTCGCCGATATCATCTTCGCGCTTCGCCAGGAGCAGGTGGCGCATTCGCTGGCGATCGACTCGGACGGTATAGCTTTCGGCGACGACTACGGCACGCAGGAGGCGCTAATCGTCAGCCTGCGGGACTGGCGGCGCTTCTTCAAACCGCGGTACGAGCCTCTGATGGCTCCGGCGCGCGAGGCGGGGAAGCCGATCTACCTGCACTCGTGTGGACAGATCTCCCAACTCCTGCCGGATCTCGCCGAGTTGGGCGTGAGCGCGATTTGGCCCCAGCTGCCTGTCTACGACCTCGACGAGCTTCGCGCAGTGACGCGGGACCTGGGCATCGCCGTGGCGCTTCACGTCGACCGTGCGCACACGATGACTTCCGGCTCGCCTGACGACGTTCGTCGCGAAGTCGAGCGGGTCGCTCGTGCGTTCCGGCGTCCGGAGGGCGGCGCGTGGTGGTACATCGAGATCGACGCCGGGTTTCCGTGGCCCAATGTCGAGGCGCTTTTCGAAGCCATCTACGAGAATCGGTGATTCACTCCGCCGGTGTGGCGCGCGACTCGCGATCCGGCCTCGTGACGGTCGCTGTCCGATTCAGTATATTCACCGGTCGGTCGACAGGAACTTCCCGGAGGTAGAACGCGCCATGGTCATAGCCGACACGTTTCGTCCCAGCGAGAGAACTCAATCCATCGCCTACGATCTGACGCTCGTCATCGGGGGCAGCATCCTCATTGCGCTGAGCGCCCAGGTACGGTTCATGGTTCCGTTCAGCCCGGTGCCCATCACCGGTCAGACGTTCGCAGTCGTGCTGCTCGGAGCGCTGCTCGGATCGTCGCGTGGTGCCGGAGCGGCTCTGGCGTACCTCGCGCAGGGGGCCGTCGGACTGCCCGTGTTCGCGGGAGGCGGCGCGGGAGCGGCATATTTGCTCGGCCCGACCGGGGGCTACCTCATCGGCTTCGTCGCGGCGGCATACGTTGTCGGCACGCTCGCGGAGTTCGGCTGGACGAGGACGCCACTGGGAACCGCAGTCGCAATGATCGTCGGGAACGTCGGCATCTACGCCGTTGGTGTTGGCTGGCTCGCGGTGTTCACCGGGCTCGCCGGCGCCATCGCATCCGGAGTGGTGCCGTTTCTCGTCGGAGACGCGCTGAAGGTGGCGGCCGCGGTGCTCATCCTGCCCGCCGCGACGAAAGCGGTCGAGCGCCGGTAGAACGGATCGGGTAGGCTCCGTGCAATCCTTGGTGTGATCGTCGGGTACGCTATTATCGTGGCCGGCGTGCTCCTCGATGAACGCATCAAGCCTCTGTAGCGAGCAGTTGCCCCGGCGCGAGCCGATCTACGCGTTTCCCAGCGCGGCATGCTTGAGCTGCGCCCGCACGTCGGCCCATCCCGCCTCGGCGTCCTCGCGTTCCATGTCCGGCAGGAATCCGAAGTCCAGATACACTTTGATCGCCGCGATGCGACCACTCGACGTGACGAGATACGCGGTGTTGTACTCCTCGGCGAGACGGCGCATCGCGTGCGTCATGATCGCCTTGCCGATGCCCTTGCCCTGGCACTCCGAGAGCACCGCTACCCAGTGAATCAGCCCCTGCGTCTCCTCGCCGACATCGCGCCACCACGCCGTTATGGACGCAACCTCGTCTCCGGCTTCGTTCATCACGAACCAGCTTCGCTCGGGCATCAGCTCTTCGTGCGCGGAGAAGTCGTTGATGAACGTATCGCGCGAGACCCCGCCGAACGGCTCGTTGGCCTCATTCTGCACGCGCGTCCAGATGTCGGATTCGCCGATCCGATACGGCCTGAAGGTATGCCCCGGGATGAGAGCGAAATCGGGTATGTTGTCCATGTGCGGACGATGCATTCCTACGGTGATGTTCTTCATCTCGGGATCCCTCAGACAGTGTGCGGAGTGGCGGTGTGCCACCAAGAATAGCGTCTACCGAACGGCGACCAAACGGGAGAGACAGGGCGTCTCGTATTGGACCGGGAGGCCGAAGGGGCGATGTTCTCGCCGATGGTACACCGGCTCGCCCCAGGAGGATCAGAATGCCGAAGGAAACGATGTCGCCTCGCGAACGCTGGGAGGCCGTACTGACCCGCAGTACTCCCGATCGCGTTCCCATGGACTTCTGGGCGACGCCCGAGGCGATCGCAAAGCTTCAACAGCATCTCGGCCTCGACGACCTCGACGCCGTCTTCGAGCGGCTGCACGTCGATCGTCCGATGGGCGTCGGCGGGAGATACATCGGCCCGGAAGCGCCCGCCGGTGAGGACATCTGGGGGATGCGGCGCCAGGTGGCGGACTACGGTACCGGCACGTACAGCGAAGTCGCCAGCAATCCACTCGCGAAGTATGACAGCGTCGACGAGATCGAGGCGGACTACCCGTGGCCCGATCCCGACTGGTGGGACTACTCCAATGTGCCGGGAGATGTACGCGGCAAGGAGCATATGCCGCTCTCCGGCGGCGGCTCGGAGCCGTTTCTCCACTACTGCAACCTGCGTGGGCTCGAACAGGCGTTCATCGACCTCGTCGACAATCCGGACATCGTCCACTACGTTCTGGACAAGCT
>CAZEAI010000221.1:0-3513 GCA_964510105.1 uncultured bacterium
CAAAAGGTCGGCGAACGAGCAGAACACCCGGTCGGTCATGGCATCGGCGACTTCGTTGTCGGCACCGTACTTGGGCAGGGCGCGCAGGCTGGCATGGAGTAGCTCATGGCCCGCGAAGTCGTCGCGCAGCGCGTCGAGGAGTTCCGCGCCGGTTACCCGGCCGTCCTCGAACACGGCTCGCTGGATGGCGTACAGGCTGTCGCCGACATTGGGAATCCCCACCCCACTGCCGCCGTAGTTCGTATACCGGGCTCCGCCGTCGTTTATGCCGCGACCCCGTTCCAGGCAATCGTGGGTCATGCTGGAGAGCAGGTACGACGGGCGGTACCGGGCGTATTCCTCCAGGTAGATATCCAGACGGCGCGTGAGAATCCCCAGCTCGCGGCCAAGCTCAGCCTCAAATGCGGCGTAGAGCTCCTCGAAGGAGTCGTAGTCCGCGAGCGTCTGAGCGTGCTCGACGACGCGTTCGCCGGTCTGCAACAGACAACCGCCGTTGAGCACCAGCTCAAAGGTGCGGGAGACGTTGTGAGCGAAGGAGAAGAGCAGATCGCAGTTGCAGCCCTGGGGCGAGACCTCCATGCAGCCACCGGCGGTCCAGTTGCGGGCGTCTTCGATGGCCACGTTGCCGCTCTCCTGCAGGGCGGCGATGACCGCGTCGTCGCCGTAGATCTGCGCCCTGTTGTCGCCGTCGAGCAGGTAGCGGACGCTCAGGTCCACGAAGTCGTCGGGAGCGTCGTCGGGCAGGCGGACGTACACCGACGGATGGGTCTGCGGCAACGCTGTGATGATCTCGATGATCATGTAGGAGAGCGGATTGATGGCCAGGCTACCGTCCGTATCGCGACCGCCGACGGGTAGGGCTTCGACCCATCCGTCTGCCGGGGCGATGCGTTCGTGCATCTTGATCAGGAGTTCGGTGAGCAGTTCGCGAGCGTCTTCGAGAGTCGTGCGCCCGGCTTCCAGATCGCGCTCCAGGAAGGGCCAAAGGTAGTAGTCCAGGCGGCCCGGTCCGTTCCCGCCGAAAGGATTCTCGTACATGACCACCAGGTGCTGGAACCAGAAGGTCTGCACAGCTTCACGGAAGCCGGCGGCTGGCTGGCGGGGGACTCGACGACACAGATCCGCCATCTCCTTGAGCTCGCGACGGCGCTCCGGATCGGCCTCTTCCCGAGCCATTTCGTCCAGCGCGTCGACATGGCGGGCGACCCACGCGAGCATGGCCTGGAGCGCGATCTCGACGCTCGTGAGGAATTCGTGGGATTTCGGATCGTCGGTCCGATCCTTGTTGTCTGCGCACAGAGATAGCATGCCGTCGATTCCCAGATCGAGCATGCGACCGAAATCCCAGCAGATATGGCCGGGGTAGCCTCCACCCGTGAAGTACCGGGCGTAGAACTCGCCTTCGGGCATTTCCGCGGCGATGCGGCACGCGGCTGCCGGGACGGCCGCGAACTGCGGCCATTCCTCGTGTTCCGTGCTGCCGGAGAACTCGGGGCAGCCGGCGCCCGAGCAAGCCTGGTATATCTGGCCGGGAATGCGAGTGAACGGGTGGATGAGTGCCGGCTCGTGTTCCAGCGCGTGGGCAAAGCTGCGGGCCTGACGCTCCGACAGAGGCAGGTCGGCGTGCAAGCTGAAGAATGCGTGGGACCAGTTCTTCTCCTTGGGGCTATGGTGATCGGCGAAGCCGCGGGCGTACGCCTGTTCCTGGAATGCGGTCAGCCGATCCTGCATGACGAGTGTTCTCCCGAAGTGTGCATGGAGGCGATGCCGATGTGGCGACGGTACGTGCTGGAATCTACCGTGCCGCTCACCGGCGGTCCACCGGGCGGCGCTCGGTCGCATCGAGCGGACATGGAACCGTGTCGCGGGCAGTGGTCGTTCATGAATGCGGAGTCAATATCCATCAGGTGAGACGGGTTTCCGAGTGCCTACTGGTCGAGGGGGTCTATCATGCCCAACTACATCCTTACATACTGCGGCGGAAAGAAGCCGGAAAGCCCCGAAGCGGGACGCGAACAGATGGCGAGATGGAAGGCCTGGATCGACGGTCTTGGCGATGCCGTGGTGAACCCCGGCACTCCGCTGCGAATGTCGAAGATCGTACGGTCCGACGGCGTGTCGGATTACGCGAGTTCGAATCCGCTGACCGGGTTCTCCATCCTGAAAGCCGACAGTCTGGACGGCGCGCTGGAGATGGCCGGGAACTGCCCATTCCTCGAGGTCGGCACGATCGAAGTCGGGGAAGTGATGGAGATGTAGCCTCCGGCGGCGGCACGTGGCCCCGGTTCTCGTGAGCCACCATTCCGGGAAGACGTCGGCATCTACCAGGAATGTACCTGATGTCCGGCCCTGGGGAACCAGATCCAGTCGACCAGGAAGCTCACCGCCACCGCCAGCGCGTAGCCCGCTATCATGCCGATGAAGACGCGTCGCGACCGCGTGTACATCTCGACGCCGCCGATGCGGAGTACAAGCGACTTGATGAACCACGCGAGGAACACGGGCAGTAGTCCGAAATCGACGTGGAAGTTCGCGGCAATCGGAAAACCGATTGGATGGAGCGGCCATCCGGGGAACCGGTACTGGAGAAACGTCAGAAGCGACATGACCGTCGCACCGACGCCCAGGAAAGCGATCTTACCCGGGTCGGCAGCGGCACGCGCCTGCATCTTGGTGACGATTGCCTTGTATATGGTCTGGCCGTGGGAGGTGTACTTGGCAGCGTGGAACGTGGTCGATCCGTGCTCGTAGCTGAGATAGATCATGTACGCACTGCCGACGACGTACGCGGCGACCAGCGCGATGGCCGTCACGACCAGCATGCGCCGCCCGGACCGACCCATCTTCGCGCCGAGCCAGCTCACATGGAAGATCGCCGGAATGAGTGGCCCACGACCGTTGCCCACCAGCGAGTATGTGCCCACCATCCCGACCAGCGCCGAGGGTGGGATGCCGACGGTTCCCAGCGCGCCAAGGACGAACAGCGGCGGCGTCATCGGCGCTCGCATGTAGACGAGCCCCGTCTGAGCGATCACCCGCGTCGTACCGAAATACGCCACGAACGCTCCGAACATGTAGACGGCCACCATCGTCGGTGTCATTCCCAACTGCAAGAGGAACAGCCCGATGTAGGCTCCGGAGGCCAGCAGGCCGGGGACGGCCCATCTGTACGGCAGGAGTTCGCGCTCGTCGTTTGCGGGCTCGATGCCGAGCGCTGCACGCAGTACGTCGCGGAGGTGCCCCCTCGCCATCCACAGCCCCCACAGCACGAAGACGATGAACCCACCGAAGCCCTGCCAGTTCGTGATGGCGTCTCTCGATCCGTAATAGTCGCCGGCGGCGCCCAGTGTGTAGCCCACCGAGTTGAAGACCATGCTCTCGACGGTGACGATCAGGTGCCACACCCACACGCTGAAGAGAATGTGCGTGCTCACCATGTAGGCGAAGCCGAGCGTGTACCAGTTGAGCTTGAGGATGAGCTTCCCGCCGAGATGTTCCGACAGCGCGATGTTG
>CAZEAI010000222.1:0-3377 GCA_964510105.1 uncultured bacterium
CGGACGCTTTCACGTGCGATGCCGACGGGTTCGGCCAACAATGCTCCGACGCGGGAATCCCGGGCGCGGGTACAGGGCGCTACTACCTCATGCCCGCCGCGCTCACCTTCCTGATGGAACGCGCCGAACGGCAGGAGTATCCGTATTCGTCGCCGCCCGCGTCGCGACGGTACACCTACCGCGCCGAGGACTGTCCCACGGCGAAGGCGTTCCTCGAGACATTCGTGCGCTGGTCGACGTTCTGCGAGAAGTACACCGAGGAGCACGTCGAACTGGTCGCGCGGATCATCGCCGATGTGGCCGACGCGAATCGGGTGTAGGTCAACGGCCCTCACCCGTCACTCCCGTCGTTCGTGACACCCTCTCCCGCAAGCGGGAGAGGGATCGGTTGCTGCGTGACCCGTCGCGGCTCCCCTCGCCCCGCGAACGCTCGCGGTGCTCGCGCTCGTCCACGAGTTGCTCTGCAACTCGCCGCCTGTGTTCCGCGCGCACCGCTGATTACCCTCATCCAACGATGCGCGATACCCCATTCCAACGGAGCGTGCCATGAGCGTAGAGCCCGTGAGAGTAGGAGTCATCGGCTGCGGGAACATCTCCAGCGTGTACCTCGACGTCGCGAAGAAATTCCCGATCCTCGACGTCGTCGGTGTGGCGGACATCGTCCGGGAGCGCGCGGAGCAGAAGGCGGCGCAGCACGGCGTCGCCAGCGTGTGGGAGCCCGACGAACTGCTCGCGCGAGACGACGTGGACGTCGTGCTCAACCTGACGATCCCGGCGGTGCATGGCGAGATCGCGCTGAAGGCGGTCGAAGCCGGCAAGCACGTGTACAACGAGAAGCCGCTCTGCCCGACGCGCGAGGAGGCGCGGGAGCTGCTCGCCAAGGCGGGCGAACGCGGGCTGCTGGTCGGCTGCGCGCCGGACACGTTCCTCGGGGCGGGGCTCCAGACGTGCCGCAAGCTCATCGACGACGACTGGATCGGCGAACCGGTCGCGGCGACGGCGTTCGTTGGAAGTCACGGCCACGAGCGCTGGCATCCCGATCCCGAGTTCTTCTACAAGCCCGGCGGCGGACCGATGTTCGACATGGGGCCGTACTACGTCACCGCGCTCGTCTCGCTCATGGGGCCGGTGCGGAGCGTCGCCTCGTATGCGCGTGAGACGTTCGCCGAGCGGACCATCGCCAGCGAACCGAAACGCGGGCAGACCATTCAGGTTGAGACGCCGACACACATCACCGGCGCGATGGAATTCGAGAGCGGCGCCATAGCAACGGTGATCGCGAGCTTCGACGTCTGGGCCCACTCGTGGCGGAATATCGAGATCTACGGCGCCACCGGGTTGATGGTCGTGCCCGATCCGAATACGTTCGGTGGTGACATCCTCGTCCGGCGCGGCGGCGCGGAAGAGTGGACCGCGGTGCCTCACACTCACGGTTACGCCGACCAGAACCGCAGCATCGGACTGGCCGACATGGCGGTCGCGATCCGGAACGGCGGGGCGCATCGCGCGAACGGCGAGCTTGCGTATCACGTTGTGGACGTGATGCACGCGTTCCTGGACTCGTCGCGAGAGCGTCGCCACGCCGAGGTCGAGAGCAGCGTGGAGCGTCCCGCGCCGCTGGCGATGCACCTCCCGCCGGGCGAAGTGAGGTAGACGGTCGGGTCGGGCCGGTACGGCCGAAAGGAGCAACGATGGCTGAGAGATCGATAGCGCTGGAACCGGTGCCGATCAATACGGCGCCCAGATCGGAATACGCGTCATCGAACAGGACGTGGCAGGGCATCCCCGGCATCGAACGCTCGCCGGACGGACGCCTGTGGGCCGTGTGGTACAGCGGTGGAAAGGGCGAGGACCACGAGAACTACGTCGTCCTGGTGACCAGCGACGACGATGGCGACACATGGTCGTCGCCACGCTTCGTCGTCGACCCTCCTGACCATGTGCGTGCGTTCGACTCGTGCCTCTGGCACGACCCGACGAACCGCCTCTGGTGGTTCTGGGCGCAGAGCTACAACAAGTACGACGGTCGCGCGGGTGTCTGGTGCACGCGATGCGACGAACCGTCCGCCGATGTGCCCGTCTGGACCCCACCCGGCCGCATCGCCGACGGCGTGATGATGAATCGCCCGATAGCGCTCTCCACGGGGGATTGGCTGTTGCCGGTGGCCGTCTGGCAGTACGAGCCTACGCCGCCGGCGCCCGTCCCACCACGAACCGCCATCGCCGAGTGCGATGTGCTCTGCTCCGAGGACGAGGGTGAGACGTTTGCGCTGCGCGGCGGAGCGGATATGCCGTCCGGACAGAGCTACGAGCACATGGTCGTGGAGCGGCGCGACGGCGCCCTGTGGATGCTCATGCGGACCGCGGACGGCGTCGGCGAGAGTATTTCGACGGATCGCGGACGCACGTGGTCACCCGGCAAGGACAAAGGGCTGGGCGGACCGGACTCGCGGTTCCACATTCAGCGCCTGCGCTCGGGCAACTTGCTCCTGGTGAATCATGACGACTCGCTCCCACTGCCGGACGCCGACCCGCCGACGAAGCGCTCGAATCTGACGGCGTGGCTATCCGACGACGACGGCGCGACATGGCAGGGCGGTCTGCTCATCGACGGGCGTCCGCACGTATCGTATCCCGACGCCGTGCAGGCCGAGGACGGGCGAATCTACATCATCTATGATCGCGAACGTGGCGGCGCGAAGGAGATTCTGCTGGCGGTGTTCCGCGAGGATGATGTACTGGCCGGGGAGTGCGTGTCGCCGGATTCGCGGCTGCGCGTGCTCGTGGACAAGGTGGGGTGAGCGCGGTCGCCGCCGCCATGTCGCCGTAGTGGTCGCTCGCGAACGACCACTACATTCGGTGTACCATCGAGTTGTGCACACATCACCATCGCATGCAGGAGCGCTATACATGAACTACCGCAAACTCGGCACATCCGACATAGAGGTATCCGACGTGAGTCTCGGCTGCTGGACGCTCGGCGGGCTGAACTGGGTGAACGGCGTCCCCAACGGCTGGGCGAACGTCGACGAGAAACAGGTCCGCTCGGCGGTCCGGTGGGCGCTCGACAACGGCGTCAATCACTTCGACAACGCCGACGTGTACGGCAACGGCCGCGCTGAGCGGATGCTCGCCCGGTCGCTCGGCTGGAGAGGTCGGGATGTGCTCATCGCGACGAAAGTAGGGTTCTTTCCCGGCACGGCGGCGCACGCGTACGAGGCCGGGCACATCCGGCAGCAGTGCGAGCAGTCGCTGAGGAACCTGCAACGCGACTGGATCGATATCTACTATTTCCACCACGGAAACTTCGGGAATAACGACTGCTATCTGCCCGAAGCGCTTGCGACGATGCACAGGCTCCGCGAGGAGGGGAAGAT
>CAZEAI010000223.1:0-3337 GCA_964510105.1 uncultured bacterium
GATCTCTTCGTATGGGTCCTGAGTTCCGCTCTGCTCGTCGTCGCCGACGGCGATCGTGTCCGTCAACGCCTCGTCGGCAAAGAGATACAGATCGTAGTCGTTGCCCGACGCGCCGAATGGATCGTCCCACTGGATCCAGAAATACGCCACGCCGCCAGTGACGCCGACCGACATCGCGGAATCGCTCACGCCGTCCCATGCGTGCCAGCCGCCGCCTGATCCGTTGGCGGAGACATAGCTGCCCTGGTAGTGGTCCCCCATTGCGTTTCCGGCGGACGAGACGTACACCACCTCCCGTGCCGTCACGGAGTCCACCGCCTGGGCGATGGCTCCGTCCTCGAACAGGGGTTCCTCCGACCAACTGATGTCGTCGACGATCACTCTGCATCCGGAGTCCGCCAGCGCGAGGATTTGATCGCGCATATCCAGGTGGGAGTTCGCGCCGGAAGCGAAGTACAAGTCCGCTTCAGGTGCGATGTCGTGGATGATCTCCAGCATCGCGGTGCCTTCGTCGCCGTCCCGACCCGACGTCCTCAGCACGCGGATGTCATCGGGAAGCTCTCCCATCGCCTGCACGTCCGCGAGATGGTCGACGTCGTCCGACAACACTCCGACCTTGACTCCGCTGCCGTCGATGCCGAACGCGCGAACCTTGTCGGCCCCGTGTATGGCGTCGCCTTCGGTCATGAAATCACCGACGTGAAGTCGCGGCCGCCCCACCGATCGGACAAGCCTTACCGCGGCATCGCCGGCCACCGTCCTGACGTTTTCGAGCGGCAACCAGCACTCGATCGTCGCCAGATCCGACGCCACGCGCTCGATCTGGGCGCCGAGGGCCTTCAGTCGGCGTTCCAGCCCCGTGTCGAGCGTGTGGTATTTCACGTAGACGTGTACCCGTCCCATGGAATCCGACCGTAGCGGCGAAGTGGCTCCCTGCGCCGGTTTCGGACCGGCGACTGTGCTGGTCCTATGGAGTTCCCGTCGTAGCGCGCTGGATATCTTCCCGTCGGATTCCGCTGCCTGTGTTGCGGCTGCCGCGTTTGATGTCGACAGCGCGAGCGAGATCAGAGTAGCGGCGATGATAGTTGCCTGCATGCGCGGATTCATGGCAATCTCCCGACTCTAACACTCGTAGAACAGCGTCGCGAGCATTCTGACCCGTGTTCTACTTCAGTAGCAGTATTCGCCGCGTTTCGAGGTAGTTTCCCGTCGCCATCCGGACGAGGTACACGCCGCTCGCAGCGCCCTTTCCCGCGTCGTCCCGGCCATCCCAGACGACGCTGTGATAGCCCACCGGCACGCTTCGGTTCAGCAGTGTCCGGACCGGCTGCCCAAGGATGTTGTGGACGATCATCGACACCTCTCCCGCATCGGCGAGGGCGTACCTGATGCTCGTGCTCGGATTGAACGGGTTGGGGAAGTTGCCCGTCAGCTCTGTCCGGGCGGGAATCGGACGTGTCGCGACGCCAACGCCACGCGAGTAAGGAAACGCGCCCATGTCCGCCCGGGTGCCGTCGGGATCGCTTGGCGATCCGGGATCGCCGGCGTCGATGCACGGCGAATCGGCCAGAAGCCGATAGTCGCCATTCTCCCCGTCGACGAACAAGGGGTCGGCGTCGATATTGGTCGGTTCCCAGCTGGCGTCGCGGGAGTTGGTGTGCGTGAGGAGCAGGTAGTATTTCGACGTGCCCTGCGGGGTCAGCCGCGTGTCCGACACCCCGTTCTGCCGGATGATACTGTTGGTCACAACGATCGCGCTGTATCTGCCGAGTATGCCTACCCCCAGCCCGGGCGACGCGTTCGCTACGATCGTGCAGCGATCCAGCGTCAGGTTCACGTCGGACCACGTCCTGATCCCGCCCCCTTCGTTCGTCGCCGTGTTACGTGCGATCACGCACCGGACGAGCGTCGCGTCAACGTCTTCCGCCGCGAGGCCGCCGCCCTCTAACGCGGTATTGCCCGTGATGACGCAGTCGGAGATATCGACGTTTCGTGCACGGAACAGCGTGAGGCCGCCACGGACTGTCCCGGTATTCCGCACGATCGTGCAATGGGTGAACGAGACGCTGTGATGGGATTCCCGCTGGGAGTGCACAGCGATGCCGCCGTAGAAACCGGAGTTGTCGCTGACTACCGAATGGCTAACCGATACTACTGGCAGATTGCCCTCATCGCCGTGGATGATGAGCGGGCCGCGCTTGCTGCCGGGCCTCCCCGCCACGCCGCTGATCCTCACGTAGGAGAGGATGTTCGTCAGGTTCGAGTCGGCGGTAGCGATCCGGATTCCCTGCCACTGGTCGGCGTCGCCCCGCAGGAAGCGGATGCTGTCGGCTTCGGTGCCCACAGCATGTACACTACCGCTCACGGTGAACGTCGCGTCCTCGTCGAAGAGGATATCTACCCCCGGCTCGATGACCAGCGTGCTGTCGACGGGCACGACGACGTCGCCGAGAACCGTGTACGGGCTGTTCGCCGTTGCCAGCAATCCCGATATCTCGCCGAAGAGTGTCACGCCGACACCGCGCAACGGCACTTCGGTCACCGGATAGTACGTGTCAGAAGTCGCGATCACGGCTGTTCCCGTTGCTCGTTGGGCTCCCGAGAACGCCAGCCGGATCTCCACGCTGTCGCCGGGAACGATGATCGCAGGAATCTCAAGCGGCGTGGAGAAGCCGTCGGTGAACGTGATTCCCGTGATCTCAAGATCCGCCCAACCGGTGTTGTACGCCCACAGCTGCACTGGTTGCGTCGTGGAGATCACCAGCATGGCCTCGGATATCTCGACGCGCGGGATCGCTCGCCGGGATACAGGAAAGCCGGTGGCTCCCATGTGGGGTCGCGTGCTGTCCGCTTCGAGGAAATACGGATCGCCTGCGTCGATGCACGGCGAGTCCTCCCTCAGGCGGTAGTCTCCCGCCGGGGCGTCCACGAACAGCGGGTCGGCGTCGATGATTCCTCTATCGGGCCATCCACCCGTTATGTCGCTGTACCGCGCATTGATCGAAGCGGGCACATACTCGCCGTCGGGCCTGATAGGCGGCTCGTTGGGCTGTGGGGCGAAGGATACTTCTGGCGATTCGTTGTTCCAGAAGATGCAGCTCGATAGCTCCAGCCCGCCGGAATGGCTGTAGATGCCGGCGCATTCGTTGTCTGCCACGGTGCAATTCGTCAGTTCGACGGGTGTTGCAGCGTCGATGTCGACTCCAACGGCGAAGCCTCCATCCGGCGCGCTGTTCCGGGTGATCGTGGAGTTCGAGATGGTCGTACTCCCGGCGGTGAAGTGTATCCCGCTGCCGGATGCTCCGTCTACCGAGTTGCTGTCGATGGCGCAGTTCTT
>CAZEAI010000224.1:0-3271 GCA_964510105.1 uncultured bacterium
GCCCCGGTATGATGGCCTCGCTCTGATTCGGCTCGAGTATCACGGTTCCTGTGGAGTCAATCAGACCGTTCAGTTGGCCCGACACGATCATCGCCAGCCCGTCCACGAAGTCGTACCCGGCGTCGTCGAACCGGGGCTCGGTGACGACATTGCCGGTGGAATCCATGTACCCGTAGCCGATCCTCGTGATTATCGGATAGATCCGTCCCTGAGGTCCGTCGTCACGGCCGCTACATGCCGCTGCCGCGCCGACAAGTGCCAGGATCGCGGCGGCTCGGTAGAGGGCTCGGAATGTTCGTATCGATGTCACGGCTGCTTTGCCTCCTTGTGGGCATTCCAGATGCGTTCAGTGCCGACCATGGAACATAGTAGTATACGCAGCGCCGTTGGCGACTTCAATCCGACCCGACAGGCAGCCGCCCCTCGTCGTGAATGACTCGAGCTATCGCGGGGAACGTCTCGGGCCACGCGTGGTCGGGGACGTCCTCCGTAATGCCCGCGATGAAACGATCTCCCGGCGCCGCCTCATGGAGGATGTCACGCATCATGTCCCGGACGAACTCCACCCCGTGGTGGTGTACGGAGGACGGAAAATTGATCCAGAGCACTTTGTCCGGCCACATCTCCAACGCCTCTCGCACCGTCAGGTCGCAGTCGGGCGGCGGAGTGAATGCCTCCACGTAGTGAATGCGTGAGCGCGCTACCGATTCCGCTATCGCTCGAGTGTTCCCGTCGAGATGCACACCGAGGAGATTTCCCCGGCGCCCGATGATCTCCGCCGCCTCGTCATAGTGCGGCAGAATGTAGCGCTCGAAACGCTCCACGCCGACGATTTCCGGGCTCACGTTTCCGCCGTAGTTCGTGGCCAGCGCCGGCGAATCCGCGATGATGGGATAGAGCTTGCGCCGGTCCTCGGTGAGCGCATCGTACAGTTTCAGAACGTCGTCGCGCCGCTCCGCCCACTCGATGCTGAACTGCTCCACGCCCATATGGGCGTAGATGATCTCCTGCAGAGGCGAATACCCGATTGACGCGCGAAGGAACGATCCGTTCCCATACCGCTCTCGGGCCGCCACGAATGCCGCGTAACTCTCCCCGTAGTGACGGTCCCGTACCATCGCGAGGATCGCCGCGTAGTCGTCCGGGCCGCTGAACGGCAGCTTCTCGCGCCACGTCGTACCCGGCGCCGGTCGGTTGATCGTCGTAATGGTGCCGCCCGGTGTCTCGGTCGTTGTCTTCGTCCGCGAGATACCGTTCTCGGAGTATTGGACGCTCGTGGAGCGGACGTTGGGCGTGTGGACGGTGTACGGCGCCGGACTTCGCTCAAGCATGCAGGCGCCCAGGTTCCGGACCTCCAGCTCAACCTGACAGCGCGGCAGCTTGTTGGCGTATATCGTAAACGGAACACTGTCCGGTCTGCCTCCGCGAAGTGCGCATTCCACGCGTTCCCGTGGCGTCATGGCCCCCTCCTCATGGGTGTTCGAACAACGAACTCGTGTGGGAACGTAGCTCGCTGAGCCGCAGGGACGTACCCCGTGCGCGGGGCGGCTCGCGGTTGCTCCGAAGCCCGCCGGAACATTGCCACACGGGGGCTGGTGCGTATTTTACCTGACACGATTGGACCGGAGATCGCCATGCGGCGGATCGCTTGGCGAAGAGCGGCGGACTATGGACAGCCATGACAGACGAGACGAGGGACATAGAGCTTTGCTTCCGTGCCGACGGGCAGGCCAGGGCCGCGTTCGCCGTGAAACTGGCGAGGGCGTCCGCAAGCCACCAGGGCCGCGAGACCGACGACGGGGTGGACCATTCGGTGCGGCTCGCCTGCGGCACCGAACGGATTGACTCGTTCGATCGTTTTGTCTCCCTGCTGAAGATCGTGCGAGGCTGGAAGCATACCCGGCTGGCGGTCGACGGCAAGCCGGCTCCGGGCTCCGCGATAGATCGACTCATAGCCATCGGCGAGTGTTTCCAGCGTCAGCGGCGCTCGGGGAACCGGTTCCATTATTGCAGCGGCTTCGATCCGCGTCATGCTCCGATGTACTTCGGTTGCCGCCGCCTCACGAGCGTCGATCGGATCGTTCCGCGCAACGGCGAGCAGCGAGCTTCCGGTCGGGCGTGGTACCGTCACGGCGAGATGCGTGGGGAATCCTTCCTCATCGACAAGGGACGCGTGCTTTCCATGCTTGTCGACGAAGGGCGGGAGAAGCTGGTGGCGGCGTGCCCCGCATTCAGCCACGACGCGGTGGCGCAGGAAGTGGAGAGTCTTCCGCGTGAGATACTTCCTGGGCGTGACCGCCGCTGGGTGCGGGAGGACATGCCGGACGGTACTCCGGGCGTAGCGATGCGAGCTGTCCTGCGGGCAGCGGACCACGGCGAGATGGTCTCCCGCGCCACTGGGCGGGAGGGAGTTCGGCTGATCACGGTCATGGCGCATGAGCGCCGCGTTCCCGACGATCGGTACGCCGATATCGGTGGGCATCGCGACGCGATTCAGGCCGTTCGCGACCGCGTCGAGCTTCCGTTGCGCTATCCCAAGCTGTTCGATGGCGTGGGGGTGCCCATGCGCGCGGGGATGATCCTGCACGGCGCGCCGGGTACCGGCAAGACGCTGCTCGCGCGGGCCGTGGCTGGCGAGTGCGATGCCCATCTGGAGATCGTCAGTGGATCCGAGGTGCTCTCCAGATCCGTCGGGCGCACCGAGGAATCGCTTCGCCGCGTTTTCGACCGAGCCCGAGAGCTTTCTCCGTCGGTAGTGCTGCTGGATGATCTCGACGCGATTGCCCCGTCGTGGGAACGGTCGACGCGCCGCCAGGGAGTTACGCTCATGTCGCAACTCCTGGCCCTGCTTGATGGGCTCAGCGACGCGGACAACCTCGCCGTGGTCGGCACGACAGATCGTCTCGATGCGATCGACCCGGCGCTCAGGCGCCGTGGACGGCTGGAGTGGGCCGCGCATCTGGACGTGCCCGATGCCGCTGTTCGCTATGCGATCTTCAGGCGGCACCTGGCGGGAATGGCTGTCTCGCTTGCCGTCGACGTCGACAGTCTAGCCGAGCGGACAGCGGGGATGACCGGAGCGGACATTGCTCGAATATGCCACGAGGCCGGACTTGCGGCGATCAAGAACGCGGTGCGGGATGGCGTTGTGGAGTCTGATGATATCTGTATCGAACCGAATGATTTCGCCGCCGTGTTGAGGGGCCTCGACGCACGTGGCACATCACTCATCGTACGATTGAGTTCGTGACGGGTTGGGGGGGGCGAGTAT
>CAZEAI010000225.1:0-3203 GCA_964510105.1 uncultured bacterium
TTGCCGCGGTGTGGGCCTGGTCGGAGTCCGTGGGCAGGTAGCTTGCGTACGCCGTCAAGATGCCGAATCCCAGCGAGAGCGTGAAGAACATCTGGCTGAAGGCGCCCTTCCAGACCTCCGGGTTCGCCATGGCGCTGAAATTCGGGTTGAAGAGCAGATACACGCCGTGCTCTCCGGAGGGAAGCGTCACCCCGCGCACGATGAGCGCAACCATCGCAACCCACATGAGCGGGACGATCCATCGCGTCGCCGACTCGATGCTCTGCGCGCCGCGCTGGACGATGGCGTAGTTCACTCCCCACACCACCACCACGAACATGACAGGGCGCCACGAGCCGAGCATCTCGAAGAAGTAGCCGACGGGGTTGGAGAGCGAGAGCGACCCGAACGCGCCTGTCGTAACGGGGTCCGTGCCCCACAGCCCGGTGAGGCAGCCGACGAGCATGCCAAGCACCCATCCGAGGATCGTCACATAATACATCGAGATGATCGTCGCGTTGAGAACGCCCCACCACCCGGCGAATTCGCCGGGCTTCCTGCCGATGGTGTAGAGCGATTGCGGGAACGCCTTGCCGGTGTGCGAGCCGAGCGCCAGTTCCAGCATCATCAACGGGAGGCCGACGATGAGGAGCGCGGCCAGGTAGGGGATGTAGAACGCTCCGCTTCCGAAGCGGTAGGCGTTGGCGCTGAAGAAGACGATGTTGCCCAGACCTATGGCCGACCCGGACGCGGCGAGAACGAAGCCGAGCTTAGATCCCCACTGAGAGCGTTGTTCCGCCACGCGCGACTCCCTCACACTCGGGCACGGGTGTGTGCAAAGCGTATCTGATGAGATGCTCATCATGTCGCGAACGGGTTCAAGTATACGGATCGCCTGTTGCGTCAGACAACGTGGCGGTGGTGGCGTTATTCGTGGTCGGGCGCTACTGCCTCGATTGACCCGACATGCGAACGTCGTATCTTGGTGATCACGAGACTCGATATCAGGATACCGGATGAATACGCACGTACTGGTTACTGAGTTCACGTCGTTCCTGAGCGAGCGCAACCTGCGCATGACGTCGGAGCGGCGGAACATCCTGCAACACATCTTCGCCGCGCACACCCACTTCGAGGCGGACGATCTACACGTCCGGCTGCGTCAGGCTGGGCACCGGATATCTCGCGCCACGGTCTACCGCACGATATCTCTGCTTGTTGAGGCCGGTATTCTACGTGAGGTCGTCGGCCCGCCCGGATCGATCTCGACGCACTACGAACTTGTGTATGGCCAGGCGCAGTCCCACGAGCATCTCCGGTGCGAGGTATGTGGGCAGATCGTCGAAGTGTCCGACGTTGCGCTCTCAGGGCACCTGCGACAGATCGCCGTGTCGATGGGGTTCGAACTAACGGACTACACGGTGCGGCTCTCCGGAAGGTGCGAGGAATTCTCGCGGACCGGTTCGTGTCCTCGTTCGGGCAAGGTGCGCGACGATGACTCCGGCGTCTCCGGTGGTGATGGTTGACCGCGAGATGCCGGGGTGCTGCGGGCGATAGGTATTGAGACTCAGTTGCTATTGGCGTATCTTGTGTTTGGTATACCGAACAACACCGCCACGCCTTCGGAGTAGACATGGCCCACGCGCATTCCCCGCTTCCTCCCGAACCCGCTGTGACGGACCATTCGCTCATTCTTGTCGGCAATCCCAACGTCGGCAAGAGCGCCATCTTCGGGTTCCTGACCGGCAGCTACGTGAACGTCTCGAACTACCCCGGCACGACCGTTGAGGTGACGCGGGGCGCCGCTCACCTCGACGGCTCTCGCGGCACGGTGATCGATACTCCCGGCGCGAACAGCCTCATGCCGATGTCCGAAGACGAACTTGTCACGCGCTCGATCCTGTTCGACCTGCCTGACGCTCCTGTGTTGCAGGTCGCAGACATGAAGAACGTGCGGCGCGCGCTTGTCATCACGTCCCAGCTCACGGACCTGGAGCGCAGCGGCGGCCTCGCGCTCAACATGGCCGACGAAGCCCTCGGACGGGGGATCAGTCTCGGCGCGGGCGATCTCGAAAATCTCGTCGGCGTGGGCGTGCAGCAGACGGTAGCGATCCGCAAGGAGGGCGTTCGAGAGATCGCCGAGGATAGCCTGTCAGGACGTCCGTTCGCGTTCCACGTTCGCTACTCCGACGACATCGAGCGGGGCGTCGACGAGGTTGGTGCGCTGCTGCCGCCGGATATGCGCGGGCGTCGCGGAGTATCGCTCATGGCGCTTGCGGGCGACGAAACCGTGGCGGAGTGGCTTTCCGAGCGAGTTTCGGACGACGTGTTGCGCCAGTTCGACGAGATCAGGGAACGGCTGCAATCCGCCTATTCCGTGGGTCTGGGAAGCGTCATCAATATGCGGCGCCTCGCCGAGATCGACCGCCTGCTCAGCGGGGTCATGACTCGTAGGCAAGCCACGGGGAACCCGTTCCTGAGAGCGCTTTCAGCGTGGTCGACACATCCCGTGAAGGGTCTCGTCGTCGTGGCCGCCGTGCTGTATGTCACGCTATGGTTCGTGGGGCTGCTGGGCGCTGGAACGGGAGTGGACTACCTCGAGACGATCGCATTTGGTCGCTACGTGAATCCGGCGGCCATCTGGGTCGTGGATCATGTCGCGCCATTCCCGCACGAGCACGTCGTGGAGGAATCGGAGTACACGTTCGCGGTGCCGCTGACGCTGGCGCATGAGTACGCCTTCGGCACGTCTGTTGCGTCGGTCGCCGGCACAGGATACGTGATTACCGGAGAACTCTCGGCGGCGCAGACGGTGCTCCGGCATGTTCACGACTTCATCGTCGGGCCGTACGGCTTGATCACCATGGCCCTTTCCTACGGGTTCGCTATCGTCCTGCCGATCGTCTTCACATTCTTCATCCTGTTCAGCATCCTGGAGGACTCGGGCTACCTGCCGCGGCTCGCGGTGATGACGAACCGCTTCTTCCGAATCATGGGGCTGAACGGGAGAGCCGTGTTGCCCATGGTGCTCGGCCTCGGCTGCGACACCATGGCGACGATGACGGCCAGAATCCTCGAGACGAAGAAGGAGCGCACCATCACGACGCTGCTGCTCGCGCTCGGGGTACCGTGTTCGGCGCAGCTCGGCGTAATCATGGCGATGGTGGCATCCATCAGCCTCGTCGGGGCGCTCTGGTGGACGGGCATCGTGACGGTGGTCATGC
>CAZEAI010000226.1:0-3048 GCA_964510105.1 uncultured bacterium
TCGCCGCCTTAGTCGACTCCCCGACCGGATATCCCTGCAAAAGTGCGGATGAACTTGCCTAGTGGAACGGGGTCACTCTTGAACGCAACGGCATTAGCAGTCATTCTGGAATCGTCATACTCGTAGATCGGCAGAAGATACACTTCTCCCATCACGAGCATGGGGAATCTGAGGCGCAGATTCAGCGTCTCGGCGAATGCACGCTCCATCAACGTATCGAAGTTCTTTGCCACGCTGCTGAGCTGACTTCGTACACCTACGACAATGGAGGATTCGCTGGCAGACTTGCCTAGGGCATCGGTCGCACCCTCCAACGGCCCATCCACGATGGTCTCCGGTGTCGGTTCGTCGCGACCAATCAGTACGACGACGTCCTGTTTCTTCTTCTTAATGAAGCCCGTAACGTTCAGTTCCGGTGAGGGCCGACCGAGAGGAGGATGCACGCTGTGTGGCACGGAGCGTCTCGCCAGTTCCGCGTGTAGACTGGCCTTGGTTGCCTCGTGTACGGTCTGGATTAGGCGCGAGCTGCGGATCAACGCTTCCTTGGCTTTCTGGCCGTTCTCATACTTCTTGCCGTCGAAACGAGCGCTCGCTATCGCGGTCTCCACTCCGCGCTTGATCTCGCCCAGCGCGTGTTCGATGAGCTCCACGATCATCGCCGGGCCTCGTCCGATAGTACCGTCTCGACCTCAGCCAAGAGACCGGAAGGGGTTGTCCCGAGAGCGTTGGCAACCTTGACGACATTGCTGATGGCGATATTCCTAGCGCCTCGCTCTATGTCACCGATGTACGTCCTACTCATGTGCGCAATGGCAGCCAGCGTCTCCTGAGAGATGCCCTGCCGACGACGTCTTGCGGCGATCACCTGGCCCAAGGCCCGCTGAAAGTGCTCCTCGTTACACATACTTGAGATAGTATCGTGCAACGCGACGAGTGTCGACCTGATCCGAGTGACAATGGCCGAAATACAACGCGCTCCAGCAGCAGACCGCCACGGCATTCGGGAACCTTCTGCTGTCCGTCGCGGCCATCAGCCTGGTCGTCGGCGGCATCGGCGTCATGAACATCATGCTCGTCAGCGTCTCGGACAGGACCGTCGAGATCGGTGTCCGTCGCTCGCTCGGCGCAACACGACAGGCGATACTCTCTCAGTTCGTGACCGAGGCGGTACTGCTCTGCCTCGTTGGCGGCATCGTCGGAATCGCAGGCGGCGTTATGGCATCCACAGTGCTCGCGGAACGCTTTGAGTGGGTTACGGCGGTAACCGGCGGATCCATCGTACTCGCGTTCACCTGCGCCGTTGCGACCGGGCTTGCATCGGGGGTCTGGCCCGCCTGGCGAGCAGCGCATCTCAACCCCGTCGATGCGCTTCGACATGCGTAGCACTCCGCGCCCGAGATGTTCCGATCCGCTCGATTGCGTCGTCCTGTGAGGAGATGGGCGTGTCGCGTCCGGCCCGCTGAGCCGCGGAGAAGCCGCACACACCGACGCAACATCCGACGCGCTTCAGGAGTCATCTGAGTACCGGGCTCGCAGTATTTGCGAGTCGGGGTTGCATTCTACATATGTAGCAGTTATATATCTGCCGAGGAGAACATGACCGCGCACAGAGTAGCGGCACGGCCCTCTTGGGCCAACGCGTTGGAGAACATCGGCGCACTTGCGGTTATGTACCTACTGAGGCGATCACCGTTGCGATTGTCGCACGCAATTCGATGAACGCGCACAAGATGGGGAGAGCTGCCGCCATGCTCATCGACATCGCCGAACTCACGAAGACGTATCGCATGGGAAGCGAAGAGGTGCATGCGCTTCGTGGCGTAACACTCGGTCTCGATCAGGGGGAGTATGTCGCCATCACCGGTCCGTCCGGATCGGGCAAGTCGACGTTGATGCACCTCATCGGGTGTCTCGACACACCGTCCAGCGGCGCGTACCGGCTCGCCGGCGACGAGGTCAGCCGCATGTCGGATCGGGCTCTCGCCCGTGTACGAAACCGGCAGATCGGCTTCGTGTTTCAGACGTTCAACCTGCTGCCTCGCGCCTCCGCGCTACACAACGTGGAGGTACCGCTCATCTACGCGGGCGTACGCGGTCGGACACGTCGCGAACGTGCGGCGGCCGCTCTGGATGCCGTGGGACTCGCGGACCGGATGAAGCACCGTCCGAGCGAGCTGTCGGGCGGACAGCGTCAGCGTGTGGCAATCGCCAGGGCGCTCGTAACCGACCCGCGCATCCTGCTCGCCGACGAGCCAACGGGTAACCTGGACACCGCCACCGGACAAGACATCCTCGGGCTGTTCGACAGGCTGAACTCCGACGGTCAGACCATCATTCTGGTGACCCACGATTCCGACGTCGCAAGACACGCCGCCAGGCGCATCAGTATGCGCGACGGCGTCGTGCAGGATGATGTGCTGAACCACACAACTGCCACTACCGCGAACGACGATGGCGACGCCGGGGAAGACGCCGCCAACTGATCGTAGTTACAGATACGTCACCCCCAACGCGTGCACGATGAGGGGTTGAGCCATGCGTGCAACTATCCAACGGATCGCAACGTACGTGACCATCACGGTCGCCCTGGGCTGCTGGACGGGCTGTGAAACGTCCGAGCAAGCCGGCGAGCAGATCGATCAGGGAGAGCTGGTCACCGTCACCGTTCGCCGACAGAACATGGCCGTGAAGGTGAACGCCACCGGCACGCTCGAACCCGTGCGGACGATCGAGATCAAGTCGAAGGCATCGGGCAAAATCCTCCGGCTGCCCGTGGAGACGGGGCAGAGAGTCCAACGCAGGGCTCTGCTCGCGCTTGTGGACACCACCTCCGTCGCGGCGAATCTCAGACAACGTCAGGCGAACCTGGACCACGCTCGCGCACGATTCGAGATCGCTGAGCGGCAGAAGAACCGGGACGACGATCTTCTCCGGCGTGGCATGATCTCGCAGGATGAGATTGATCGGTCTCTGCTGGAATACACGAGCACGCGGGCGAGCTTCATCAACGCCCAGGCCGAACTCGAGAAGGCGCAGGAGCAGCGTGAC
>CAZEAI010000227.1:0-2993 GCA_964510105.1 uncultured bacterium
CACGCGCGAATTCCTTCAGGAGCGGGAACGCCTGCAACCCGTGGACCGAGCCCTGCTCCTTGAGCAGGTACGCGACGGCGCCGTGACGGTGCTCGATGTCCGCCCCGTCGAGGAGTACGAAGCCGGCCACATTCCGGGTGCGGTATCGGTGCCGTTGGGAGACCTGGAGCGGCGACTCGGAGAGTTGTCCGGAGACCAGACGATCGTCGCGTACTGTCGCGGCCCGTACTGCGTTCTGGCCATCCAAGCGGTGGAAATGCTTCGCGAGCAAGGGTTCGACGCGGTGCGACTCGAAGACGGCATTCCGGATTGGGGCGCACGCGGGTTGCCGGTCGTCACCGGGAGCGAATGATGCCCGCACGAGTCATCGAACATGACCGATCACGCGATCGGAAGGGGTCGTGTAATGGAGTCCATACTCTACACGGTGAATCTGCTGCTCCACATCCTCGCGGCGATCGGCTGCGCGGCGGCACCGTTCTATCAGCTCCGCATGGTGAAGATGCGCGGCGCATACGGCACGGACAACGTGCTCTTCCCGCTGGACGACATGATCGAGCGGATACTGAGCGTCCAGCCGCGCCTGTGCCTGGGGTTTCTCGCTGTGCTGATCGCAACCGGTCTGGCGTTCCCCGTGATCGACTACGGGTTTCACGGCCACCTTTCGCAGGTGACACACGTGGACTGGATCGTCGGAACGGCGAAGACCGTGCTCACGCTTGCGGGCACTGGGCTGGTCGTCTACGGCATCAAGGTGGTCGATCCGAGGATCCAGGGGCTGTTCCGCACGTTCACGCCCGGCGTGGAGCCGCCGCAAGAGGATGTCGCCCGTTTCTGGGCGCTGCGACGTTCCCGGAAGAAGCATTGCCAGACATGCTTCGCGATCGCGTTGGCAATACTCGTCATCACGCCGGTGCTGCGATTCTTCTGACACGCCCAACGTACCACGCCGGTTCGCTTGGAGCGCTATTGAGATGAAAGAGGTCTATCTCGACTGCAACGCGAGTACCCCCATCGCCCCGGAAGTCGCGACGGCGATGGAGCCCTTCCTGAGCGCGCACTACGGCAACCCTTCAAGCCGGCATTGGGCCGGAGCGCCGGCAAAGGACGCGGTGGAACAAGCTCGCGCCCAGGTGGCAGGGCTGCTTGGCTGTTCGCCAGACGAGATCGTCTTCACCAGCGGCGGCACGGAAGCGAACAACTACGCGATCAAAGGCGCGTACTTCGCCAGCCGTGATCGCGGCAACCACATCGTTACGACGCAGATAGAGCATCCGGCGGTCATCGCCCCGTGCCGTTTCCTCGAAACACTGGGCGCCGAGGTGACCTATCTGCCCGTGGACAGCACCGGGATGGTCGATCCGGATGACGTCCGCGCAGCGATCACGGGCCGGACGATCCTCGTGACGGTGATGCACGCCAACAACGAAGTCGGCACGGTCCAGCCCATTGCGGAGATGTCCCGGATCGCGAAAGAACGCGGCGTTCTGTTCCACACCGACGCGGCTCAGTCGGTCGGGAAGATCCCCACCGGGGTCTCCGAACTCGGCGTAGACATGCTCTCGGTAGCCGGACACAAGCTGTACGGCCCCAAGGGCGTCGGAGCGCTCTACGTGCGCAGCGGCGTCACCCTTGAGCCGTTCATGCACGGAGCGGGGCACGAATCGGGTCGACGCGCCGGCACGGAGAACGTCCTGCTCGACGTCGGGCTCGGCGCCGCGTGCGAGCTGGCGCAGTCATGGTTCGGGGCAGCCGGCGTGCAGGAGCTTCGCGACGACTTCCACACCCAGCTTCGGGACACCTCCGGCGTTGGCGTTGTGCTCAACGGCCACCCGACGGAGAGGCTTCCGAACACGCTCAACGTGTCCTTCGTCGGCATGGATGGGTCAGACGTCCTCGCCCGCCTGGAGGGCGTTGCCGCCTCCACCGGCTCAGCGTGTCACGAGGGGACGGTGGAACTCTCTCCGGTGCTCTCGGCGATGGGAATGTCTTCTGAGGTCGGGATGGGCGCCATCCGCTTCAGCCTCGGCCGGGCGACGACGCGGGACGAGGTGGAATACGTGGTGAATCGGCTGAGGAAGGCCGTGCATGCGCAAGGCTAGCAGGGAGGCGCGGGTCACGCACGAGCGGACGTGATTGTCGGCGCTGGTGACGAGTGAGCGGCGTACTGACGTACCACAGCTATCGCGCTAGAGGCGCGAAGGAGGGAGAGCACAGGATGCATCCTGACTATGTCGGCGGATGGAGCGGACCGTGGATGTTCATGCCTGTCCTTGGGCTGATCTGCATGGTGGTGTTTGTCTACGTCGTATTCGTCCGAGGGGGATTCCGGCCGCCGTGGATGGGACCGCGCGGTCGATCGGACGGCGACGCCGGCTCGGAAACCGCACTGGACATCCTCAAGAAGCGCTATGCGAGCGGCGAGATAACGAGCGAAGAGTATGAGCGGATGAAACGCGATATATCCGACTGAGCGACCCAGTGCGACCAACGGCGACGCGCCGGAACTGGACTGTGGCGACCCGCGTCGTGAGGCGATACGCCGCCCGCGGCGTCCGAGACGGTTGCGGCGCGACCGTACACGCGAAAACCCCTCCCCGCACGAATGCGAGAAGGGGTTTCGACGAAAATCCGGGCAACGACCTACTCTCCCACAAGGTCTCCCAAGCAGTACCATCGGCGCTGGCGGGCTTAACGGCCCTGTTCGGAATGGGAAGGGGTGTGTCCCCGCCGCTCTGGTCACCCGAAATATGTACACGAACCGGCGTTCACGGGTTCGCGGGCTGTTTGACAGCCGAAGATAGCGACGTCTGGTGGTGTGTCTTGCAATACCTGAATGATAAAGAGGTAATGGCCAAGCCGCACACCCTATTAGTACAGCTCGGCTCAACACATCGCTGTGCTTGCACCTGCTGCCTATCAACCTGGTAATCTCCCAGGGGGTGTAAGATCTCTAGGATCGGGATACCTAATCTTGAGGGGGGCTTCCCACT
>CAZEAI010000228.1:0-2881 GCA_964510105.1 uncultured bacterium
GTTCCGCCGGTGGCTGTGACCCCGTCCATCAGGCCGCTGCGTGATGCCGACGTGCCGGACGTCGTGGCGCTCGTTGCGCGGACGATCGACGCCTCCTACGCGGCTCACTACGGGCCAGAGGCGCTGGCGTTCTTCAAGCGGTACCATGCGTCCGGTGAGGTGATTCGCGAGGCAGGGGACGGCGCCACGGTCGTCGTCGAGGACGATGGACATGTCGCCGGGACTGGCACCATCGTCGATGGACACGTCAAACGCGTTTTCATCGACCCGGCGTGTCAGGGGATGGGCATCGGTACGACGATCATGGACCATCTCGAACGCCTGGCCCGCGACACTGGGCGCGAAACGGTGGCGCTCGACGCGTCACTACCCGCGAAACGTTTCTACGACCGTCGCGGCTACCAGGTCGTCGAACCGGCGTTCGTGATGGTGCGGGACGGCGAGATCGTCGCCGAGAACGAGGACACGGACCTTCCCGGCGCGGAACGTCTCGACTACTTCAGAATGACGAAACGCCTGGCATAGACGCCGCCTGGCCTAGCCGCGCCCTCACCACATGCGCGGGATGCCGAGGTTGCGGCCCTCCTTGACACGCCTGCGAGTGATATCGATAGTTCAGAATAGCGCAGGTCTGCCAATCATGCGGTTCGCCGCTCACACACCACACGAGTCTGATGCCGTGGCCGGACTGAAAGTGCCGTTGGCGTATGCCGCCGACGGAGAGGTCGTCACACCGGATGAGGCGACAAAGGGAAGTGAGTACCGGTGCCCCGCCTGTCACGACCTGCTGATTCTGCGCGCCGGTGAGCACAAGAAGCGGCACTTCGCACACCGTGCGAGCGATACATGCACTCAGGAGACGATCATCCACATCTGCGCGAAGGAAGCGATTAGGCGATCCGTGGTAAGGTGGAAGTTAGGCAGAGCGAGCCCACCAGCAGTCGTACGCACATGTCGCGTGTGTGAAGACGATGTCGATCAGCCACTGCCAAGCTTGGTGGACACTGCCGTTCTGGAATACCGATGCGCCGAAGGCTACGTGGTAGATGTGGCTCTACTTGCCAGCGAAGAGATACGCGCAGCTGTCGAGGTTCGAGTTGCGCACGCCGTGGACGATGACAAGGCATCCGAGCTTTCGGTACCATTCGTCGAGGTGGACGGGCTGGAGGCGATTGCGAGTCCCGCGCGATTGCGTCCCATCGTCGATCGTTTCCACTCCTTCACGTGTCGTCGCTGCAAGGAGGCGTACCGCAGGTTCCAGTCGCGCACTCGGCAGATAGCTATTCAGAGCAAGGCGATGCTCCCCAACGAGTTCTACCGGTACACGCCGTGGGTCTGCTGGAACTGCAACAGCGACATATTGGTATACGACTGGCCGAAGCGGTTCTATGGACGCATGCCAGAACGGAAGCCGTTTCCATCCACGATCAAGTACCGCACCACAAACTCATCCGAGGGGTGCGCATGTTGGCTGAACACGTGTCCCTATTGTGATGCCACTCAGGGAGACTGGTTCCTCCACAGCATACCGGGCGGTCCTTTTGACGAGTTCAGTTGTGGGGGAGCCGCAGATGACGAATACGAAGATGATCTACGAAAGCTTGCATCCGCGTCTCACTGTCTAGAAGGCTGGCCGACATTCGACAACTAGCCGCGCCTACCACATGCGCGGGAGGCCCAGGTTGCGGCCCTCCTTGCTCTTCGCGCGCTCGTTCGGGACACCGGCCATCGGTACCGGCGCGGCCCACGTCTCACCGGTGCGCAACAGGCGATACGTCGCGTCCGCCTCCGTATTGAGGACGAGGGCTTCTCCCTCGCGCTTCACGTCGACGGATGCGCCGTCGGCGCGCAGGATGTCCCAGCCTTCGCACGTATCGACGGTCGAGTCCGGCACGATGCGACACGATTCGCCGCGGACGCTTATGATCGCCGCCCGGACGAGCTTTCCGGAGCGAATCTCCGCGTCGACACGGAATCCGCCCTGTGCCCAGAGTACGAATGCTCCGCCCCACTCCTTGGGAACGGCGGGTGCGAGGCGAATCGAGCCGTCGTAGCTCTGCAGGAGCATCTCGTTCACGGTCGTCTGGAGGATCGCGCCGGGCTCAAGCCCGAAATGCGTGTGCGCTCGGCACGGGAACGTGAACTTGTCGTCGGGATTCTCCATGTCGTACACGTCGTCGGCTGCGTCGAAGGACATGGTCTGTGCATCCCAGCCGTAGTGGTAGTTCCACATGCCGTTGGGGAAATGCTGATGGGACCGCACGTGCCGGTCGAGTGAGTCGGTGAGTTCGTCGCGCATTCCGAGACGCGCGAACACAATCTGCGCGACGCTCCATCCCATCACGCCGCTTTCGCCGCCCTCGACGCCGTCCGCGTAGTGCACGAGCGCGGTGTTCTGCATTGCGCGGAATAGCTCGCTGCCCCGGTCGGCCAGCCCGAACGCGTTCGAGGGATAGACAAGCGACTCGTTCATATTCGGGAACAGAGCCTCGGACCCGATGCCGACCATGTTGGCTCTGAAGTAGACGGGGATGTCGTCGTCCACGCGACGCCCCGCACTGACGATGCTCTCGCTCACGGGCTTCCGCGCTTTCGACCAGCCGATGGCGAATTCGCCGTCGTCGGTCAGGTAGTGATCGGGAATGGGTATCAGCTCGGGCTCAACGAGTCGCATCGCGGCATCGCGGCACCGCGCGGCGAACGTCTCGTCGCCGGCCGCAGTCGCCATCTCCGCGGCACGTGGCAGCAGCGACCGCAGGTGCGCGATATCGGAGAGGCAGTCGCGCACTTCGTAGTGCGCCGCGTGTTCGTAGGGATGACTCGGTATCGTGTGCAGAACTCCGCCGTCGCCCTCTTCGAGCCGGCTGATGCCGAACTCGGT
>CAZEAI010000229.1:0-2827 GCA_964510105.1 uncultured bacterium
AGAGGCTGGGGTGGGCTTACAACATCCTGCAGAACATGAAGGAACAGAACTCGCTGAAGTGCACGTTCTCGGCGACTCTCGATCGGCGCGAAGCGCTCGCGGACGCCGATTTCGCCATCTCGATGATTCAGGTCGGTGGTCTGGAGCCGTACGAGCTCGACCTCAACATACCGATGAGGTACGGCGTGGATCAGTGCATCGGCGACACTCTGAGCCCGGGTGGCATCTTCCGCGGTCTGCGGCACGTCCCGGCACTGCTCGAGATGATGGAGACGATGACGGAGGTGTCGCCGGATGTCGTCTTCATGAACTATGCCAATCCAATGGCCATATGCTCGTGGGGGATGCAGAAGTCGTACCCCGACATCACGTCAGTCGGCCTGTGCCACGGTGTGCAGCATACAACCATGATGATCTGCGACTGGATGGGCGTACCCGTCGAAGAGTGCGCGGTGCAGTCAGTCGGAATCAACCACATGGCGTGGTTCACGACGTTCAAGCACAACGGTCAGGACCTCTATCCGGCCATATGGGAGAAACTCGAAAAGGAAGGTCCGAAGGAAGGTGAAAACTACCGGTTCGAGATGATGAAGGCTGCCGGGTATTTCATGACCGAGTCGTCCGGCCACCTCTCCGAGTACTTGCCGTACTTCAGGAAACGGCAGGATGTCATGGATCTTCTGGGTAGCTCCGGTTTCGGTGGCGAGACCGCAACCTACCTCAACCACTGCCTGCGGAGTGCGGACGGGTACAAGAAGGGGATGGAAGAGCTGGCATCGGGTGCCAAGCCAATTCCGTACGATCCAGCCCAGGGACCGTCTCTGGAATACGCGGCCAACATCATGAACGCGAAACGTACAGACAATCCGTTCCGTTTCGCCGGGAACGTCCTGAACAAAGGCTTCATCCCCAACCTGCCGTATGATTCGTGCGTCGAAGTGCCGACCTACGCCGACAGGTTGGGACTCCATGGATCGTACGTCGGTCGGATGCCGGAACAGTGCGCGGCGCTTTGCCAGTCCAACATCTCCGCGCAGGAACTCACGGTGAAGGCCGCGATTGAGGGTGACTACGAGGCGGCGTATCACGCATGCCTCATGGACCCGCTCACTGCCGCGGTGCTCGCTCCGCACGAGATTCGCAACATGGTGGAGGAGATGCTCGAAGCGCAAGCGGAGTGGCTGCCGCAGTTCAAGGGCAAGACAAAGTCCGCGCCCGGCTGGAACATCGGGCGTCGTGACAACGGGCAGACCGGAGTGAAGTCCGGCGCCGCCGTCGACGCTCAGATCGGCCACTACGACAAGGACTGACGCGTTTGCTCGGTGTCGGGTGTCCACGTCCGCTACCCGGCGGCGCCGATCGCCCCGGCGCGGACGATTGTGCGGATCGACGGTTGTTCGCCTCATGGACTCGTTCCGCGCCCGAAGCGGCTGGATCTCTGGATTCGCCTCGGAGCGCGGTGTGCGTTCTACACCTTCAGCAGCGGAGTCATTGAATGACCATAGTACTGGGCGTATCGGTGCTTGTGCTGTCACTTCTGGGATGGGGAGGGCAGGTCATTTCCGCGATTGCACCGCGGGCGGCTGTCCGCTGGGGGCTGACCGAATCGGAGACGGAAGTTGATCCTGTGTTCCATGCCGACAGCCGAGCTGAGTGCATCTGGGATTCATTGTCGTTGTGGACGCTCCCACTGGCCGCGGTTCTTTTCCTCCTGGGCGAGCACATCTGGACAATCCCTGGACTCATTGGCGGCGGCATGTACGTGTACTTCGCGGGCCGCGGGATCGCCCAGAGACTCACCATGCAGCGCCGTGGCATGGGGATAGGCGAGCCACAGACCGTCAAGACGGCCTATGTGTTCCTGACGCTGTGGGGTGCCGCCGGAATAGCCACAATCACGGTGGCAAGCCTTCATCTGCTGGAGAGTTGATAATCATGGATGTGACGCTGTCGACCTGGATCATCGGCGTAGTCGGCTTGCTGCTGATGGGGCTGCTCACCGCCCTTCAAGCGGTAGCCGTCGCGCGACCGCGAGGAAGCTGGACGATCGAGAACGTATACGGTGGCGACCCGGCCAGCACCGATCCCAAAGCCTACTTCGCCTTCAATCAGGGATACGCATGGGCTGACGCCGTGTTCTGGGGACCACTCCAGATCGCGGGAAGCATCGGGATGCTTCTCGGCGCGCGGTGGGGATTTCTGCTCGCGCTCATCGGGTCGGTGCCGTTCTGGTATACGGCGATACCGATCTTCATCTGGGATCGCGACATGGGATTTCGCAGCAGCACGTTCGTTTACTGGGTGTTTGTGTGGGGAATGTTCCCGGCGTTCGGCCTGATCGAGATGGTCTACTGCTTCTACAGGCTGCTATAGAAACCGTACATTCGTCGTCCGGCATGTACTGATCTCGATGTCCGCCGACCCGCCGGTCGATGCGGCGGAGACCAGTCGCGACACTCTGCCCCGCGTGCTGGGCCAGGATTCTCACGTACAAGCCCAGGCCGGAAGGTTGGCACCCGGGCCCGCGACCCGGCAGCGCCGAACGCGCGACAAGGGAATCGATTCGTTCGCGACGCTCAGCTTTCGTCGTCGATCAGTATGGCGCCCTCTGGTCTGCCAGTGCCCGGCCAGGTGGTGGACGAACTGAACTTCGCGCCAGCAAACTTCGCCCAATACAGTCGGGCGTTTCGGAGATTGGCTCCGCGCAGATCCGCTCTCTCAAGCGATGCCCACTGAAGTTCAGCACCGGAAAGGTCTGCGTTACGCAGATCTGCGTCCGCGAAATTCACGCCCTGCAATGCCTCCCCGCCAAGCCCTACCCCCCTCA
>CAZEAI010000230.1:0-2821 GCA_964510105.1 uncultured bacterium
CCGCGCAGGCTCAGGTCAAGAACGACGAGGCGGCTCGCGAATCCGCCGCGGAAGCGTCGACACTCCTGCGAGAGGGGTAGTGGCAGGATGAACTCAGATCGCCCTGAGTACTCATAAGGCCCCGGTCACGCAACCATCAGATCAGTGCGGACCGGGGTCTCATTATGTACGTGCCAATCCCCAGCGCACCAGCCACCAGAATAGGGCGCTAGTCTACTCCAGCCGACTTCGCGCGAATCGGGCTCGGGCAAGGGATGTCTCGACTTCGTCGGCGATGCCGACACCGCTCGACATAACCCATCGCTCGCGCGGAACTGTCAGGCCATACCGTCACTCGCGCAGTTCGCGGCGCGGACTGCTGAACGAACCGTAGCGTGAGCTGCGGTTCGCCGCTCGACATGACCAGGAGCCCCCGCGGTTGTCTGTGCGGAGGAGCCTCACGGTACTCCGCGCAGTTCGCACCGCGAACTGCTAGAGGAACCGGAGTGTAAACGACGGTTCACAGCTCCGCGCGGACGAGGTCGGCCAGCGTCCCGGCCATCTCAAGCTGCTCGTCGTTGAGCGGCGCCTTCTTGCGCGACGCCACGTTCACCGGCAGGCCGATGAGGTTCAGCACCTGTTTCGGGCTTCCTGCCGCGCTGTAGATCTTCCTCCACCGCCGGATCTTGAGCTGCACGTCGTATGCCTCGTCGATCCGGTCCTCGCGCATCAGGTCGTAGAGCTTGCGATAGAGATGGGGATGGGTATTGCTCGCCGTGCAGCACCCGCCGCTACCCCCGCACAGAATCGCCGAGATGAGCTGCTCCTGCACCGCCTGCATCACACCGTAGCGCCCTTCGCCCGCCTTCGCCATGGCAGCGAGACGCTCGATATCACCCGTACAATCCTTCATCCCGACGTACCGTCCCGACCCGGCAAGCCTGCGGACGAGATTCGGCGTGATCCGGGCCGGCCACTTCGGGTGCTCGTAGATGAGCAGCGGAATCTTCACCGCATCGGCGAGCCGCATGTAATGCTCATACCAGACGTCCTCGTCGACCTGGTCCTCGAACGGCTGAAGCGCGACGGCACCGGCGGCGCCGACCTGCTCGTAGCGTTTCGCGAGATCGCCCTTCCGCTCGACATCCGGGAACGGCAAGCCCGCGATGATGGGTATGCGCCCGGAGGCCGCCTTCACCGCCGTTTCGACCGCACAGACCATCTCGTCGGTTGTCAGGTCGAACATCTCACCTGTCGAGCAGATGACGAACAGCCCGGTTGTTCCCAGATCGATGTGCCAGTTCACCAGCGCCTCGACGCCGTGCGGGTCGATGGCTGCCGCGTCGGGCGTCATCGGCGTCACCATCGGCGGCACGCTGCCGTGTGCAAGGGGGATATCCATGTTCATTCCTTTCGCGGACTCTCAACCGGTTACTGCCTATACGCCGCTATCTCGTACACACGCGCCTGACCGTCACTAGGTACTCCGCCGAATTCTTGTCTGCGATACGATTACATCACACACTAGCTGTGCGACTGAGGAGTAGTCTCTCTGGGCTTCCTGGATATTCGCCACACTCTCAACAAGACTCGAGTCTACGATCGCTTCCAGTTCTTCCGCCACTCCGCCGGTGAAGTGAAGGGGAAGCACCGGAATGTGGGCCTCCCGAGCATGGCCGACCTCTTCGCGGGTCCGCCCGTCGGTGGCGCCGCCGATGACCAGCGTGACATCGGGCACATATCCTATAGAGTCGACGAATAGGTCCCCAACTCCTCGGTCACTACGGAACGACCCGAGCAGAACTACCGGATTCGGTGGCGCTTTGGTTGATTCCTTGTGCATCGCCGAAGCGTTGCCGAACGCGCTCAGAGTGTCACGTTCGATGCCAAAAGCCAGCTCCGCGTCGGCCTCCTTGCTCATAGCGTCACCCAGCGAGTCGAGCAGCCCACTTCGCCCGAAGACTACACGGAAACGCCGCTGCATGAATGCCTGCGCCACGTAGCTGACGAAACGCTCGTTCAATGCAGTTTGTCTGCTATTGAGTCCTCGGTTCGAGCCGACAACCCAGACGCACGGTGGCTCGTGGAGAGGAGGCACCATCCCCGGAGCCAACCGAACGGCGTCGGATGCATTGTCGATCCATCGAGTAACCGCTCCTGCCTTGTCCCCTAGAAACCTGCCAGCAGTTGTAGCCCGAGCGATCTGATCAAGAAGGCGGTCAATGTCCGCGTGGGCGAGGAGATCTGCCGCCTGAAGCAGTCCATAGATCACCGGAAGTCCGGCCTTCGAGAATCCCGAGTGGCAGACGGGTATTACCTGCTTCCCAGCCATCACCCCATAGCCCGCTTCGATGTTTATCCAGGGTCGACTGCTTGAGTGTTTCGAGAAGAGCACTATGAGCACGTCGCTCCTGCCGAGCGCTATCTTGATCTCATCCAGCCAGTTGGTACCGAGAGGGACATCCTCCGCGAGGAAGACATCAACCTGAGCTCCGAAGCAGGAGAGCAACTCGTCTCGGACTACCTCGGCGATCCCTCTTTCCTCATGAATGTGCGAGATAAACAGCTGCATAACGAAGCCTCACACGTCTGACGCCTGGCATTTCGGGTCTAGCGGATCATCGTTAACCGGAGATTGGAGCAGGTCCTGTGCGAACGGAGCGCGAGCCCGCCCGGTCGATCGCTCACCTCCCCAGGACGGCAGTCCTGCGATAGTCGGAGGTACGGCTCCGTGTGCAAGAGGGATATCCATGTGCATTCCTTTCGAGGTCCTTCAGACGGTCACCGTCCGTACGCCGCTATCTCGTATACACGCGCCTGACGGCCCTCGCCGTGGTTCTCC
>CAZEAI010000231.1:0-2721 GCA_964510105.1 uncultured bacterium
CCTTTCCTACACGTCGTACGCCCTTGGCTCCCGGGTCCGTGACGAACTTGTTCGAGTAGGTGGTCTCGCCTAGGTGCGACACGCTCGGACCGCGCGTGATCACCGGAGGATCTTCGTCTCTGCCCTGGATTGTCTTGAATGTGCGCACCTCGTCGACAAGCGCGTTGTCCGCGGCGTCGATAAGCGTGATCTGGTAGTAGAACACCGTCGCCGGCGCGAGGTTCGTGAATGTCAGCAACTGCGTTGTGCCCGACGGAGTATCCGACACACGACCGTACAGCGTGTTCTCGGTGAGTCCGAAGCCGGCGCTCGCGCTCGCCGGTTCGTTCGTGCCAACCTTGAGCACGAGAATCACCGTATTCGAGTCGGTGAGGGTCTGAGACTCGATTGACGGGAACGACGTGATCGTCGGTGGCGTCAGGTCCGGCGCGCGTGCCGTAGTGAACGAGACGCTCGCCGTCGCCATGTCGTTGCCCGACTGGTCGGCGCTGGCCACGGAGACTGAGTACCGGGTCTCGGCTTCAAGCCCGGTGAGACGGATATCGTGCTTAGTCGTGAGGGTGCCGCTCACCTCCGTGCCCACGATTACTCCATCGGTGGCATACGCTACGGTCGCGTCCGTCGGTTCGTCGGTACTCCACGTCACGGTCGCTTCGACGTTCGATATCGCGCTAACCTGCAGCCTGCCGTCCAGAATCGGCGGGTCGGTATCGGGCGCGGCATCGGTCGTGAACTCGTAATTCCGCGATACCACCGGTCCGTTTGTGTATACGTCCGTCGATAGCACGCGGTATCCATAGGGCGTAGACGCGGTCAGGCCCGCGACAAACACCGCGTGGCTCTTCACGGCAGCGCTACGTGCCACACGCTCAGTGAAATTGAACGGCTCCCCTGACACGATCGGACCGTACTCGACGACGGAGTTTGCATCCTCGTCGGTTTCCCAGGTGAACGTCGCCGATTCGTGGTTCGCGTTCACTCGCGGGAAAGCGGTGATCACCGGCGGGGTGACGTCCGGTTCGGATGTCGTTCGGACCGTCTGGTCGGCGCTGTAGGCGATCTGCGGCGCGCCGGGATCCGAGCCCTGCGATGCAACGCGGAAGTGGTAGTCCGTTTCCGCGTCCAGGCCGGTTACGGTCACGCGGTGAATCAGTACGCGGTTCGTCGTATCCTGTCGCACGGTACGGCCGTATGCCGAGCTCTTGCCATACTGCACGACACTCGTGGCAGGCACGTTCGTCGTCCACGTGACGCTGAACGACTGATGGTCGCGCGATGTCACCGACGGGCGAATGGTGATGGTAGCCGGCTTTGGCTCGGAGCCGGTGGTGAAGCTGAGGACGCTGCTCTGAACGCTCTGGTTCTGCGCGTCCCTCGAGATTGCCCGGTAGAAATACGTCGTCTCCGATGTCAGGTCGCTCAGGCCGACGGAGTGTTCGGTTCCAGCCCGTCCCGTCGCGGTCTGTCCGAGACTGAACTGGCTCGTACCGTACCTGACTTCACTGGACGCGCTGTGGTAGGTCCCCCAAGTGATCTGCGCGGTCGTCACTGTGGGTTTGGCCCTCGGAGCCATGCTGAAGGCAGGCGGCGGCAGCGCCTCGCGTTCCGTAGTGAAATTTCCCACTCCCGCGATTTCGGCCGATGCGTTGCCCGCCTCGTCGACGGATTGCGTTGTGAATACGTACGTCACGCCGGGGCTCAAGCCGGTGAGCGTCACCTCGTGGTCGTTGACGAGGTCCGGCACCGTTTCCGTTTGATCCAGCGGCCCGAAGAGGACGCCGTACTTCACGATGGAAGTCGACGCCTCGTTCGTGCTCCACTCGATGTCCACGGTGGTTTCCGTCGCGTTGGACGCGCTTGGCTGAAGGGTGTAGATCGGTGCCCGCGTGTCGGCGACCACGGTCAGCGTGAACGTCTGGCTCAGGCTGTCCTGGCCGTCGGATGCGGTGATGGTGATGACGTTCGCTCCGGCATCGGCGTTGACGGCGGTATACCTGACCTGCCCCGACGTCGCGTCGATGTTGAAGATATCCGTATCGTCGCTGTACGTGATGGCGTCGCCGTCCGGATCGAACGCTTTCGCGACGAGTTCGAACGTCTCGCCAACGGAAAGCGACACATCGGAGAGCGGCGGCATCACCGGCGCGTAGTTCGTATCCGCGACTGTGACGAAGAGCGTCGCCTGAGCTGCCTGCGGGAGATCGCCTTCGCGCGCCGGCTTGAACAGAAGACGGCGGTCGACTACGGTCAGCTGGAATTCATGGGCCCCGGTGTCGGCCTGCGTCGTCGCCCACTCGAACGTGAGTCCGTCAACCTTGCCACGCTCCGGCAGCGGATCAACACGGAGTCGCAACGGGTCCCCGTCCGGATCGCCGGCCGGGACGTTGAAACGGAGCACGTCGCCTTCGGTCAGGGTCTGTGGCCCGAACTCATCGATCGTCGGAGCGCGGTTCGTGTTGAGCACCACGAGCACCATCGACGCGGACGACTCACCGCCATGCACGTCGAACGCCGCGATGGTGACTTTGATCGGCGTCGCCTGCTCTGAACCGGCAACGTCGAACCCGGGCGTGTACGTGAAGAGCCCCGATCCGCCTTCGTTCGCGAAGAAGAATTCGATCGCGGGATCGGTGGTGATGCTGAAATGGTCTATGCCGTAGCCCTCGGGGTCGGTGGCGGTCACGTTCATGGAGAACAGGGCGTTCTCAGGTATGAGAATCT
>CAZEAI010000232.1:0-2663 GCA_964510105.1 uncultured bacterium
GTAGCCTATCCCACGAACGACGTCGGCGCGGAGGATGGCGTCGCCTTCGCTCGATACACTACCGACGCTGGTTGCCGGCGGGATGACGGGACGCACGGACATCACCACATCGTCGGCAGCTAAGACGCCGAGACCGGAGGGTGAGATCCAGCCGGTCACCGTGCGCGTTCGTGGCTCGGTGTTGTCGACGTCGAGACCGAGGCCTTCTACTCCCGTGAGGGTCGCCGGACTGAGTTCGGTGAGTTTGGCGTAGACGTGCACTTCGCCTGCTTCATTCAGCTTCAGATGCGACGCACCTGAGCCGAACGCTGCTCTGCCCGTCTTCGCAGTTCCTGCGCCGTCGATCACGTGTCTGAGGACCGAGGATATCTTGCGGGCTGGATCACCTGGATCGTGGGAGCGTGAAGAGGCAGGTGACGGAACAAGCGCTGACAGAACGGCGAGTGTAACTACGAGGCGAGCGAGCATTGTCAGCTCCTCCGTTCGAGGATGTCTTGGGCATGTAGAGATCCGCGCGGTGCAACCGACGGAGCTACAGCGCGAGTGCAGTAGGATTCCGTGAGATCGTACGGAAGGCAACCCTAGGATCAAAGGCACCTTACGGCCTGAACAGGCTCACCCCCGGCTCGTCGATGGGATTCGGGCGACCGGTGGCCTCCATGCGGCGCTTCTCCCAGTCACGGATCGTCGCCGCGAAGTTCTCCACGAGGTCCGGGCGCTCGTCGGCCACATTCGTGACTTCCTTCACCGGTTCCTCGTGCAGGCTGTAGAGCTCGACCGGCGGCAGGCCGTGGAAGTCCGGCTCCAGCGCCTCGATGTACTTCCAGTCGGCGGTCCGGATGCCGCGCTTGCGCATCCATGTCCGCTCGGTGAGGTACACGCGGCCGTGGTTGCCCTTCTGCGACCCGCTGTCGGCGAGCGGCTTAGCGGATTTGCCGAACATGCGGTTCCGCGCGATCTGGTCGGAGTGGCCGGTATAGTCGAGAATCGTCGGCGCGAGGTCGTACATCGCCACCTGCCCCGGCAGCCTCTGCGCCGTCGGGACGGTGCCCGGGCAGCGCAGGATCAGCGGCACGCAAACGTTCGCGTCGTACAGACCGTGGTGATCGAAATAGCAGCCGTGCTCGTCCATGGTCTCGCCGTGGTCGGCGGTGAGCAGCACGAGCGTGTCCTCGTCGAGGCCAAGTTCGCTCAGCCGCGTCAGCAGGTGCGCAACGGCCATATCCGCGTAGGCAATGGTCGCGTCGTACTCGGCGATGACGTATTCGAGGTCCCGCACGCCGGGCAGCCACGAGTTGAAGTAGTCGGCGAACGGTTCGAACGCGAACATCTCCTCGAGCGACGTGTGCTCCGCCGCCTTCTCGTCGCCCTGGTAGAACATCCGATGGAACGGCCCGGGCGGGAGATACGGCGTGTGCGGGTCCCAGTGGTGGACGAACAGGAACCACGGCTTGTCCTGCCCGGCGCACGAGTTGAGCAGGTCGAGCGCGACCTCGTTCACCGCCTCGGCTTTGCGCTGCGGCTGCGTGTGGTCGGACTCCCACGCGTAGCGACGGTAGTCGGCGAATCCGCGCTCGAACCAGCGTCCGATGGTGTCCGCCGCGGCGGTGTGGTAGCCGAGATCGCCGAGGATCTCCGCCATCATTCGGATGCCGTCGGCGGGCTCCCGGTCCGCGCCGTGGGATATCACCTGGTGCGAGAGGGGGTCGTGGCCGGACATCATCGTGGTGAACGACGGATGCGTCGGGATGTGCGGCGCGACCATCTCGCGGAACAGCGTGCCCTCGGCGGCGAGCCGGTCGATGTGCGGACTCGTCATGCGGGGGTAGCCGTAGCAGCCGAGGTGGTCGGCGCGAAGCGTGTCGATGACGATCATCAGGACGTTCACATGGGCCTCCGGAAGTAGCGGTGACGAGGGCGGTTGGAGCGCGGCGTAAAGGTGCTCCGCGCGCAGGAGGGGGTCAAGGAGCGGGGGGGGAGTAGTGAAACGAGCAATCTCTAGGGTGCCCACACACCCAATCTCAACAGATTCCTACATACAGGGCACGCGTTGAGGCTGCAAATGTGTGAGGACATGGAGCGATTCTCGACGCTCTGAGCAGAACCTTCCGAAGCGGGACAGAGCGCCGATCATTCGGTAAGAGAGAGCGTGGCACACCTTCGCGGACACTCCGGAACTTCCGGAAATTACGGCACTTACGTATCGTTGCGGATTTGGCTTCGCAGCACCGGGTCTGTATATTTCCCCTGTACAGAACGACGAAGGCCCGATGGTTCCAGCATCGGGCCTTCGTCAACCTTCCCACCATTTCACCGCGAAAGGAGGGCAAATGACGGAGCTGCTAGTCGCGGCCGCCGCAGTTCTCGGCATGGTCGCGAGCGCATTGAGCATCCGCCGTCACCGGAAACGATGACGCGGCGCTCATCGAGGGAGCGGCTGATCGTCTTGAACGTTCGCCGCTCTTTCCCCCTAACGGAATGAATGTATTGCGCACTTGTCTACTCTATCAAGTCCCCGCCAGCAATCGTCCTGAGCGCCCGCAGTGTATTCAGGTAAGAACCAACCCCAAGCGCATCTCCCTCACCCCTGCTCACTTCGTTCGCCTTCCCCTTGTATGTTGCCTGGCAGGGTGTAGGGTATTGGTGGCCGGTGCCGCGTGCGC